>NZ_CAJEWD010000001.1:1742-4736 GCF_903994045.1 Jeotgalicoccus meleagridis
AAGTATTGCACATTGAAAACCGTATAGAAGTAAAGTAAAGAGAAAAAAGATTTCATATTCGAGACGAATAGAAACGAGAACGCAAATGTATCGAAAGATACACTCACACATTTCATTACGATTAAGTAGTGAAGGGCGCACGGCGGATGCCTAGGTACCAAGAGCCGATGAAGGACGGAACAAACACCGATATGCTTCGGGGAGCTGTAAGTAAGCGATGAACCGGAGATTTCCGAATGGGGAAACCCAATACCGCGAGGTATTATCCTAACGTGAATACATAGCGTTAGCGAAGGACACCTGGAGAACTGAAACATCTTAGTATCCAGAGGAAGAGAAAGAAAGATCGATTCCCTGAGTAGCGGCGAGCGAAACGGGAAGAGCCCAAACCAGCATTTGCTGGGGTTGTAGGACATTCACAACGGATTGAGACATTTAAACGAATGGTCTGGGAAGGCCAACCGTAGGGGGTAAGAGTCCCGTAGTTGAAAGATGAATCAATTTAGAATGTATCCTGAGTACGACGGAACACGAGGAATTCCGTTGGAATCCGGGAGGACCATCTCCCAAGGCTAAATACTCCTTGGTGACCGATAGTGAACCAGTACCGTGAGGGAAAGGTGAAAAGCACCCCGGGAGGGGAGTGAAATAGAACCTGAAACCGTGCGCTTACAAGTAGTCAGAGCCCGTTAAGGGGTGATGGCGTGCCTTTTGTAGAATGAACCGGCGAGTTACGAATATATGCAAGGTTAAGCAGTGAATGTGGAGCCGCAGCGAAAGCGAGTCTGAAACGGGCGAATGAGTATATGTTTGTAGACGCGAAACCAGGTGATCTACCCATGACCAGGCTGAAGTTCAGGTAACACTGAATGGAGGGCCGAACCGACTTACGTTGAAAAGTGACCGGATGAGTTGTGGGTAGGGGTGAAATTCCAATCGAACCTGGAGATAGCTCGTTCTCTCCGAAATATATTTAGGTATAGCCTCATATTAGCATCGTGGAGGTAGAGCACTGTTTGGATAAGGGGCCCATCCCGGGTTACCGAGTTCAGACAAACTCCGAATGCCATCGATGTGATGTATGGGAGTCAGACAGTGGGTGATAAGGTCCATTGTCGAGAGGGAAACAGCCCAGACCACCAGTTAAGGTCCCCAAATATATGTTAAGTGGAAAAGGATGTGGCGTTGCACAGACAACTAGGATGTTGGCTTAGAAGCAGCCATCATTTAAAGAGTGCGTAATAGCTCACTAGTCGAGTGACGCTGCGCCGAAAATGTACCGGGGCTAAACATATTACCGAAACTGTGGATTAAAATTTATTTTAATGGTAGGAGAGCGTTCTAAGTGCGGCGAAGCATGACCGGGAGGACATGTGGAGCGCTTAGAAGTGAGAATGCCGGTGTGAGTAGCGAAAGACGGGTGAGAATCCCGTCCACCGAACGACTAAGGTTTCCAGAGGTAGGCTCGTCCGCTCTGGGTCAGTCGGGACCTAAGCCGAGGCGAAAAGCGTAGGCGATGGCCAACAGGTAGACATTCCTGTACCAGAAGATTGCATTTGAGTGAAGTAGTGACGCAGTAGGAAAAGATGAGCGCGCGGAAGGAAGAGCGCGTCCAAGCCACGAGGCAGCATGTTAGGCAAATCCGGCATGCATGAATGTTGAGTGGTGATGGGGAGCCGAAAATAGTAGGCGAAGCATACGGACTCACACTGCCAAGAAAAGCTGCTAGCAAGTAATATTCTGCCCGTACCGTAAACCGACACAGGTAGTTGGGAAGAGAATTCTAAGGTGAGCGAGCGAACTCTCGTTAAGGAACTCGGCAAAATGACCCCGTAACTTCGGGAGAAGGGGTGCTTATAGAAATATAAGCCGCAGTGAATAGGCCCAAGCGACTGTTTACCAAAAACACAGGTCTCTGCCAAACCGAAAGGTGACGTATAGGGGCTGACGCCTGCCCGGTGCTGGAAGGTTAAGAGGAGTGCTTAGCGCAAGCGAAGGTACGAATTGAAGCCCCAGTAAACGGCGGCCGTAACTATAACGGTCCTAAGGTAGCGAAATTCCTTGTCAGGTAAGTTCTGACCCGCACGAAAGGCGTAACGATTTGGGCACTGTCTCAACGAGAGGCTCGGTGAAATCATAGTACCTGTGAAGATGCAGGTTACCCGCGACAGGACGGAAAGACCCCGTGGAGCTTTACTGTAGTTTGATATTGAATCTCGACTCCACCTGTACAGGATAGGTGGGAGCCAATGAAGCATGGACGTTAGTTTATGTGGAGGCACTGGTGGGATACCACCCTGGTGTGGTTGAGCTTCTAACCCGCAGCCGTGATCCGGCTGGGAGACAGTGTCAGATGGACAGTTTGACTGGGGCGGTCGCCTCCTAAAGAGTAACGGAGGCGCTCAAAGGTACCCTCAGAATGGTTGGAAATCATTCATAGAGTGTAAAGGCACAAGGGTGCTTGACTGCGAGACCAACAAGTCGAGCAGGGTCGAAAGACGGACTTAGTGATCCGGTGGTTCCGCATGGAAGGGCCATCGCTCAACGGATAAAAGCTACCCCGGGGATAACAGGCTTATCTCCCCCAAGAGTTCACATCGACGGGGAGGTTTGGCACCTCGATGTCGGCTCATCGCATCCTGGGGCTGTAGTCGGTCCCAAGGGTTGGGCTGTTCGCCCATTAAAGCGGTACGCGAGCTGGGTTCAGAACGTCGTGAGACAGTTCGGTCCCTATCCGTCGTGGGCGTAGGAAATTTGAGAGGCGCTGTCCTTAGTACGAGAGGACCGGGATGGACATACCACTGGTGTACCAGTTGTCGTGCCAACGGCATAGCTGGGTAGCTACGTATGGACGGGATAAATGCTGAAAGCATCTAAGCATGAAGCCCCCCTCAAGATGAGATTTCCCCAATAGATGCCTTATAGACGATAAGGTTGATAGGTTCGGCGTGTAAGTGTGGCAACACATTCAGCGGACGAATACTAATCCATCGA
>NZ_CAJEWD010000002.1 GCF_903994045.1 Jeotgalicoccus meleagridis
AATTGAGTTTTCATTAGTCATATTATATAATCACCTTACTAGAACAACTTACCTTAATAGCAAAATCTCACGCATTGCCAAAAGCCGAGATTTTGCTATTTTTTTTGCTCTAATTCCTTTCTTTCATATTCTTCTCTAATCAACAAAGTCATTACCGCTGATTTTTGCATTGCATAATGTTCAACTAACTCCTCGAATTTTTTTGCAGTATCTTCTGTAACATTAATCGTGTATCTCTTTTTCTGTGTCATTTCTTCCCTCCTTTTTTATTTAGGTCAACAATATACAAATATATGCATTTAGTCAACAAATATACGTTTATTTATTTGAATAAATCCAAATGTAGCCCAAAACGGAGCTATTTTGTAGCTTTGTGAAAAATCGCTATAACCATTGATATTAAAGGCTAAAACCCTTCACAATCTATGTTTTGGCACTCGGCACTTAAAAGGGGGGTCGTAGTAGTCCCCCCTTTTTTGTAGCCCAAAGTAAAAATCTAACCCTAAAAAGCAAAAAAAGACCTCTGATTTTGCAGAGATCTTTTCACTCTTTATTCCAATTTCCATTTTGTTGTGAACCTTTCGCAATCTGAAAAACTCTTTGAGTTGCAGTCGTGGCTACACCACAACTGCACTCGAGTTTAATTCGATTGCTTTTCCCAACAAAATGTTTTCTCGGCATAAACAGACGTTACCTCTCAATATCAATATCTCTTTGTTTTGTTCGCTCTTGTTCACGCACTTCCTCTTTCACAAAGTCCATAAACTGCCCAAAAACTGCCGTCTTATCGTTTTGTTGAAGTTTATTACTGATATTGTCATATACCTTGTCAAAGCCTTGAAAGCTATCTCTAAGCGTTGTATAAAGCCCTCTCGTTAGTTTTTGATACTTAGTAAATAACTCCTTATATTCTTCATACTCTTTTTTGAGTTTCTTGTTTTCTTTATCTGTCTCAATACTGAACGCAGCATACTTTAGATTCTTACTCTTTAATTCCTCATTTTCTTTGAAAAAATCAGTTTCTCTAATCTTTTCATAATCATCAAGCACATCACGAGCAGACGTCACAGTTCGCTGTATTCTCTCGAATTCTTCCGCAGAAACAACCTTACGCCCTGTTTCTAGCTCTTCTCGACCCGTTAGAAAGCCTTTTTTGACCTCTACCTCATTTTCGTACTCGAAATCACTAGAAGCTCTTAAATCGCTTATATGAGCGTCTAACTGCTTTTCTAGTTTCGTCAGATCCTTTTGAACAGTCGCTAACTCTTGTTTATGATATTCTGTTTCCTTTTTGAATTTATCAATATCTTGATGTTGTCTTTCAGATACTTCTTTTGCAGTTCCACGTTGTAACTTATATCCTTTAGCATTCACATATTGATTAAATCTATCTTGCAGTTCAGTCATTGCTTTCTTGTTACCTAATTTCTCTTTTGCAGACAATCTACCGTCATCTGTCAAAGGCACAAAACCAAAGTGCATATGCGGTACTTTTTCATCAAGATGAACAGTCGCATATAGCATATTTTCTTTTCCGTATTCTTGCTCTAAAAAGTCTAAACTATCTCTAAAAAATTGATTAGTTTCTTCTTCGTTTAGCTTATTAAAAAATTCATTATCACTCGTAATTAATCCGTCCACATGTTTAATTGCGTCTTTTCGAATTGCACGTTTACCTGAATAATTTGCATGAATTGTATCCTCAATTTTTTCGCTATAATCAATCTTATTTTCGTTAATTAAATCATAATTTTTATACGTGTTTTCGTGATTAATATCTTTGTTATTATAATTTTTATTTTCTCTTTGATTGTGTTTTTGAATGCCTTTAGAATTACTTGAACCTTTCACTCTAGCTACCCTCAAAATTGAATAAGACATACGACACCTCCAGCTATGATAACTTTAAATTCTTAGATAAAGTCTAACACACTAGACTTATTACATAAGTCGTTAGTTCGTGTGGTCTTGCAGACGGCTTAAAACCAGTTTTCGCTTATGCGAAAAAGGACTATCTTGTGATAGTCCTAAAGTTCAAATTCAAGTGATTTCTCCTGTTGTTTTATCATAGTCAGTCCGTCCATATTTTCGCTCTTGATATACTGCATCGAAATATAATCTAAGCAGTCCTGTATGTGAACGTAAAACTGAATTAATAATCTTCATACTCGGTAAGTTATATTCTGCACCATATCGTTTTACAAATCGTCTTAATTCTCTCATGTTGGCTAAGTCGTGTTCATCAATCATGTCACATATATCATTCAACATATCATCTTTATCTTCGACATCTAATGTGATGTAACGATCCAAATCAAAATTGTTCAATTCCTTGATGTCTTTTTTGTCATATTTGTACTTGTTTTTTGCTATCGCGTCTTTTGATTCATGTGTTAAATACAAATACATATTCTCCATATTCTGTTTTACAAATTGTACTTTCGCTACACTTTCTTTACCTAAAATCCTTTGTATTTTCATTCTCACACTATGTGATGTAACAGGATTAGCTGCTACATAAATTACATGATAATGTGCCTTTTTATATTCTTGAAACTCTGAATCACTTTTATCTTTATCATGAATTGGACTAATCGCGATAGGTGCACCTAACATTTCGAGTTGAGTTTCCCAATCTTCTGGTATCGATTCTGGATACAACAAGAATGTAAAATAGCGTCCTTTCGGCTTTACTTCTTTAGCTTGTTCAATTGAGTTTTCATTAGTCATATTATATAATCACCTTACTAGAACAACTTACCTTAATAGCAAAATCTCACGCATTGCCAAAAGCCGAGATTTTGCTAT
>NZ_CAJEWD010000003.1 GCF_903994045.1 Jeotgalicoccus meleagridis
CATGTATTAGGCACGCCGCCAGCGTTCATCCTGAGCCAGGATCAAACTCTCCATGATTGGAAAACTTGTCTAAGCTCTCGTGTGATAATTCAATATCACGTTTTGCGTTTGCCTTGTGCGCCTCAAGTAACTTCTTAAAGAAGTCTGTTTTTATCGGAATTAAACGTTGACATATTGTCATTCAGTTTTCAATGTTCTTTTCTTAATGCTTAGTTATCTTAACATATCTAAAAATCTTTTGCAAGACTTTTATTAAATTAATGTTAAGTTTGTTATTTTTTGATTACGTCTTGTTTTGACGACTTTTATATCTTATCAAGTTATTTCTTAACCGTCAACACATTTTCTTATTTATTTATAAAAAATATATAGAAATGCCGCCAAAGCTTGATTTGGCGGCATTCCTCTTTGTAAATTTATTCAGCATTACTTATCTTTCTTACTTTTTCTTGCCATTCTTGTTTGATTTTTATAACCCATTTTCTTATTCGTCTTCGTTTGTTTCTTATTCTTTTCTTGTCTTAGAGCTTGTTCTTTTTCTAATTCAGCTCTCTTTTGTTCGTTATAATCCGCCTTTGTTGTCTTACCTCTTCTAATCTTATCTTGTTTAGAATCTTCTATATACTTAGGCATTCTGAGTAGTTGATAAGCATTCGTGATAATAACTGTAAATACTGAACGATATATCCATTCCGTATCTTCTACTGATATAAAAGGAATCAGAGTTATAGAAGTCATAAAGATCATAAAGAATAAAGAAGGGATGAAGACGTTTGTCTCAGATACTTTATTCTTATAGAAAGCAACGATAAATGCAGCGATGACTATAATGATTGGAATCCAGACATAAGACCATGTTGATTCGTGAGCAGTACCTACTTCTCTGAATCTTAAATAGAAGAGATCAAATATCGCATATAATATTAGGAGTATTTGTATATATGGCCAAAACGATCTAAAGATCCCTAAACCTAATGGATTAATAAATAGATATATGTAGAAAACCACTTGGCTGACTGTGGCGATTAATAGCCCATATCCTATTAAGTAGATAAGACCAACAAAGAAGTCTCCAAACTCTCCTTGAAAAAGAAAGGTAGTTACTGAATCGTATTCAGTAACTAAACTAATCAAGGTTGTGATGGTAGCACCAATCAATAGTGTGACAAAGTAGAATTTAACTAAATACTTTGATGTCATTTAGCTGATTCCCCAATCACTTTATCTGCAATGGCTTCATATACCCGACTAATTTCATCATCCTTATAGACAGAAGGTGCAAAGTCTTTTTCATCCCAGTCTGGCTGACCTAATGGTAGTTGACCTAAAAGCTCAGTGTTTAATTCATCTGCTAGCTTTTGCCCACCACCTGAACCAAAGATGTATTCTTTTTTACGAGTCTCCTTACTTTCAAAGTAAGACATGTTTTCGATGACCCCAATAATTTCATGATCTGTATGTTGTGCCATAGCACCTGCACGAGCAGCTACAAATGCTGCTGTTGGATGTGGCGTCGTTACGATTATTTCTTTACTATGTGGTAACATTTGGTGAACATCTAATGCCACGTCACCTGTTCCTGGTGGTAGGTCTAATAGTAGATAGTCTAAGTCACCCCAGTTTACTTCTTCAAAAAAGCTGGTTAGCATTTGACCAAGCATCGGCCCTCTCCAAATAACTGGTGTGTTCTCTTCGACGAAGAAAGCCATTGAAATGACCTCTACTCCAAAGCGTTTGACGGGGATAATTCTCTCACCATCAAGTTCAGGTCTTTCAGTAATCCCCATCATGTCGGGGACACTGAAACCATAAATGTCTGCATCGATCAGACCCACTTTTTTACCTTTTGCTGCTAGAGCAACAGCTAGATTGACAGCTACTGTTGATTTACCTACGCCACCTTTACCAGATGCAATGGAGATAAACTCCGTCTGTCCTAAAGTAAAGCCAAGTTCCATTGCTGCTCCTCTAGTTGAACGGAATTTCTCGATTGTTTCATCTGGTAGTTCAGTAAATCTTAAGCCTACACTGTCAGCTCCCGCTTCTTTAAGAAGGTTTACAATCTTCATCTGAAGGTCTAATTGTTCTTGGCCTCCCTCACGTCCAATTGCAATCTTCAAACTCACGTGGTTTTTTTCTTCTTTAATACTTAACTCGATAAGCCCCTCTGTTTCACTGATTGGCACATTTAAAATTGGATCATTTAAGTCGCCAACAATCTCTCTTACCTGACTTTCAGTAACCATGTAAACGCTCCTTCTTCAACTTGTTTCAATTAGATTTATGATAACACAAGATATCCCTGACTAATATCTTCTAATATTGAACAGATTCTTACATCTCAAATACTGTTTCTCCATCGATGATTGTTTTTAAAACCTTTGTCTCTTTTAACTCATTTGCCTCAACCTTCATCACATCACGATCTAAGACGATAAAGTCCGCAAAATATCCTTCTTTTATTTGTCCCTGTACATCTTCTCTATAAACAATTTTAGCTGCTTCGCTCGTATACATTTTAAAGGCTTCAAAACGTTCAACGACTTCATTCGGATTATAAACTGTGCCACCATCTTGACGTGTAATCAAAGCATGAATGCCTAAGAAAGGATTAACTTTCTCTATCGGTGCATCGGATGAGCCACCTAAAATGAGTCCTTTATCAAGTAAAGTTTTAAAAGGATATAAATACTTCGCACGATTTGAACCGATGTATTCTTCTACCCACGGCATGTCTGAAGTTAAAAAGGTGGGTTGAACATCACAAACCACTGGCAGTTTCGACATGCGCTCAATTAAATCCGGTCTAAGTAAGCTGATATGAATCAATCTGTCATGCTTACCTTTTGCCACTGGATATTTTTCAATCGCATCAAGTACCATTTCTATTGCCTGGTCACCAATCATATGAACAGCAATCGCGTCATCATTACTTCTCGCATTTTTAACCATCGCCTCTAGCTTTTCTTTAGAGTGAATTTGGAGTCCGTGTTGATCCGTGTGTTCATAAGGCTCACTGACAAGTGCAGTTTTTGCCCCGAAAGCACCATCGGCAAAGATTTTCATAGCATCTCTCTCAACATAATTCGGCTTATATGTCTTGTTAGCTTTGACAACATCATCATAGACCTGTTCATGAGTTAGCAAGTTCACACGGAATTTAAGACCATCTTCCCCAAGTGTAGAAAGATAAGCATCTAATGGTACGTTAAAATCACCATAGTATGCTAGATCTTCTGTATGCACATTTGCTATACCTAGTGACTGCATGTATTTAACAGCTCTTGTAATATCTTTAGAAATAGACTCAACTGTATCATCAACAGTGGCCGCTCTCATCATTTCAAACGCTTTGTCATATACCCAACCTGTTAACTTACCTTCTTCATCTCTTTCGAAGTAGCCACCTTCAGGATCTTTCACATCATCAGCAATTCCAGCTCTCTTAAAAGCTTCTGAATTCACTACTCCAGCGTGTGAACATATTCTAGTGATTAAAGTTGGTTTGGACGTCAGTTGATCTAGTTCATCAATCTTTATTTTATATTGATTATCAAAGTTGTTTTCATCGTAGCCTAAAATGTTATTCCACTGATGACCAGAATCAAAACTAGCTACTTTTTCTTTCATAAGGTCAATATCCGTAACATCATCTAAGGCTAGAGATGCTAGTTTTTTACCAATCATAATCAAATGTTGATGGACATCAGTTAAAGCCGGCATCATGGTTTTTTCTTGTAAATCGATAAAGTGATCCGCTTGTTCCTTTAGTTCTTCATAACTTCCTGTTCTTTTTACTTTGTTATCTTCAACTAAGACTGCTTCCTGTGTTTCGTTTTCACCAGTCATAGTATAGATTGTTCCATTAAAATATAAATCAGCCATCGTATCCATCCTCATAAAAAATACTTTCATATATAATTATATATGAAAGTATTGATCGTTTCATTTATTGTTCACTTAGTTTTTTGCTGCGATCTCTAGCAGAACCTAAAGTTTTAAAGATCATTTCTTGCAACTTAAATTCAGACAGAGTATCTAGACCCGCTTCTGTAGTGCCTGCCTTAGATGTAATATCTTTTCTCAACTGCTCAAAAGATTCATCTCTTTCAAGTAAAGTTTTCCCTGTTCCAATGACTAACTCACGTGTTAGCGCTTGTGCATCTTCCTCTGAAAAACCGAGCTCAATTAAACTATTAGCATACTGTTCATAAATGTAGTATAAAAATGCTGGTCCTGAGCCAGTAGCAGCAGTAATGTTATCCATACCATCTTCTTCAACGACAACATTTTTACCAAAGCTTGCCATTAAGTGAATAAGTTCATCTTTATCTTCAAAGTTATCCGAAAAAGCGATACCGTTCACTGAATGTTGAACCATGGCATTGGTATTTGGCATAATGCGGGCGACTGGATTAGCCGTTCCAAATACTTCGAGTACAGTATCAATGCGAATGCCTGCCATAATCGAAATGAGCTTAGTTTTCTTACTTAAGTGGGCTTTAATTCTCTCGGCCACATCAGTAAAGTTTTGGGGTTTAGAAGCAAGCACTATATAATCTGCATCTTCACAGAGTTCTTTATCGTTATAAGACACGTTTAAGCCAAGAGACTCTTTAAAAGCCATAGCTGCTACCCTGTTAGATTTACTAGTAATATAAATGTTTTTAGCATCGACAATACCTTTATGGATCATCCCCGTAAAGATTGCGCTAGCCATATTACCAGCACCGTAAAATACAATTTTCATAAGACCATCCTCTTTTAATTATTCTTCTGTATCTATTCATTAAATGTAGAAAACTATCGCTAGATAATGGCAAATCGCTGCAGCAATAATAAAGAAATGCCAGATGACATGGAAATACTTACGTGTTTTTTGTGCGTAGAACCAAGCACCGATAGTGTAAAAAATGCCACCGAGAAGAATAAGTGCGATAAACACCCAAGAAGTATTAGTAATGACTGCTGGTATAAATGCGACTGCTGACCAACCCATGACTAAATAAATGGTCAAACTGACCTTCTCATTCACAACTGGTGCTAAGACTTTATACAAGATACCTAAAATTGTCGCCAGCCACTGAACCACCAAGATGATGATACCAAATTTACCACCGACAACGGATATCGCAATTGGTGTATAAGTTCCTGCAATTGCGATATAGATAAAGCTATGATCCAACAATCTCATCACATACTTATGGCTCGTATTATGAGCCATTGAATGATAGAGAGTGGAAGTCAAGAACATTAGTAACATGCTGATGACAAATATTGAACCTCCAACGGCATGATCAACTCCACCATTCACGTACATGAACACAGCAGTAAATGGTAGTAAGAAGATAAAGATAATCGCCGCAACACCATGGCTGACCGCATTAGCAACTTCTTCGCCAAAACTTAAGGGCACAACATTTTTTAAGGTTCTCTCAATTCTCGATGAAACCTTTTCTCCTTCATAGTTATCATTCATGTGTCTTGACTCTTCAGTCATTAAATCAATCCTTCTTCCTCTAAATCCTTAAAGGCTGTTTCGATGCTGTCATTGCCCACTTTGTTTTTTAGTGGTGAAAATTCACCTTTTCTATCTACTTGTAAGGTATTATGTTTACCTGCATATTTAAAAGCATCGAAATAGAATTTCTCAAACTTCAAGACTTCCTCTTTAGTCACTTCAAGACTAGGCCCTAAATGTTCAAGTTTTTTCAAAGCTAAATGGTATGGCATCGCCCCATCTGCTGCCTCATGTAGAAAATTCATACTATAAACGTGAATCCCGATATTACCGTTGGTGAACTGATATTCACTACCTTCAGGTAATTCAGTGTATTCAACAACACCTTTAAAGCCGTCGATTACTGCAAGACGTCCAACAGATTCGCCTTCTTTAGGCGTAATGGATTTAGATGTCACATCATTGCCATCTTCTAAGTGCAAGCCAACTAAAGCTTGATCTAGCACTTTAACTACAACATTATCAACGTTGTTCATAAAGACTGTTGTGACACCGCGAGCTTCCATGTCTTCCAACATACCGCTATTTTTTAGAGAAGCAAAAATTCCACCATTACCATTCGGCGTTAGCATGATATCTTTATCAGGTGTTAAGAGGAGTTCTCCATCTTTTGAAAGTGGCGGGAAATGCTCCTGTTTAAAGAAATGAATGTTTTCTTCAGGCACTTCAAAATAAGTATGTTCTTTAAAGAATGAAACAGTCTCCTCATGGTTAATGTCACTCGTCATAATGTACCAATGCACTGGTAGTGAGCCATCAACTTTTTTATATTGAAGTAATTGTCTCGCTTGTAATTCAAATAGAGACACACCTTCAAAAGAAAAAGTACCTTTTGGCCCAGTGTGTTCTAAACGGGTTCCTTGGCCACCAGCAAGTAGTACAACAGCAACCTCACCATCATTGATTGCTTTTTTTGCTTTTTCAGTCACTACGTCAAGATTTAAATCTTCTTTTAAGACGTAAGGCACTTCTTCAATCTTTGTTAAGTCAACTTCATTGCCAGTAAGATAAACATCTTGATATACATGTTTAATGAGATTTAGATCAAGCTCATCAAATTGTTTTTTCACCTTATTTTGGAAGCTTTCTTCTAGTAATTTATATTGTGGAATTAATTCTTCAATCATATTTTGTCTCCTCACCTAAGCAGTAATTATGCGTTTGATTAGTTTAGTTTGTTTTTGATCTTGTCCGTAGTGGTAGCTATTTTGTACTTTTTTCACAACATCCTCAACTGCTTCAGTATTCGCTTCTAAAGTCGCAAGTACATCGCCTTCTTTAACTGCATCTCCAACTTTCTTATGGAGAATAATACCTACAGCAAGATCAATCTCATCTTCTTTAGTCTGGCGTCCTGCACCAAGAATAGACGCTGCAACACCGACTTGTTCTGCATCAATGCTATCTACATAACCACTGGCTGTCGCTAAAACATCAATATTATATTTTGCAGTAGGAAGTTTTTCAGGTTGATCAACGAGACTGCCATTGCCACCTTGATTATTAACAAACGCTTTGAATTTTTCTAAGGCTGAACCATCTGCAATGACTTTTTCTAAAAGTTCACGTGCTTCTTCTGTAGTCTGAACTTTACCGCTCGCGACTGCCATTTGACTTGCTAAAGTTAGAGATAACTCTTTTAAGTCCTCTGGTCCTTCGCCTTTTAGCGTGTCTATCGCTTCACGAACTTCATTAGCATTCCCGATTGCATAACCTAGTGGTTCTTCCATACTAGAAATAATTGCCATGGTACGACGACCTACATTATTCCCAATTTCCACCATCGCTTTTGCAAGTTGAACTGCATCTTCTTCAGTCTTCATAAATGCACCATCACCGACTTTTACATCTAAGACGATAGCATCAGCACCTGCTGCAATTTTTTTAGACATAATCGAACTTGCAATAAGTGGAATAGAGTTTACAGTTGCTGTAACGTCACGTAGTGCGTAAATTAATTTATCGGCAGGTGTTAGATTTCCTGATTGACCAATAACTGCTAGCTTATCTTTATTAACGAGATTTACAAAATCTTCTTGGCTAAGTTCCACGTGGAAACCATCCAGTGCTTCTAACTTATCAATGGTTCCACCTGTGTGGCCAAGCCCACGTCCACTCATTTTAGCTACTGGAATATCTAAGGCTGCTACAAGTGGCGCCAATACTAGAGTCGTCGTGTCACCAACTCCGCCTGTGGAATGTTTATCAACTTTAACGCCCTCAATAGCTGATAAATCGATTTGATCTCCTGAATTTACCATTGCCATAGTTAAGTTTGCCGACTCTTGTGCAGTCATATCATTAAAGAAAATTGCCATTAATAAAGCTGAAGCTTGATAGTCAGGAATTTCTCCCTTGGTATAGCCATTGATAAAAAACTCAATTTCTTCTTTAGTTAGTTCTTTGCCGTCGCGTTTGTTAGCGATAATATCTACCATTCTCATATTGCTTACTCCTTTTATTTCGAGGTTTTTGTCCATTCTTTTCTGTTTCTATACTTCTTAGTATGTGCATAAATATTTTCTGCCGCATAATCCTCATTCGTATAGACAGTAATGTCAAAGTAGCTACCATACTCACTATGTGGTTCATTTGTGTAAGTATCTTTTAAATGTTCAAAGAGATTTTTCATTGCTGTGTGATCTAAGCTTGGATATTCACGTAAGATCTTTTTTGTTAGCGCACCATTATTATCCATCACTTCTTGTACTACAATAACAAATGATTCGTTTTCTTTAAGCACATCATCAAATATATTCGTTTGACCACGTTCTGTCATGTATTTCCCCTCCTCAGTTATTAGGCATATCGATTTAATTATTTTATCACTTTCATTATACTTAAAAATGATAGTATTTCATAATATCAATTGAAATCAGGAGGAGAGAATATGCAGGATTTATCTGGAAAAACTGCACTCATTACTGGTGGTTCTAAGGGGATCGGCCTTAAAACCGCAGAAGCCTTAGCTCGTGAAGGTGTCAATGTCGCAATTACAGCAAGAAATGAAGATACTTTAAAAGAGGCTTTACAAACATTAAATCAATACAAGGTATCTACCATTGCTGTACGCGGAGATGTTTCAAATAAAATAGAAGCTGACGAAATTGTATCTTCTGTTATTGAGGAATTTGGTAAAATTGATATTTTAATCAACAATGCTGGTATTATGGGTGGCGGCTCATTTTTTGATGATAATGAAGACATGTTTAGACAAATGATCGATGTCAACGTATTTGGAATGTATTATGTGATGAAAGCGGCTCTTCCTCACATGCAAGACAAACAAAGTGGAGATGTCGTCAATATTGCTTCAGTCTCTGGCCTGCGCGCCTCTGCCACTAGTGCTCTATACTCTGCTTCAAAGCATGCAGTAATTGGCTTAACTGAAGGCGTCATGAGAGAAGTGAGAAAAGATAATATAAGAGTTTCTTACCTCACACCATCAGCAGTACTAACTAGAGAGCCGAGTCTTGATCCAGAAACGATGACACACCCAGAAGATATTGCAGATATTATCGTAAATAACTTAAAAATCCATCCAAGAACCTTTGTTAAAAATAGTGAAATGTGGGCAACTAACCCAAGAGAAATAGATTAATACTATAAATAAAAAACCTGGCAATCTGAACTTTGAGATTGTCAGGTTTTTTTGTCTCACGGTTTATTCGGTTTGACGAATTTTTATATTTAGGGTAACCTAATAATTAAATTTAGGATAACCAAGGAGAACTACATATGAAAAAACTACTACCCCTTATAATACTTTTGCTTTCTTCCTTTCTCGTCGCTTGTTCTAAGGATGAAGCGGCAGCTAATAGCAAGGAAAATATCGTTGTAACCACGACTTTTATAAATGATATGGTGTCTGTTTTAGAAAATAATATTGAAGGCTATAACGTGGAGCTCCTTATTCCAGCAGGGGAGGATCCCCATGTGTATGAGCCTAAGGCTAGTGATTTAAGAAAAATTGATCAGGCTGATTATGTTTTATATCACGGCTTAAATTTTGAAGGGAGAATGGCTGATTTACTTAAAGAAGGTACTTCCATCACTCGAAATTTTGAGACGAGTCATTTAACAGAAATGAAAGAAGGAAGTGAAACAATGACAGATCCACATTTCTGGTTTGATATAGAGCTTTACAAACAAGCTTTTACTGAGGTTAAAGAAGTACTCGTCAAGAATAATCCATCAGCTCAAGAACAATATGAAGAAAACTATGAGGCATATATTAAAGAACTTAATGAACTTCAAGTTTATGTAGAGAATAGAATAGATGAGATTCCACAAGAATCGAGAATTTTAATCACTCCTCATGATGCTTTTGGTTATTTAGCACTGACACAAGATATACGCGTTCATGCGCCACAAGGATTTTCAACAGATGGTGAAGTTTCCAATCAAGCAATTGAAGAAACAGCTAATATCATTGTAGACAATAATATTAAATCTATTTTCTTAGAGACCACTACCAACCCTAATCAGATGAAGAGACTTAAAGAGATTGTTTCCTCTAAAGGTCAGGACGTAGAACTTGTTAATAATGAAGACGATAAATTACTATCAGACTCTTTAGCTAAAGAAGGAAACGTTGGTGATAGTTACATCACTATGTATAAACATAATATCGATACGATTGTAGATAATTTAAAATAAGGAGCGGGTATTTTGTTTGATTATGCGATTGAAACACAAGATTTAACTGTGGCATACCAAGGAAAGATTGCCATAGAAAATATAAATTTGAAATTAAAAAGAGCATCCAGAACAGCAATTGTCGGTCCTAATGGTGCGGGTAAGTCTACTTTGATTAAAGCTATTCTGTCCTTAGAAAAAAGAGTCACAGGACAAGTCTCAATAGAAGGTGATGATTCCAAAAAGGCACGCCAAAAGATTGCCTATGTGCCTCAAAAAGGTGATGTCAATTGGGATTTTCCAACTACTGTTTTGGACGTTGTTATCATGGGACGATATAGCCATATGGGTTGGTTTAAGAGACCGAGTAAAGAGGATAAAGACATTGCTTTAAATGCTTTAAAAGCAATGAAGATGATCAAGTTTAAAGATCGACAAATTTCACAACTGTCAGGTGGACAGAGACAGAGGGTGTTTTTAGCACGTGCCATGGCAGAAGAAGCTGATATATACATTATGGATGAACCGCTTCAAGGTATTGATATTAAGACAGAAGCCTTGATTATGGAAACCATCAAGAACCTGCAAGAAAAAGGCAAAACCTTCCTCATCGTTCATCATAATATATCCACAGTTCCAGACTACTTCGATCATGTCATCATGCTCAATCAAACTATCCAAGCATCGGGTAGTGTTAATGATGTTTTGACAGAAGGAAATATTAAAAATACTTACTATGAAATGAGT
Organism: Jeotgalicoccus meleagridis; assembly: GCF_903994045.1. Lineage (GTDB taxonomy): Bacteria > Bacillota > Bacilli > Staphylococcales > Salinicoccaceae > Jeotgalicoccus > Jeotgalicoccus meleagridis. The sequence continues at coordinate 10,907 of NZ_CAJEWD010000003.1, forward strand.
GATGAATAGTGGATATTCTTTCTTCTTATTCATTCATCATTGTGATGCTAGGCACTTTGGTTTTAGCAGTCGCATGTGCTTGTATCGGTTCTATATCCGTCTTTAAAGGACAGAGTTTAATTGGAGATGCAATCGGGCATGCAACTTTTCCAGGTGTAGTCTTAGCATTTATGATCTTCGGTGTTTTAGATAGTGCTTACTTAATTATTGGTGCAATCGTCTTTGGCATCTTAGCTTTTCACTTAATTCAGAAGATAACAGATCATTCAAAAGTTACTTTAGATAGTGCTCTAGCCCTTATTCTAAGTGGTTTTTTCGGACTAGGTCTTGTCTTAAAAAGCTATGTTCAAGGGCACCCAAACTTTAATGGTTCACAAGGGATCGATGACTTCATATTTGGTCAAGCCGCCTACATGCTTAGAAGTGATGTGTATTTAATTATAGCTGCAGCCGTGGTCAGTCTTCTCTTATTCTATGTATTTTATCAACCTATAAAAATATATATTTTTGACCAAACCTTTAGTCAAACGCTCGGAATCAAACAATCTTTAATGAATGGTCTGGTTTTAATTATGACGATTTCCCTAATTGCTGTTGGGCTGAAAGCTGTCGGTGCGATCCTAATTGTAAACTTACTGATTGCACCCACTGTAATCGGACGTCTATGGTGTACAAGCTATCCTTATGTTTTAGCTCTCGGCATGATTGTAGCTGGGATATCTGCATTTATAGGTACTTATCTGTCCACAGCATTTGTCGGTATTGCAACAGGGCCAGCGATTATCTTAGTACTTTCTTGTGCCCTCTTAATTTCTTTAATTGTTGCACCAAGTGGACCCATCAAAGCATTAATAAATAAAAGAAGGGTCGGTAATCAACTATGATAGAAGTATTGCTCGTCTTACTACTCACTGCCCTATCAACCGCACTACTCGGTGTCTTTTTAGTTTTAAGAGGCCAAGCAATGACAACAGATGCGATTAGCCATACTATCTTACTTGGAATTGTCATCGCATTTTTTATAACAAATGACTTACGTTCACCTCTTTTGATTATTGGAGCAACCCTAGTTGGTTTGATCACCGTCTATCTTATTGAAGTTATAGGTCAGTCAAAACTCGTTTCTAAAGATGCAGCGACTGGCCTAGTCTTTACATCCCTCTTTGCCCTAGCCGTTATTTTAGTTAGTAAATACTTAGATAATATTCATCTAGATCTTGATATCGTCCTCATGGGTCAGGTACTATTTGCACCGCTTAATAGAATAGAAATTTTAGGAATCGATCTACCTTACGCATTATGGCAGTTAGCCATTGTATTACTGATTAACGTCACATTCGTCGCCTTATTTTACAAGGAGCTTAAACTATCAAGTTTCGACCCTGTCTACTCAATAGTTTCAGGCTTTTCAACAAGCATTATTTACTACAGTTTGATGTCTTTAGTTTCAGTCACTGCTGTTACTGCCTTTGATGCAGTTGGCACTATACTGGTCATTAGTTTCTTCACGGCTCCAGCTGCAACAGCTTTTTTATTATCTAAAAAATTATCAACCATGATATGGATTAGTCTAATGTTTGCCGCTATCAACAGTTTAGTCGGTGGTACTTTTGGTTACTTAACCGATACTTCGATTTCAGGAAGTGTCGCTGTCATCTCTATGATTAGCTTCTTTCTTGTATTCTTATTTAGAAAAGATGGTCCAATCTTAAGTAAAATTCATTTGCCAGTTCCATAAAAGTTCTTCATAATTAGTGATGAACTTTGTGAATGGAGGGTAACCATGAGCCCCACTAAAGAAGATTATTTAAAAGTATTGTTTGAACTCGGCGCTTGGAAGATTCAAGTTCCTAATAAAGAAATTGCAGAACGTTTAGGTATTGCCCCACCAACAGTAACAGAGATGATGAACAGCTTGGTTAAGACAGGTTGGGTTGAATATATTCCTTATAAAGGCTCTAAGCTAACAAAAGAAGGCGCTGAATATGCTAAACGTTTAATAAGAAAACATCGTTTATGGGAAGTGTTTCTCGTGAAAAACCTTAATTTTTCACAAGATGAAGTTCACGACGAAGCTGAATTACTAGAGCATTCCACAAGCGATATATTAGCAGATCGACTAGAAGCTTATTTAGATTATCCAACACACTGCCCACATGGTGGTGCGATCCCTCTAGACTTAATGGATCAACAAGAAAAAGTTTCTGTACGCTTATCCGATGTTAAAATTGGTAAAACAGTGACCATTTCTCGTATGTTGAATGAAGAAAAATTAGTTCAATATTTTAAACGTGCGAATTTAAATGTCCAAGACCAGATTATTATAACTGGTAGTGATAAAAAGCTAGACTTACTCTTCATAGAAAATAAAACGACCAAAGAGAATGTAGAACTCAGCCAAACAATTGGTCATTATCTATTCGTGGTAGAGTAATCTTAATCAGAATACATGACGAAAAAGCGACGTCACAGTGACGTCGCTTTTTGTTTAATATTGAGTTAAAAATTTTATTATTGGCCTAAATATGATTTAAGCATCCAGTTATTTTTCTCGATATCTTGAGAAATACCTGTGAACATATCTGCAGTACGGTCATCTCCTGCTTCATCTGCAGTTTTAACTGCTTGAGCAAGTTCAGCTGATAATACTTCAAAGTCCTCAGTTAATTGTTTAACCATAGCTTTAGCATCTAAACCATATTCAGCTTCATCAATACTTGATTCTTCAAGTGCTTCTGTTAATTTAGCAATTGGCTCACCGTCTAAAGTAAGGATTCTTTCTGCTAAATCATCAACGTAAATACCTACTGCATCATATAGTTCTTCAAATTTAGCATGTAGTGAGAAGAAGTTAGGTCCTTTAACGTACCAGTGATAGTTGTGTAATTTAGTCCATAATACTGTGTTGTTAGCGAGTTGTTTGTTAAGTGCCTCGATTACTGCTGCTTTTTCTTTTACTTGTACCATTATAAAATCACCTTTCCCTTTTCTTTATATAAACTTCATTTTTCGCAACTTCTTATTTAGAATCATTCTTATCTATATATTCATTATAGCAAGCAGGAAAATATTAATCAAGTCTTATTTAGAATAATTATAAATAAGACTAACCTATCTTCCTAACAGTTATCAATACCCTTAGTGTATTTGTATAAACATAAAAATGACTGGTTTATATTAAACCAGTCATCTCTAATCCTTCTACTAAACCATTGTCATCAACGTGACCTGTTTGGTAGCGACTCACTCTTTTTACTTCATCGACGCCATTACCCATAGCAACACTATTTTTAACTAAACTGAGCATCTCTACATCGTTAGGTCCATCTCCAAAAGCGTAAACTTGAGCTAAGTCAATTCCCATTTTTTCTATTAACATTTCAATACCTTTAGCCTTAGATCCACCTTTAGGTATGACGTCTGTGGCAAACTCATGCCATCTAAGAAAATACACGTCATCAAAGGCTTTAATATATGGATCTTCTTCACCCTCTTCACAGAAAAGTAAAGCTTGATAAATATCGTTATTTTGATAGTAAGAACGATCTTCATTTACTTGGAAGTTTAACTTTAAAGAGCCAATCCCTTCTTTAACATGATTATGCTCTCTAGTACTCACCCTGAGATCATTTTCATCGCAATAAGCGACAGGATGATCATTCTTGTAGGCACGTTTTGTTAAATCATCAAGCGTTTCTTCAGAGATAGCATTTTGATAAATGACTTCTCCTTCATAGACAATATATTGACCGTTGTAACTAATATAAGTCTCTATGCCAAGTGATTCTCTCAATTCTTTGAACATAAATGGTCCACGACCGGTTGCAATAGCAACAATATGGCCCTCATCTTTTAATTTCAAAATGGCTTCTTGAGCTTTTGCTGGCACTTTTTTATCCGAGTTATAAAGCGTACCGTCAATATCGAAAAAAATCAGTTTTTTATCAGTCATATGTGCTCCCTCTTCATTTTAAATAATGTAGACATTAGTTAATACAACGACACCAACAATAGCAAATAACCAAATCACAAGCATTACTAGATTGGCCTTGTCGTAAAATGTTCGATATAGAGAAAAATCAGTAACCATATTCATGACGAGTTGTAAGATGACCACTGACATTAACAACCAAATACCAAATTCATTATTTCCCGAGAAATATACGATAATCGCTGCAAGATAAAGGACTATCATCACTACAAAAAACACTCTTTCTTTAACTTGTAGTTTCATTCTCATCACTTTGGCAATGCTTTTTTCATCAGTGAAATATCTTCTCTCATCAAAAGAGAAATGAATTCTCTCCTTGTTTAAAAAACTAATCGTAAAGAATTTAATTAATAGTCCCCCAACGAGAACAAATAATAGTATGTGCATAATCGCTCCTATTTATTTACCGCTTGTTTAGCAAGCTCATCAGCAAGCTCGTTATATTTTACTCCAGTATGTGCTTTAACTTTATAAAAATGTATCTTAATTTTCTCTTTATAGGCATGCATCGTACGAACATATTGTTGTGTCACTTCATTCTTAGCTTGCCATTCTTTAGTGTACCATTTTTCAAGACCAAGATAATCGTAATACACATAGATCTCTGGATAACCGTTTTTTATGGCCCAATCAACTGCATATAAGATGCCAGCAATTTCAGCCCCAACATTCCACAAGTTAGCTTTAGGGTTAACTTCCGCTCTTTGAGCCTTAGTATGAATTACCTTGTCATCGACAATTAATACTGCCCCAAAACCTGCTTTTTCACTTCTTCTATCATATGAACCGTCAACATAGGCAATTAAAGATGATAACGGAATGTTTTTAGGTGCATTAGAACCACCATTTAAAAAGTCTTCTGCTTCTTTTTTTGTTTTAAAGGATTTAAACTCAGCTCCACTATAGCCTTTTACTGCTTTTTGACAAGTTGGCCAATCATTAAAGATGCCAGTTTGATGGCCTTTTCTTACTGCATAGTATTTCCCCATTATTATACTCCTTTACATAAATAACCACTCATGATTATATCATGAGTGGTCTTTGGCTTATAATAATTCTTCAGCAAGATCAATGACGTATCTTAATTTTCTCCACTGTTCTTCTTCTGTAAGAACATTACCGTGGTGTGTTGAAGAGAATCCACATTGGGGACTTAAACATAATTGTTCTTTCGGTACAAACTGACTCGCTTCTTCAATGCGTGCTTTGATTACTTCTTTGTCTTCAAGTTCACCTGATTTTGAAGTGAGTAAGCCGAGTACTACACTTGGTCCGCCATTTGGAATTTCAGCAAGGGGTTTAAAGTCACCCGAACGGTCGTCATCATATTCTAAAAAGAAACCGTCCACCTTTTCTTTAGCAAATAAAACAGGGGCAATTTTGGCATATGAACCTTCAAAAGCCCAAGTAGAACGGTAATTTCCTCGACATAGATGTGTTGTAATGACCATGTCATCTGGTTTAACCTCTAGGGCTCCGTTCACTACTCTTAGAGCAAGATCGATGAGTTGCTCACGGTTATAACCACTTTCTTGGTAAGGCTCTTCTTCTGTATTCAGTCTAGCAATATAAACATCATCTAGTTGTAAATAACGACAACCTACATCATAGAAAGCGAGTATGGCGTCTTGATAGGCTGCAATAATGTCATCAGCATATTCTTCAATATCAGGATAAATTTCTTTATTACGAACACCATAGTTAAAGAATTGGTTAGGTGAAGGAATCGTTTGTTTAGGAACTGCTCTATCACCGACGATTTCTTTAAACAAGATAAACTCCTTAACGTGTGGATGGTTTTTATCGAATGAGATTTTACCGATATTACGGATATTATAGGCTTCTGTTTTCATACCTTTGAAAGTATATCCTTCTTCTGGAACATAACCTTCAAATCCACCGACGTGCTCCATGAAGTCTGTATGCCAAAAGCGGCGTCTAAACTCTCCATCTGTAACTGCTTTTAGGCCGACTTCTATTTGTTTATCAACAACTTTTTCTATTTCTTCAGTTTCAATTTTAAAGAGCTCATCCTTAGAAATTTCACCTGCTTCAAAATCTTTTCTAGCTTGATGAATTCTTTCTGGTCTGAGTAAACTTCCAACGTGATCCGCTTTAAATGGTGCTGACATGTTACAACCTCTTTCGAATTTATTTTTAAATAAATAAAACCCCTTTTAATGTGTCGAGATTAAAAAGAGGAATACATGTCCATCTTCTCATCTTCAAGTCACAAATAACTAAAGGAATTAGCACAGTACCACATTCGGCCTGTTGCTGAGGTATCGTCGGGCCTATTCCCTACACCTCTCTTGATAAGAATTTTATTTATTCAATTGATTAGTATGTTAGCATTTTCCTTAATATTCTGTCAAATATATAAAATTATTTTCATATGGAAACAGTTTCATTGATTTGATGGCTAGACTTCAAGTCTATACTGTAATAAGATTTCCTTTGTACTTTTTTAACTGAGGAGGCTTATATGATTAAAAATCCACCTAGATCCCTAGTGATTTCAATTTTTATGATTGGTGCTTTTGCGGTCGGCATGACAGAATATGTCGTCACAGGTCTCTTAACGCAGTTTGCTAATGATTTAAATGTCCAAGTGTCAACGACTGGACTGCTGCTTAGTGTCTACGCTTTAAGTGTTGCATTTTTTGGACCGATCATTCGCTTACTCACCTTAAAATTTCCACCTAAATTATTGTTAATCATGTTGATTTCTATATTCATTATTAGTAATATCGTTGCCGCAACCGCGCCAAATTTTGAAGTTCTACTTTTATCAAGATTACTATCCGCTTCAATGCATGCACCATTTTTCGGTGTTATGATGAGTCTGGCCATGGCAATTTCACCACCTCATAAAAAAACTGGTGCAGTCGCACTTGTGAATGGTGGTTTAGTCATCGCAGTCATGCTAGGTGTACCTTTTGGTTCCTACGTCGGTGCAGTTTTAGATTGGAGAGTCGTCTTTTGGATTATCGTCTTTTTAGGCATAATTAATCTCTTAGGACTTATACTAGTCACTCCAGATTATAAACTCGGTCATACTCCTAAAATTTCTAGTGAGCTTTCTGCATTAAAAGATAAAAATGTCATCATGCTCATGATTACTATTATCTTTGGTTATTCTGGCGTCTTTACAGCCTATACATTTTTAGAACCGATGCTTAGAGATATCGCTGGTCTAGGAGACTTAGGGATTACCTTTAGTCTTTTGATGTTTGGAACATTTGCTGTCATCGGTAACTTCTCAACTGGAAAAATTCAGCCGAGTAAACTTACAGGTGCTGTCGCCTGCGTAATTTTCTTTTTAGCACTCGTCTTATTTGGTTTAACCTTTATGCTTGAAGTCCCGTATCTTGCTTACCTTGCATCAGGTTTATTTGGCCTTGGAACTTTCGGTATTTCACCGATGCTAAACTCAAAAATTATTTATGCTGCGATTACAGCACCAGCCCTCGCTGGAACACTCGCTGCATCTGTCTTTAACCTATCGAACTCCATCGGCGCATCACTGGGTTCTTTTTTGTTAACAAATGGCTACTCTTATAGAGCAATTACCTTTGTTGCTGCAGGTATGTTAATCTTTGGTGTCTTTTGTATGGTAGTGACTCATTTTATTGAAGATAAATCGAGATTTAATAATTAAAAGGATTCGAGAAAATTTCTCGAATCCCTTTTAAATTTCACTTATTCTCTTATAACTCTCAAGCTTATCTTTCATATCATGAGTAATCGTCACGATCATAACTTCATCGATATCATAATCTTCAGCTAAGTTTTTAAATGCTTGTTTCACACTTTCTTTTGAACCGATAATACAGCTTTCTTTAATTTTATCAATTTCACTTTTTTCATCTGCTGTGAGCTCAATTTCACTGACTTCTTCAAGAGAAGGTATGCCAGGAAATTCTCGTCCCGATGATTTTAGAACTTGATTCACCAAATATGGATAGGCCAATTGTTCTGCATGGTCATCTGATTCACCGCAATAGACATTTACTGTGAGTATAACTTCTCCTTCTTCGTTACCTTGACGATAAACATCTAGGACTTCGCCAATGTTTTTATCGGACATAAAAGCGCCAAAGCAATAATTTAATGAAGCTTCTTTTGCAAATGTTGCACTTTTTTCACTTGTTCCAAGCATCCATAATTTAGGTTGACTGCTTGGTTTCGGCACTGCTTTTAAATCAGGATCTCGATCATTAATAAATTTTGTGAGATCACTGACAAGCTCTGGCATTTTAAATACATGGGCTAAGTAATTATCGCTCAACGCTTCGGATACTTTATTATCCCCACCTGGAGCACGGCCAATGCCAATATCTACTCTGTCTCCAATTAAACTTGCTAATGTATTATAATTTTCGGCAACTTTTAAAGGCTTATAATAAGGTAATAAGGTTGCGCCACTACCTAATCTAATATTCTCAGTAACCATACCAATTGCTGTGAGTGTTACTTCCGGGCTTGTAGAAGCGAGTCCTTTCATACTATGATGTTCAGCTAGCCAGAAACGTTTAAAGCCAAGTTTGTCTGCAAACTTGGCCAACTCTACACTATTATTCAATGCGACTTCTGAGGTCATTCCTGTAGAGATAGGTGCTTGATCTAAAATGCTATAACGCATATTAATCCATCACTTTCAGAGTAATTTTATATTCCCCTACATTATCTTCTTCATACAAGTTATCCAAAGATGTTGAAAAATTAACGATTTTCCCATCAAATTCTTCATTATTATTACCTGGAATTCTTACTTTAAACTCCTCTTGATATAGATGCTCAGATAAGTGGTGATAGTCTTCACTAGCTACGTCAAAAGTGATACGCACCTCACCTGCTTCTGTATCCCTGATTAATTCTTTCACATCCAAAGTTAAATCATCCAGCATAATTATGTCGTTCGCCATTCTAATTCATCCTCTCAATTCTTAAAAAGAAGCATACCATCTATAGTATTCTTTTTCTATTAAAGTGCATACCCTTAAATGCCAAAATTTAATCTAATAAATGCTTGACCTCTACAGGATAATTAAAGTGTTCTAAACGTCCTAGCAACTGTTTCTCATTAAATTTCACATGATTCAATTCTTTAATAATTTCTTCACCTTTATAGAACTTGATTACTGTTTGAATGTCATGCTCAATCACGATATTTGTGACGTCTTCATAAGGGATAATTTTTTCTCCACGTTTAAATTTAATAATGATCCCTGAAGGTGCAATATGGAGCTGGTAATACTTATCACCCTTATCCGCCTTAAAGATAAAAGCTAATATCAATGAAATCAGTAGAATAATCGCAATAATGTAAGCACGATTAAACGCACTTTCTTCTAAGTTGTTAAAAGTTTTATAAAAAATATCAAAAATTATAAATAAGAAATAAGATCCTGCTGCTAAAATCCCAAACAAGGTAAAATTAAAACCTTTTGGATCATAGTTTCTAGGAACATCTTTTCTCTTCATATAAATTACACTGTCATCTGTCATAAGTCACCTTCTTATTCACGTTTTCATTCTATCTCCAAAAAGTATCTAGATGTTTTTTATCCTCAATATTGAAATCGATAATTTCCTTTAGTAAATCATAATTCATGTCGTCTGTATATTTTACTTTGTATGTCATTTTTTCATGACTATAGCCTGCATTCTTTATTTTCTCACTAAATTTTTCAATGCCTTTAGCTTCTGGATTAACTGAAAAATGATGTTTGCTCGGCTTGATTCCAATCATAAAACTACCGTCTTTGACATACAGTGGAGTACTCCATTTTACTTGTCCTTCAAATTCTGGATAATGTTTTTCTATCCAGTCGAACACTTCTTTTAGTTTCTCTTGTTTAGTCTCATCTAAACTATCTATGCTCTTTTTAAATATATCTTTCATTCACATCCACCTCTTGTATTTAAAGAATATAATCATTCCAATGCTGATTGAAAGCATAACCAATAGTGTAATAAAGTAACCATATGGCCAATTTAACTCTGGCATATTCGTAAAGTTCATTCCATAGATACCAGTAATCAGAGTGAGCGGTAAGAAAATTGCAGAGATAATGGTTAAAATATTGATGACTTTATTCATTTGATAAGTATTATAAGACGTATAATTTTCCTTAATCTCATCAACCATCTCTTCGGAGAATTGAATAATTAATTTCTGTCTGTCGAGTTTGGTGTTGATATGTTTAAAAATGTGATCGCTTTGTTGACTATTAAAGATATCCTCTTCTTGTAACTTGCCAATCAATTCGGACATAGGTATGATGACCCTCTTTACTCTGAATATCTTTCTCTTGATATCAAACATAACAGAATTGATATTCTCATTTCTTTTCTCTCCGCCATGCTTTTCTTCGAACTCTATCACTTCGTCTTCAATCCGGTGTAAGATTTCAAAATATTGATCGACCGCTTGATGTAGTATGTACAAGGCAATATCAATTTCCAAGTCTTCTGTCATAGTCTCTACAATACTTTTCACATCGATAAAATCCTCTAAATCCCCATTGTGAAACGTAATAATCATATCTTTTTTAATCAAGATATTGATTGCTTTAGCACTAGCTTCAGTGTCTCTGATATTATGACAGATTAAAATTTGATAACCATCTTGGGTAAAGTATGATGGTCTATATATTTTTCTTGTCTTATCTTCTAGTAAAGTTTCTGGAACATCATCGAAATGACTTAAGAGCAAATCCTTGTCATCAAAACTCGAATAGTCATACCAAACAAAGCTTGCACTTCTTTCGACTTGAGTCGGTTCCTTAACTTCTTCAATGGCATTATTACTTGAGATATATTGTATATTTAACGTCATAAATACACCTCCCTTTCACATATACCCAAAAATTTCATGAAAAAGCAAAGAGAGTGAAAACTGTGGACAGTTTTCACTCTCTTATTACTTTTATTTTGTTTGATCAAAAATTGTATTGTTTTTAAAGCTTGAGCCCTTAAACATGTACTTAGTCACTAATGGATAAACGATTGCTGCGACAATAAACCCGATTAACCAAGCTAAGTCTACGAATAAGAAGGCTGCCGCTGCACCAACGATAAGCGCTATGATAGCTGCGTAGTTGACACCAGAAAAGTCTCCGCCTTTTCTATACAGCTCTTCAATATCAATATGTTGTTTTCTCAACACGTAGAATTCTATAACTAAGATTGCAATCATTGGCCCTAAGAATGCTGAGTAGACATGAACAAAAGTGTCTAAACCTTTAGCATTGTCATCTTGAACTAATACCCAAGGGAATGATCCCATTGCTAGTAAACCTGTAATTGTTACAGCAACTTTATAGTTCAACTTAGTAAATAGTTGAATCACATAAGTTGGTGTTACAATATTTGCTACCATGTTTACAGCGATCGCACCAAAGACAATAAAGGCTGAGATAAATAACTGCATACCTTCACTTTCAAAGAGTGCAGGTAATCCAAGCGCCGGGTTTGCATAACCTGTTGCACTTGCTAACATCGCACCAACAACGATTACTGAACCATAAGCTACAACGATTGGTAAGAAGTAAAGTAAGCTACGTTTACCATCTGTATAACCTGTTTTTAACTCTCTAGAATAGTCAGCAGCACTTAAGAAGATCGCTGCATAGTTACCTAAGAATACCATGACGTATGCGAAAAATTCTACGCCCCAAGTACCATCTGATTGAATCCAAATATTAGTGATGTTTTCACTGTGTACTGGATCGCTCACTAAGATATAAAATACTGTAATCACAATACCTAAAAGAACAACTGATGCAACAGATTCAACCATCTTAATACTATGGAAACCTTTCATAGATAGTAAGATTTGAACTACTAGTAAAATAATAAATGCTAAAAAGACATTATCTAAACGATCATTCGATAAGATTTTGAATACTTCGTTTAGAGCAGTACCACCGATCCAACTTTGAATACCATACCAAATGACGGCTGGTACGGCACGAAGGAGTGACGATACGAGTGTCCCTTTTTCCCCAAATGATGCTTTTAGATGTGTAACATAAGAAATACCATATTTATAACCTGCACGGTCGTTCAATGCGAACAAGACCGAAACAATCGCAATCGCAACAAGGGCTGCTGCTATTGTCTGATAAATATTTAAAACTGCCATCCCGGCAACTACAACACTAGCTCCTAGTGTCATGTTCCCCATGTTAACACCATCACCAACCCATAATGACATGTAGCCGAATGCACCTAAAGTACGGTCTTCTGGACCATTCGGTTTTAACGAGTCAGTTTGAGCGGCAGCATCTGGATTCTCAATTCCTTGAGTCCCTTTATTTTCTTCTGACATTTTCCCACCTCTTCAAATATATAAAAGTTTTCTTATATGCTTAAATAATGCACATCCATCATTATATATTTCTACAAGTCTCAAGTCTTTATCCATTATAGATAAAATAAAATCGTTTCCTTTCATTATAATTCCAATATATAAGTATTTCTAATGGTTAATCTCTAGTATTTTTAATCCAACTTGAACGGATAGCATTTCATTGGCATCTTCATAATCCATCTGCGTGATTTCTTTTATTTTGTCTAATCGATAAGTCACCGTCTTATAGTGAATAAACAGGCGATCTGCAGTGCGTGAAATATTTTGTTGGCTTTGTAAATACATATCAAGCGTTTCAATTAGCTGTTTTCTATTGGATTTGTGGTAATTAAGTAATCGTCTAAGACTATGTGGGATAAATTCATCTAACTTATTATTATCGTGTTTAAATTGATAGAGTAATCTGTAGACCCCTAACTCTTCAAAACTTTTAACCGGTTCAAACAAGGTCAACATATTCGTTACTTCTTGGGCTTCGGTATGACTTCTTGGCAAATCAAACACAGTATTGGCTATCGTACCAATACCTGCTAATACAGTCGCATCTTCTGTAGTGCTTTCAAATTTTGATAAGACTAAGTTAATACTCTTTTTAATATAGGACATCTCTTTTTTAATATTGTTCTGACCAGAGTGAATTGGCCAAATGACAATGACCTGATTAAAACGTTCTCTGATAATCGCGTCTTTTAAATAATAATCAATGTTATTGATCAACATATTGTAGTAGCGTTGATGATTCTTACTATCAATATCCTTATTTTTAAAGTTCAAACTAAAAACAACCACAGCTGAACGACTATTGAGATCAAAGTTTATGTTAAACGCACGTTCCTTAATATCATTATCATTCTTCAGTTCACCTGAAAGAAGGTCATCGATAATCTCGTTTTTATATTTTTTCTCAACTTCTGATACCGCAATTTTTTTAGCTAAATTTAAAGATAGGGCGGTTGCAGCATTTTCTATAGCTATAAAGTCAAACTCATTAAAATTCGAATTTACCGCAGAGATAACCAAATTCACTCTTGTCTGATTAACTGTAGTAATCGGAATCATAATCTGCTCACAGAGTCGGTCCTGTAATTTAGGGAAGATCACATTCCGTCTATATATTGGGAAAAGGGAGTCTTTACTGTCATCTCTTTCTTTGAATTTATCATTCTCATAAAACAGTTCCACTTCACTATCTGTCGTTGCTAAGACAGTAAAGAGCTCATTATAAATCGTCACTGGGTTACCAATCAGTGATTCTAAAGTTTGAATGATGACCTCATCATCCATATTTCTAATCGACAGTTCAGTAAAACGATGATTGATTTCTCTAAAGTATTCTAAGCGTTCAACATCTTGACTGAATAATTTACGCGTCACTTTTCTTATAATGCTGATAAAAGGCACATCTCTATGAATGACAATCATGGCAATATTTCTTTTAGCACATACTTCTTCTATGACTTCTGGTATTGTGTCACCTTCATTTGGATTTTTCACTATTAAAGCACTGATTTTTTTATCAGCAAGATTCTCTGCCCACTCAGATAGACTTTCTTCATCAAAAGTACTGACTGCGTGAAAACTAGTTAAAAGAATCTCTCCACCTTTTAACCAACGTGCGATATATGGTGAGTCGATAATTGTAATCCCTGTTATAAATTTGCTAAGGCTTTGTTTAGTTCCTTTAAACTCAGCTTTGTCTAATTCTTCTAACTGCAATAAGTCTCTTACAGTATAATTCATAATAAATCCCTCATTAAATTACTGATTTATCCAATATGGATAAGTAGAATTTTGTCTCTTTCACTATACCCTTAGGCTTTGTGAAGTTTAAAACATGAATCATTTTAAACTATTTCACCGATTTTCTTATCGATATTGGATATCCTATTTTACACTGTTTAATGCTAAGATGGAATTAATACATACAGGAGGTAATATTATGACAAGAAAAGCATTTAATACAAAAACAGTCAGCAGCTCTGGTCCTTATTCTCATGTCACTGATGCTGGAGACTTTTTATTTTTCTCTGGTCAAACCGCCAAAAACCGCATTGACTTAGAGGAAGACTTAACAGGCGATATCGCTAAACAAACTGAGGTTGCTTTTAATAACCTTTTTGATGTGATGGCTGATCAAGGTGTATCTGAAAGTGACGTTGTTAAAGTAAACGTCTACTTAACAACTATGAAAAACTTCGAAGCAATGAACGAAGTATACAAAACAAAGTTCTCAGAACCTTTCCCATCTCGTACTTGTGTTGCAGTTTATGAGCTACCACTTGGTGCGGAAGTTGAAATTGAAATCATCGTTAAAAAAACAAGCATAGTATTTAACCTATAAATAAAGCGGCATGAGAATCTTAAATTTAAGATTCTCATGCCGCTTCTTTGTCTGATATACATACTAAAATACTGTCATGGCTGTAAAGATAATCAACGGTACTGTAATCGCACTAAATAAAGTGCTAATCATTACAATTTCAGCAGCGTATTCAGGATCATTGCTATACTGTTGAGCAATGACTGAACTGTTCACTGATGACGGTAAGGCTGTTGTAATGAAGATTGCTTGGGCAACGACACCATCAATATTAAAGACCATCAGTAAGATTAAACTAAAGAATGGAATAATTAACAATTTAAGGCCAGCTGCAATAAATGCTGATGGTCGTAACTTATGAAATTTAATCCCAGCAATTTGGGTTCCAAGTATAAATAAAACAAAACCAATCATTGAATCCTTAACATAGCCAAAAGATTTGGTAAGTGGCTCGATTAAATCAACAGAAAAGTAATTTAAGAGAAGACCAAATACTAAACCGTAAAACATCGGCATCTTAAAGTAACCTAAGAGCGCTTTTAATTTACTAGACTCTGCCGATGAAAGGGCTATAATGCCATAAGAATAAGAAAGGATATTTTGAAACACCATCATAATAACTTGTACGCTCATGGCAAATGGGTCACTTCTAAAGACGAGATCATTAACAGGCACCCCATAGTTCCCCGCATTATAAAGGAGACTTGAGTTAGTAAAAAGCACCTTATGATTTTCTTTCACCTTACTAAGTTTTGCGAAGATACTAGATATCAAAAAAGATACCCCTGCGAATATAAAAAGAAAAAACATTATGTATAACAGTAGTGAAAAATCAATATCTGATTCGTATAGATTCATGAAGATAAAAATCGGCATGATGTAATTGATCATCATCTTACCTAGAGTGCCTCGATCTAGTTGTAACCTTATTTGAACAAAGTAGCCAAGTAAAACGATAATGGCAATTGGTAACATGACGTTGTATAAAATAAAAGCAAATTCTTCCAAGTTATCACCACTATTTCTTAGTCTCATCTAAAGCTTTTGAAAAAATCTTTCTAAATGTCATTCGATCATCATCTGTGAAAGCTTTTGGTCCTTTGGTTCGTCCACCACCTTTACGAATGACCGAACCCATGTGCCTAGTCGCTAACATGTGGTCTATATTTCCTTTATCATACTCATAGCCCATGTGATGAAAGACTCTCACTCTTTTTGCTAATAATAAAGCAGCTAAGCCGTAATCCTGAGTCACGGAAAAATCCCCAGCACTTGCGAGTTGAACGACCTTATAATCCGCAGCATCTGGTCCTGCATCAACATAAACTTCTTCCACATGAGTACTCACATCTTTAGTTGAAAAATGAGAGAGACTAGATACCAGAATAACCTTGATTCCACGCTTCCCACATTCTTTTATAACGACATCTTTGACCGGACAAGCATCAGCATCTACAATAACTTTCATTTTTGTCCCCTTTTAAACATATTAATTAGATTATATCAAAGAAAGACTCATCAAGGCACAAGCCTTAACGAGCCTTAAAAAAATTATTCAACTTCAATAATGTTCAGATCGAACGTGTATTGTTCATCGAAACTGATGTTAATATAATTCGCTCCATCGACTTTTGGTAAGTAAGCAGGTGCTTCTGTAATTTCTACAGTTTCAAAGAACTGTGTATTTCTATAAAAGCTAATCGTGACTGGGCTAGTGACAACATATTCGCTACTTGGCTTATACTCTAGTGCCTCTGTGATTCTATAATTTTCAGCATCGATAAAGTTCCCCTTATTATCGATTCTTTGTCCTTCTGTTACGTCATCACCACTTAAGAAGTCTTGGCCAAATAAAATCGTTCCTTTTATGTTGTCAGTATCTGGTTTACCTCGCCCAACCAAATCATCAGGTGTCGTGTTTTCCACTTCATCTGATGAAGCTTCATCTACAGCACCAGTCAAGAGTTCAACCGCTTCTTGATCTGTTTTAGGCATCGAAACAACAATGCTATCTGCAGCATCAACTTTTTCAATTAAGTATGGTCCATCATGTCCATATTTATTCGTTTTTATAAAAGAGTCCCCATAGAAATAAGAAATATAAGCTGCCCCGGTCAATGTATAATCCTCAGTCGGGTCATAGTCGATAAAATCCGTTCTCGACATATGTGCTCTCGCATCATCTACACCTGAGTAGTTTATCCAAAAGCCTTCTACAATTTCACTATCCTCTAAGAGGTTAATTTCTTCTACCGCTTCATTTTCTTCTTCGGCAGTTTCTTCATCTTCATTTGAAACATTATCTGTAACTTCAGACTCAGCCTCTTCTGTTGAATCTTCTTTTGAGTCCGCTTTTGAATCCCCTTCTTCTGCTTTGTCTGCCTCTGTTTCAACATTTTCTGCATTTGTATCTTCTTTTTGCTCACTAGTATCCTGATTGCTACATGCCGCGATAGTTACCACTGATAAAATAAGTAATAATAGTCTCATGAGGCCCCCCTTATACGCTTACCGTTATATTATATTTACTATACCCATAATTCAGGAAACTAGCTAGTAGGGAAAATAACAGTAAGCTACAAGAAAAAATACACTTACTCTTAAGAGTGAGTGTATTGACAAAAAGCTTATGGATTATTTGACCAGAGTCCTGCGTGTTTTAAGACCACACGGTTATTTAGTTTTAGTTGAGCAACGATAAGCTCAGCTAAATCTTCTGCTTGCATCACTTTTTCAGGATTGCCATCAGTCAATTCTAATTCTTTAGCCATATCCGTTGCGACTGTACTTGGAGTTAGAGTCACGACTCTGATATTATCTTTCCTTACTTCCATCATCAATGATTCACTTAAACCGATGACCGCTGCTTTTGAAGCCGAGTAAGCACTAGTCACAGGACCACCTTTTTGACCTGCTGTTGACGAGATATTGATAATGTCTCCAGCTTGTCTTTCAACCATTTCTGGTAGGACGGCACGCGTTGTATAGTAAACACCTTTAACGTTCACATCAACAATGTTCGTCCATTCTTCTGGTGTTAATTCCATAAATTTACCAAACTTAGAAATACCCGCATTGTTCAAGAGTATATCGATTGGTCCAAGTTCCTGACGAATTTTTTCAACTGCAGCTGTAATATCATCTAGGTCAGACACATCTGCACTGGCAACTGAAACCTTAATATCATAATCTTTAAGCTCTTCTTTTACTTTCTCTAGGTTTTCTAGAGTTCGACCCACTAGACCGACATTCACGCCTTCTTTAGCCAGTTCAATCGCTGTCGCCCGACCAATACCACGACCACCGCCAGTAATTAACGCAACTTTACCTTTAATATCTTGCATGATCATTCTCCTTAATCTCTTAATAACTTTATTTTATCATTTTCAAGGATAAAGATAGAGTCTTACGATTTTTTTCTTCCTTATAGAAGTTTTGGAAGTTCTTTTAAATCATTCACTTCATAATTTAACGGTACCTCAATATTTTGATCTAACTTATAAGGGTTGTACCAACATCTATCTAGTCCTGCATTATATGCACCGTACATATCAGAGATTAAACTATCCCCTACCATTAAGACTTGGTCCGGCGACAGTTCTGCCCGTCTCAAGCTTTCTTCAAAAAATTTAACATTCGGCTTTTCATAACCAATGTCATCAGAAATAAAGAAATCAGTAAAATATTCGAAAAGACCTGCTAATTTTAAGCGATTTTCTTGCATGCTCTTTTGGCTATTTGAAGCGGCATATATCTTATAATTCTTAGATAATGATTGAACCATAAAATCAGCACTTTTCTCTAGAAAATGTTGGCGGCCGAGCCCTCTTTGAAAATGATCTCTTACTTGATTTGAGTCAATATCCAATTTCACCTCTTCTTTTAAGAGTTCAAATCTCGTATTAATCACATCACTCACAGAGATTTCTTCATTCTTTTGTTTTTTCCAGAGATGATCATTAATCTCTAAATACACATTATATAAGTCATCAGTAAAGTCTAAATTAAAATGATCAAAGGTATCTTTAAATGCACCTTCACTTGATTTCGGGAAGTTTAATACAGTGTCATCTATATCTAAAAATATTGCTTTATACATAAGTATCACCTAGTTTTGTTTGATTAAAGATTGATATTTTGATAAATCAAGTATATCACTAATTTTTTCTACTAAGAATATACGTTTTTTATACTTCTCTAATAGTACATTATTGCACGTGTCTAACTCTTTCATTCATCAGCTGTATGAAAGATATTAGAATTCACAAATGCTCCCCCATAAGTATCTACTTAAGGAGGAGCATATCAAAGAAATCTGATGTAAATATTTTTATCACACGATATTATGGGCTTAACCGAAAATCGAGCTGGAAATTCCATTGGGTATAACCAAAATCAAGTCGAATAGACAAAATCAGCTCTAAAGTCTACTTCAATACCATCAAACCCCACACTCTTTTAATAAATAGCGACCTTACCGTGAGGACCATCGATGATTTCTATATCTGTTTCAAATATTCTTGTCAGAGTTTCAGAATCCATCACTTCATCTACACTACCAAAGGCTGCAATTTGTCCGTATTTCATGGCACAAATGCGATCTGAATACTTAGCTGCAAAATTAATGTCGTGCAGTACTGTCACAATTGTTCGTCCAAATTCATTCGCCGCTTCTCTTAGGTGTTTCATCATCTGTACTGAGTGGGCAACGTCTAAGTTATTTAATGGTTCATCGAGTAAGACATATTCTGTTTCTTGACAGAGTACCATAGCGACATAGGCACGTTGTCTCTGTCCACCAGAAAGTTCATCTAGGTAACGGTCTTCTAAGTCTGTTAGGTTTAAAAAATCGATATATTTAGAAATAATTTCTTCATCTTTTTTAGTCAGTCTACCTTTAGTGTATGGAAAACGTCCAAAACCAACTAGTTGTCTCACTGTCAAACGTGTGACAAAGTGATTTTCCTGACGTAATATCGTTAAGATTTTAGCTAAATCTTTAGATTTAGAGCTCGCAATATCCATATCTGCCACTGCTATTTGTCCTTCATCGATATCTAATAGTCTGCCAATCATGAGGAGTGTCGTCGACTTCCCAGCCCCATTTGGCCCAATTAGGGATGTTAATCCTGCTTTCGGAATATCAATTTCTAAAGGACCTATCGCAACTTCTGAACTGTATTGTTTTTTTACATTACTAATTTTTATCATAGTGACCTCTTCCTTAATATTACGATTAAGAACACCAATCCACCGACGAGTTCAATAATTACCGAAACAACGCCTTGGGCATTAAATACATGGTACATGAAAAAGTAAGCACTTGTCAGCACACAGAATCCAATAGCAAGGGCCATAGGAAATATATATCTGTGATCATAGGTTGGTGCTGCTTGATACGTTAACGTCGCGACTAAGAATCCGTAAAATGTCAATGGTCCAACTAGTGCTGTAGATACTGACATCAATATGGCAATGAGTACTAAAATATAAATCACTTGGCTCTTATGACTGATTCCGAATGAAGTAGATGTGTCTCTACCTAGTGACATAACATTCAACTTTCTTGAATGCATTATCAAGAGAATCGCAACAACAATCACCATCGGAATGACTACTGGAAAATATGCCGGATCTGCATTATTG
Source organism: Jeotgalicoccus meleagridis (assembly GCF_903994045.1). GTDB lineage: Bacteria > Bacillota > Bacilli > Staphylococcales > Salinicoccaceae > Jeotgalicoccus > Jeotgalicoccus meleagridis. Next base: position 31,244 of record NZ_CAJEWD010000003.1, read on the forward strand.
ACTGAACCGAACAATCTAGCCTGCAAAACATCAAATTCAGAAGGTGATAAAACCCTTCTCATAAATGTGGATACTGAGTTTAAGCCGCCACCAATAATGATCCCTACTAATAGCATTAATTGTAGATTGCCGTATTTACCTGATAGTAGCCAACCATACAAGATGAGACTCATGAGGATCATCAAAGCAACTTGTAAGAGAAAAGGACCTGTACCTGTAAAATTAACCAAGGCACCTGCACCAAAGAAAAACATCATGCTCGTTTGAATGGTTGAATATAATGAGTCATAACCCAGTAAGGATGGGGTAATGATTCTGTTACTTGTAATGGTATGAAATGCAACTGTTGATAAGCTCTGGCATACTGCAGCAATCAGCATGGCTGTCACTGCTACCATGCGTCGTTTAGTCACAGGAATAAACGACGGTGAATCAACAGGTACAGGGTTGTTATAGAGTAAGAGTCCTGCTGCAAATAGTCCGCCTAGAAGAAGAATAGCGATTAAGATAACCCAATAAGTCGTTCTTTCTCTAGTATTACGAAAAGCTTTGGCAGATCTTTGTTTAGGCTCCGTAACGCTTTGGTTGATGGTGTTTATCCTAAGGTGACTCATCGTGCTCTCGCCCCCTTAGGTTTTCTGTTTCTTAAGAGTAGGTAGATGAATACTACTGCCCCCACTGTCCCAAGAATAACCGAAACAGAAATTTCAAATGGACTGATAATCGTTCTTGAAATAATGTCACATAAGGTAATCACACCCATACCCAGCACACAGACCCAAGGGAGATTACTCCGTAAGTCATCACCACGCATCATGGAGATAATATTGGGTACGATTAAGCCTAAAAATGGTAAGTTCCCAACCACTGCAGCAACAATTCCCACTGCAACTGCCACAAGCATCGTCGCTATTAATACAATCGTGTTGTAATTTAACCCTAATGATTTTGCGACATCTTCTCCTAAACCCGCTATAGTTAAGCGGTCTGCCAATAAGAAAACGAGTATGGTGATAATAATAATGAGCCACAAGTATTCATATCGACCTGCTTGGATTGGTGCAAATGAACCGATAAACCAATTGGCGATATTTTGAGACATATCGAAAAATAAGCCAATAAATGTAGAGAATGCTGAGATAACAGCACCTAACATCAGGCCAATAATGGGCACGATTAATGAAGACCGAAGTTTAACCCGTCTTAAAAATAAGAAAAAGATCATTGTGCCTATGAATGAAAAGACGATGGCACCTAACATTCTTAGCGACAAACTTGGTGAGGGAAATAGTATGTATACAAATAAAAGACCAAGTCCTGCCCATTCTGTCGTTCCTGTTGTGGTAGGTTCTACAAATTTATTTTGGGTAATCAATTGCATTACTAAACCAGATAAAGCCATGGCTGCTCCGGTTAATAATAGTGCTGTAGTTCTTGGCACACGGGTAATAAAGAACATATCCCAGCCATCTTCTTTACCACTAATATCATATACTCCAGTAAACAATGAAATAACCGCCAAGGCTAAAACAACAAGCACTGCGGTGATAAATGGTTTTGTCCATATTTTATTTTTATTAGGAGAGGAGGGCTGAGAAAAATTCCCAACCCCACCCACTGTTTTCTTAAGCATATGATATGCTCCTTAATATTACTGATTAAATGCTTCTGCCATATCTGTGAATAATTCAGTATAAGTTTGAATTGATTCGTTAGTGTAAGTATCTGCAGGTGCATATACAATATTACCTTCAGATACTGCAGTTGTATTTTGTAGTGCAGCTGAGTTTTCAATGACATCCGCTGCAGGTTGTGAATCTTCAGATCCTACCGCTGCATCACGATCAAGCACCATGAGCCAATCTGGATTACTATCAGCAATCGCTTCTACTGAAACGTCATCACCTTGATGATCTGTAGAAGAAGAATCAACTTCTAATGATGGTACCCAGTCAAAGATTTCATACATCGGACCAAAGACGCGTCCAAAGTGTGGTGCTGAGAAGCCTGTTTCTCCACCTGAGACGATTAAACTCATTACTGTTGATTCACCATCGTATGAATTTTTAACTTCTTCAATCGATTGGTCAAAGTTAGCATTGATTTCTTCAGCTTCTGCTTCTTTATCAAAAATCTGACCAAGAATAGTTGTGTTCTCTTTTAGACCGTTGACTAAGTTTTCCCCAGGCGTTTCAGTTTCTTCTGAAACATCAACGTTTAAGTCAATGACAGTCGCTTCAGGAACTAATTCTTTAATGTCCTCGTAGTAGCTTGCAAATCTTTGACCGACGATAACAAGGTCAGGATTAGCTGCTGCAATGACTTCTAAATTCGGTTCACGGTGGTTACCTATATTTTCAACTGCTTCGTCGTCTACGTAGTAACCTAAGTCAGCAGGCATTACATCTTTAGGCGCTGCTACAAGTTCTACCCCGAAATCTCCTAGAGTTTCAAAAGTTCTGTTATCGAGTGCTACGACTGTTTCAGGATTAACAGGTACTTCTACTGTACCGTGTGCATCTTCTATTTCGATTGTACCGCTATTTGCTTCATCTGGTGATTCTTCAGTTGTTTCTTCTGTTCCACTTTCTGTTTCTTCTGTTGTTTCCTCTGAACTTTCTTCAGAATTACCACATGCAGCTAAAGCAAGAACAAAAACTGACATTAAAATCATGTATTTAAAGCGTTTAAACATTTCCATTACTAATACCTCTTCCTCTATTTTACATTTATACTGTTGAGCTATGTAAAACTATCCTCCTTATAAGAAACTAAAATGACTGCAATTGAGAATCATTTTCAATTAAACTTATAAGTTGAAGTATAAGCTATAAATCTGAGAAAGTCCTGAGAATTTCAAGTCATTTTTAAATTTTTTATCCCTAGTTTAGGTGAGATAAATAATCACTCGCTCATTATGTATCCCCTACCATGAACGGTCTTTATATAGCGGTTATCTTTATGACAACCGATTTTCTTTCTAACATAACTGATGTAACGATCAATCACATTATCTGTTACTGCGGTATCATAACCCCACACTTTCTCCATTAGCATATCTCTCGTCACTATCGTATTTAAGTTAGACATAAAATAATACAATAAGTCATATTCTCGTTGGCTAAAAGGAACAAGATGGTTGTTGAGGGAAACTGTCTTTTTCTGTTGATCCAGCATTAAATCTTTAAAAATCAAGTATGTATTATCTTGACGGTTACGTCGTCTCAAAAGTGCTCGCACTCTCTCAATCAACTCTATTTTGACAAATGGCTTTCTGATAAAATCATCGGCGCCCGCTCTCAGGGCGTCCACACAGGAATCTGTTGAGATATTATCTGTAATAATCACTATAGGGATTTGAGTAAATTCTCTTAAGGTTTGGCATATCTCTGGACCAGAGCGACTTAAGTCGTCCCAATCTAAAATAATTAAATCTGTCTTATTACGAGATAGTTCGATCGCAAAGTCATCATCCGGACTCTCATCGTAGAGTCTTAAATCAAATCCTCTATCTACGGTTAGACAACTGACTAATTTTTTAGCCTTAGAACGTTCATTCTTGATGAGCAAGATGTGATTCAATGACCGCTTCACCTCTTTATTTTTGAAGTATCATCCGATACTACAATTTTATAAACTCATTATTATACATATAACATTTCTGAAGCGCTTTATCAATGATAATCATTATCATTGAAATGATGAAATCTTCATTCTAGCAGTATTAGACACATAAAATTCATATGCTAGCCTTTAAATCTTGAGTATTATTTTTGTATATATTTAAAAAGCAATTTATTTTTAGAAAAACCTTGCTATGTTTATAATATGGAAGTGATTGATTTAAAAATTGTAGGAGGTCTCTTACTATGGAGAAGAAATATGAAGGGTTATTTCAACCTTTAACGCTTCCAAATAAGGTTACACTGAAGAACCGTTTTGTACTTGCACCAATGACACACGTTTCATCACATGATGATGGTACAATCTCTGATGTAGAATTGGAATATATAGAAAAGCGTTCTAAGGATGTAGGCTTATCTATTTCAGCAGCAAGTCATGTCACACCAATTGGTCAAGCATTTACCGGACAACCCTCTGTCGCATTTGACAGTGATATTGACGGTTTAAAAAAACTTGCACAGTCTATGAAGAAAAATGGTGCACAAGCACTCGTTCAAATTCATCACGGCGGTGCAAAATCCTTACCTTCATTAACACCTAACGGTGATGTTGTTGCACCAAGTGAAATTCAAATGCAAGCCCAGCCTCCACATAATCCTAGCAAGGTAGATGAGGATTATCACGTGAGAGAGATCACTGTTGATGAAATAAATGAAACTATAAAAGCATTCGGTGAAGCGACACGTTGCGTCATTGAAGCCGGATTTGATGGAATTGAAATTCATGGTGCCAACCACTATCTGATTCATCAATTTGTTTCACCGTATTATAATCGTCGTACTGATGAATGGAAATATGATGACTTTAAATTCCCACTTGCTGTAATCGATGAAGTTGTTTCAGTTGCGAAAGAATATGCTAATGAAGACTTCATTATCGGCTACCGCTTCTCTCCTGAAGAAGCAGAATCACCAGGTATTTCTATGGAATTAACGAAAGAATTACTAGAAACTTTAGTACAAAAACCTCTGGACTATCTTCATGTTTCACTAGGAGATATTCAATCTAAAACACGTGAAGGTAAATACAGTGGAGAAAGTCGTCTTCATCTTGTTCATGAGTGGATTGACAGCAAACTCCCATTGATTGGAATTGGTTCAATTTATACTGCAGAAGATGCCCTAAGAGGATTCGAAACAGGCGATACAGAACTCATCGCACTTGGTCGCGGCATCCTTCTAGACCATGACTTTGTTGGTAAAATTAAAGATGGACGCGCGGATGAAATTACTTCAGAATTTGATCCAGACAGAGCAGACTTACATGAACTACCAGAAAAACTCTGGCACCAGTTGAACGACGGACACTACGGTGTACCGAGAACTAAATAAATATAGTTTTTGAATGGCCTAGAAATGTGATTGCCACACATTTCTAGGTTTTTTCTTTTTGTAGTGATAAGTTGCTCTCTTTTCTCTCACTTATCACCATTTCCCCTTATTTTGGTGATAAGTCACTCTTTTTTACTACACTTATCACCGTTCCTCTTATTTTGGTGATAAGTCACTCTCTTTTACTACACTTATCACCACCTCATACAATTTTCCTCTGAATCGTCTACACTTGATTGGACAACTCCTATGAGGGAGGTTATTGTTAAATCAATGAAAGTAGGCGTTTTTTTATGTCAAGAACGAGAAGAACATTTACCCCTGAATTTAAACTACAGATGGTCCGATTATTTGAAAATGGTAAATCAAAATCTGAAATTGTACGGGAGTATGATCTCACGGCTTCAGCTTTAGATAAATGGGTTAAAAATCATCAGAACACAGGTTCATTTAATCATATTGACAATTTATCTGAAGAAGAGCGCGAACTCAGAAGACTTCGCAAAGACATTCAACAGTTAAAAATGGAAAACGAGATTCTAAAGCAAGCAGCGCTGATCATGGGACGAAAATAGAAGTCATTCGTAAGAATGCACACAAATATTCAGTATCAGCAATGTGCAAAGTCCTTCAAATCTCTAGAAGCACCTATTATTTTGAAATTAATAATCAAAAAACTAACAAGCAGTATGAGCGAGATAACGATATCAATGAAACGATTATTCAGGTATTTAATTCTAACCGAAAATGTTTTGGTACCCGAAGAATAAAAAATGCGTTACATAAACTAGGTTTGACAGTCTCGAGAAGACGCATCGGTCGGGTCATGAAACAGAATAATCTGGTGTCAACCTATACTATCGCAAGCTATAGGCCCTATCCGTCGAAGTCGAACGAGCGTCTGATCACGAATGGTCTAGACCGAGATTTTAACAGAGCACAACCAATGGAAGTCATTGTCAGTGATCTAACATATGTAAAAGTAGCAGGAAAATGGCATTACATATGTGTATTTATTGATCTCTTTAATCGAGAAATTGTTGGGTACAGTGCAGGTTCAAGAAAGAGTGCTGAGCTAGTCTTGTCATCAATCAGCACCATTAAGCATGATTTAAGAGATGTGCAGATGTTTCACACAGACAGAGGAAAGGAGTTCGATAACCAGCTGATTGATGAAGTTTTAGATGGCTTTGATATTGAAAGATCACTTAGTATGAAAGGCTGTCCTTATGACAACGCTGTGGCTGAAACCACGTTCAAAGCGATGAAAATTGAATTTATTAACTAATATACTTTTATATCATTAAAACAATTAAACATCGAACTATTCGACTACGTAAACTGGTATAACAATATTAGACCCCATGGTGCATTGAATTATCTCACGCCAAAGGAGTATAAAGAAAACTTCTATAAAAACTGTCTAATATTCTGTTGACACACCATCTGGTGGTTCAGTTAAAAATGCCATACACTTTTTAGAATATTTCATTCCTTATAAAGAAAATATTGTCTACTTTAAAAATCGTCATAATAATTATAAAATAACTTGTAGTAATAAAATGACTGTATCACCCAAGTGTGTGTATGTCATAATTGACCACCGCACATTAAGCTCAGCAGAATTAATAGCAAAAGCATTAAAAGTAAAATGTAATGCAAAGATATATGGTAGTAGATCTGGTGGAAAAAATATAGTTACAAATATATTTAAATATAAATCATATTCTATTAAAATGCCTCAATTTATATATTACTTTAACGATGACGTAGATGCTTCCTCTCGGTTAAGCGCTGATTAAATTATTAACAACTAAAGGAGATGGTATACAAATGAAAGATTTGATACTTAAAAATAAAAAATTTGTTATCATCACCTTTATTCTGACTTTATTTACCGCAATTTTAACTGTTTCTGTACCTATTCTACTATCCAATATTTTTAATAATAACTACACGATTAACACTCAAAATTTTATACTGATCATTATATTTATGTTTATTACATATGCGATTCAAATTTCAATGGTCATCATACGTGAAAACTTCGCATTAAAGTTTAATACCGACTACACAAAGGAATTATATTCAAAACTATTTAATATGAAGTACGATTCAATTTTAGAGCAAGGGTCTTCTTACTTAATTGATCGTATTGGCCAAACGGTTAATAACTTATACCTATTTTTAATTAACAGTCTTGTTGGCATTATAAGTAATGTCATTATCATCACTGTTTCACTTGTACTTATTGGCTTAATTAATGTTTATCTATTTCTAATGTTGCTAGCGCTCGTCCCTATTAATTACTTAGGATATAAATTCATTAATAAAAAGCTTCATGAAAAAAGTAAGGTAATGCAAGAAGAGACGTCTTCCGGTTATAAAGAGTTAATCGCTATATTTAAAAATACCGATATGATTAAACAAGAAAGTGACTATAACAGAATAGAGTCACTGATTTCTCCTTCAATTAAAAGGATTTACAGTTCAATGGCCAATGTAAATAAATTTGGTCAAAGTACGAGTTTAATCATCAAACTAATCAACAGTTTCGTTCAAAACTTAATGTTCTTCGTCTTGGCTTACTTAATATTCATAGGAGAAACACAAGTCGGTAATCTAGTCATTGCAAGTATCGTGCTTCCGATATTCTTCACTGCACTTCAAGCATTCACCAACGTAAACCTGGAGTATAGAGATTTAATCGTATCTAAAGAATTTGTTGAAGAAAGTATTTTGAATGAGCAAGAAGAACAAAAAGATGTTATTTTAGAAGATATAGAATCTATACATTTTGGTAAAGTTGACTTCAATATCGCTAAGAAAAGTATCACTCACAATATTAATGCCACTTTTAGTCGTGGTGATATTATCTATGTGGATGGCCCTTCAGGATCAGGAAAAAGTAGTTTGATGAAATCACTATTAAAATTCAGAGATGCTTCAGGTATTCGTATAAACGAATACAAGTTAGAAGATATTAATATTCAATCTTTAAGAAATCATATATTTTATTTGTCACAAGAAACTTCAATCCTACCCTTTACCTTAAAAGAAAATATTGCCTTTGGGTCTGTTGATCCATATTATGACTGGAGTAACCTTCAAAATTCTGAACTAATGGCTTCAATACTAAAAAACCACAGTTTAGATGGGAAGTTGTTAGATCAAGGTAGTAACTTATCAGGTGGAGAAAAACAAAGGGTCATGCTAGCGAGGTTATTAATAGAAGACTATGATGTCGTGATATTAGATGAAGTAACTAGTAATATCGATAAAAAGTCACAAGATATAATTTTAAATACAGTGTTGGAAAGAATGAAGAACAAGATTGTATTTATAATATCACATGATTTAACCGTTAAAGAATTTTGTAATAAAGAAATTAAGATTACTTTGTAATTGGTTAGATTAAAAAGTTTATTCTATAATTTAAAAGTAATGTCATTCGCTCACTAAACTAACAATGTTAAGGATATCTGTACGTACATAATTTAAGATTAAAATAAAGCCTACTCAAATTGTGTATTATTGAGTAGGCTTCTTTCTATTAGGTCTGCCTAATTGACATTAATATTTTTTATTCCAAAATGCCTGATTGTTGGAGTATGAGCTATTTCATAAAATGATTCGAAACAAAGTGAAAAGTTTCTGCTCATTAATTTTAAAAATTACAGCCTGCAGAACTAGCCTAAGTGTCGTATTTCAACTATATTCCCTGAAAAAAATGCAAGAGTCTTTATATCTTGTATCTGTTTTAATATCAATGCAATCTCTGTTTAATATCTCTAAGTTCTCAAGGACTTTAATAACACTTTCAAATTCTTTATAACTCTTTGGGTATATGGTTATAAGTATGAATCGTCTACACTTGATTGGACAACTCCTATGAGGGAGGTTATTGTTAAATCAATGAAAGTAGGCGTTTTTTTATGTCAAGAACGAGAAGAACATTTACCCCTGAATTTAAACTACAGATGGTCCGATTATTTGAAAATGGTAAATCAAAATCTGAAATTGTACGGGAGTATAGGTGGTGCTGTTGCAGAATCACTTAAACATTCAAAGTATGCACTTACAGCTTTAATCCACAAGAATACAAACACTTTTCTGGAAAATAACGCTAATTTAATCAAGGGTTCACTGACAGATGTCACTCTTCTAGAAGACCATCTACAAAATCACGACTACCTCTTCATTGCTGTTAATGCTGGGAATGATCCCGAAGCAATTAAGCGTATTGAAGAAGATGCGGTAATCAACGTACTTAAGATTGCAGAAGATGTTGGCATTAAAAAAGTAGTCTATATTTCTGGTATGTATGCTGAAGAAAGATTTTCCAATCACCCATCTGAAAGTGCGAAAATTAATGTAGAAAAACATTTAAAAGAAAGTGACCTTCTATACACGATTTTTAAACCAGGGTTTATAGATGTCACACTACAACAATTTGTCCAAGGTAAACAAATCATGTTACTCGGTAGTCAACCTCATCCCATGCACATTGTGAAACTTAGAGAAATGGCCAATGATATAATTGCTTCTTTTAGCATGCCAGAAACAAAAAATCAAACATATGTTGTAACAGGGAGAGAAGAACCAATACTTCTTAAAGATGCCTTAGAGCAATATGGTAAAAAGTTTGATCCAGTACTATCTGTTAAAGTTATGCCACTTTGGTTTATGAAAATTTTAAACAAGACGTTTTTAAAAGGTAAACTAACCCGCGCCATAGATACGATGAGTTTAATGCAAAAACACGGTGAGATTGGGGATTTAGAAGGTTATCATAAAACATTTAATAAATAAGAAATAGACCCAAAAAAGATAATTAACTTCTTTGGGTCTACTTGTTTTTGTGTATTCTATATTTGTTTTACATGAAGTATATCCACCATCAACATTGAGCACTGTACCTGTTACATATGAAGATAGGTCAGAAGCCAACCAAGCATTTGCTTGCGCAACTTCATCTGCATCAGCAAATCTATGAAGCATACTTAATTGTTTAGCATACTCATCTGGTTCAAAACCAAATTGATCCAAGGCACCTCTCAGCATAGGTGTATCAATAGCACCAGGAGCGACTGAGTTAATGCGTATTCCTTTAGGAGAATAGTCCATAGCTGCATTTTTAGTTAAACCAATAACACCATGTTTGGCTGCTACATACGCAGGGTTTGCAGGCTGAGGTCTAATACCACTTACTGATGAAGTATTAACGATTGATCCCGCAATATTATTTTCTTCAAAATATTTCAGCTCATATTTTAAGCATAGTACTACACCACGTAGGTCCACTGACATCAGCTTGTCATAGTAATTCATATCGATTTCAGAAAGTGGTTTATCATCTGGAGTGATTGCTGCGTTGTTAATAGCAACATCTAATTTTCCATACGTATCTACTGCAAAATCAACCATAGCTTTCACTTCTTCTTCGTTAGAAACATCTACCTTACAAAATGAAGCTTCCCACCATTTTGTTTAATTTCTTCAACTACCTCATTGCCCGCTTCTTCATTGAAATCAGCAACAACAACTTTAGCCCCGATTTTAGCAAATAGTAAGGCTGTCGATTTACCCATACCCATTGCTGCACCTGTAATTATAGAAACTTTGTTTTCTAGTGATAACATATTGAAAATCTCCTCCTTTTCAATCTCATATTAACAAAAGTCAGAACATTATCATATTTTTATGAACCCATAAAAAACAGGAAGGCAACCTCTGTTCAGATTCCCTTCCCGTTATTACCTAACAATATTATTTCAGACTCTCAATGAATGCATAAAAATCATCGATGTTTGTTAGATTACTATTACATATTGCACTATCATTACAAATATAATCGCCTTTTTTACTATAAGTTCCGTCATTTCCCGTTTTGGATTTACTTAAAAATAGTGATACGTCCGATTCATGATTACATATTTTACAGAATCCTTTTACTTTCTTTCTCGATAAAGTTCCATATGTCCCTTTCAATTCATCATTAGTATCTCTATATATAAAATATTTTCGATCTGTAGCAATATCATTCCAAGCTAAAAATACAGTCGATTTTCTATCCACTAAATCAAAATCTGGTGTTTTTAATTTTTTAACTTTCTTAAATAACTTATTAATCTGAACATCACTTGGAATTTCAAATCCATCTACATAAGGTTTTAGCTTATTAAAATGAAAGTCCAATTTCTTTCTAGTCAATCTAACATCATCTAGCGCTTCAATAAACACCTTAGAATCCAGTTTATGTTGGTCAAGCACGTTCTTAATTTTATTTAATAATAATTCTTTATGAGCCTGGTGTAATTGAACATCATTCGTTTGATACACTCTATAGAGTTCACTGGCATCATTTTTTATTTGATTAAATTCATAAACTTTCAATTGTGTCATTTCTATTTCCTCCTAATTTTTAGAAGTACTCTATGAAATGAATCTTATATTTCAATAAAGCACTTCTTATTATAAACGTTCAGTGCTTGTTCGTATGATTAATGACATATTGTAATGTCTCATGTAATTCACTCCTTTTACACCCTCAAGTATACCAGATAAACTACTTTATTTTTTCTAAAACACCATCTGTCATTTTGTATACCGCATCACAATATTCGGTCAATCTTTCATCATGAGTCACAATGATACACGTCTTGTCTCTTTCAATCGTCTGTTCTTTTAAAATTTCCATAACCTTCATCGCATTTTCTGTATCAAGTGAAGCTGTGGGCTCATCGGCCAAAATAATACTAGGATTCGTATATAAGGCTTTGGCTATGGCAACACGTTGTTTTTGTCCCCCGGATATTTCACTAGGTAATTGATTTTTCACTTCAGTTAATGACAAATGATTAAGCAGTTCATCCAGCTCTTCATCAGTCATGACATCTTTTTTTGATTTCTTCAATAGTTTAAATTGCTGTTGGACAGAAAGAAATGGGACCAAATTACTGGCTTGAAGTATAAAGCCAATCTCACTCATTCTGAGCTTAGCTAAACTTTTTGTATTCATCCCTGTGATTTTCTGTCCATTCACGATAACTTCGCCTTCGGTGGGTGTTTGTAGAGCACCTGCCATGGTTAAAAAGGTACTTTTACCAGAGCCTGATGGCCCGATTACTGCAATACAACTTCCCTTATCGAATTCAACTGAAGTTTTCTTAACCGCTTCTATACTTTGATTCCCATCTTTAAAAGTCTTTTTCACATCTTTAAATTTAAGCATACTATCCGCCTCTCTTAACCGATTGCTTTTAATGGATCTACTTTTCTAACACTAATGACTGAGAACAGGCTGCCTAGCATAGCAACAATAATTAAGACCACCATATAAATAACCATGGTTAAATAATCAAATTCTATAGGTACTGCTGGCGGTAGAAATACACCTGTTAATAAGGTAAGTCCTAGGCCAATAATAGTACCCATCAACGCTACAATCAGTGTCTGCCCTAAGACAGAACGGGCTAAATAACCATTAGTAAAGCCTTGGGCTTTTAAGACCCCAAAAAGACTTGTTTTCTGTAAAGTTAACACGTATAAGAAAATGCCAATGACCGCTGATGAGATAATGAATAAGAATATTATCATAAAGTTTAGAGTTAATTGCTGTGGTGTATATCCCGGTAAATTCTCTACAAATTCATCAATAGCCAGCACTTCAAGTTCATCATCAACATTTACATTTTCAAAATTTTCATCCTTGACTACTACAGCATTGATTACATCTTCACCTAGCATTGGATTTAATTTTTCTACTGTTTCATTACTCGCAAACAGTAATGAAGATGCACGGTACTGAGCACTATCAGTGAAACCAGTAATTTCCAACACTTCATCACTATTGGATAAATTCAACTCATCTCCTATATTGAATCCAGCTTCTTTTAGTGAATAATCTGCAACCACTTCATTTTCAGATACTGTAGCATCACCTTCTATAACAGGAGGCATTAAGAATGAGTCTTCTTCTAAGCCGAACACAAAGGCATTCTCTTCTACTTCTTCATTAGAAATAATGACAGAAAGCTCTTTTAGCTCTGCCTGTTCTTCAAATAAATTATTGATATCCTCTGTATTAATCATAGATTGTTGGATTGTTTGATTCGCATCTTCACTAATCACAATGGCATCAGCTTCCCACTGATCAATCGCTTCCTTATTAAGGTTCATTAATCCGCTGGCTAAACCAGACAAAAGGAATAGTAAATAACTAATCATCACAATAACACCAATGATTAATCCAAATTTCAATTTGTTTCTTCTAATTTCATTCCAAGCTAAATACATAGCTACCCCAACTTTCATTTAACTAACCCATCCATTATAAACTACATGACTGACTCCTCAAAGAAGAAAACTATACGACCTATAAATTGATTGAAATTTCAGAATTATTATGGTATTATTACTATAAGTCAGTCTCCCTAATAAATTAAGGTTCGTGAATACTACACAATTTTGATACTAAGGTTCAGTCTAGTGAACGTTACTATATATTGAGTTTGTATATTTTATGTTAGGAGGGAGAAAATATGCCGAAAATTACGTGGTCTATGTTACTCTTTTTTACTGTGTTGATTTTTGTATTGGTTTTAAGCGCATGTAGTAATGAAGATTCTTCAGACCAAGGCACAGCCGAAGAGACAGATGCAGCAACTGAAGAGACTAGTGATGAGTCTAGTGAGGACGAGAGCGCTTCAACGGAAGAAGACGATAGTACTGATGATGCCGCTTCAGAAGAAAATGAAGATGGTAGTGCAGAATCTGAACCTAAAGTAACTGAGTTTGAGCCAGCATTCGAAGAGCAAACGAGAGCACCAGCGGTAGAGACTGAAACGGAGCTTAATGTAGAAACTGTTACTGAGGGTCTTGATGTTACTTGGGGTATGGAAGAGTTTGAACCGAATCGTTTACTTGTAACTCAAAGGGATACAGGAGAACTTCTTATCGTTAATCTTGAAGATAACTCTGTGTCAGATCCAATAGAAGGGACACCAGAGGTCTTTAATGAAGGACAAGGTGGTTTATTAGATGTCACTGTTGCACCTGATTTTGAAGATTCAAGATTAGTATATCTTTCCTTTTCCGAAGAAGTTGATGATGGCAACTTAACTGCATTAGGTAAAGGTGTGTTATCAGAAGATGAAACTTCTCTTGAAGATTTTGAAGTCATCTTCCAAGCAGAACCAGCTTATGATGGCGAGCTGCACTTTGGTGGACGTATTATTTTCGATGAAGACGGAAATCTATTCTTAACAACTGGAGAGCGTTCGGATACACCAATTCGTGAACGTTCACAAGATCTAGATGTTTATATAGGTAAAGTTATTCATATCACACCAGACGGTGAGCCAGTAGATACAAATCCATTCATCGATGATGAGGATGCTTTAGACGGTATTTATAGTTATGGTCACCGTAATATTCAAGGGATCGACTTCAACCCTGACACAGGAGATTTATGGATTGTAGAATTTGGACCTCAAGCTGGGGATGAGTTGAACATTGTTGAACCAGGAAACAACTATGGTTGGCCAGTTGTGTCTTATGGTATTGACTATGATGGTGAGTTTATCAATGATGGAATCGCAGAACACGAAGCACAAGGTTTTATTGAACCTAGATATTATTGGGACCCAACCAGTGCACCAAGTGGTATGTCATTCTATGATAACGATGCAATTCCTGAATGGGAGAACAACTTATTTATCGGTGGTTTAGCACCGAACTATATTGTACGTGTGGTCATTGAAGATGACACAGTTGTAGGTGAAGAACGTCTACTCACTGACGAAGGTGAACGTTTCCGTGATATTCTTGTTACTGAAGATGGCGCACTTATCGCAAGTACTGATGGTGGTAAGATTTATAAAGTGACAGCAGCGGATGAGTAAGAATATCCCTAATCGTTAACAGTATTAAAAAGCAGTCATTCTTGTGTGCCCAAGAATGACTGCTTTAAATTTTTATTCCATCAATTAAATGTAAGCTACTTTTTACGTTTCAATAATCTTAAACTGTTTAAGGTAACAAGTAAGGTTGCACCCATATCAGCAAATATCGCAATCCATAGTGTTAACCAACCTGGTATGACTAATAATAAGGCTAGTAGTTTGATAGCTAATGAGAATGTAATATTTTGCTTAATAATCGTCACAGCTTTACGGCTTAATTTAATAGTGTACGGTAATTGGTTCAGATCTTCTGACATTAAGGCTATATCAGCTGTTTCTAATGCTGTATCGGTACCAGCGCCACCCATTGCCACACCGACAGTAGAAGCGGCTAGGGCTGGAGCATCATTGACACCATCTCCCACCATTCCTACTTTTTTATGTTTTCCATAAAGTTCTTTAATGAAATTCAGTTTATCTTCTGGAAGTAAACTTGCTTTAACATCTGACACTCCGACTTGTTTACCAATTTCTCTTGCTGTCCGTTCGTTATCTCCTGTCAACATCACTGTTTCAATACCGATTTTATTTAACTGATTAATAACAGCTTTAGATGTCTCTCTTATTTCATCTGCTACTGCGATAAGAGATAAAATTTCTTCTTCATTCCCTAACACCATGACTGTTTTTCCTTGAGCTTCTATATCATTAATTTGTCGTTTTTGACTATTCTCAAGAACACCGTGAATTTCTTCAAAAAGTTTTGGACTTCCTACATAATACATTTCATTATTTACTTTGGCTTTTACACCTTTACCTGTTATAGATTGAAAATCTTCAACCACTAACTTATCAAAATCCAATCCTCTACTTTCCGCTTCTCTCATCAGCGCTGAAGCTAGTGGATGTTGCGACCCTTTTTCAATCGCTGCGGTAATTGTCAATAAGTCATTTTCATTCCCACTATACGTAATGATATCCGTTACAGCAGGAACACCTTTTGTTAAAGTGCCTGTCTTATCAAAAGCAATAGCTTTTAAAGCGCCTGCTTCTTCTAAGTAAATACCACCTTTAATTAAAACTCCGTTATTCGCTGCATTTCCTATAGCAGTCACTACTGCAACAGGTGTTGAAACGACTAAGGCACAAGGACAACCAACAACTAAGACTGCTAAGCCTTGGTATACCCAAGTACTCCATGCAGCACCAAATAATAGTGGTGGTACGACTGCAATTAAAAGTGCGAGAACGACGATAAGCGGTGTATAATACTGTGCAAATCTATCCACAAAGGCTTGGGAAGGTGCTCTTTCTGCTTGAGCTTCTTCTACTAAATGAATGATTTTGGCAATAGTTGTATCTTCTACCTTTTTTGTGACTTCGACTTCTAGCAATCCTTCTTCATTCAAGGTTCCTGCAAAAACTTCGTCTTCAAGAGTTTTAGTTACAGGTACACTTTCACCTGTAATTGCAGCTTGATTTAAGGTTGATATTCCCTTAATTACTCTTCCATCCATGGCTAACTTTTGGCCAGGTTTTACAATCATAATATCGCCAACTAGAATATCTTCAACGTGTACTTTGATTTCTTCATTGTTACGACGAATGACCGCTTCTTTAGGAGCAATATCCATCAAAGATTCAATGGACTGTCGAGCTTTGTCGACTGAATAACGTTCTAACGCTTCGCTTATGGCAAACAAGATAACCACCATAGCACCTTCGCCCCATTGACCAATCGCTGCAGCGCCTATAATGGCGATTGTCATAAGCGTCTTCATATCGAATTTAAATTTGCTGAGGTTTTTAAATCCTTGAATAAATAATGAATATCCACCGATCACAATTGCTGTTGCGTAACCAATCGTTGGAATAAGTTGATTTTCACCATATTGCTGACTTAAAATCCAACTCACAACTAATAATACGGCTGAGATATACACTTTGATATTTGCTTTTTGTTTCCAAAATGATTCTCGCTCTACTTTTTGTTCCTTGTCATCACGAACCTTTAAATTTTCAAAAGCACCTGCTTCTTCCAATTCCTCAATCGTTGTTGTTCCCTGAACATAAATTTTAGACGCTCCAAAGTTTACCTTTGCATCCTCAACACCTTGTAAAGCTTTTACGTTGTTTTCAAAAGTGTTTGCACAGTTCGAACACGAAAATCCTTGAACGCGGTACGTTTTCATATCTTGATCCGATAAAGTAACTTGTTGATCAGACATTTACCTTACCTTCTTTCTCATGTGCTAATGCGTTAACAAATAGTTGTTCAACATGAGCATCGTCTAGCGAGTAAAATGCTTGTTTACCTTCTTTTCTGTATTTAACGATTCCTTGAGCATGAAGCGTGCGTAGGTGGTGGGACGCATTTGCAACTGTTGCGCCAATAATATTTGCGATGTCACATACACATAACTCTTCGCTTTTTAGTAATGCAAATGTAATTTTAGCTCTATTCTCTTCAGCAATTGCTTTAAACAATTGCGCAATACTAGAAATATTAACGTTTTGTAGTTCATCTTGGATGCGACTTACTTTTTCTTCATCATAGCAATAAATCTCACATGTCTCTTTATTACTCATTCTTTCACCTCATTGTCATTCAAATGTTCATTTGATTATATTATACACTTTTAATTCCATCATTCAAGTCAACACTTGAATATAGATAAAAAGTTTTCAGCCAAAATGTGGCTGGGACAAAAGCCCTAAAGAAATAATAGAACTGGGTTTGTTAATTTGAGCAAAATACCTACAGAGTGCCGGGCCAATTTTCTCAAGTTCACTGCCATTAAGGCAATGCCAAGTTCGTTTCGCACCGACTGATGCCCGCGAACTGACATCCGAGTGAAACCCAAATTCGCCTTCAAGTTTCCAAAAGTGATTTCGACATCAATTTTGCGTTGCGCATATCGATGACGGCCGTCTGTACTTGAAAGCGTCTGCTTCACCTGAGCTTTGAAATACGCCAGGTTCATATTTTTGTGAATTTGTTTGGGTCGATCCGATTCAGATGATTTACATAATGTCATTAACGGACAACCCTGACACCCTTCACATTCATAGATTTTGATGACCCGTTGATACCCGTATTGATCTGTGCGTGTGCTGTGTCGTTTTAAGGGTAACCGGCGATCGTTTGGACACACATAATAATCATCAATTTCGTTATATTCCCAATGGTCTGGGTGCATCTCATTCTCGAGATATTTCTTTTTCTGTTCCTTGTGGTAAGTATGATAAGGGATTAATGCCTGTCGTTCATATTTATCGATGACACACTCATAGTTGGATTCCAAAAGACATCATAACCTAAGACATACTGATGATTCGTGGCAATTTGTAAATTATAACCGGCTTTCAGCTGACCATTCTGCATGTGATCATCCTTCATCCGCATGAAGGTCGCATCCGGATCTGTTTTAGAATAGCTATTCCGTTCTCTCATCAGTGCGCGTTGGGTTTGATAATGGAGGCGTCGGTCCAAGTAATCTTTCATGGCTTTCTTAGATTGACGAATCTCTGAGCGCACCGAGCGAGTGGCTTTTCGAGTGGGCATATCTTCAGTCCCGTTAATCTGTTCAGTGAGTTCAGTGTCAATATCATCTAATTGCGTGTGAATGTGTGCTAATTCTGATGCCGTCAAGGGTTCATCTGATTCCCGAATCATTTCCGGAATCACTTCGGATTCGACGAGTGCTTCATATTTTGCTTTGGATTTTTCCAGCAGAGCCGATTCATGCCGGTCGATATTTTTTCTAAAGACAAAGGTATACTTATTGGCACTCGCTTCAATTTTAGTACCATCTATAAATATCGCATCTGAGTCAATTAACCCATTGGATTCCAGCTGGGTTCTAAATTGAATGAAGGCAGATTGAAGCAGTGCCGCCATCTTGGGATGCACACGAAATCGATTAATGGTTCGGTATGATGGCGTCTGCTCTTGAGCTAGCCATCGCATTCGAATACTATCATGAAGTAAAGCTTCGATTTTACGACCAGAAAAAGTCGATTGGCTGTAAGCGCAGAGTAAAATTTTCAGCATCATTTTGGGATGATAAGAAGATGCGCCTTGAGATTGTCTGAAGCCTTCAAATATCGCTTCTGGCATACTCTCGACCAGTGTATGTACTGCCTTTGATATATCGTTATCTGGAATGAGGACTTCTGTTTCCAGTGGTAGTGTAATCTGGTTCATGTTATAATGTTTATACATAAGATTCCTCTTTTCATTGTTTGTGTCGTAACTACATTGTATCTGAGGGTCTTATTTTTTGTAGCGATATCGTATA
This sequence comes from Jeotgalicoccus meleagridis, assembly GCF_903994045.1. Classification (GTDB taxonomy): domain Bacteria; phylum Bacillota; class Bacilli; order Staphylococcales; family Salinicoccaceae; genus Jeotgalicoccus; species Jeotgalicoccus meleagridis. The sequence goes on from NZ_CAJEWD010000003.1 coordinate 50,465, forward strand.
TTTTCATATAAAAAAAGCGCACTTGACTTCTTGGGGAGTAGCGTCTGCGTGAGACTACAGGCTCACGCGACGCCCCAGAAAAGCAAGTGCGCTTTTTGATTTAGGAACTGGACTTATGTCCCAGCCCCTATAAATACTGATATAACAAAATTCTTAACGTTTTGAGAACTGTGGAGAACGACGAGCCTTTTTAAGACCTGGTTTCTTACGTTCTTTCATACGTGGGTCACGTGTTAATAGTCCAGCTCTTTTTAGTGCTGAGCGGTGTTCTGGGTCCGCTTCTAGTAAAGCTCTTGCAATACCGTGACGGATTGCTTGTGCTTGACCAGTAAATCCACCACCGTGAACATTTACTAACACATCATAGTTACCTGCAGTTTCTGTTACTGCAAATGGTTGACTTAAATCTAAGATTAAACTTTCAAATGGAAGATAATCTCTCATGTCGCGTCCGTTAACTGTTACGTTACCTTCACCAGGTACTAAACGTACACGTGCTACTGAATGCTTACGACGACCAGTTCCTCTATATTCTACTTTAGCCAAATGTTTTCCCTCCTAATCCTTAACCACGTAACTCGTAGTTTTCAGGTTGTTGTGCTTCGTGTGGGTGTTCCGCTCCACCGTATACAAATAATTTCTTACCTTGTTTACGTCCAAGTGGATTCTTAGGAAGCATTCCTTTAATAGAAGTCTCTAATAATCTCACTGGGTTTTTCTCTCTTAATTCACCAGCTGTAACTGATTTAATTCCACCAACATGACCTGAGTGTCTGTAGTAGATTTTTTGTGAATCTTTTTTACCAGTTAATTCAATTTCACCAGCATTGATAATGATCACATAGTCACCAGTATCAACATGTGGTGTGAATGTTGGTTTATGTTTTCCGCGTAATAATGTAGCAACTTCTGTAGATAGACGGCCTAGTGTTTTACCAGCTGCATCTACTACAAACCATTTACGTTCGATGTTTGACTCATTAGCCATAAACGTTTGACGCATAATTTTTCCTCCTAAATCCAATCTCTATTTCGTTTTTTTATTAGTCGTTTTTGTCTTTTTATATACATAATCTTAAAAGGTTCCGGGGCCTTATAATCATGGATGGATATAAAAATGTACCGTTAGTTATTATATAATTTCCAATCGATAAAGTCAATATACTAAGAAGATTTTATAAGTTTTCATACCAAACTTTTTCTAAATACAGTCCTTCTGCAGGTGCTGTTTTAGGAATGATGGTCCGATCTTTTTGAGCAATCATATTTAGGGTGTCTGCTTTTCTAAGTCCTCTCCCGACTTCGAGGAGATAGGCGACGATTATTCTGACCATATTGTAAAGGAAGCCAGTACCTGTAATGACAATATCTAAACCCGCTTCTGTCTTGATGATATCCACTTGTTTAATCTCTCTTACCTTATTCTTAATTTCTGCCTTAGCACTGGAGAATGTCGTAAAGTCATGTACACCTACAAAATCTTTGGCTGCTTCTTTTATTTTAGAGATATCAAGTTGGTCAGGAACATGAGTAACTAAACCTTTATAGAAGGGGTTTTTAGCACCTGTATAGATCTTGTAGCGATATGTTTTACCCTTAGCATGGTAACGTGAATGAAAGTCATCATCCACGATGTCAACGTCTTTGATGTAGATATCATCTGGCATGGCTCTATTAAAGATAAAAGCCCATTTATCACCTGGTAAATCGATGGTCGTATCAAAGTGAATATATTGATCTAAGGCATGTACACCTGCATCGGTTCTTGAGGCACCGTGGATTCTAGTTGGCATCTTGTGCATTCGCTTCAACTGTTTTTCTATTGTCCCTTGAACAGTTCTGTAATCATGTTGATATTGGAAACCAGAAAAGTCCCGTCCGTTATAAGATATATTCATTCTCACTCTCATATGTTCACTACCTTAACCATAATAATAGTACACCGAGCATGATGAGAAGGATAATTGAAATGGTGTCTCGGCGCTGCCATTTTAGTAACCTGTAGTGGGTTCTACCTGCTTCTCCTTGATAACCTCTCACTTCCATGGCAATTGCCATTTCTTCTGCGCGCTTAAAGGCCGACATGAACAGGGGTATAAACACTGGTATTAAGGCTTGAATGCGTGATTTAAGAGACCCTGTCATAAAGGTTGATCCTCTGGCACTTTGAGCTTTAATAATTTTATCTGTCTCATCCATAAGTGTAGGAATAAACCTTAAGGAGATAGACATCATCATCGCAATTTCATGAACAGGTACTTTAATCGCTTTTAGAGGTTTACATAGTTTTTCTATAGCGTCTGTGAGCTCAATTGGACTTGTAGTCAAGGTCATCAAGGTTGTAATAATCACCAAAAGTATGAGTCTAATCGTAATGAAGATACCGGTAATAACCCCTTCTGATTCTATAGTAAAGAAACCACCATCTATTAAAACACTGCCACCTTTGGTTAGGAAGATATGCATAAAGAAGGTAAAAATCAGTAGAATTAAGACTAATTTTAAACCATTGAGCAAGAAGATGATGGACAGTTTTGCAAGCTTTGTCATCAGTAAAATAAAGAGTATCAAGATACCGTAAGTCAGCCAATCATTGGCAAAAAATACTGTAATCATGAAAAGTATAACTGAAATAAGTTTTGCTCTTGGATCAAGCTGGTGGACGATACTATTTCCCGGGATATAACGTCCTAACAACATGGAGTTAAGCATGACTTCGCCTCCACTCCTTATACAGAACGATAAACTCCTCGAAATTGCTAGGTATTCGAGACAAGTGAATGCCTTTATCTTCTAAGTCTTGACTCAATTGTAAGACGTGTGGAATATCCAGGTTATAACGCGTCATAAAGTCTTTATCTCTTAGAATTTCTTTAGTTGGTCCTTCATTAACGAGGTGTCCTTTATCCATGACTTTTACTTCATCAGTATAAAATAGCACATCATCCATATCATGGGTAATTAAAATGATCGTCACATTCAATTTTTTATAGACATCATAAAACAGTTTCATCGTCTCATCATGGCTCACTGGATCAAGTCCTGCAGTAGGTTCATCCAAAATGAGTATGGACGGTTCCATAGCCAAAATACCAGCAATAGCGACCTTTCTCATCTGACCACCTGATAGTTCAAACGGGCTTCGTTCGTACAGATCTTCTGGTAGCTTAAGAAGCTGTAGGTACTCTATCGCCTTAGTTTTGGCATCTTCTTCTGAGGCGCCCATATTCATCGGTCCAAACATCACATCTCTTAGCACGGTTGCTTCAAAGAGTTGGTGTTCAGGAAATTGAAAGACCATACCTACCTTCATCTTAGATTGATGAATTGTCTTTTGTTTGGTTTTTTTATTTAAGATTGTTCCATCAACATTAACCACACCTGAAGTTGGTAAAATCAGACCGTTCATAGACTGGATTAAAGTCGACTTACCTGAACCAGTATGACCGATTAAGCCGTAGAACTTCTTATCGTCAAAAGTCGTATTAATATCTTTTAAGGCGTGAAATTCAAAAGGTGACCGTGGATTATATATGATATTTACATCTTTAAATTCAATCGTCATAGCTTATCCACCAACTCTTCATGTGTGACATATTCACCATTTAAAAGTGCTTCTGATATGACCATAGTATAGGGCAATTTTAAATTGGACTGTCTTAAAAGTGTTTTATTTTTGTAGATTTCTTCTATATCACCTTCAAGTACAATTGCACCTTTATTCATCACCACTACCTTGTCACTTGAAGAGATTTCAGTTAAGTCATGAGTGATATAAAGTATCGTCGTATCTAATTGTCCGTGAAGTTTTTTCAATATATTAAGTACATCCTGTCTACCTTCAGGGTCTAACATAGACGTTGACTCATCTAATATTAATACTTCAGGCTGGAGTGCAATGGCTGAGGCAATAGCAACTCTCTGCTTTTGTCCCCCTGATAGACGGTGAGGTTCATGATTCTTAAAGTCAGACATTCCAACAAGTCCTAAAGCATAATTCGTTCGTTCAATCATCTCATCTCTTGGCATGCCTAAATTCTCTAAACCAAAAGCGACATCGTCTTCAACAGTAGCCCCAACAAATTGATTGTCAGGATTTTGAAAGACAATGGCAAAATGCTTACGGAGCTGATGCTTGTTATCTTCTGTTAATTTTTCACCATCAACAAATATGTCACCATCATAACTTTCATTGATACCCATAATGATTTTTACCAAGGTAGACTTACCTGAACCATTATGACCGATGATGGAAGTCCAGTCTCCTTTTTTAAAGCTGATGGAGATATGATCCAGTGCATACGCTTCATCTTCTCTATATTTAAAAGTAAGATTATTCAACTCAATCATATCTACACCCCTTTAAAAATTTATGTAAAAAAAGCGCGTACCCTGCAATAAGAGTCGCGCACTGATTATATACTGCAGGATACGTTGAGCTAGACGAAAGAGCCCAGATGGGCTCATCATCATAACACTCATTCTGCTTTTCGATAAAATTACGCTTCTTCAGTTGTTACTGGAGCGCCTTCTACGAATTCAATAATTACAAGTTCTGCTCCATCTCCACGACGGCTACCAAGTTTTTTAATGCTTGTGTATCCACCTTGACGGTCTGCAAAACGTGGAGCGATATCTTCAAATAATTTTTGAAGTGCGTAACTTGTTGAACCATCTTCATTGATGATTTCTACGTTGCGTACAGTTTGACCAGCACGTCTTTTAGCTGCTAAGTCGCCTTTTTTACCAAGCGTTACTAAGCGGTCAGCTAATTTACGAAGTTCTTTAGCACGGTCTTCAGTCGTAGTGATTCTTTCACTAACGATTAGTGAAGTTGCTAAGTCACGTAACATTGCTTTTCTTTGGTCAGATGTACGTCCAAGTTTTCTGTAACCCATTGTTTCTCCTCCTTTTTAGTCTTCTTTACGGAGACCTAAACCTAAGTCTTCAAGTTTAAATTTAACTTCTTCAAGTGACTTACGTCCTAAGTTGCGGACTTTCATCATATCAGCTTCTGTTTTATCAGTAAGTTCCTGAACAGAGTTGATACCAGCACGTTTTAGACAGTTATATGAGCGTACTGACAAGTCGAGTTCTTCGATAGACATTTCAAGAACTTTTTCTTTCTGATCTTCTTCTTTTTCGATCATGATTTCAGCATTTTGTGCTTCATCAGTTAGACCTACAAAGATATTTAAGTGTTCAGTCAGAATTTTAGCAGCTAAAGATACTGCTTCTTGTGGAGTGATTGAACCATCAGTCCAAACATCCAATGTCAATTTATCGTATTTCGTACTTTGTCCTACACGTGTATTTTCAACCGTATAATTTGCACGTTCTATCGGTGTATAGATAGAATCGATTGGAATTACACCAATTGGCATATCAGCTTTGTTGTTGCCATCAGCAAGCGTATATCCACGACCACCATCAGCAGTCATGCGTAATTTCAAGCTTCCACCTTTAGATACTGTTGCAATCTCAAGGTCTCTGTTTAAAATTTCTACGTCACTATCGTGCGTAATATCAGCTGCAGTCACGACACCTTCACCGCTAAAATCAATTTCCAAAGTTTTTTCTTCTTCAGAATAAATCTTCAATGCCAGGCTTTTGATGTTGGTAATAATTGTAGTCACATCTTCAACAACATTATCGATTGTTGAAAACTCATGAAGTACATTTTCTATTTCAATCGTCTTAACTGCCGCACCAGGTAGTGATGATAAAAGAATGCGACGTAAGGAGTTCCCAAGTGTTGTTCCATAACCTCTTTCCAAAGGTTCTACAACAAACTTACCAAACTTAGAATCTTCCGATACTTCTACTGTCTCAATTCTAGGTTTCTCGATTTCGATCATGTGTAACATATCCTCCCTTTAAACGCCGAAAATATTAGAAAATAATATTGTTCCCAACTACTTAAGCGATTAAATAATTATTATACACGGCGACGTTTAGGTGGACGGCAACCATTGTGTGGAACTGGAGTAACGTCTTTAATCGCAGTGATTTCAAGACCTGCTGATTGAAGTGCACGGATTGCTGCTTCACGTCCAGCACCAGGACCTTTAACTGTAACTTCTACAGTTTTAAGACCATGTTCCATCGCTACTTTAGATGCAGTTTCAGAAGCCATTTGAGCTGCGAAAGGTGTAGATTTTTTAGAACCTTTAAAACCTAATGCACCAGCAGATGACCATGAAAGGGCATTACCGAACTCGTCAGTGATTGTTACAATTGTATTGTTAAATGTTGAGCGGATATGAGCTATACCAGCTTCGACATTCTTTTTAACTCTGCGTTTACGCGTAGTTTGTTTGCGAGCCATTTGTTATCCTCCTTTACTAAAGTAAACTATTTATTTCTTCTTATTCGCTACTGTTTTGATAGGTCCTTTACGTGTTCTTGCGTTGTTTTTAGTCTTTTGACCATTAACTGGCAAGCCACGACGGTGACGCATACCTTTATAAGAACCGATTTCCATAAGACGTTTAACGTTTAGGTTAGTTTCACGGCGTAAGTCACCTTCTACTTTGTAACCATCAACGACTTCACGGATTTTGTTTAATTCATCTTCAGTAAGATCTTTAACACGAGTATTTTCATCGACTGAAGCATCAGCTAAAATTTTAGCAGCTGTACTTGGGCCAATTCCGTATACGTAAGTTAAAGAGATTACAACACGTTTGTCACGTGGAACGTCCACTCCTGCAATACGAGCCATATTTTTGCACCTCCAAATTATATATTAACCTTGTTTTTGCTTGTGTTTAGGGTTTTCACAGATTACCATTACTTTACCTTTTCTACGAATAACTTTACATTTTTCACAGATAGGTTTAACTGATGGTCTTACTTTCATGTTTTTTACCTCCTTAGAATATGGAGTCTCTTATTTAAAACGATAAGTGATTCTGCCACGTGTTAAGTCATATGGTGACATTTCAACTGTTACTTTATCACCAGGAAGTATGCGTATATAGTTCATACGAATTTTACCTGATACATGAGCTAAAATCTCATGACCATTTTCTAATTCTACTTTGAACATTGCATTTGGTAAAGTATCAAGCACTGTACCTTCTAGTTCAATTACATCTTGTTTACTCACTTTTTATCCTCCTTATACAGCATTTCAATTCCGTGTTCGAAATTTGCTTTAGGTGACGATTCACTTCGTCTAATAACGACTCTCTCGTATACACTTAGACTTAGAACATCCACCTAAAAGCTGCAAGGTGAACATGCTATAAGTCATTAAGAATTTCATCGATTTCTTCGAAGACCTCATCTATATCTTTCGAGCCATCTACTGTTGAAAGAACTCCAAGTTCCTTATAGAAATTTAAAAGCGGAGTTGTTTGTTTGATATTAACTTCAAGACGATTTGCCACTGTGTCTGGATTATCATCTTCGCGTTGGTAAAGTTTACCACCATCTAAATTACAGATACCCTCTTCTTTAGGTGGATTAAACACTAAGTGATACGTCGCTCCACAAGTTTCACAGATACGTCTACCAGTTAATCTGTTCATCAACTCTTCTTCAGGTACGTCAATATTAATTGTTTGATCAATTTGAGATCCTAAATCTTCCATGATTTTATTTAAGGCTTCAGCTTGTTCGATAGTTCTTGGGAACCCGTCGAGTAGGAAACCTCCTTTTGCATCACTTTGAGATAGGCGTTCTTTGACAATACCAACAGTTACTTCATCAGGGACAAGTTCGCCCTGGTCCATAAATGCTTTAGCTTGTTTTCCTAAATCCGTCTCGTTTTTAATCGCAAGGCGGAACATGTCTCCAGTAGAGATATGAGGAATTGAATGCTTTTTAATTATTTTTGCAGCTTGTGTCCCTTTACCTGCACCGGGTAAGCCCATAATTATAATATTCATTTGATTTCCTCCTGCTTATCTGCGCTTTCTGAATCCACGATATTCTCTTTGGTTTGCATCTGCTTCAAGTTGTTTCATCGTTTCTAGTGCAACACCAATAACGATGAGTAAGCTGGTACCACCAATTTGAATTGTCTGTGGTAGATCCATGAATTTAGTAACAGTCAACGGCAAGATTGCAATGAAAGCAAGAAATATTGAACCGACAAATACTAAACGATATAGAACTGAAGTAATATAATCTTGCGTCGTCTTACCTGGTCGAATACCTGGTATATAGCTGCCTTGTTTCTTCAAGTTATCAGCCATTTTTTCAGGGTTAACCTGCACAAATGCATAGAAATAAGCAAATGCAATAATTAGTACGACATAGAAAATCATACCAAACCAATCTGATGGATCAGCAAATCTAGCTACTGTTTGTGCCCAATTTGCATCCGGGAAGAATAGCGTTAATGTTTGCGGAAGCATTAAGAATGCCATCGCAAAGATTACTGGTATAACTCCCGCAGGGTTAACTTTTAGTGGCAAGAAAGTCGATTGAGGCGCTAGCTGTGAGCCAGGTGACCTTTGACCTTTTGCATACTGAATCGGAATTTTACGAATTGCTTGCAGGATAAACACCGCGAATGCTGTAAGCAATAGTAAGAAAATTACTAAGCCAGCAATTTGCAGTACCGCCATCGTCGTATCCGCATTACCTGTAAATCTAGATTGGAACAACTGAATAAGTGCACTTGGTAATGACCCCAAGATACCAGCAAAGATAATTATTGAAATACCATTACCGACACCATGAGATGTGATTAACTCACCCATCCATAAAAGGAAGGCTGTTCCTGTTGTTAAAATCAAAGCGATCAGCAAGTACGATCCAATGTTGTTATTATCAATTAGTGCGCCTCCGAACATTTGGTTAAATGCAAAAGACATACCGATTGCTTGAATAAAAGCTAAAACGATCGTGAAATACCTTGTGAATTGAGCAAGTTTTCTACGGCCAACTTCGCCCTGTCTTGCCCATTCCGCAAACTTTGGCACAATGTCCATCTGTAAGAGTTGCGTCACGATGGAAGCAGTAATGTACGGCATAATCCCCATAGCAAGTATGGAGAAGTTCGTCAATGCTCCACCACCAAATGTGTTCATGAGATTCAGCACGCCTCCACTTGAGCCGCCTGTATCAAACACAGATGGGTCGACACCTGGAACAGGAATATATGTTCCAATCTTAAAGATGACTAACATTAGCAAAGTAAATAGTATCTTGTTACGTATTTCTTTAATTCTAAAGAAATTCGAAAGCTTGCTGAACATTAGATCACCTCGTGAGTTCCGCCTTGTTGCTCAATAGCTTCTTTAGCTGAACCAGAAAATTTATGTGCTTTAACAGTCAATTTCTTCTCTAGGCTACCAGTTCCAAGAATTTTAATTCCAGCTTTTTCATTTTTTACAAGTCCTGTTTCAACTAACAGTTCAGGTGTGACTTCTGTACCGTTGTCGAAACGATTCAAAGCGCTCACGTTTACAATCGCGTATTCTTTACGGTTAACGTTTGTGAAACCGCGTTTAGGAATACTACGGAATAATGGTAATTGTCCACCTTCAAAAGTAAGGCCTACTTTACCACCAGAACGTGATTTTTGTCCGTCATGACCACGACCAGATGTTTTACCGTTACCTGATGACATACCGCGCCCTACTCTGTTACGTTTGTTACGCGCGCCTTCAACTGGTTTAAGTTCGTGTAATTTCATCTTCGCACCTCCTATATCATTTTATCATTAATTTTCTTCTACTGTAACTAAATGACTAACTTTAGCAACCTGACCTCTGAATTGAGGTGTATCTTCATGTTCAACAGTCTGGTGCATTTTTTTGAGACCTAATGCTGCAACTGTTTGTCTTTGAGTTTCAGGTTTACCAATCATACTTTTAGTGAGGGTAACTTTCACTTTTGCCATTGACTATTCCCTCCTTAGTTTAGAATCTCTTCTACAGTTTTATCTCTCAGTTTAGCAACCTCTTTTACATCTTTAAGGTCTGTTAAACCAGTAAGTGTTGCACGAACCACGTTAATTGGTGTATTTGCACCTAGTGATTTACTTAAGATGTCAGTTACACCAGCTAGCTCAAGTACCGCACGGACAGGACCACCAGCAATAACCCCTGTACCAGGAGCAGCAGGTTTCATGAATACGTTACCTGATGAGAATCGGCCGTTAATTTCATGTGGAATTGTGCCGTTAACGATAGGTACTTCGATAAGGTTTTTCTTAGCAGATTCGATTGCTTTTTTAATTGCTTCAGGCACCTCTTGGGCTTTACCTGTACCGAATCCTACACGTCCTTTTCTGTCACCAACTACTACTAGAGCTGAGAAACGGAAACGACGTCCACCTTTAACAACTTTAGCGATACGGTTGATTGTTACAACGCGCTCTTCAAACTCTTGTACTTTCTCTTCTTTCTTATAAGCCATGTTTTTGTCCCTCCTTTTTTATTAGAAATCTAGTCCGTTTTCACGTGCTGCGTCAGCTAATGCTTTCACACGTCCATGGTATAAATACCCACCACGATCAAATACTACTTTTTCGAAACCTTTGTCTTTTGCACGAGTTGCAATAAGAGCACCGACTTCTTTAGCTGCTTCTACGTTAGAACCTGATTCACCTTTGAAATCAGTATCTTTTGTAGATGCGCTTGCAAGCGTAATTTGCGCAGTGTCATCAATTAGTTGAGCATAGATATGCTTGTTTGAACGATAAACATTTAGACGTGGTCTTTCAGGTGTACCTGAAAGCATGTTACGCACGCGGCCATGTCTTTTTTGACGAACTTTATTCTTGTCAATTTTCGCGATCATTGATGGTCACTCCTCACTTATTTATTATTTACCAGTTTTACCTTCTTTACGGCGAACTTGTTCACCTTTGTAACGAATACCTTTACCTTTGTAAGGTTCTGGTGGGCGTACACTGCGAATGTTAGAAGCTAAAGCTCCAACTTCCTCTTTGTTAATACCTTCGATTTTGATGTTAGTGTTACCATCTACTGTAATAGTAAGAGTATCACCAGACTCAAATTCTACCGGGTGTGATAAACCAACACTTAGGTTAAGTTTATTACCTTGCATTTGAGCACGGTAACCAACCCCGATAAGTTCTAATTCTTTCACGAAACCTTTAGATACACCTTCAACCATATTGTTGATTAGCGCACGTGTAGTACCGTGTACTGTGCGGTGCTCTTTAGAATCACTTGGGCGTACTACTTCTAGAGTAGAATCCTCAAGGTTATATGTCATTTCTTCATTGAATGTGTTAACTAGTTCACCTTTAGGGCCTTTTACTGTAATAGTATTACCCTGGATATCGATAGTTACATCACTTGGAATGTCAATAAGACGTTTACCAACACGACTCATTACTTTGCACCTCCTATATTAGTTAATTACCAAACGTATGCGAGAACTTCCCCGCCTAGATTTCTTTTACGTGCTTCTTTATCTGTAAGCACACCTTCTGAAGTTGAGATTAGAGCAATTCCAAGACCGTTAAGTACTCTTGGTAACTCTTCTCTTTTAGCATAAACGCGTAGACCAGGTTTAGAAATACGTTTCAAACCAGTAATAACACGCTCATTTTCATTTGAGTATTTCATGAATACACGGATGATACCTTGCTTGTCATCCTCGATGAATTCTACGTTCTTAACAAAACCTTCTGTTTTTAAGATACCTGCGATTTCTTTTTTGAGGTTTGATGCAGGAATTTCTAAAGTTTCATGTCTAACAATGTTCGCATTTCTAATGCGTGTTAGCATATCTGCAATTGGATCTGACACTGTCATTTAAGTTGCCTCCTTTCGAATAATGTTTCTTACCAGCTTGCTTTTCTAACGCCAGGAATTTGCCCTTTGTAAGCAAGTTCTCGGAAACAGATACGGCAAAGCTTGAATTTACGGATAACTGAGTGTGGACGTCCACATCTTTCACAACGTGTATATTCTCTAACTTTGAATTTTTGTTCTTTTTGCTGTTTAGCAATCATTGATTTTTTAGCCACTATTTCGCCTCCTTAGTTCTTACTTTTGGAATGGCATACCAAATTGAGTAAGCAATTCACGAGCTTCTTCATCTGTGTTTGCAGTTGTAACAATTACGATATCCATACCGCGAACTTTTGATACTTTATCGTAGTCAATTTCTGGGAAGATTAATTGTTCTTTAACACCAAGTGTGTAGTTTCCACGGCCATCAAAAGCCTTTTTAGAAATACCTCTAAAGTCTCTAACACGTGGTAGTGAAACCGAGATAAGTTTATCTAGGAATTCATACATTCTTTCTCCACGTAGAGTCACTTTAGCACCAATTGGCATACCTTCACGTAAGCGGAAAGTCGCGATTGATTTTTTAGCTTTAGTGATGATTGGTTTTTGACCTGTGATTTGCGCAAGTTCTTCTACTGCTGTATCTAGAACTTTGGCGTTTTGGACAGCGTCACCAACACCCATGTTTACAACGATTTTTTCAATTTTTGGTGCTTGCATTACTGAAGAGTAATTAAATTTATTTACTAATTCTTGTTTGATTGTTTCATCGTATCTTTCTTTTAAACGAGCCATTTATGTGACCTCCTTCCGTTTGAATCTTATTTGATCTCTTTACCTGATTTCACAGCGATTTTCACTTTTTTGCCATCTTTGATTTCATGACGGACACGAGTGCGCTCACCTGATTCAGGGTCAACGTGCATAACGTTTGAAACATGAATAGGCGCTTCTACCTCTAGAATCCCACCTTCTGGGTTCATTTGAGATGGCTTCTGGTGTTTCTTAACGATATTTACATTTTCAACAACGACACGGTCTTCTGAAGGAATTGCTTTTAGTACAGTTCCTTTTTTACCTTTGTCTTTACCGCTGATTACAATGACTTGGTCACCTGATTTAACGTGCATAGTTGTGGCACCTCCTTCGGATTAAGATTATAGTACTTCTGGTGCGAGTGAGATAATCTTCATGAAGTTACCTTCGCGAAGTTCACGAGCAACTGGTCCGAAAATACGAGTACCTCTTGGACCTTTATCATCACGGATGATTACACATGCGTTCTCATCGAATTTAATATATGAACCATCTTCACGACGGATTCCTGTTTTTGTTCTAACGATGACAGCTTTAACAACTTCACCTTTTTTGACAACTCCACCTGGTGTTGCATTTTTAACTGTTGCAACAATTACGTCACCAATGTTAGCAGTTTTACGACCTGTACCACCAAGTACTTTGATTGTGAGTACTTCACGTGCACCTGAGTTGTCAGCAACTTTTAATCGGCTTTCTGACTGAATCATGCGTGATTCCCTCCTTTTGTTTCAAGTATTATATAATTACTGACTCTTTAACGATTTCAACTAGACGGAATCGTTTAGTTGCTGATAGTGGACGTGTCGCTTCGATTTTTACGATGTCGCCCATTTTAGCTGAGTTATTTTCATCATGTGCTTTATATTTTTTAGAATATTTAACACGTTTACCGATAATCGGATGTTTTCTATAAGTTTCAACAACAACCGTCACTGTTTTATCCATCTTGTCGGATACAACGCGGCCTTGAAGAACTTTCTTTTCGTTTTTTTCTTCCACGAATTTAACCTCCTCTAATTATTGATTCGCTTGTGCTTCTTCGATCTCTCTTTCACGAACCGTCGTTTTCATTCTAGCGATAGTTTTTCTAACTTCTTTGATACGAGCAGTGTTTTCTAGCTGACCTGTAGCTAGCTGAAAGCGAAGATTGAAAAGTTCTTCTTTCAATTCTTTAACATTAGATTCGATTTCTGAATTCGTTAAATCACGGATTTCTTTAGCTTTCATTCGTATCACCACCTAATTCTTCACGTCTTACGATTTTTGTTTTAACTGGAAGTTTGTGGGCTGCTAGACGAAGTGCTTCACGAGCGACCTCTTCTTCAACACCTGCAACTTCGAACATAACACGACCTGGTTTAACGACAGCAATCCAACCTTCAATTGCCCCTTTACCAGATCCCATACGTACTTCTAATGGTTTTTTTGTATATGGCGTGTGCGGGAAGATGTTGATCCATACTTTACCGCCACGTTTCATGTAACGTGTCATTGCGATACGTGCTGCTTCAATTTGTCTTGCAGTAATCCAAGATGTTGTTGTAGCTTGTAGCCCGTATTCACCAAAGCTTACTTGATTTCCGCCTTTAGAACGTCCTTTAGTGTCTGGACGGTGCTGACGACGGTATTTTACTCTTTTTGGTAATAACATTCCATTTTCCTCCTTACTTATTATTATTCTTTGTAGGAAGAACTTCTCCACGGTAGATCCATACTTTGACACCTAGTTTACCGTATGTTGTGTCTGCTTCTTCATGCGCATAATCAATGTCTGCACGAAGTGTATGAAGTGGAACTGTTCCTTCACTATAACCTTCAGCACGTGCGATATCTGCTCCGCCTAAACGTCCTGATACTTGTGTTTTAATACCTTTAGCGCCTGATTTCATAGCTCTTTGTAGCGCTTGTTTTTGTGCTCTTCTGAAAGATACACGGTTTTCTAATTGACGTGCAATGTTTTCTGCTACAAGTTTAGCATCCATATCTACCTTTTTGATTTCAATAACGTTGATATGAACTTTTTTACCTGTAAGGTTTGTCAGTGCAGTACGAAGTTTGTTGATCTCGCTACCACCTTTACCGATTACCATACCTGGTTTACCTGTGTGCAGTGCAATGTTAACTCGGTTTGCAGCACGTTCGATTTCTACTTTAGAAATTGATGCGTCTTTGAGATTAGTTTCGATATATTTACGAATCTTTAGATCTTCGTGTAACAGACTTGCAAAGTTTTTGTCAGCATACCAGTTTGCTTCCCAGTCGCGAATGACACCTACACGAAATCCAATTGGATTTATCTTTTGGCCCAAGTTAATACCCTCCTTATATTATTCAGCTTTTTCTGTTTCTTGGTTTTCTTCTGTTTCTATGTCGCTTGCATACTCTTCAACTACTACAGTAATGTGGCTTGTACGCTTGTTGATTTTAGAAGCACGGCCTTGAGCACGTGGACGGAATCTTTTTAGCGTAGGACCTTCGTCTGCATAAATTTCTGAGATATACAGGTTATCGATATCCATGTCGTAGTTGTGTTCTGCGTTAGCAACTGCAGATTTAACTAATTTCTCCACTACTGGTGAAGATCTCTTGTTTGTAAGTTTTAAGATTGAGATCGCTTCTCCTACTTCTTTCCCTCTAACTAGGTCAAGAATAAGGCGTACTTTACGAGGTGCGATTCTCACAGTTCTAGCAACAGCTTTAGATTGCATGAGTCTTTCCTCCTTTAACGCATATGGTTAGTTATTATCTTCTTGTTTTCTTGTCGTCGGCTGCGTGACCTTTAAACGTTCTTGTTGGTGCAAATTCACCAAGCTTGTGGCCAACCATATCTTCTGTAATATAGACAGGCACATGTTTACGTCCGTCATAAACTGCGATTGTATGTCCGATAAAGTTCGGGAATACTGTAGAACGACGAGACCATGTTTTAATTACACTTTTCTTGTTACCTTCGTTTTGCGCTTCAACCTTATTCATAAGGTGTTGGTCAACGAAAGGTCCTTTTTTAAGACTGCGTGCCATGTAGGCGCCTCCTTCCAATAATGCGTGCGGATTAACTCCGCACACTTAACTTATTTTTTACGTCCTCTGACGATTAGTTTATTAGAGCGGTTCTTACCTCTACGAGTTTTCTTACCAAGAGTCGGTTTACCCCAAGGTGATACTGGAGATGGACGACCGATTGGAGTTCTACCTTCACCACCACCGTGTGGGTGATCGTTAGGGTTCATTACTGAACCACGTACTGTAGGGCGTTTACCTTTCCATCTAGAACGTCCGGCTTTACCAACGTTAACGAGTTCGTGTTGTTCATTACCAACTTGACCAATCGTTGCACGGCAAGTAAGTAAGATCATGCGAACCTCACCTGAAGCGAGTTTAACTAATGCATATTTACCTTCTTTACCTAACAATTGTGCACTTGCACCAGCTGAACGAACTAATTGTCCACCAGCACCTGGTTTAAGTTCAATGTTGTGTAATGTAGTACCCATTGGGATTTCTGAAAGTGGTAATGTGTTACCTACTTTAATATCTGCTTCAGCACCACTCATGATTACTGTTCCAACTTTTAGGCCTTTAGGTGCAAGGATATATCTCTTTTCACCATCTGCATAAAATACTAACGCAATGTTAGCTGAACGGTTTGGATCGTACTCAATCGTTTTAACTGTTGCAGGAATTCCATCTTTATTACGTTTGAAGTCAATAACTCTGTATTGACGTTTATGTCCACCTGCTTGGTGACGCACGGTAATTTTACCTTGGTTGTTGCGTCCCGCTTTTTTCGGTAGCGGCTGTAATAATGAACGTTCTGGAGTAGTTGAAGTAATTTCAGCGTAATCCAAGCTCGTCATATTACGACGACCATTCGTGGTAGGCTTATATTTTCTAATTGCCATCCTCGTTATACCTCCTTAATGGTATGTGTATTTATATTAGAAGATATCGATTGATCCTTCTTTAAGTTTTACAATCGCTTTTCTTCTCTTGTTTGTATAGCCTTCGTAACGGCCCATACGTTTTTTCTTAGGTTTAACATTCATGATATTAACTTTGTCTACTTTTACGTCAAAAATTTCTTCGACTGCGTGTTTAACTTGTGTTTTGTTCGCTCTTACATCTACATCAAATGTGTATTTGTCTTCTGACATCAAGTCAGCAGAACGCTCAGTAATTACTGGGCGCTTGATAATGTCGCGTGCATCCATTATACAAGTACCTCCTCTGCTTTTTTAATAGCTCCTTCAGTGAAAATCACATGGTTAGCAGAAAGGATATCTAGTACGTTAAGACCAGCTGGAGTCAACACTGTAACACCTGGGATGTTACGCGCTGATTTTTCAACAGTTTCGTCTACATTTTCAAGTACAAGAAGTACTTTCTTTTGTGCACCTAGATTTTCAAGAACTTTGATAAAGTCTTTTGTTTTCGGCGCATCCATAGCTAGGCTATCTACTACTTGTAGTGCTTCTTCATTCACTTTCGCTGAAAGTGCTGAACGAAGTGCAAGTTTTCTCATTTTCTTAGGCATGCTGTAACCATAAGATCTTTTTGTCGGTCCGAATACTACGCCACCACCACGGAATTGTGGTGCTCTGATTGTACCTTGACGAGCATTACCAGTACCTTTTTGTCTAAATGGTTTTCTACCACCACCGCGTACTGCAGAGCGGTTTTTTACAGCGTGATTACCTTGTCTTAATGAAGCTCTTTGTAAGTTAACAGCTTCGAAAAGTACATGTTGGTTTGGTTCGATACCAAACACATCTTGGTTTAATTCAATAGAACTTACTTTAGTTCCTTCTTTTGATAAAACATCGATTGCCATGTGTTTATCCTCCCTTCCTTATTACTTATTACCTTTTTTGATTGATGATGAAATTTTTACGAAGCCTTTTTTAGGCCCAGGTACGTTACCTTTAATAAGAATAACGTTTTTGTCAGCGTCTACGCGTACAATTTCAAGGTTTTGCATAGTGATTGTTTTACCACCAGTTTGTCCTGGTAATTTTTTACCTTTGAACACTCTTGAAGGGCTGGCAGCCATCGCCATAGCACCTGATTTTCTGTGGTAACGTGAACCGTGACTCATTGGTCCGCGTGCAAAACCGTGGCGTTTAATAGATCCTTGGAAACCTTTACCTTTTGAAGTTCCTGTTACGTCTACAAAATCGCCTGTTTCAAATGTATCAACAGTGACTTCTTGACCTACGTTGAATTCATCTGCGTCTAAGTTCTTGAATTCACGTATGAAGCGCTTAGGAGCAGCACCTGATGCTTTAGCATGGCCTGCTTCAGCTTTGTTAGCGTACTTGTTACTTCTACCTTTAGCGTTATAATCGCGTTTGTCGTCAAAACCGATTTGAATCGCGTTATAACCGTCTGTTTCTTCTGTTTTCTTCTGAACTACTACGTTTCCAGCAGCTTCTACTACTGTTACAGGGATTAATTCACCGTTTTCACCGAAAACTTGTGTCATCCCAATTTTTCTACCTAAGATTCCTTTGGTCATCGAAAGTCGCACCTCCTATAATTTATAACTTGATTTCGATGTCTACACCTGATGGTAAGTTTAAGCCCATTAGAGCATCAACTGTTTTTGGTGTAGGGTTTAAAATGTCGATAAGACGTTTGTGTGTACGTTGTTCAAACTGTTCACGTGAATCTTTGTCCTTGTGTACCGCACGAATGATTGTGTATACAGTTTTTTCTGTTGGTAACGGAATCGGTCCTGATACATCTGCACCTGAACGTTTAGCCGTTTCAACGATTTTCTCTGCTGATTGATCCAGCACTCTGTGATCGTACGCTTTCAAACGAATACGAATTTTTTGTTTTGCCATTATTTATACCTCCTTATGGTCGTCATCCTAATATGGTAGACTCTCTCAGCGAAAATTTTCTCGCACACCAGCCATGGCAATGCGGCCGGGTGTGTCAGTAACCTCTCGCGTCTTAGATGTGTGTAGTGCATGAGACCAGCACTTCACTGTTATAGGACATAAGTATGTCCACATAAGTCCAACGTTAGATATGATACAGTAAAACGGCAGAGAAATCAATAGTTTTCTAAAGATTTCTTTGCCGTTTCCTATAAAAAGTTTCTTCTATTATATTTACACTCTTTACTTAATAAATAAGAAGTACAAGATAAAGACCACGAAAAGCCCGTACATTATTGGATTTACTTCTTTTCTTCTACCCGCCATAATCATCGTGATTGGATAAAAGATAAAACCGACAGCTATCCCTGTAGCAATACTATAAGTTAAAGGCATCATAAAGACCGTTAAAAAGGCAGGTACAGCTACTTCAAAGCGTCCCCAACTGATCTTAGATAAATTGGATGCCATTAAAACTCCTACTATTATAAGTGCAGGTGCAGTGACCTCTGAAGTAAACGTCACTATTAATGGAGAAAAGAAAATAGCAGCTAAGAAAAGCAGCCCAGTAATTACCGAAGCAAAACCACTTCTCGCACCAGCAGCAACTCCTGCAGTCGATTCTACATAAGATGTCGTCGTAGAAGTTCCAAAAATAGAACCGGTAATTGTCGCAAAAGCATCAGCAAGTAACGCTTTACCTGCTCTTGGTAGTTTATTGTCTTTGATTAAGTTCGCCTGTGAAGCAACACCTACTAAAGTTCCAGCGGTATCGAAGAAATCAACAAACAGAAAAGTTAAAACAACAATTAAAAATTGCACATTAAGGATAGAATCCAAGTTCATGAAACCTTCAAATGCCGCTCCAAATGTCGGTGCCACACTCGGCACAGAACCTACAATCGCATTTGGCATCGGAACAATACCTACAATAATACCAATCACTGCTGTAATAATCATGCCGATAAAAATCGCAGCAGGCACTTTTCTCGTCATTAAGATAACTGTAACAACTAAACCTGCAAAGGTAAGGAGTACTCCACCGTCATGAACGTTACCTAGACTGATTAAAGTTGCATCGTCATTGGCAATGATTCCAGATGACTGCAGACCAACAAAAGTAATAAAAAATCCAATACCTGCAGATACTGCCATCTTCATTTCCATTGGAATCGAGTTAATGATGTATTCCCTTAAACCAGTTAAAGTTAGAAGAACAAAAATTACCCCTGAACATAAAACACCTGTTAGTGCAGTTTGCCATGGAATCCCCATAGTTAACACTACTGTAAAGGCAAAGAAAGCATTTAAGCCCATGCCCGGTGCTAAAGCGATTGGATACTTAGCAATTATTCCCATGAATAGACAACCAACAAAAGCTGCCAAACAAGTTGCCACAAACACAGCATTGATATCCATCTTCATATCATCTGGTACACCTTCAATGCCTTGTAAAGACAGAATAGAAGGGTTGACCGCTAAGACATAAGCCATTGATAAGAAGGTCGTAAGTCCACCAATGATTTCTTTTCTAAAGTTGGTTCCCAACTCATCAAACATAAAGTACTTTTTCATTACTGACTCCAATCCTAAAATCTTTTATTTTAGTTTTAATATTCTCGGATCATTGTATCCGATAAATCGTATGAGCATCTCTCTTGTATATGGAAAGAAAACATCTATCAGTTTCCCATAGAACAACACAATCAACACTGTACCTATAAATACGGGGCCACCTAGAAGTAGACCAATCACTGCAACAATTAATTCCATTAAAAATCGTGCGCGTGCCATTCTCAAGTTAAATTTCGTAACTAAAATCATCATTAATGAGTCTCTCGGACCTGCACCTAAATTCGGCGTAATGTATAAGGCTGTACCAAAAGCAGCCACAAAGACACCGCCAGTGAAGTATAAGGCTTGAGCTGGCCACAGAGCAGTATCTGGTAGAAGCCAGACAAAAAAGTCAATAAAAGCACCCATACATAAGAGGTTGACGTAGACGCCACCCTTAGGCAAAGCTTTTACCATTAAAGATGTTGCAACAACGATGAGAATTCCTATGATGACAGACCAAGACCCAAAAGTAAGTCCGACAGACTGCCAGAGCCCAAAATGTAAAACGTCCCAAGGTGATAAACCCATCACAAAGCCCTTGACCTGCATAGCAATCCCAAGAGCGACAATTAAGATTCCCACAAAATAAAACACACAGCGCTTAATAAAGCTAGTTGACACTCAATCACTCCTATAGTCAACATTAATTTTTCATCGTTCATTCTTAAACACAAATATATTATACACTTTTCTACAGAAAAATCTACGTAAACACGGACGTTTATTTAAAAAATCATTAAATTGTTTGTTTAATTTATTTACATTTGTCTTCACATTTATAAAATAAGAATTGTGATAGAATATTAGTTAAGTTTAGGTGGTGGTAAAATGGACTTAGAAAGTAAATTACAAGAGTTAAAATATGAATATGTACATTTACAAGGCGATCTGGAGAAGATCGAGTCGACCGGATATCCAACAAAGAAAATGACAGATCGCCTAGCAGAACTTGAAGCAGAAATAAAAGCAGTCAGACAGGAATTAAAAAATAAATAAATACAGGATGTGTATATAGTTGAAAAAAATAATATCTATGATAATGGCCATTCAATTTCTAATTTATTTTGGCTTTTCTATGATCATTCCTGTAATTCCAGAACTCGTCAATCAACTTGGCGTTAACACTATACACATGGGCTTACTTTTAGCAGTTTATTCTTTAGCTAGCTTTCTAAGTGCCCCGTACTTCGGACGCTTATCCGATAAAATAGGTAGACGGCCACTGTTACTAGGTGGCCTAGTTACCTTTGCATTTAGCTTTTTAATATTCGGTCTTTTTATAGATAATCTTCCTATCCTTTACATAAGTAGAATTATTGGTGGTGCCGCTTCAGGTGCACTTTATACAGCAACAACGAGTATGGTTGCTGACATCACCACAAGACAAGAGCGTACAAAGTACATGGGCTTAGTCGGTATGTGTATTGGCTTTGGTTTTATCTTTGGTCCGGGTGTAGGCGGTCTGTTAGCAGGAATTTCACTGAGTTTTGCTTACTATATGACAACAATCGTCATTGCAGTTGCTTTAGTCTTTAGCTTCTTTAAGGTGCCAGAAACCTTCAAACGTCCAACGAATAAAGTGCCTAAAAATATTACAATGACCATTGATTATTTCATGCAACCCATTGGAATTCTTTTAATCGGAACTTTTTTCGTCATGTTTTTCATGAGTGGAATGGAGAGTACCTTCCAATTACTTGGACAAGATAGGATTAACATCACTCCAAGTGAAATGGGTGTATTATTCTTTATCGGTGGAATTTTCAATGCACTTACCCAAGGATATTTCATTCGAAAAGTAAAAGATGGTCATGAAAAAACACCAATGTTAGTCGGTCAACTTATGGCAGTCGTTGCTTTTATCATGTTGCCTTTTATGACAGGTTTAGTATATGCAGGAATCTGTATTGTTCTTCTTATGACAGGGAATGCTCTAGCTAAAACACTGATGACCTCATTGATTACTAAAGAAGCTTCTGAACATGACATGGGAAGAGTGACCGCAACATCGTATTCACTCGATAGCTTAGGACGTATTTTTGGGCCACTCGTTTTCAATGCTCTATTCTTAATTACGCCTAGCTTACCGTTTTACTTTGGAGCTTTAATGACTGTTTTTGCCAGTCACTTCATCTTCCAATATTATAAGAAAAGAAGGAGACCAGCATGATTGTACTATCGATTTTAATGCTACTTATATATATAGTTATCTCTTTTTTAACTATTCTTACCGTGCGTTCTAAAATTTTTGATATTGCACGTTGGGTATCTGGCCTTGCTTTCTTAATATGTATGTTCGCCTTCTCATCCTCCATAGAGGGAATTGATTTTTGGCTAGTTATTGCCTTATCGCTCTGTTTAGTATTGAGTGTGGAAATTACAGCCTTTAAAGAGAGTAAGGGAGACAACGATAACCTATTTATTATTCATGCATTTACACTGACTATGACACTTGTACTAATCATTATGTTAATTACATTCTAGGGAGTCTAAAATATGAGACGAGTCATCCTGATCTTGCTGATCATTATTCAAATATTGTTCTTTATTAATTATTCAATTAATGATGGCATTATCTTTTACAACATTTATATATGGTTTATCTTATCAATCTTATCCGTCATTACAGGAATTAGCGCATTTCGCTCTGAACCAAATCTAAATGAAAGCAGACAGATTCACTCATACTTTTCCCTAGCTTTGATTATCATTGCATTAACATCTATCTTATTCATCTTTTATATTGCAATTATGCAACCTTATTACCTATAAAATAAACCCGTCTTAAGCTTGATATTCTTATCCTAAGCTTAAGACGGGTGTTCTTCTTTTATTTTCTTCTAACAATTTCTCCAATTTTCATTTTTGCTTTTTGGAAGAGTGGGATCATAGTTTCAGCCATTGCATACAAGGGTTTATTTAAGACATAATCGAATTCTCCGACCTTGTCTGAGACGCTTGTTCCCCACACTTTTTTAAATTGCCAAAGCCCAAAGTGCTCATCATCTTTATCAGGCTCAACAGAGACACCACCAAAATCATAAGTCGTTGCACCTTTTTCTCTTGCATATAACATCATGTGCCATTGCATATGGTGGTTTGGTAAATACTCTCTATACTCGTTTGAAGAGGCACCGTAGAGATAATATGACTTATGACCTGACAGAGCAAGTAGTGCACCTGATAAAACAATTCCATCTGGATGACTCTCTTTTATTTTTTCCATATCGCTTAGCTGCTTGTCGAGTTTCGTCATACGATTATTTAAATTGTTCAGTTGGTTTTTCTTTTTCTCTTCATCTTTAATTTTTTCTGCTTTAGTCATATCTTTTCTAACTTTTTCGATATCTGTATTAATTGAGCTAAGTGCTTCATTTGGCAATAGCTTAACTAGAAATAGCTCCATATGGCCATTCGGATTTAAGTTATCATAGAGAGATTCAAAATATGTAATATCTCTCGTTAAAAAGCCATCTCTTTCCCCTGTTTCTTCCATTAATTTAACAAAGGTCGGGAGATCTTGACGACTTGCTTTGACGACAGTCGTGCCTGCTTTAATCGCATTTCTAACCTTGGTTCTATTGTTTCTCTCAAAACTTTTCAGTAGTGTCTGATCATCCACATCAATCTTAGTCACCATCGTTGTGCGGGGTTGAATCACTTTTTTACTCATGCCATCAGTCAAACCGTGGTGTTTAAAGCCGAGTAATTTCAGATCATCAATCACGTCACGATTTGTAGTGGCATCAATATCAGGATCAATTTTTATCGTGTAAGCACGTTCATCTTGAGCTAAAGTTTTCGCAGCAGAGAGCAGTGCTTTGACGACTTCAGTATCCTTATAATCACAAACAAAACCGCGAGATGCATAACACATAGTCACTGGTAATTTCGGGATTTTTTTAAAGAGAAGTAAAGCCACTCCACTTAGACGGTCGTTTTTACTGACAGCTATCCGCCTTGAATACCAGCCAGTCAATTCTTTTGTCTTCGCCCATGACGTCAGTTGTAAGAGGTCACCATTTTTATGAGTCATTACAAAGTCGTCATGTTCTTTATCCGTAATATTTATTATTTCTACCATAGCTTCCACCCATCATTTCTTGATTTTTTCTGCTATAATAAGTCCCCAAAGGGAGCGTTATTTACTATGAAAAAAATCTTACTTGTATTATTGTCTGCTTTTAATATCTACAGTATCTTCAACATCACATTGAACTATCAACATGATGATTTAATTGCCTTGTTAAGTACGAGAATTATTATTTTAGCTATATCCTTTATCATACCGATTCTGTACTTTATTATTGGATCAAATAAAAAAACAACTATTATTCTTTCAATTATCTCAATTATAACTGCATTAATACATTTTCTAACTATTGCTTTGATTTACATCTAATTTCTTAAGTATTGTAGCATATTTACAACTACAGTTCTTTTCTAAAGAGCTACTAGGAGTCGATTAAATGAGAGATCTGGGCGTATATTTTGGGACTTTTGCTCCTTGTCACGTTGGTCATTTTGAACAAATCATTAGGGCTAAAAGAGAAAATCGTCATGCTGTGGTGATTTTATCAGGCTACCAAGGTGACCGTGGTGAAAAGATAGGAATGAACCTTGAGCATCGGTCTAGAGCCATGAGACAACTGCTTAAAAATGATACAAACGTCACTGTTTTACAACTGGATGAAACGGACATACCACGTTATCCTGTCGGCTGGGAACCTTGGCTTAAAATGTTACAGAGTTTGATTGATCAAGCTATAGCTACGCTTGATTTCGACGTTAAAAAAGTCACCTTTTATATGGGTGAGAAAGAGTATGTCGAACCTTTAAAGAATCACTTTGAAGCTGTTTATACGAATGCTGATGTTTTAATGACCATGGTTGATAGGAAAATTCTCGGTATTTCAGGTACTGAAATTAGAGAAACTCCAATCTTGAACTGGGATTATGTCACCCGTCCATTTAGAAGATTTTTCGTTCAGAACGTCTTAATTACAGGCGCTCCAAATAGTGGAAAATCCATCTTAGCAGAAGATCTTGCACGTCGATATTCAACCAGTTACTCAGTCGAATATGTCAAAGATTATTTAAAAGAGCATCAACTGGTCGCAAGCGACTTAGATGCTAGAGACTTCCATGCGATTGGCATCGGGCAATTTGAACTGAATCGGAAACATATTCACTCCAATGCTACTAGAAAAATCTTCTTCGCGGATACGGATGTTCTCTACACAAAAGTATACAACACACTTGGCCAGCATGATGACAAGGATGATATCAATCAAATTTTTGAGCACTACATCCGACTACAAACTTGGAGTCTGATACTCGTCATTCCTCCTAGTAAAAATGCAGAGAAAAAAGACAAAGTATTTTACGAGCAACTTATTAAAGAATTAGAGCAACATGAACTATTGGATAAGGTTGTCTTCTTAGAAGGAAATCATCAAGAAAATTATTCGCGTGCACATGCCTTATGCGATGAATTGCTAGATGAAGGAAAAGATAACTGAATTTTAAAAACCTTCTGTTATAATAAGTGTTATCATTGCTTATTTTAAAGGGGGATTTTTTATGCAGGAGGAATTACTTCTTACACCGGGACCAACCCCAATAGCGAGACGTACTTATCAGGCTATGTCACAGGGAATTTTTGGTCATAGAACACAGCGTTTCAAGGACTTATCAGCTAGTATTCAAGATCGTTTAAAACCAGTCTTTGGGACTGATCAAGATGTTGTAATACTAACAGCAACTGGTACGAGCACTTTAGAAGCTGCAATGGTTAACTTGGTCGCACCGGGAGATGATATCGTTATTATTGTTAGCGGTGTATTTGGAGAAAAGTTCAAAATTATTGCTGAGAGATATAACTATAAGGTACATATCTATGATGTCGAGTGGGGAGAAGCTGCGGATCCAGAGGCGTTTAAAACATTCTTATCAAAACTAGATTCAGTTCAAGCAGTGTTCACTCAAGCATGTGAAACTTCTACTTCTGTCTTACACCCATTAAAAGAACTCGGGCAAGTCGTCCAAGAATACGATCAATATACTCTGTTCATCGTAGATGCAGTCAGTGCTTTAGGTGGTGCTGATATTCATATGGAACGCGACGGTATAGACTGCCTGGTCACAGGTAGTCAAAAAGCTTTGATGTTACCGCCAGGTCTCGGTTTTGTTGGAATCAATGACAAAGCGCTCGATAAAATCAACCAAGGACCAGAGACACGTTATTACTTAGACCTTAGAATGTATCTTGCTTCTTTAGAAGAAGATTACACACCACAAACGCCAGCAGTGACACTTTATCAAGGTTTAGATGATGTTTTAGATATCATTCATGAAGAAGGTTTAGAGAATGTGTATAAGAGACATATAAAAATGCAAAAGATGCTTAGAGCGGGTTTAAGAGCCCTAGACTTAAAACCACTTGTTGATGATGATGCAGCATCACCGACAGTCACTGCTGTCAGTTCTAATGAAGAAGAAATTGCTCTAATTAAAGATAGTCTAGCACAAGATTATGGCATTTCTATTGCTGGTGGCCAGAAAATTCTAGCTGGAAAAATTGTGAGAATCGGTCATATGGGCTTCATGTTTCCAAAAGATATGCTAACAATCTTAAGTGCTTTAGAAGCAATCTTAAGCCAATCTCGCCAAAAAGATTATTATGGTAAAGCAATTGCTGCTGCCCAAGGAGCTGTAAAATGACACCATATAAAGTACTTGTCTTAGACCCTGTAAGCCAAGAAGGTATCGAAGCACTTAGACAACATAAGGATTTTATAGTCAGCAGGCAAATCGATCTGTCAGAAAGTCAGATCATTGATATTGTTGGTGACTTTGAAGCGCTGATTGTCCGTAGCCAAACCACTATTACCGAACGCATACTTCAACACGCAAAAAAATTAAAGCTCATCGCTCGAGCGGGTGTTGGTGTTGATAACATTGATATTGATGCGGCGACTAAACTCGGCGTCATTGTCATCAATGCACCTGAAGGGAATACAATTTCCGCTACCGAGCACACCATGGCGATGATGATGACTATGGCACGCGATATTCCAGAAGCTTACAAAGAGTTAACAAATGGTGAATGGAACCGTGCCAATCATAAAGGTGTTGAATTATATGGCAAGACACTCGGTATCATCGGTGCTGGAAAAATCGGATTCGGTGTCGCTCGTCGCGCAAAAAGTTTTGGCATGAAAATCGTTGCTTTTGACCCTTACCTATCCGATGAAAAAGCCCGTGATAATGAGATTGAAAAAATGGATGTGGATAGTTTGGCTCGTGTGGCAGATTTCGTCACTGTTCATACACCACTTACACCCCAAACAGAAGGACTTATCAATGAAAGTTTCTTTGCAAAAGTTAAAGATAGTGGAATATACGTCATTAACGTCGCTCGTGGTGGCATTATAGATGAAGATGATTTACTTCAAGCTTTAGATGATGGCATCGTTAAGGGTGCTGCGCTAGATGTCTTTGTGAGTGAGCCTCCAGAGAATAAAGCTTTGATTGAACATAGACGTACAGTAGTCACACCTCACCTTGGAGCATCCACTGTTGAAGCACAGGAAAAAGTGGCAATCAGTGTGTCAGAGGAGATTATAGAATATTTCCAAGATCAAAAGATTACACATGCTGTGAATGCGCCACGGCTTTCTCGTTCAGTCACAGAAGAGTTAAAACCTTACATGTCTATCGTTAAACATCTTGGTCAATTTTCAATTCAATTGTTAGATGAACCACCTCAAGAAGTGAAAATTAAATACCATGGTGACATTGCGGTTGATGATACTAGCATTTTAACTCGGACCTTTGTCAGTCATATGCTAGAACCACACTTTGGTGATGAAGTTAATATCATTAACGCCCTTTATCATCTAAAAGAACTCGGTGTGAGTTATAATATTGAAAAACATCCAAGCATAGGGGGTTATACAAACTATCTAGAAGTGGAACTTACAAATGATAAAGAATCCGTTATACTCGGTGCCTCAACAAATCCAGGTTATGGTGAGCGGTTAATTAAGGTAAATGAGTATCAAGTAGACTTTAAACCTTCAGAGCATATTCTAATTATTGAACATACTGATCGTCCTGGTATTATTGGAGAACTCGGTGCCCTGCTTGGAGAAGATTTAGTCAATATTGCATCCATGCAACTCGCCCGTCAATCAAAAGAAGGCGATGCAATCGTCCTATTTACCTTGGACAATAAAGTGCCTGATAAAACGCTCAGTAAAATATTAGAAATTAATAGCATTCATAAAGTCCATACCATTAGCCTGACTTAGAATGTTTTAACAAAAAGTAAAATATCCAGCTCAAGTTTGTACTTGAGCTGGATCTTTGTTCATTTATTTAAGCGCATCATAGCTTCTGGAACTTCTAATACATCCTTCAACATGCAGTCTTCACTCACTCCGAGTTCTGTAAAAGTATCTTTAATATCTACGCCCGTTAAGCCCGTAAGTGGTGCTAAGAATGTGGCATCAATAGCTCTAGCACAATAGTAATCCGCTACAGAATCTCCAACGATAATAATGTCTTCCTCACTCATATTACGACCGTTAACTGCTGCTTCTAACATTCCGCTATTATGTAGATATAAACTCCATAAATATGAAAATGGATGAGGTTTAGTCAAAGCATGATCAACTAAATTTTGCTCTTGAGCCCACATCACATCAGTTGCAGTTGAGATGCGGTTTTCATCAAATACTCGATCAAGTCCACCTTGTTCGAAAGGAATTAAGGTCTCTTGTCTAGGTCTACCTGTAGCAACCCCTATTGTATAGCCTGCTTCTTTTAAATTGAGCAACATGTCTTTAATCTTGTCACTCGAAACAATCCATTCTTCATCATAGATAAAACCCTTTTTATCTACTTCTTCAGCTGGCATGCCAGTATCTGCTTCGACCAAATCACTACCTAAATACCATTCTTGGTAGACTTGATGTCCAAGCGACCAGATTGAACCGTACAATTCAAAGACACTCAAATCTTCGATT
The DNA here is from genome assembly GCF_903994045.1 of Jeotgalicoccus meleagridis. Classification (GTDB taxonomy): domain Bacteria; phylum Bacillota; class Bacilli; order Staphylococcales; family Salinicoccaceae; genus Jeotgalicoccus; species Jeotgalicoccus meleagridis. Next base: position 79,544 of record NZ_CAJEWD010000003.1, read on the forward strand.
CCAGGTAATGTTTTAGCTTCTTCTATTAGTGCGGCATACACATTTTCTTTTGTCTCGACTTTCTCACTTAAAAATTCTTCAACAAGTTCAGGACGGACCGTAACCTCTCCCAACATATCACCTACCGTATTTAAGTCAGTGATATCAACGTCTTGTAGATTCAGTCCTTCTTTTTTTAGGATATCGATATAAATAATCGAGAAAGAGATAAATAACATATCCCAATTTGAATTCAGGCCGATTTCTTTAAACCTCTCCAATATTTTATCATTCATAAATATAGTTTGACGGATTTCTTTGATTTCTTCGTCTGTGTACGAGGTTTTAAACTTCCTACCATCTATATTTAAATATCTTGGATTATAAAGTAATTCTTCTACTGTTAGTGCTGAAACATCAAAGCATCGTGCTTCACTTAAAAACACGCCGTCAACATCAAAGAGAATCGTTGTCATTCTAACACTCCTGAATTTTTATATAATATGACTTTAGTTTCTCACAGACCTTTTAAAAAGTCGACTATTTCACTAAATTTTCTGCAAACTTACGTCATACAATTTTATCATTTATATGTTTAAAAATAATGTCTTTTGTAATATGATTAGAGATAGATTGTAAGCATCTAGTAAAGATGATTAATTAATCAATAAGTTTGTAAATTCAAATTAATATGGAGGACTTTTTATGTCTCTTAGTCCAACAGAAGTACTATTTATGTTCCTCGGAGGACTTGGTATCTTCTTATATGGTATTAAACAGATGGGGGATGGCCTTCAAGCTGCTGCTGGAGATCGTTTAAGAGAAATCTTAAACCGCATGACTTCTAACCCTATCAAAGGTGTTATTGCTGGTATTGCAGTGACTGCCTTAATCCAAAGTAGTTCGGGTACAACAGCCATTACTATTGGTCTTGTCAGCGCTGGTTTTTTATCACTTAGACAAGCAATTGGAATTATTCTCGGGGCAAACATTGGGACAACAGTGACCGCTTTTATTATCGGTCTTGATATCGGTGCATATTCTTTACCTATACTTGCTATTGGTTCATTTATGCTATTCTTCTTTAACAATCAGCAGGTTGTCAATATTGGTCGAATTCTGTTCGGCTTTGGTGCACTCTTCTACGGTTTAGAACTCATGGGGGACGGTGTAAAACCGCTCGCTGATTTAGAGTACTTCCAAAACCTTATGTTAGCAATGAGTGACAACTCATTCTTAGGTTTAGGTGTTGGTATACTGCTAACTGTTATCGTTCAAAGTTCTAGTGCAACCATTGCAATTTTACAGAATTTCTATGCAAATGACTTAGTGGACTTACAAGCCGCATTACCTATCTTACTTGGTGATAACATCGGGACAACCATTACTGCTGTACTTGCTGCTTTAGTTGGATCACTTGCCGCTAAACGTGCAGCCATGGTACACGTGACCTTTAACGTCATTGGTGCAATTATTTTTATGGCTCTGATGCCACTATTCATCATGTATGTAGATTATCTACAAGAAGTCTTGAATTTAAACAAGGCGATGACAATTGCCTTTGCACACGGTTCTTATAATGTCATTAATACTTTAATTCACCTGCCATTTGTCGGTGTGCTTGCATGGATTGTAATTAAAATCGTACCTGGTCGAGATTTCTCAGAAGATTTCCAACCGAAACATCTCGATCCCCTACTCTTAAAACAATCTGCTAACATTGCAGTACAAAGTGCACAGAGTGAAGTGAAAAACTTAGGTCAACTCGTTCTAAGTACACTACAAGATGCTCGTAACTACAGTGATAAACAAGACATAAAACTTTATAAGCAAATAGAGGATAAAATTAATGTCGCTCAAACTTTACAAGATAGCATTCGGAGCTATCTGATAGATATTTCAAAAGGTGAAGTGTCTCAAGAAGATTCTGAACGAGTCAGTAATCTCTTAGAAATCTCAAGAATATTACTCAAGGTAAGTGTTCAAGCTAAAACACTTGCAGATCAATACCACTCGAAATACGAGAATAATATTCAACTTTCTGAAGATGCAACAGAAGGCCTGGAACACCTTTATAATCACGTTTATGAATCATTCACAATGGCACTTGATTCAATTGATGTCTATAATCCACAAGCCTTAGAGCACATTATTAGACTCAGTCAAAAATCAAATCGCATTGAAAACAAACTTCGTAAAGAGCATGTTAAACGCCTTTCAAGAGGAGAATGCTCAACTGATGGTGGTGCCCTTTACGTCGACTTAATTTCAAACTTAGAGCGTATCGGCTACAATGCTAGAAACATTTCTGAGACTAATCTGAGCAGCTTACACGAAGATTTCTCAGATGACTTCACAGTATACGACTAAAAGAGACAAGAGTCATAAATAAAAGAAAAACCGCTTGGAAATTTTAAAATTTCCAAGTGGTTTTATTTTTAATACTGATCGAGATACTGTTCAAGTTCCCAATCTGATACATTTGCTCGGTATTGGTCCCATTCTACCATCTTATGCTCGTAGAAGGCTTTATATATATGGTCTCCTAGCGCTTCTTTAACCAACTTGTCATCGCGCATTGCTTTTAGCGCATTATACAAAGTGGAAGGTAAATCTTCTACGCCTCTTTCAAGACGTTCTTCACGATTTAATTCATATAAGTTAAGATCAATTGGATCTTGTAAACTCAACTTATTCTTAATGCCATCCAGACCTGCCTTTAAAATTACAGCAAGCGCCAGATAAGGATTCGCTGATGGATCGACAGAACGTACTTCTACTCTAGTAGATAAACCACGAGAAGAAGGGATTCTCATCAATGGTGAACGATTACGCTTACTCCAAGCAACATAACTTGGTGCTTCATAACCCGGTACTAGTCTTTTATAAGAGTTAACAAGTGGGTTAGTCACAGCAGTAAAGTTTCTAACGTGTTTTAAAACACCTGCCATAAAGTATTTCATATCTTCGCTCAAACCATCTTCTGCAGACTCATCAAAGAATGCATTTTCTTTCCCTTTAAATAGTGAAACATTGAAGTGCATGCCATTACCGTTAATTCCAAAGAGTGGCTTAGGCATGAAAGTCGCGTGTAGATTATGTTTTCTTGCAACAGTTTTAACAACTAGTTTAAAGGTTTGAATATTATCACAAGCTTCAACAGCGTTGGCATATTTAAAATCAATCTCGTGCTGCCCTTCTGCTACTTCATGGTGAGAAGCTTCGATATCAAAACCCATATCCTCAAGTTCAATTACAATATCTCTCCGGCAATTTTCACCTGAATCAGTTGGTGCTAAATCAAAATAACCACCTTGATCATTCAATTCAGTAGTTGGCTTGCCACGTTCATCTAGCTTAAATAAAAAGAACTCAGGTTCTGGCCCAAGATTAAATGATGTATAACCCATTTCTTCCATTTCTTTAAGTACCATTTTTAAATTAGTACGCGGATCACCTTCGAATGGGGTATGATCAATTTTATAAACATCACAAATTAATCGAGCTACCTTATCGCCTCTTGATGTTGTCCAAGGGAAAATCGTCCAAGTACTCAAATCTGGCACAAGATACATATCAGATTCTTGAATCCGTGTGAAGCCTTCAATAGATGAACCGTCAAACATCATTTGGCCGTCTAGGGCTTTATCGATTTGACTGAAAGGAACTTCTACATTCTTAATGGTACCCAAGATATCGGAAAACTGTAAACGTATAAATCTGACGTTTTCTTCCTTAGCAATGCTGATAATTTTCTCTCTGGTCAAACTTTCCATAACTCACATCCTAAATTAAATTGAGGGATACCCCCCGAAAACTCATGTTGAAATGTTACCACAAAGGCTTTACCACCGCAATTATAAATAAAAATAAAAGTGGGGCCTAAAACCCCACTTTTAAAAGAAATTAATAATATTAGCGATGAAGATAAATAGAATAATCACTGGTAGAACGTACTTCAAGAGGAACATCCAAACACGATAAGCAAAGTAATACTTAGAGTCTGTCGTAACATTTAACTGGTGCATAATCTCTTTTTTATCCATAATATATCCAACGAATATTGAAGAGAACAGAGCACCGACTGGTAATAGTATATTCGAGACTAAAAAGTCTGCATTATCAAAGACTGTACCTGCAAAGAATTGAACATCGTTCAGGACACCTTCAGACAGCGCGGATGGAACACCAATAATAAAAACAATCAAAGCATAGATATATGTTACTTTTTTTCTATTTTTTTGATTACCTTTGACTGTGTTTGAAACGTTAATTTCAATCATAGAGAAAGAAGAAGTCAGTGTAGCAAATAAAAAGGCTACTAAAAACATCAGATAAAAAATAATTCCAAATGGAATTGCTTTGAAAATTTCTGGTAAGACAATAAATACTAAGCCTGGCCCTTCTACGCTTTCCATGTTAAATGACGCAATTGCTGGGAAAATAGCCAAACCTACCATAACTGATACTGCAATGTTCATCAAGACAATATAAGATGCAGACTGAGTTAAATTTTCATCCCCTTTTAAATAAGATGAATAAGTAATCATCTGTGTGATACCAACACTTAAAGCAAAGAAGGATTGTCCTAAAGCAAACATAATACCTTCAGCATTCAACTCAGAAAAATCAGGTGTTAAGAAATATTTGACACCTTCAAACGCATCAGGTAAAGTCAGTGAACGAATGATAATAAAAATAAATAAAATAAACAGTAGTGGCATCATAATCTTCGATGCACGCTCTAATCCATTTTGAATCCCTTGGGCAACTACAAAAGCGGTAATAAAAATAAATATACCTTGGCCTAGAATTGCAAATAATGGATTACTAATGACTTCCCCTAAAAGTACTGAGTAGTCAGCGACTTCGTATAGATTGAATAAATCTAAGAGTGCAATGACAAGGTAGATGAGTATCCAACCGCCAATGACACTGTAAAAAGATAAGAGGACCATAGTTCCAAAATGACCCAACCAACCAAATACCCTTAAGCTTTTCTTACCACTTAAGTATTCAAATCCATCTATAGCATTTCTACCCGCAGCTCGGCCGATAACAAACTCACTGATTAAAAGCGGTAGACCAATTAAAATAGTAAATATAAGGAATATAAATAAGAATGCCCCACCGCCGTGCTCTGCAGTCATGTATGGGAAGCGCCATACTGCACCAAGACCAATTGCAGATCCTGCAGCTGCAAGCACAAAGCCGAGTTTCGAGTTCCAATTATTCTCAGACAAATTATTACCTCTTTTCAATCTATAATGTTGGTATTTTAACACATTAAAGCACCAATGAACATAGAAAAACCGGAAGAGATGACTCTTCCGGTTATCTTTAAGTCTTATTTCTTAGTTTGGATTATCTTCTAATTCTGGAACTGATTTTTCTAAATACTGACGGTCTTTATTGGCATTAAAGTGGTCAGCTTTTTCCATTTTAACATCTGTTACATAGTCAGGCATTTCAACAAAGCTTTCGTAGATACCTTTCTCGACTAGGAAGTTCCCTTCAGGGAAGTGGACACCAAGGTTGCCATCCTTGATATCTGCATACTTAACAAATCCTTGGAAAACACCATTCTTATTATAGAGAACAACCGCTTCACCATCTTCTAAACCTTCTTTACGAGCATCATTTTCACTTACTAATACATCGTAACGGTTCATATGGTTAAAGGCATCTTGATCGCCATAAATCATAGCGTTAAACTGTTTCCCACGTCTCATTAAGAGCTTGAATTCCCCAGCTTTCTTATTGTTGTCTGGAATATCCATGGTAATTAGATTTCCTCTACCATCTGGTGTCGGGCAGACCCCGCCTTCACATAGCCAAGCACCACCATACTGATAAACATCTCCAGCTTTTTTCAGATGCTGTACACCATCATACTGAGGGTTACCTTTAGCAATTTCATCTCTAATTTGTTGACCTGATTGGAAATCAATTAGGTGAGAATCTTCTGGTTTCACGCGTTTTGCAAGATCGACATAGATTTGCCACTCACTTCTAGCTTCAGCAATTCTATTGCGGTTACCTTCAATCTCAGGTGAGAAGTAAATCATGCGTTCTGTAGAAGTTGAAAGTCCTCCACCATCTTGTTCATAACGTGTTTTAGCTGGTAACACGACCACTGTTTCTTTTGCATCTAATAAAGTAGATGTGTTTAAGATAATATCTTGGTGAACACGGATATCTAAGTTTTCTAAAGCTTTACTTACGAAGTTTGGATCTGGCATTGTTTCTAAGAAGTTACCACCAGACATATAGTAAAGTTTTAGTTTCTTCTCATTATCTTCAGGTAACATAGCATTCTCTATAGTTACTCCGACTGTATCCCCAGGGAATTTTGGTAAGTCAAAGCCCCATAAATCTTCAATGCGTTTACGGTTTTCATCATCGTAGTCGCCGCCTGGTAGTGAGAACGGGTCAGCACCCATTTCTCCGGAACCTTGTACTGAAGAGTGACCTCTTAGTGGCATTAGACCATTATATTTTCTACCTAACCAGCCACGTAATAAAGCAAGGTTACATACTTGTGAAATATTGTCTGTAGCATGTTTGTGCATAGTAAGTCCTAATGCCCAAACCATGACACCATTTTTAGACTTAGCTAAGATATTTGATAGTTCAATAATACGTTCTTTTGAAATACCAGATGATGCAACGATTTCATCCCAGCTTTGTGCTTGGACGTTCGCTTTTAAATCTTCGTAGTTATTAACATGCTCTTTAACGAATTCATGATTAATCGCAGAACCTGGTCTTTCTGCTTCAAGATCAAACCAGTGCTTCATGACACCGTGCATTAACGCAATGTCTCCACCGATATTTACTTCAAAGAAGTCGTCAGCAATTTCCGTACCAAATAGTGCTGATTCAACAACTGATGGTACCCAGTAGTTTTCCATAGCTGGCTCTCTGTATGGGTTAATAACAATGATTTTAGTTCCGCGTTTTTTAGCTTCCATCATGTATTTAGTTGATACAGGTGATGCGTTTGAAGCCACACTTCCCCAGAATACTAAGACATCAGTACCTAACCAGTCTTGATAGTTACACGTTGATGCCCCTACACCAACTGAACGTTTCATAGCTGATTTACTCGGTGAGTGACAAATACGTGATGCGTTATCTATATGGTTTGTTTCTAAGTAACGTGCAGTTTTCGCAGCAACATAATAAGATTCATTCGTGATTCCACGGCTCGTTAAGTAAAACGCATACTGTTGTGGATCTAATTCTCTCATCTTATCTGCAATTGTATCCATTGCCTCATCCCAAGAAACTCTTAGGAATTTACGATCACCTTTACGACGAATCATTGGATAAGGAATACGACCTAATTCACGTAATTCCGTACTGTTCATTTTGCGTAACTCATCTATATCTTGATGTAAAATTTCTGGCTTAATAGGTGGTGCAGTGTTTAGACGTAAGACATTAAAACGTGTCGTACACATGTGTGGCCCATTAAGAGTCTGGTCTTGTAGACCTGATACACCTAAGGCACAACCGTCACACACACCTTTTAAGATGATGTTTTTAGCGTAATTTAAATTATCCCTGTTCTTCCACACAATTTTTGCAGTATCTCTCATGTGATGCGGTTTCACTTTTGTTAAACCGAATGGAACAGGACTGACCCATAGTTTAGGATCCCATCTTTTTGTTTTGTTTATAGGACCCGGGTGAAGAGTTTTCCCCATGATTACACTCCCTCTACATTGTAATAATTCTATTGTACACTAGTTTCTGACTTCTCTCAGAATTTGAGCTCATTTTTCATTTTCGGCTTTCTTATCTCAAACCTTCTTAAAATTGAATCAGTATGGATAAAAAGAAAAGCGCTGCCAATGTTGTCATATATACTAGTGTCATTAAGAGCATGGCTCTTGGGCTCTCAGTTTATTAAATTGAATTTTCCCTCTAAATGTGATTATATTAAGAAAAGTAAGCCTTTACAATACATTTCTTAGGAGCATGAAATTTATGGAAATCATCACCAAAAATAAAATCACTCGCTTCGTGGATGGTGAATTCAATGAAGTAGAAGATACAATCGCCGAGGAATTTCCTCTGACCATCTACTTAAATGATGTAGAATTTGCTACCCTAGTGTGTTCTCCAGATGATTTAGAAGAGCTAGTTATCGGATTCTTAGCTTCAGAAGGTGCGCTTCGCTCCTTTAAAGAAATTGAATCTATGAACATAGACGAAAGAGGTGGCTTTTGCCACGTTAAGGTATCCAGAGAACTGCCTGAGAATTTCGGGGACTTTTCTAAACGTGTACTTGGTTCTTGTTGTGGTAAAAGTCGTCAGTTTTATTTCCAAGCCGATGTGGAAACATCGAAGTTTTCTTTATCTGATACCAAAGTGACACCAGCACAGTGCATCAGTTTAATGAAAGAGATGCAAAATGCTAGTACGATCTTTAAAGATACTGGTGGTATCCACAACGCTAGTATTGCCTCTCCTGACGGAACAATTATTCATAAAGGTGACATTGGCCGTCATAATGCGCTTGATAAGTTGTACGGTCACTGTTTACAAAACAATATTTCTGTTAAGGATAAAATCATCGTGTTTAGTGGACGAATTTCTTCAGAAGTTCTAACTAAAGCATCTAAAATTGGTGTTGGTATCGTCTTAAGTAAATCTGCACCTACGGATTTAGCAATTAAACTTGCTCATGATTTAAACATTACTGCTGTTGGTTTTATCAGAGGTAGCTCTTTTAATATCTATAGTCATCCTTGGCGCATTACTGGTGCTGAGGAATCAGAGTAATTATAAAAAAAGGTGCGCTCTCTCAAATAGTGAGATAAGCGCACCTTTATTTATAGTAGTCTTTATCTAAAGTCCCATGTTCTAATGAGAGAGAATGATAGTGAGTTTCTATAAGACGAGCAATTTTTTCTGGCCATGCGATATCTGTCGCATATAGATGAACGCCTGGGTTTTCAGGATTCCATCTCATCCTATATAAGGTATTTTGCCCACGCCCAATATAATTATTATGAAGGAATTCTGCTCCGCCTAATATTGCTTGCTCTGGGCTTGCCCAACCAGCTTGTTGAGCATAGCTCGTACCTTCTGAAACTGCAGCATGGTCAAAAGCGCCGATTCCAAAAAAGTTATAATAAGACTGACCATCGACTTGAATGCCTGAGGCGAGTTCTGATTGACCGTGTCCTGTTTCTAGCGACGCATGACTAATCAAGTACAGGGCATTAACCCCAATTTTATTTTCTGCATCGTAAAAGGCCTGTCCTTGTCCTTCTAAAATACCTTTCCCTTTCAGTTCTTGATTAAGTTCTTCAACCGATGCACCAGATGGTTCATCCAATCTCAAAAATTGAAAATCATTACTATTATTTATATTCATAGCCGCTTCAATATCTTTATCACTGGCAGATTCAGTCGCTGTATTAGTCAGTTTTAAATCATCTGTATTATTCGATACCTGCATAGAAACTGCTTCTTTGAATGTGTACGAGGGAATCTCCTCCTCTTTAATTATACTAGTTTCCGACACAATAAAACTAAGGACAAATAATATCATGACAATGATTAATAGTATAAAGGGAATATTCTCTTTTATCTTGTCCATTTAGTCCTCCCAAAAAACAAGTGAGACTGACTAGTCAGTCTCACTTTCTTTTTTTATATTATATCGTTTACGTTAATTTAATCAAAGAGTACCTTTTCCAGTTCTTTTAGATTTTTTTGGCTAACTGGATCAAGTGAATCTATAGTAATACGCTGTTCAAGTAAATCATGTGCCTGCTCAATTGGAATGCCGATCGCTTCACTAATTTGATATGCAGTTAAGTTGCCTTTTAAAATGTTTAAATCTGTCTCCATAATATCACCCGTCTTTAAGAATATTCTTATCAAGAGCTAAACATGAACGCTACAAGTGTAGTTATGTCTATATGATTATTATGTTGCTCAAGACAAAATCACTGCTTTTAGTGAATTTATTTACTAAGTAGATTAATTAAACTACATTTACAGTTTGTTTTCAAGCACAGTCTTAGAATATTACAAAATGTTTACAAGTTTATAGTATCATACCTGCAATAAAACCTGTAATAACTACTGGTATATTTAAGAATATAAAGGTCGGCACGCAAGTATCCCAAATGTGATCATGCTGACCGTCGACATTCAATCCAGCAGTAGGTCCAAGCGTTGAATCTGAAGCTGGGCTACCCGCATCTCCAAGCACACCTGCAGTACCGACAATAGCAATAATGGCTGACATTGATAATCCAAGCTCTGCACCCATTGGTACAAAAATTGCTGCGATAATGGGTAAGGTGGCAAAAGATGAGCCAATACCCATAGTGACAACTAGTCCGACTAAAAGCATTCCCATGACAATAAATGCCTTATTATCTCCGAGTACATCCGTAATACTATTGACTAAAGGTAGGACATCTCCGGTTTCAGTAATTACACTCGCAAAACCATTTGCAGCAAGCATGACCATTCCAATATAGGCCATGATTTTAATACCATTTACTAGTTCAACATCAAGATCCGACCATTTAAATCTAAAGGATAAGAAAAATATCATAATACCGCCTAGGGCACCGAAGATCATAGAATCAGTGAAGAACTGTACAGTAAAGGTCACGACAATCGCAACAAGTGCTGTGAGGATAGTAGATTTGCTCACTCTTACTGTGGAAGTGGCTAAGTCACTTTCTTTGTTTAAATATTTTCTTGGTTTTCTGAAGTAGAAAACTGCCAAGATTAGACCGACAACAAAACCTAAGGCAGGAATAATCATATTTGGTGCAACGTCTTGAAAGTTAATTTCTACGCCTGCATTTTGGAAACTTGTCACAATCGTATTTTGGAAGATTTGACCGTATCCGAAGGGTAGAACTGCATAAGTAAATGTCAGTCCAAAAGTAATCACTACAGCAATCAATCGTCTATCTAGCTCTAGTTCATTGAAGAGGCTGATCAGTGGTGGTACTAATATAGGAATAAAGGCAATATGTACAGGTATTAAGTTCTGACTCATCATAGAGATGATCAATAAAGTAATGATCAATGATACTTTCGCAAGTACTCTCGCTTTTTTTGTTTTGCTCGTTTTTAATAATTCAAGAATTTTATCGACCATGACATCTGTAATACCGCTATAAGCGATTAAGGCCGCAAATCCTCCAAGTAATGCATAAGAAAGGGCAATTTCTGCACCATTGACGATACCACCGGTAAACACCCCGATGACATCTGTTACACCCATGCCTGAGATAAGCCCACCAGCCAAGGCTCCAATAAAGAGAGCCAGGATAACGTTGAGCTTACAGAGGCTTAAGACTACCATTATTAAGATGGCAATTAATACTGAATTCATCTTTCTTTCCTCCATAAATCTTTGATTTAAAGTCATTATCATGTGTAATTTTTTGATAATTTCGATATTGACTAGTAAGCAATTTCACTGATAAGGTAAGTGTTACTAATTATTTTGAAATGGGTGTTGAAGCTATGCCAATTAAAATTATAGAAGACTTACCTGTCCGAAAACAACTTCAACAGGAACAAGTATATACCATTGAATCATCTCGTGCGATATCTCAGGACATTCGTCCTTTAAAAATACTCATTTTAAACTTAATGCCTCTAAAAGAAACAACTGAATTACAGTTATTACGTTTATTGGGAAACTCACCGCTACAAATAGACGTAGATTTCCTACATATGTCTACTCATAAGAGTAAAAATACTGCCACATCATATCTGCAAAAATTTTATAAGACAATTGATGAGGTCAAAGATGACTACTTTGATGGTTTAATCGTCACTGGCGCACCAGTTGAAAAACTTGATTTTGACCAGGTCGGCTATATAAAAGAACTACGAAGTGTAACAGACTGGGCACAAAGCCACATTTATTCAAGATTTTATATATGTTGGGGCGCACAATTTGCACTTGACTACTATTATAATGTTGAAAAAATACGCCTTGACGAAAAATTATTTGGTGTCTTCCCCTATCAGAATAAAGAAGCGAGCCACCCATACATTCGAGGCTTTGATGATGTTTATCACGTTCCGCAATCCCGTCATACTAGGGTAGATTATGAAAAGATAAAGACAATCGATCAATTAAAAGTACTCACTTGTCATCCTGATTTTGGTCCCGATATTATCACAAGTCAAGACCAACGTGATCTCTATATTTTTGGTCATTTAGAATACGACCGTGACACTTTAAAGAAAGAATATGACCGTGACGCTAGTAGTGGGCAAGAAGTTCAACTCCCAATCAACTATTACCCGGGTGATAATCCGGAAAAGACACCTCTATTTCAATGGAAAAGTCATGGCCACCTCTTATTTAACAATTGGTTGAATGAGACTTATCAAAATACCTTATATGATTTGAGTAAACTGCCAGAACTTTAAAAGTAAGAGCGCACTTTCTAATTGAGGAAAGTGCGCTCTTTTTACTTAACAAGTTTTAATTTTCTTATCTTCTAGTTGTTCATGTTGTCTTGATCTTGAAAGTTCCATGAGGCGTTTAGAGAAGGCTCTTGTATATTGATCTAAGGAATGATCTGATAGATAAGAAACATTTTTCTCTATGACTTTATCTTCACGGGCTCTGTCTAGAACAGGTATATTATTTGCACGTTTATACTCAGCGATTTCAGCAGTAATCTTCATTCTTTGTTCAAATAACTTGATCATTTCTCTGTCGATGCGATCAATTTCTGATCTTAATTCATCATGTTTCCCCATGGTTATCCCTTCTTTACTTAGAATATTCTACTGCGTTAATTGTTTTACCTTCAAGTTCTAATAAGACATTAATCGATTGCATTAATTCTTTAAACTCTTGAGGTGTTAGACATTGTTGTCCATCACTCCAAGCATTTTGTGGATCTTCGTGAACTTCAATTTGTAAACCATTTGCCCCGGCAACTACCGCAGATTTAGCCATGGATGGAATTAAGTATCTGATTCCAGCTGCATGGGATGGATCGACAATAATCGGTAAATGGGACTCTTTTTGTACGACCGGCACTGCTTGAATATCTAATGTATTACGTGTTGCTGTCTCAAAAGTTCTAATCCCACGTTCTACTAAAACTACATTGTTATTTCCTCCAGCCATTATGTACTCAGCTGACATCAACCACTCTTGGATTGTCGCAGACATACCACGTTTTAAGTAAATTGGTTTATTTGTTTGTCCAAGCGCTTTTAACAAGTCGAAGTTTTGCATATTTCTTGCACCGATTTGGATGACATCAACCATATCAACGAAAGTATCTAAGTGATCAGTTCCCATCAACTCTGACACAATCGGTAGTCCAGTTTCTTTTTTAGCTTCATTAAGAATTTTCAAACCTTCTACACCTAAACCTTGGAAACTATAAGGTGATGTACGTGGTTTAAACGCTCCCCCACGTAAAGAGTTCGCACCAGCTTCTTTTAATTTAATCGCTAACTCGACTGTACTATCTAAATCTTCAACTGAACATGGTCCAGCACAAACCATGAAATTGTCGCCGCCGACTTTAACTCCATTTCCAATATCTATTACGCTATCTTCTTCTTTAAAACTTCTATTCGCTTTTTTGTATGGCTTTTGAATTCTGTACACCCCATCGACGATGCTATATTTTTTGAAATCATTTTCAGAAACTTTAGCAGTGTCGCCGATTAAACCAATAATAGTTCTTCTTTCACCATCTGAGCGGTGGACTCTGAAACCAGCTTCCTCAATCGCTGTTGATAAATCTTGGATTTCGCTTTCTTTTGCGTCGCGCTTAACATGAATAATCATAAATATAGCCTCCTAAAATTTTTGAAAAATAAAACTGCCACTTTACTTATTAAGTAAGTGGCAGTTAAGATAGAAAAATATGTAGAAGTCTCGACCCCTAGCCACTTATTAAAAGTAAATGGCTAGACATTACAAAATCTTCAGCCATCATTGATACAAACAATTTGTTTTACGTTTGTACGAATGATGGTACAAACGGTATCAAAAATAGCTAAAGTAAAGACGATTATTTGGTTGTGTAATCTTGTGGGTTAGCATAATAACCGCTCCTTGTAATGTATTTGTTAGCAATTATAGACTCGGATTTATTCTTTGTCAAATATATTATTTAAATTGAACAAATCTTTACAACATTTCGTAAACTACTGTATATTCAAGTATATTATAATCTTTGGAGGCATAAACATGAATGTAGCAATTATTGGACTCGGTAATATTGGTGGCTCTTTTGCCAAATCTATTAGGGCGAGCTTACCAAATTATAAAATATATGCAATCGACATTGATACAAATACGCTATCCATTGCAAAATCCATTGGGTTAATTGATGACGGCTCAGATGATTTTAAAGAAATTATTCCAAAAGCAGATTTAATTATTTTTTCAGTTTATCCTAAATTACTCAGTCAACTCATTAAAAACTATATCCCTTATTTAAAAGATGGGGCAATCATTACAGATGTGACTGGTGTTAAATCATCTGTTATCGATGAAATTGAACCGATGCTACCAGATAATGTGGACTTTGTCTTTGGTCACCCAATGGCAGGACGAGAAAACCGAGGATTGGAATTTAGTAGTCGTGAGGTGTTTATCGGTGCAAACTACTTAATTACACCCACTCCGAGAAATAAAGAAGAAAATATAAACTTTTTAAAGGATTTTGTTAAACAGCTAGGTTTTGGTAGTATCTCTGTGATTACACCAGATTTTCATGATGAAGTCATTGGTTTTACTAGTCAACTCGCTCATGTTATCGCTATTTCCTTAATCAACAGTGATGATGAAAACAGAAATACAAAGAAATACACTGGTGACAGTTATAGAGATCTTACCCGTATTACCAATATAAATGAAAAACTGTGGCCAGAACTCTTTATGATGAACAAGAGCCACCTTTTAAAACATATCGATAACTTTAAGTCCCAACTTGATAAACTGACCTTAGCAATAGAAGCCGACGATGTTGAAACTATGGAAAAAATGATGCTTGAAAGTACTAAGCGTTACTTAGACTTACACAGTTTGAATGAAAAATAAAAAAACGTAGAAATCATGACGATTTCTACGTTTTTAACTTTAGTATACTTTGTCACCGTTAAAAATAGAGTTTTTAACAACAACATAATCCACATTACGAATCGCTTCTAATTCTTTACCACCAGCATAAGAAATAGATGATTGTAGGTCTTGTTGCATCTCAATTAAAGTATGCTTAAGTGGTCCTTTGTACTCTACATACATTTTCTTACCTTCAACGTTCTTATGTTCACCTTTTTGGAACTCAGACGCTGAACCGAAGTACTCTTTATATTTCTTACCATTCTCTTCATAAGTTACACCAGGTGACTCTTCGTGACCTGCAAATAGTGATCCAATCATCACCATAGATGCACCAAATCTTACAGACTTAGCAATGTCACCATGAGTACGAATTCCACCATCAGCAATGATTGGTTTAGAAGCTGCTTTAGCACATAGGCGAAGCGCTGCAAGCTGCCAACCACCAGTACCAAATCCAGTTTTAATCTTAGTAATACATACTTTACCAGGACCGATACCAACTTTAGTTGCATCTGCTCCTGCATTTTCTAATTCACGTACAGCCTCAGGCGTGCCAACATTACCAGCGATTAAAAATGTTTCTGGAATGTGTTTTTTAATGTGTTTAATCATATCCATTACTCTATCTGAATGACCGTGAGCAATATCGATAGTGATATAGTCAGGAATAGTATTTCCTTCTTTTAAGCTGATAACAAAGTCGTACTCTTCAGGTTTAATTCCAACACTGATAGAAGAAATTAATCCTTTTGACTTCATTTCTTTAATAAAGTTAATGCGTGTTTCTGGATTGAAACGGTGCATGATATAGAAATATCCATTTTCAGCTAAGTAAGTTGCTATATTTTCGTCAATAATTGTTTGCATGTTTGCGGGAACTACTGGAAGCTTGAACGTGTGATTCCCAAATTCAATTGAAGTGTCACACTCTGAACGACTGTCTACAATACATTTGTTCGGAATTAACTGTATATCCTCATAATCAAAAACGCTATCCATTGTAAAACGCTCCTCTAAATACGTATATTATTTGCATGATGTTGCTATCTTGTTCGCCAATAGAGATTATAAGGGCTTTCTATTTCAAAGTCAATGAAAGAAAGACAAAAGAAAAAAGAACTGAATAAAATTCAGTTCTTTACTTAAACATGCTAGCAATTCTGCCAAAGAAGCCCTTCTTAGGTTCTTTAACTTGCTCTGCTTCAGAATGATCGAGATTTTGTTCTGTTTTTGTCTCTTCTTTCTCTGTTGTTTCTTCTACTTCTGTTTGACTCATATCCACATTAGGAGATTGAGTTTTGTCGCTATCTGTCTGTTCAGTCGTTGGTGTAACATTTTCTTGCTTGTCACTTTCTTGATCATCCTTGTCTTGAAGCGCTTCTTCAACGACAGGTGCATCTTCTTTTAGTGACTCATCGGTAGTTGAGATCTCTTCTGTTTCTTCTATTGCTGTATTGTCCTCTTTCGGCTCCGTACTCTTTAACTCTTCTTCGTCTATAGCAACTTCATCAAGTTCCTCGTTTGTTTCTTCATTTGGTAGATGAACATCTTCTTCATAAGGTGTATATTCTAAAGCAGCTCTATCATATTCTTCTAGACGGTGAACTAAACTATTAATGTTTGTCTTAAGTTCTTTATTCTCATTTTGGATTTCATCTAATTTTTCAAGAACAAGTGCAAGGAGTCTCGAAATTTCACTATCTGAGATTTTTGTCACTTGATTTGCTTGATTGACAACATCGTCTTCAAAGCTACCTATGTTTTCAATGATTTCATCTGCTGCTGATTCTAATGTATTACCTGGAGATTTAGCAATTTTAATCATTTCCTGAAGCACTTTCACATCTTTTTTAGAAAAAAGACGTCTATTATGTTCATCTTTAGCAACCTCGTAATCTCTATCTTCTAGCATTCTGACATATTTTCTAACATTTTGGTCAGACAGCTCTACTAATTCTGTCACCTGAGCAGTTGTATAATATATAACGTTCTGAGACTGGCTCACCGTATCACTCCTGTATTATTATGTATAATATAAATATTATAACGCTGGTCGTTACAAAATACCAGCGGAATTTAAACGGTGTAACGCCGTTATAACTTAACAATTTTCGAAATATTCTATGCATTTGTTGACTTAGTGCTATTTAATTTATATATTTAAGCTATCTTTCAAAAAAATATAAGAAGAGAAAGGGCGTTACATATTGGATACTAAACTTTCCCAAATATCACTAAACCCAGATCATACAGGGGCGACAACTAACCCTATATACTTATCTACGGCCTTTGAACATGAAGGAGTAGGAAAATCAACTGGCTTTGATTACACAAGAACCAAAAACCCTTCTCGCTCTTTCTTTGAAGAAGCATTTGCTGACCTTGAAGGGGGCTATCAATCTTTTGCTCTATCAAGTGGTATGGCAGCGGTACAACTTGTCTGTAATCTATTCAATACGAATGATGAAGTTCTCGTTAGCTTTGATTTATATGGTGGCACCTTCCGTATTTTTGAATTTTACGAGAAAAAATATCAAGTGAAATTTCACTATGTAGATTTCAACAATCATGAAGAACTCAAAGCAAAAATCAATGATAAAACAAAAGCATTCTTCATTGAACCAATCACTAATCCATCTATGGAAAAAACTGAACTCGAGCCAATCTATGATATTGCAAAGAAACATCAAATACTCACTATCATTGATAATACCTTCCTGACACCTTATTTATCTAGACCATTAACAGAAGGTGCTGATATTGTCCTGCACTCTGCTACTAAATACATCGGTGGACATAATGATGTCTTAGCCGGTGTGGTCACAGTTAAAGATCGAGATTTAGCTGAGCAGTTGTTCATCTACCACAACATGGTAGGTGCTACTATGTCTCCATTTGATAGTTTCCTACTATTAAGGGGTCTTAAGACATTGCACGTTCGTATGGACCGTGCAATAGAAAACGCAAAGAAAGTTGCAAAATATTTTCAGAATCACCAAGGTATTAAAGAGGTATTGTATGCAGGAACTACAGGCATGCTAAGTTTACGCTTTGCAGAAAATTACAGTGTTCATAAATTCTTAGAAGAAATTGAAGTCTGTACTTTTGCAGAGAGTTTAGGTGGTACGGAAACTTTTATCACCTTCCCATTCACACAAACCCATGCTGAAATGCCGGATGAAGAAAGAATCAAAAGAGGTATTGATGACTCTCTTATTCGCTTATCTATTGGAATTGAGGACTCGAACGATATTATAAAAGATATTGAACAGGCTTTAGAGAAATCACATAAATAATTGATACGACAAAGAAAAATGGTCTAGCGATCTTATTTCAAGATTGCTAGACCATTTTTTTATAATTTAACTCAATTGAACCGCTTTTTTTAATTTTAGCGTATCATTTGTGCGCTTGTACATTTCTTTAAATTCTTCTGGGTGTTCAGATAAAGACATGCCGTAAGTTGGAATCATTTCCTTAATCTTACTTTCCCACTCTGTAAACTCTTCCGGGAACGCTCTTGATAAAAGATTAATCATCGCATCTACACATACTGATGCACCAGGTGAAGCACCTAGTAAGGCCGTAATAGAACCATCTTCAGATACAATTGTTTCAGTACCGAACATTAATGTCCCTTTACCACCCTTATCAGTATCTTTAATCACTTGCACGCGTTGACCTGCTGTGATTAATTTCCAGTCTTTAGAATTTGCCTCTGGTATAAATTCTCTAAGTTCTTCAACTTTTTCTTCTTGTTTTAAGAGTAATTGTTGAACTAAATACTTAGTTAAACCTAATTCTTTAGCACCCGCTGATAGCATAGTAAACACGTTAGTCGGTTTAACAGATGCAAATAAATCTAAGTTTGAACCTGTTTTTAAGAATTTAGGTGAAAAGCCAGCGAACGGTCCAAATAAGAGTGATCGCTTACCATCGATATAGCGTGTATCTAAGTGTGGCACAGACATTGGTGGTGCACCAACTTTAGCTTTACCGTACACTTTCGCTTCATGTTTGTTCACAATTTCCTCATCTTCACAAACCAAGAACTGTCCACTTACTGGGAAACCACCAATATTTTTAGATTCCGGTAATTTAGTTTTTTGTAGTAGTGGTAGACTTGCTCCACCTGCACCGATAAAGACAAAATCAGCAGTGTGGAATTCCAGGCCACCAGTATTTAAATTTTTAACCTTAACTTGCCATTGTCCATTATTAGTTCGTCGTAAATCTTGTACTTCGTGTTTATAAAGAAGAGAAACACCTTTTTCAGTAAGGTTATCAAAAAGTTTTTCAGTCAGACTACCAAAGTCAATATCCGTCCCTGACTCAATCTTAGTAACAGCAATTTCTTCTGACGGATTTCTACCTTCCATCATAAGTGGAACCCATTCTTTTAAAACTTCATGATCGTCAGAAATTTCCATTCCTTCAAACAACGGGTTCTGAACTAATTTTTCAACACGTTTCTTTAAGAAGTTAACATTATCTTTCCCTTCAACAAAACTCATATGTGGCACACTGTTAATAAAATCCGAAGGATTATCTAACTGCCCTTTTTCTATTAAATAAGACCAGAATTGTTTAGAAATCTGGAACTGTTCGTTAATTTTAATTGCCTTTCTAGCATCGATAGAACCATCAGCCGCTTCTGGAGTATAGTTTAACTCACATAAAGCTGAATGCCCTGTCCCAGCATTATTCCAAGCGTTAGAGCTTTCACTTGCGACTGCATCTAACTTTTCGAACACTTTAATGTTCCCCTCTGGTTTTAATTCTTTTAATAACGTTCCGAGCGTGGCACTCATAATTCCGCCACCAATTAGTACTACATCAGATTTGCTAATAGAAGTAGACATACTCTTATTCAAGCCCCTTATCAATATATTATGTTTAACATTTAGTTACAGTATACTCCTTTTGTTTCTTTACTTAAAGATAAAACCTACAATGTGACATACTAATTGGCGAAAGTGTCATACTAATTAAAAAAGCACCTCTCTAACTCTTAGAAAGGTGCTGACCCAAGCTTATTTAATTTTATCGTTAAGATAGTTTACAAATTCTTCACCGTCACCTGAAGTGATATCCACCATAGCAATTTGACCCATTCCTTCAGGAAATTCAATGATCAAATTATTATCTTCTAAGTAGGCTTTAACGATATCCTGATATGAAAACACCCTTGTATAAGCTTCACCGTTCATATCTACATTCATAAACATACGTTCATTAGTTGTCATATATGCTCCGGGAAAATAGTTTTGATCTCTTACTTTATATAAAAGCGTTCCTACTAAAGAAGGACCAAATTTTTCCGTTGGATATAAGTCTGCTTCAGTTAAATTTAATAAGTCCAAAAATAATTCCTCCTAAAAATGATTGATAATCTTCCAGTTATTACGCTCAGCTATCGATTGTAGAGCAGAGTCTGGAGTCACAGCAACTGGTTGTCCAACGAGTTCTAACATCTTCAAATCTGAGATGCTATCACTATAGGCCTGACTGTTGTTCCAATCAATTTTTTCGCCTCTAAAATGCTCTTTTAAGATTTCAATTTTTCTTTCTGCAAACACTCTTTCAAAGCGTACTTTAGAATCTACTTGTCCGCTCTTATTATAATTCACTGTTGAACCTACAATGTAATCGAATCCCACACCTTTAAATAAGGCTTCTAGCAATGGAATAAAGGCGCCTGAAATTAATACAACATAATAGTTATCTTTTTTTAATTGCTTTATTTTCTCTAAGAGAGGAATCCGTAACTCACGGCTCATAGAATTGGCGACATCACTAAAAAATTCATCTATATCAGATTTTGTATAGCCTTTAAAGGATAAAATATACGACTCTAAAGCTCGACGTTGCATCTTAATTTTAGGCACCAATTTAAGCTTATAACCAAAATATGTAGGTGCAAAATATCTAACGAATCTTTTGTAATTTTTCTTATATTTAGGATGAGACTGCAGATGTTCTCTTAAAGTTTCAAATGTCTCATGCGGATACAGCGTGCCGTCAAAATCAAATAATGCTACCTTCATGTCGCTAATTCCTTTCCCGTCCTATTATTCATGTACTAAATATTTTACCATAAATGTTTTAAGGTATATACTATTATGCAATAAGTATAAGGAGGGTATACATTGGAATTAACAGTATATTTAGCTGGTGAAATTCACAGTTCTTGGAGAGATGAAGTTAAATCACTTGTCAAAGAAAAAAATCTTCCATTAACTTTTGTTTCTCCCCAAACAGAACACGATTTATCAGATGATATTGGAGAAAAAGTGTTAGGTGAACAACCATCAAAGTATTACCGTGATGATGCAGCTTCAAGTATCAACAACTTAAGAACTCAAGTCCTTATGAATAAGGCAGATATTGTGATTGCACTATTCGGTGAAGAGTACAAACAATGGAACACAGCCATGGATGCAACAACTGCAATTAATCTTGGTAAACCATTAATTTTAGTACGCCCTGAAAAGCTCATCCATCCGCTTAAAGAAATCTCACAAAAAGCAAATGTTGTGACGGCGAGCGTTGAACAAGCGATGGAAGTTATTGAATATATATATCAATAAGGAATAAAGTTTAAATTTCTTTCCCGGTCTATAGATGAATATAGGCTGGGATTTTTTGTATTTTTATATACTGTTATACACAAACAACGTTGTAAAAAATCTCTACTGTCGTTATAATTGCCAAAAGCATATAATTATTTCTAAGCATCTTAGACAAACTAGAAACAAAGGGGAGAACTTTCATGATTTTAAACAGTGCATTAAACACTGAATTTACTTTTACTGTTGGATGGCAGCATTATTTAATGATCGGGATATACTTTCTTGTCCTGATTGGGATTGGGCTATATGCCTACAAGCATTCTACATCCAGCATGGATGAGTATACATTAGGTGGACGTAATATCGGTCCTTGGGTAACTGCTTTATCAGCTGGTGCAGCAGATATGTCAGGTTGGATGCTCATGGGTCTACCAGGTAGTATGTACAGCGTTGGGATGTCGAGCTTATGGATTGCTATCGGTTTAACTTTAGGGGCTTACATTAACTACTTAATCGTTGCGCCAAGATTACGTGTTTACTCAGAAGTATCAGAGAACTCAATTACTATTCCTGACTACTTTGAAAACCGTTTTAAAGATAACAAACATATTCTTCGTATTATTGCAGGTCTGGTTATTGTTGTTTTCTTTGCTGTATACACAGCAAGTGGTATGGTATCAGGCGGTAAATTATTTGAGAACGCATTTAACTTCCCATACCATTGGGGCTTATTCTTAACAGCTGGAATTGTAATCATCTATACTTTCGTTGGTGGTTATTTAGCAGTTAGTTTAACCGACTTTTTCCAAGGAACAATTATGTTTATCGCTATTGTGATGATTCCAATTGCGACTTGGATGACTTTAACAGGCAACGGTATTCAACCTTTTGTTCGCCTTGAAGAAATCGGTGCTCTACATGATATCGACTACTTATCAATCATTAGTGGTGTGTCTATTATTACTATCATCAGTAACCTAGCATGGTTCTTTGGTTACTTTGGGCAACCACATATCATCATCCGTTTTATGTCTATTAAAACTCACAAAATGTTACCAGCAGCACGTCGTATCGGGATTTCTTGGATGGCCATTTCTCTTGCAGGCGTATCCCTTGCTGGTTTACTCGGTGTTGTATTTATCGATTCAACGAAACATAATGTAGAAGATCCTGAGACTATTTTGATTCTCATGAGTCAGGTACTCTTCCATCCACTTGTTGGCGGATTCTTCTTAGCAGCAATTTTAGCAGCAATCATGAGTACAATTTCATCTCAATTATTGGTGACTTCAAGCTCATTAGTACAAGACTTCTACAAGATGATCCGTCGTCGTATACTTAAAGATAAAGAAACTAAGACTCCTGCGGAACTCGATAAAATTTATGTTGCTATGAGTCGTCTTTCAGTAATTATTGTTGCCTTAGTTGCGATTGTCATTGCTTGGGATGATGAATCAGTCATTTTAAACATCGTTGCTAATGCTTGGGCTGGTTTTGGTGCAGCCTTTGGTCCACTTGTTGTAATGTCTCTTCACTGGAAAGGCATGACACGTTCAGGTGCAGTCGCATCTATTTTAGGTGGAGCAATCACAGTTGTAATTTGGATTGCAGCAGGTACTTTCGGCACTGGCTTATACGAAATGATACCAGGTGTTATTGTTGCAACACTTGCAGGTTACATTGTAAGTAAGATGACACAGAAAACAGAAATTACGCCTGAAATGATTACAGAATTTGAAGAAACAGAACGTATCGTCAGAGAAAAATAAAAACCAAAGGTACTTGGGACTGTCGTCCTCAGTACCTTTTTCTTAATTACCTTTACTCGTAATTGTGATACTCTTTTATAGAGGTGAATAAATGAAAACAAACTACTTTTCTAGACCATTCTTCTTTGGAATTGTTTTTACATTAATCATTGCATTGATTAGTATGGCCTTAGTGAAACTACCTGTTCTTTCAAGTATCGGTGCCTTAGCTGTTGCACTCATCATTGGAATAATTTACCGTCAGTTTCTTGGGTATCCTGAATACATAAGACCCGGTATTACTTTTTCTGCTAAGAAGCTACTTAGGTTCGCCATCATTTTATATGGCTTTAAATTGAATCTACAACTCATACTATCTGATGGGTGGATTATGCTTTTACTTGGAGCTTTAGTTATTTTCTTAAGTTTTGCACTCATGCATATCATGAATAAATTTATGAAAGGTAACGACTCAATTATGTTCTTGCTTGCAGCAGGTACTGGAATTTGCGGGGCTGCAGCGATTTCTGCGGTAAGTTCGATTACCAAGTCTAAAGAAGAGGATACAGCAATTGCAATCGGTCTTATTTCTGTTGTCGGGACCGTCGGAGCTTTAATTTATACTTTTCTTGGTCCTGTCTTCGATATGCAAAATACAGTTTACGGGGTATGGAGCGGCCTAAGTTTACATGAAATTGCTCAAGTTGTCTTAGCTGGCGGTGCTGGTGGAGATGATGGCATGGCGATGGCATTACTATCCAAGCTAAGTCGTGTTTTCCTCTTGATTCCTGTGAGCTTTATCATCATGTATTTTGTCGCTAAGAAACAACACAGTAAGACAGAAGAAAAAGTTGATATTCCGTATTTCTTAATCTTTTTCATCTTGGTTGCTATCTTGAATTCTTTTGTAGCGATTCCGACAGGATTAAAGGATTTTATCGACCAATTTACTACCTTGTTGATGGTTATGGCTATGGTTGGACTGGGCTTAAGTGTATCTTTAAGATCCATCAGAGAAAAGGCAATGAAACCTTTACTCGCCTTAATCATTCTCTCTGTTGTCATTTCTTTAGTCAGCCTATATGCGGCTTCATTCTTCTAAATAAAAAACCTGTTGGGAAAAATCTCCCAACAGGTTTTTCTCTTATATTAAACCGATCCACTGCCAGTATGTTGCTGACATAATAATGATTAAAATGTAACCAAATACAGTTAAGAAGATTCCTGATTTTAAAAGGTCTTGAACTGTAAATGTTCCAGTACCATATGCAAGCATATTTTGTGGCGCACTTACTGGTAGTAAGAAACCAAAGCAAATTACAAACTGTTGAATTAGGACGAATCCAAGTGAAGAATCACCCATATTCAAGGTAGTAGTTAAAGCGATAAAGACCGGTATTAAGGCCGATGCTAAGGATGTTGCACTTGCGAATCCTAGGTGTATCAAGATGTTAAATATTGATACGAGGGCAATGGTCGCCACTAAAGGCAAGGCGTCTAAGCCCATGGCACCAAAGGTCACATCTGAAAGCCACTGTGCCGCACCTGTTCTTAAGAGAACTGTACCTAGTGAGATACCAATTGCAAAGACAATAATCGTACCCCAGTTAATCGTTCCTTCAACTTCTTTCCAAGTGAAGATTCCGATTTTCGGCGTCAACATTACTGCTAAGGCGATTAATGTAATTGAAGATGAGTCAAACGGGTGCAAGATGCCTTCTGTTGCCCAGAATATTAATAGTAAACTCGCGATAACAATAAGTCGCCACTCAACCGGTTTAATCGGTCCAAGTTTATCAAGCTCACTATTAATCATCTCACGACCACCAGAGATCTCATCTGTTTCTGCTTTAAAGAATCGCGTCATAACAAAGTATAGTAAAATACTCATTATTATTGAGAATGGTGCTGCGTAAATGAACCATTGAATCCAAGAAATATCTTCTCCCATGGCTTCGTTAATAAAACCAACTGCTACTAAGTTTTGCGCTGCTGCTGTTTTAATACCGATATTCCAAATTGATACGGCTTGAACTGCTGTGATGATAAGTAAAGTTGCTAATTTACTATCCTTACTCATACCAAAGGCAGCGACCATACCAATTAAGATTGGTATAACTGCACCTGCTCTAGCTGTAGCTGATGGTACGAAGAAAGCAAGTAAGATAGACACTAAAATTGTACCTAATACGATAGCATTTGTTTTATTACCGACAATTCTTAAAACATAAAGTGCTAAACGTTTGTGTAAGTTAGTAATCTGCATGGCGCTCGCTAAAAAGAGTGCAGCCGCAACAAGAGCTAAAGCTGAACTAGAAAATCCAGAGAAAGCGAGTGACAGCGCATTACTTGTACCAAATTGCTCAGTTCCTCCTGGGACATCTAAAGCTTCTCCTATTTCATTTCCTGGCACAGGGGACAATCCTAGTAGAATAATCAGTAAGCCAACAATCATTACTGCAGACACGGGATATTTGACTGCTTCAGTCACCCACATAATGACCGCAAATGCTAAAACAGATAAAGCTCTAAGTCCTATCACACCAAGCGATTCTGGTGCTGGCAAAAAGTTAATAATAATCATTACTAAGAATGCGACAATTATCCAGACAGGTTTGTAAGGCTTTTTAGTTTTTTCTTTGTCATTTGCCATAATTACTTCTCCTTTTCATAGTATATTTTACAAAATATTTCACTGCAAATATAACATTATATTTGCAGTTTGGTATAAGTATGATAAGTTTTGTCATAATATCATCATAGTTATAAAATTTATTGAAAAATTTATAAGTCAGTGTTTGAGAGTGATTACTCTTTTAGATATAATTGATATAATATATAAATTTTTTAGAGAAAAAATGAACGTCTGCCCTGAAGGCAGACGTTCATTTTTTGTTTAATCTTTTAATACTTCGCTATTGTATATTTTTATATTTCTAAATACATAGCTACCTATCATAGCAACTACTAATGAAACAATCGCACAAATCACAGCATACATTACCACTTGTGTTGCGGGATTATAACCAAACATCACTAGAAGTCCAGGTACAGGTGCAGCTGTACCTGGTGCATCGTTAATCATTCCTGAAGATGCGATAATCATTCCTGATGCCGCACCACCTACGAAATTGGTCACATACATCGGTATGGGATTTGCGGTGATTAAGTCTGCTTTAGATAGAGGCTCTATTGATACAGAGATAATCGATTTTAAATCACCAATTTTAAGTTTGTAGAACAACCAAGCATTTGCTGGTGAAGATGCGAATGCAGATAGAGCAGCCACTGCCATCGGTACACCTGTTAAACCAAGCAAGGCAGTTAAAGCCATAGAACTTAATGGAGAAATTCCAACTACAGTGACGATACCACCAAGCATTAATCCCATTAGGATTGGACTCGTATCCGTTGCTGTTTGGATTATCTTTCCAATCTCTAATAGAGAATTATCAACCAAAGGTGTAATCAATAATCCTAATACCCTAATCAAAGGCATGGCCACTAAAATAACTATGATAAAATCTAAGCCCTTAGGAATCACTCTCTGGAGCCAAAGCACTCCGAATGATACTATGTAAGCTGCGAATAGACCTGGTATTAGGCCCATGTCTCCAAATCCCGCTGCCATTATTGCAGCGTTTACTGGATTGACTTTCATGGCTAAACTAACTAGCATGACGACAATTGCACCGTCTAAGCCACCGGCAACTGTTCCTGCTTCTTGGAAGAAGCTAAGATTAAATAAATCACCAATAACAAATGAGTTCAAGGCTTCAACTAAGTAAGTTGCAATTGCTGCACCTGCAAATGCACCCATTACTTTTGATCCATAAGGTGCAAAATGCGTAAACAGTGTAAAAAATATCAAGATAACTAATAGCAAGCCAATTCCTATAAGCTCATCAATTGTCAAAACCCCCCACATATTTATATATATTATGGAATAATTTATGAAAAGCCTTTCACAAATCACAATGAAATAAAGTTATCATAAGAAAAATTTTAAGTCAATTCATTTAACATGAACCTTTACTTAGTATTATGTTAAAATTGTGACAAGATAAAATTAGTCAAAATCTAGGAGGGGTACAATGATTAAGTATTTAGTAAACCTTTATGTCGGGTCACAAATCATTGAAGGCGGGCTTAACAAACTTAAAGCAGATGGTAATATGGGTGAGGAATTTGAAACTGAGTTCAACGTCAATAGTGATCAAATGAAAATCGCAGGTTACTTAGAATCTGTCGGTTCAATTTTCTTATTCCTATCATTTTTAGGTAAAACTTTCACTCGTATTGGAGCTTTGATGATCAGTGCTGTTATGAGCGTTGCTGTATTTAAACACTTTAGAGCTGGTCATGGTTTTGAAGGTAGTAAAAAAGCTTTAAAACTTCTAGGTCTTTCTGCAGCGAGCCTATTTGAAACTTTCCGTAAATAATCGTCAGTCCAAGTGCTACTTGGACTGCTTTTTTGTTTAAGCATTTTTAATAACGGTTATATATTAGTATGAAAAAATTGGAGGGTTATCATTGGTTAAATACACTAAACAATTTATAGACGGTGAATGGGTAGATAGTGAATCAGCTGACACAATTGATGTCATTAATCCCGCAACTGAAGAAGTGTTTCAAACGGTTGCTGCTGGTAATAAAGCTGATGTAGATAAGGCAGTTGCAGCTGCGAAAAAAGCATATTTATCCTTTAGAAATACTGATGTCAAAGAAAGAGTTGCTCTTTTAGAACGCATTGCAGATGAATATGAAAAACGTAAAGATGACATTGTCTATACAATTACAAACGAACTCGGTTCACCTATAGATATGTCTGAAAATGGACACTATAGTGCAGGACTTAATCATTTTAGAACAACAGCTGAAGTTTTAAAAGATTTCCAATTTGAAGAACGTCGTGGAGATTCACTTGTAATGAAAGAAAGTATTGGTGTTGCAGGTTTAATTACACCTTGGAACTTCCCAACTAATCAGACTGCTCTAAAACTTGCAGCTGCTTTCGCTGCAGGTTCAACAGTTGTCTTAAAACCAAGTGAAGAGACCCCGATTACTGCTTGCATACTTGCTGAAATTTTCCAAGCAGCAGGCGTACCTAAAGGTGTCTTCAACCTAGTCAATGGTGACGGTGAAGGTGTCGGTGTACCCCTAAGTGAACACCCTGACGTACGAATGATGTCATTTACTGGTTCAGGACCTACTGGTCGCAGCATCATGGAAAAAGCTGCTCAAGACTTTAAGAAAGTTGCCTTGGAGCTCGGCGGTAAGTCTCCACTCATTGTCCTAGATGATGCTGACTTAGACGAAGCAGCAAGAATTGCAGTCGGTAGAGTCGTAAGAAATACTGGCCAAGTGTGTACAGCCGCAACTCGTACACTCGTACCAAAAGATAAGGTCGATGATTTTGTAGAAAAAGCAACGGCCGTAATGTCAGAAGTTAAAGTAGGAGATCCACGAGCTGAAGATACTGAGATGGGTCCATTAATCAGTAAAAAACAATTCGATAGAGTTCAAAGTTATATTAAAAAAGGTCAAGAAGAAGGTGCAACACTTCATTACGGTGGTTCTGGTAAACCAGACAATTTATCCACTGGATATTTCGTTAAACCAACCATCTTTACTGGAGTAAATAACGACATGGTCATTGCTCAAGAAGAAATCTTTGGTCCTGTTATGAGTGTCCTTGCTTATGATGATTTAGACCAAGCAATTGAGATAGCCAATGACACAGTCTATGGTCTTGCTGGTTATGTTGTCGGTAAAGATAAAGAACAACTCAAACAAGTTGCACGTTCTATTGAAGCGGGTACTATCGCAATTAACGAAGAACAAGGCACTAACGATCTTCCATTCGGCGGTTATAAACAATCAGGAATCGGTCGTGAATGGGGAGACTATGGTATAGAAGAGTTCTTAGAAGTTAAATCAATTAAAGGTTATTACGCCTAGTCTTCAACCATAAAAGAGCGTTTGAATAATGTCCAAACGCTCTTTTTTATAATTTGAAATGCCATATTCTTCTTTTTAGTAAGTATAAAAAAGTCATGAATAATATTAAGCATGATACTAAGAAGAAAATATTCATAAATGATACCCCACCCCAGCCAAATTTCATCCAGAAAAATCCGGCCAAGGTACCACCAACACTCGAACCAGTATAGTAAAAGAACAAGTATAGTGAAGATGCTTGTGCTTTGTTATTATGTGCAATATTACTCACCCAACCGCTCGTTAGAGAGTGGGCGATAAAGAAGCCGAAAGTAAAACAGATTAAGCCTAGTACTACCATCCAAACAGATGGCAATAAGACTATAAACAGTCCTGTAATTCCCATGATGATTCCAACATAGAGCATCGCTATTTTACCAAAGCGATACACTAAACGTCCTGAAATCATAGAACTTAATACTCCGACTAGAAAGATTAAATAGATCCAACTGACTAGTCTTTGGTCAACATTAAAATCTTCAATCAACACAAATGAGACATAATTATACAGTGACACATTGGTGCCTAAGAGTAAGAATCCCATTATAAAAAGAATAACAAGTAATGGGTTTTTCATATGTTCTGTTAAAGATTTAAAAAGAGATAAAACATTTAGATCCTTTTTCACAAAATGCTTGGACGGTGATAAAGCATACCAAAAGATAACTGTCGCGACTAAGCTGACAATACCGACCCCTATAAGGCCAACTTGCCAATTCCAATAACCTGCAGCTAAACCAGAAAAGACACGTCCAAAAACAGCGCCTAGCGCATTTCCACTTATGTAAAGTCCCATTGCACTCGCTAGACTCTTTGGATGAATTTCCTCACCGAGATAAGCCATAGCGATTGATGGTAAGCCAGCTAAGGCCACCCCTTGAATAGTTCTCATTGTAATTAAACTCGAGAAACTTGGGCTAAAAGCCGTTAAGATACATAAGATAGAGGCTGTGAACATAGAAAAAACCATTATGTTTTTACGACCGATTGCTTCTGATATGGAGCCAAAAAAGAGCATACTGATTGCTAAGGCAAAAGTTGTCACAGATAGTGCAAGACTAGCTGTTGTAGGAGTAACATCATAATAACTCGTCAAATCAGGTAAGATTGGTTGCACAACATAGAGGATTGCAAAAGTGTTAAAGCCCGCTGCAAAAAAAGCTAAAACAGTCTGTAAGTATCGTTTCGTTCCTTGTTCAATATAATCAGCTCTCATATGTATCACCCACTACAAATGCATATAAACTGTTTTATCTAGCCAAGCTTTGACTTGTTTCAAAGTCTCACTGTCTAGCAGTTCAGGATAAGTCATGAGTACGAGTTCTACTGTGTCATATCCTTTGTTTATAATAGGTTGCATATATTGGAAGTTCGTTAAGTAATAACCATTTTTCTCGTAAAATTTGATGCGTTTCTTAGATACTTCATCTTTAGGTGTTTCCACTTCTAAGATAACAGGTCTGTCATCCTGTTCATGATAGGCTTTTAGTGTCTTAGAACCTAAGCCTTGAGATCTATAGGACGGATTAACTGCTAAATGTTCAACAAAACGAAAATCTTCATTCGCCCATTCTGCAAAGAAAGCTAGCAATTCATCATCTTTTTTTAGAACATAAATTTCGTATTCATCTAGCTCTAACAGATTCTTTTGTCCTTCATAACTTCTAATTTCAGAAGGTGGGAACGACTCAGCAAGTAACTTGTAGAAAATATCGAAGTCATCTCTTTGTAATTTTTCTAGCATGTTAACACTTTCTTTCAATTATATTTACTTATTACTATAGAATAGTTTATCACATTAAAACAAGAGTTTGCCCAAAGCTTAAACATATCAAGTAAGAAAAAAAGCCCAAAGGATTATAATCCTTTGGGCTTCCTCTCACTTAACACGAGCTGCTGCACTAATTCTTTTGAGCATGTCTCTAAAGAGTTCAAGTTCTTCATCGCTTAAGTCGTCAAAAAGACTTGATAACAAAGCTGAATGAGTCGGGAAAATTTCCTTAATCAGCTCTTCCCCTTTGTCAGTTACGAGCACAATCATACTGCGCTTATCATTTTCATCTTTTTGTCTGACGATATATTCTTTTTTTTGAAGCTTATCCAAGACGTAAGTCGTACTTGAATTCGCAATGAGTATACGTTCTTGTATTCTATTAATAGGTTGTGGCCCTTTATTATATAAAAGTTCTAAAACAGCGAACTCACTAATATTTAAGCCATAACTTCTTACATCTTTTTTGACACTTTTCTCTAACAGATCATTAGTTCTTTTTATTCCTACGAAAGCTTTAAGGCTCTCTTCAATCCTGTCCATATTATTCTCCTCATGACTAAGAAATCTATAAAATTATACAATGACTAAAGGGTTATGTCAACTTTACTCGTTATCTCCATCTTCCTCTTCTTCATTTTCTTCGTAATCATCGAGATAGTCTTCATCATACTCTATATAACGCTGCGGTGACATATTAGAGTATTCATTGACTTCGTAAATAAGCTGCTCTATATCACCATAATCATCGTCATCAATTTCCAACCAAACTACTTTATAAATCTGTCCAGTCAGGCCGTTAACTGAGATAAGTGCACCCTCGTCATCTCCATCAACTAGTTGTAAAATGTAATACTCTCGCGCTTCTCCTTCTTCATACCAAGTTGAGTAGACATTTTCTCCCCCAACTTCATCAAAAGCAATCTTTTTAGCTTCTTCTAAGGTGATTGGTTTAGGTTTTGAAGCTTTTTCCTTATCCTTTTCTTCTGGTTGTTTTGACGCTTGTTCTGTATTTTTTTCTTCGGATTCACTTGTTTCCTCTGACTCTTGTGAGTCCTCTGTTACATTCTCTTTTTGCTTCGTCGTATCGCTGACGTTCTCAATCGCTTCTACACTTGAATCTTCACGGTCGATTTTCACTTCATGTAAGACACCTGCATTATTTAAATTGATATTAAAATAACGCTTATCGTTATCTAAACTTACAGATTCTACAGTGCCTCCATAACGCTCAGTTACAATACCTTTGGCTTCTTCTTCACTGATTAAATCCGATTGATTAAAAAAGAGGTATGCCAGAACAACGCCACCGAGCAAGATGATTAATATAGTCAACAATATTTTTGTTCGCTTAGTCATTGTCAGCCTCCTTTTTAAAGATTAGTGAAAAAGTAGAACCTTGATTTAATTTACTATCAACAACAAGCTTTATGTCATTCTGATCAGCGATTGTTTTAGCGATTGATAGCCCCAAACCAGAACCACCTGTTTTTCTCGTTCTTGCCTTATCCACCCGATAAAAACGATTAAAGATTTGTGATAATTCTTCTTCTGGAATGCCTATTCCATAATCTTTAATATCAAGTGTAATTCTATCTTTTCCTGTAGTAATCGATACATCTATATCCTCTTCACTATATTTATATGCATTATCTAAAAAGATTCTTAGCAGTTGTTCTAATGATTGAGGGTGAGCAAAAACATGAGGGTGCGTATCATCTGTCTTTAAGTTTATTTCTCTCTTAAAAACCTTAGATAAGCGGTGAGTCACGTTTTCTACGAGAGGAATCAAAGCGACATATTCCTTTGATTCTTCTTTATTTTGTGTGACTTCAGTGAAACTTAAAAATTGTTCTGTTAAATACTTCATGCGTAGACTCTCTTCAGAAATTGCAGAAATCCCTTCATCCAGTAAGTCCGCTCTAGTGCGTCCAAATCTATCTAACATTTTGGCATAGGACGTAATCACTGTTAGAGGCGTTTTCAATTCATGTGAAGCATTCATAATAAAGGCTTGTTGGTTTTCATCGTGTGCCTTTAAAGTTAACATCATATCGTTATATGAGTCTGTCAGTAATTTAAGTTCTTCAGTATCGGATTCATGACTGGAAATTAAAGTGTAGTTTCTGACACCTTCTTTGTCATTCATTCTCTGAATAAGTGCCTTAATAGGTCCTATGATTGAATTCGTAATCACTCTATTTAAAATAAATACTATAGCTACAATAATTATAGTAGATATAATTAGGATCCATTTTAAAATATTGTAGGTCTCATAAAGAAAATCTATATTCTCAAAGATTTGCAGGCTATGAACTGCTCCATCCATCCAAATAACTGGTTGTGAACTGAAGACAAAGCTTTGCTCACCAAGGCTTGTAACGTCAGTATATTGCTTAGTGTTATACGGCTCTTCTAACTCTAGAAATGACTGATTTGTCGCAATTCTAACCAAATAATTTTCATTTTCATCTTTCAAAGCGATATAACCATCAGACAAAGAAAAATACTGTAATACTGTTTCGCCACTTATGCCATTTTCATTTGCAGTTTGAATTTCAGTAATGATATTTATAGATCTGCTTTCTAATTGATTCATTTCCGCTTCCAAAGAGTAATGTTTATATGAAAAATATATCAGCAGATTTATTAATATCACGACTATCGCAATCATCACAGTTGTATAAAGTTGTATTTTTGTACCTAATTTCATTAGTTAGTCCTTTATCATGTAGCCGATACCTCTGACAGCAGAGATCAAAGATGGCTTTTCAGAATCTAGTTTTTTTCTAATATACCTAACGTAAACATCTACAGTATTTGTATCTCCAAAGTAGTCATATCCCCAAACTGATTCAATGATTTGTTCGCGAGATAAAGCTTGGTTCTTATGGTTGATGAGATAAAGAAGTACATCATATTCTTTTTGTGTTAAGTAGATGATTTCACCGTGACTCTTTACTTCACGAGCTAGTGGGTTAATCTCTAGGTGTCTGTGCTTTATTAT
Source organism: Jeotgalicoccus meleagridis (assembly GCF_903994045.1). GTDB lineage: Bacteria > Bacillota > Bacilli > Staphylococcales > Salinicoccaceae > Jeotgalicoccus > Jeotgalicoccus meleagridis. Next base: position 113,730 of record NZ_CAJEWD010000003.1, read on the forward strand.
TTCATTTTTACTTTTACTAAATGAACGGGCTTTTAAGTGTGCACGTATTCTCGCTAGTAACTCTTCCAACTCATAAGGTTTAGTCATATAGTCATTAGCCCCTGAGTCTAGACCGCTCACTTTATCCATAACGGCATCTCTCGCGGTTAACATGATGACCTTAATTTGTTCATCTTGAAGGCGAATTCTCCTTAAAACTTCTAGACCACTGAGTTCAGGAATCATCACATCTAAAAGAATTAGATCAAATGATCCATTTTCAAATTGCTCCAAAGCTTCTTTTCCTGTGTATGCTACTTCTGTTTGATAGCCTTCAAAGTCTAATTCCAACTGTATGACACGTGCTATTTTCTCATCGTCTTCTACTATTAAAATCTTTTCCATAAAATCCCCCTAAGACACTGACTAATTAAGTTGATTATAGCATGCTGTATATTAAAAAAGCGCCCTTAGGGGCGCTAGACTACTTAGTCTTCGATCTCGACAATTTCGCCTGTCTTAGCGTTAATAGTAACTTCTTTATCATCTATTTCAAAATCATAGTCGAAGTCGTCCACATCGTAATCCCACTCATCAACCTTACCTTCAGCTTCTTTTTCAGCAAGTTCTTTTGCTTCTTTGAATGACATTACTTTTACATCTTGTGCTTTTTCAAGGCGTTTGAAATCATCATCGCTATCGTCATCAGTTTCTTCTTCAATTACTTTAAGGTCTTTAGCATTGAATTTCACTTCGTATTCTTCATCTTTATTTTCAAGATTTACTTGATAGTATGCCTCACCATCATCTTTTTCATAAGATACACTCTCTAAAATTCCATCGAAGTTCTCTTTTGCTTTATCAATTGCTTTAGTTGTTTGTTTATCGAAAGCTTTATTTAGTTTAACTGCATTTTCTGGACTTTCTACTTTTTCTGCTTTTTTAGATTCGTTGCTACTTTTCTCTTTATCATCGTCATCGTCTCTGTCGTCATCTCTATCATCGTCCGAATCATCATCTCTGTCATCATCTAAATCAGAATCTTTTTCCATAACACTTAAATCATCAGCGTTGATTTTGATATCGAAATCTTCATCATCTTTTTCTAGCTGAATATCATAATATCTCTGACCGTCATCTTCTTCATATTCTACTTCAGTGACTTTACCATCAAATTCTTGTTTAGCTTTGTCCACCGCTTCTTGTGCTTCACTACTTAAGTTCTCTTCTCCATTCCACTCCATATCATCTGCATGAGCTGTCGTTGCTCCTAATGCTAATGCTGATACTAAGGCACCGCCAATGAATAAATTCTTTGTTAATTTCATCATCAATCATCCTCCAAATTTTTTGTTCTCTCTTGAACTTTCTAACTATATGATAAGCATCAGAGGCTAAGATATGCTTAACTGATTCTTAAACGATGATTAAAAAATGAATCACTTATTTTAATTGGCTTAATAAATCGAGTGCACCTTGGTGTTCTTGTTTTTTCAAAGTTCTAAGGGCGCGTTTTATTACAAAAGGTGATGACGCTTCAAAATGACTTTCTAAAAAAGCAACTACTTGATCAGCTTCGTAGCGGCTTAGATCATTCAAATGATTAGCGACTGATTTCTCAACATAACGTGATGGATCATTTAGAAAAGGTTTAAGTAAGTTAAAGTTTTCATTGATGTCCTCTCTTAAATAAGAGATATGTTTAGCCCATGGTAGTCTTGGTCGTGGTCCTTCGGTTACTAAACGTCTTAAATGCGCATTATCGCTATTTTTCCATTTTTCAAAAACAACTTCCACACGGTCGTAGTCTTCTTTGATAAAAGGTCTAATTGCAAACTCAGCTGTATCTCTCTTAGTAATCTCCTCAATAACTTTAATAGACTGATCAAAATCTTCTAAGCCATACATTTCTACAAATTTTGCTAAAGCTCTATAGTAGTACATCTTTTCAAAAGGAAAGTAAAAGATATCATTTTCTTCACCCAAGACATCGATAATGATCTGACTTGCTCTTATATAATCTTGTGGTAAGTACTTCCTTAATAATGTACTTAACTTTTCTATTCTTTCAGACATTCTCTTACTATCTATATCCTCAGTAAATTCTTCCACGAAATTTTTTCCATCAAAATCAGGATATACTTCTTTAATATTCACAACATAATGTTCAGCTAGATCCTCATTAAAAAAGTCTTTCATCAATTTCTTTTTAACCATGCATTCATCACCCTTTTGATAAAATAAAAAGAGCTCCTATAAAGGAGCTCTTAAAAGTTATTTCTTATCTATACTGCGGAAGATTCCGAGTCCCTTACTTCCTATTCCTCCATGCACACCAAGTGCAGGTGTTAAATAGCCTACCCTACAACTAATGCCAGGATATAGATTTTCAAATCGTTGTTTCAACTGTTCAGCTTCTTCAGCAATGTCCCCATGTGCAATCGCAATTTTAATTTTTCCATTAAATCGCTCCATTGCTTCTTCTATTAGGTTTTCCCAAAGTTTAATCACTCTACTATTAGTCCTTACCTTATCAAAAGGCTTAACTTGCCCGCCATCAGTGAAGTGAACAATCGGCTTAATTTTAAATAAGCTACCTATAAAGGCACTACCCGCTCCAAGACGACCACCTTTAACTAGGTAATTTAAGTCATCGACAGCAAGATAAATTTTAGTATCTTTAACTAAGTCTCTAATCTCCGCAACTGTCGTTTCGACATCCTCGCCACTTTCTATCAATTTAATCGTTTCTGATAGTAGATGTTCGATAATAAAAGAGGTGCCTTCTGAGTCTATTAAATGGTAAGATATTTTGCCTTCCTCAGCATATTCTTCCAACACCATCTTAGCACTCTGATAAGTCCCACTAATTTTACTACCTATATGAATAGCAATGACAGTGTCATAACCTTTGTTTATAATTTCATCCAAAACATCATAATATTCTCCAATTTGAGGTTGGGACGATTTTGGAATTTCTTTTTCATTTGCCAAACGACGGTAAAATGATTTTAATTGATCTTCATCAGTCGTATCTTTAAAAATAGACCCATCACTAAAAGTAACAGATAAGTGCACCTGATATACATCTGAATGGTTTCTTAAGTCGTCTGACAGGCTAGCTGTACTATCGACGATATAGGCAATTTTCATAAACATCCCTCCGTTCATCTAATCATTAATTATTATATTAGATATACAATAATAAGTATATCAATAACTGTTTTAGTCAACATTAGATGGACTTTCTTAAAAGAATTATATAAACTTTTAATAACTGCTTGAAAGCTTCGTCTTCAGCAGTATTAATTTCACAAAATATGGGAGGGTTTTCAATGAAAGAGAAAAAGGGGTTATTCCAGAAATTTCTAGACGTCGTTGAACGTCTTGGTAATAAGCTACCTGATCCTTTTGCACTATTTTTAGGACTTGCATTCTTAGTTATTATTATCTCTTGGATTTTTAGCATGTTCGATGCGTCCGTAATTCACCCGGGTAACGGAGAAGAATTACCGATTAACAACTTACTTTCTGGAGCTGGTTTACAGTTTATCTTAACTTCCATGTTAGAGAACTTCACTGGTTTCGCACCACTCGGCCTTGTACTAGCGATGATGCTTGGTATTGGTCTTGCAGAAAAAGTTGGGCTTTTAGATTATGCGATTCGTAAAACAATCTTAAAATCACCACCTGCCTTAGTTACATATACAGTAGTATTTGTAGGTATTATGGGTAACTTAGCTTCTGATGCTGCTGCAGTTATCATTCCACCACTAGGCGCTTTGGTCTTCTACAAATTAGGTAGACACCCTCTCGCTGGTTTAGCAGCAGGTTTCGCTGGTGCTGGTGCTGGATTTACAGCTAACCTTTTCATCGCTGGTACTGATGTACTCTTAGCTGGTATCTCGACAGAAGCAGCTCGTTTAATCGATGATACTATCACAATCACTCCAGTTGATAACTGGTACTTTAATATTATTTCAACCTTTATGCTGACGATTGTCGGTGGTCTCTTAACTTCACGCTTTGTTGAGCCTCGTCTTGGTAAATATGAAGGTGAAAGTGTCGAAGATGATAATGAAGAAGAACTACCTAACGCTAAAAAAGGTCTTATCGCTGCTGTCATTATAGGTGCGGTTTACTGGGGAGTTATCATCGTAGTAATCTTCCTACCAAACAGCCCACTGACAAATGAAGAAGGCGGTATTATACCTTCTCCGTTCATTGATGGTATCGTACCTATTATTTTAATATTCTTTATGCTTATTGGTATCGCATTTGGTATTGTAACTGGCAAGATTAAATCTACCAAAGATGCGACTAAATATATGACTGAGTCCATTAAAGACATGGCCGGTTATATTGTTCTCGTATTCGCAATTGCGCAGTTTATCGCTTACTTTAACTGGTCAAACCTCGGAACTTGGTTAGCAGTAAATGGAGCAGAATTCTTAGAAAGTGTCGAATTTACAGGAATTGGGTTAATCATAGGTTATGTTATCTTTACAGCATTACTTAACTTCCTAATTACATCTGGTTCTGCCAAATGGGCGATTGAAGCACCTATATTTGTTCCAATGTTTATGCAACTCGGCTATGATCCAGCCTTTACACAAGCTGCCTATCGTATCGCCGATTCATCAATCAACATTGTAACTCCGCTCTTCCCTTATATGGTGATTATCTTAGCCTTCATGCAGCGCTATGATAAGAATGCGAATATCGGTACTTATATGTCTCTTATGATTCCATATTCTCTTGTATTCTTGATTGCATGGATTATTTTATTAGCAATATTCTACTTCACTGGAATGCCTTTAGGTCCTGGTGTATCAGTATTCTTAGAAGATCGCGTTCAATAAGAATAGGAGTGTCATAAATGACTTTAAAAAAACAGTTAATAGAATGGCGTAGAGATTTCCATCAATATCCTGAATTAGGATTTTTAGAAATGCGTACCGCATCGATTGTTGCGAACACCTTAGAATCATTTGGAATTGACTTCAAAATAGGTAAGGAAGTAATGAACCCTGATTTTACTATGGGGAAACCAAGTGAGGAAGCTACACAACAGCATTACGAATGGGCAAAAGCTCACGGTGCAATCGATAAATACCTAGAGCAAGTTAAAGACGGCTATACTGGTATTGTTGCTACTATTGATAGTAAAAAAACGGGTCCGACTGTAGCATTTAGAGTTGATATGGATGCACTACCGATTTTTGAAGCGGAAGATAATGATCATTTTCCAGTTAAAGAAGGATTCCGCTCTAAAAATACGGAAATGCATGCCTGTGGCCATGATGTCCATACTGCAATCGGCTTGGGGCTCGCAAAACTCTTATCGGAACAAATCAATGAATTAAACGGTAAGGTAAAAATCATTTTTCAACCTGCAGAAGAAGGCACTCGTGGTGCACGTTCTATGACAGAAGCAGGCGTCGTTGACGATGTAGATTACTTCGTCGCATCACACATAGGTACTGGTATTCCGATGAATCATGTACTTGGTTCTAACAATGGCTTTTTGGCAACTTCAAAATTAGATATTACTTTTAAAGGGCGCTCATCCCATGCGGGTGGTAATCCTGAAGAAGGAAAAAACGCTATGTTAGCTGCAGCTAATGCTGTGATTAACTTAAATGCAATACCTCGACATTCAGGTGGTGCAACTCGTGTCAATGTCGGAGAGTTACATGCTGGTAGTTCACGTAATGCTATAGCAGACTTTGCGACTTTAAAAGCTGAAATTAGGGGTACAACTTCTGAAATTAATGACTACATGCAGAACTACGCTGAATCCATCATCAAGGGTGCAGCTCAAATGTTCCAAGTTGATTATACAATTGATGTTGTCGGTGCAGGTAAGAGTGCAAAAGGAAATACTGAACTTGCACAAATCGTCATTGATGCAGCAAAAAACAACAATTTGGAAACTACCTTAGAAGAAGCTAAGCCAAGTGGTAGTGAGGATGCAACCTTCTTTATCAACCGTGTTCAAGACAAGGGGGGACTAGCAACCTATACTATCTTTGGTACAGATCTTGCAGCTGGTCATCATAATGAACGCTTTGATGTTAACGAAGACAGCATGGAACCTGCTGTTTTAACCTTACTTGAAACTGCAAAACGATTAACAAAGCAATAATTTAAACAAAACGGCTAAAAATAAAACTTTTAGCCGTTTTTTGTGTTTACATGAAGGAATTAAAGGCTATTGAATATTAATGTGATAGAGGCGCTAGTGTAAAATAACACCTTGATATTAATTCCAGCTAGTGTTAGTATCAATCGTTGTGTCAAAAATATGAATGAACTAGGAGTGATGTAATGGCAAAAGACTTGCCAGAAACTGAAAAACCACAAAAAATTTCTTACGTATTCTTATATGCCGGTATCATTATAGGCCTACTTGTAATCGTTGGGGCTATATTCCCGAATCAATTTGGTGACGTTACTGGTACTTTATCTAACTGGGTAACAGATTACTTTGGTTGGTATTACATGATTTTAGTAACTATAATTGTTCTGTTTTCTATTTTCCTTATCTTTAGTCCTATCGGTAAATTGAAGCTAGGTAAACCAGATGATGAACCAGAGTTTAGAACAGTCTCTTGGATTGCTATGCTTTTCTCTGCAGGTATGGGGATTGGTTTAGTGTTCTACGGAGCAGGGGAACCTATTTCTCACTATTTAGCACCACCTACAGCAGAACCTGAAACGATTCAGGCGCTAGAAGAATCAATGCACTCTACCTTCCTTCACTACGGAATTCATGCTTGGGCTATATACGGTATTGTTGGTCTTTGCTTATCCTATGCAAGCTTTAGAAAAGGTGAAGTTGGACTACTTTCTAAAACTTTACGTCCACTCTTTGGCGACCGTGTTGATGGTTGGTTAGGTGTTGTTGTTGACGTTTTAGCAGTATTCGCAACTGTTATTGGGGTTGCTGTTTCTCTAGGTATTGGAGCAATACAAATCAATGGTGGTCTAAACTATCTCTTTGGAGTCCCAGTTGGCTTATTGAGTCAAGCTGTGATTATCGCTGTTGTCACAGTTCTATTCTTATATAGTGCATGGAGTGGCCTGAGTAAAGGGATTCAATATTTAAGTAACACCAACATGATTTTAGCTGGAATCTTATTCGCTATTATTTTAATTGTTGGTCCAACTATGATGATCTTAAATATTATGACAAGTAGTACTGGTGGCTACTTAAGTTCTATCGTTTTCAACAGTTTCGATGTCGCACCACTTAATCCTCAAAAGTCTGAATGGTTAAGCTCTTGGACTATTTATTATTGGGGTTGGTGGATGAGCTGGAGTCCATTTGTTGGTATATTTATTGCCCGTGTATCTAAAGGACGTACAATCAGAGAGTTCATTATCGCTGTATTATTAGTACCAACAGTGATTGGAATAGTTTGGTTCAGTGTCTTTGGTGTAACAGGTATAGATGCCGGACTTAAAAATCCTAAAGTCTTTGAAATGGCGACAGAAGTCCAACTGTTTGAAGTATTTTCTACCTTACCGTTAGGTACCATTCTGTCAATTGTAGCGATCTTACTAGTATCAATATTCTTTATTACATCTGCTGACTCTGCGACCTTTGTTCTTGGTATGCAAACCTCTCATGGTAGCTTAAACCCATCAGGAAGAACAAAAGTTATCTGGGGTCTATCACTATCTGCTATTGCATTTACCTTACTTGCAGCTGGTGGTGAGACAGGACTAAACGCATTGCAATCTGCAGCAATTATTTCTGCTTTACCATTTAGTTTTGTCCTGATCATGATGATGATCGCCTTTTACAAAGATGCTAACAATGAACGTAAATATCTTGGTCTATCAATTACACCAAGTAAAGAGCGTATGCGCACTTATAAAGAAATTTCACATGAAGAATATCAAGAAGAACTCGAAGCCTATGCTGATGAAGATAGACCTCGTGGTGTCTAAAAAATAAAGGAATCTCCTTAATGGAGATTCCTTTTTTCTTTACTGTAATTTACCTTGTGCGGCAATATCTATTGTCTCTACTACTTCATCATCTCTAAGTAGATAAGCTTTATGATAAAGATTGGATACCGGACAAATATGATTCGGTATAATTCTTACCTTGTCTCCAATTGAAACATTTTGCCTAAATTCTCTATTGTAAATAATGGCGTGTTCATCGAAGACATCATCCACAAAGACATTTTCAAATTCCTTAATTCTTCCTAGACCTTCAGTTTTGGTGATCCCTTTGTTTCTGGTCTGTTTGGTGAGTCCTTTTGCACCCACATCAGTGATTACTCTTTCATTCGTCGGTTTAGAAATTACAGTTGTTAAGACAGATGCTGCCGAATGCTCGTATGTGCCAATGGCGTTTGATTGTGAACAATCCATCAGTATATAAGTGCCTGGTCTAATTTCAGTTACACCTTCTGGTATATCAAAACCAAACATCATTGGTGGTGTCGAGCCAATTGACACTATTTGGATTTCAAAGCCCATATCACGAGCAAGATCACTAAAGTAGAGTGTACGCGTTGTTGCTGTTGTGAAAATATCGTAACAATCAGCCTTGTCAACAGCCTTATAAGAATGTCCGTCATGAGAAAATATGCCGACTAATTCTACATTATGACACGTTTTAATGTGTTCAAGCAGTCTCTTAAAATCTAATTCCTCTATTACTCCTGAGCGCTCTTCCCCCACTTCTATTTCTATTAAAACTCTAGCCTTCTTATTCGCACCTTCAAATACTTCCTCGATCTCATCTACATGTTCAATACAATCAATACCAAAAGAAATGTTTATTTTTTCAGCTAATTTTTTAATACGTTCTAATTTCTGTTTACCAACGATTTGGTTAGCGATAAAAATATCCTTTTGCCCATAAACTGCCATGATTTCCGCTTCACCGACTTTGGCTACCGTTATACCTTTAGCACCACTCTGCACTTGCTTCTCTGCAAGTTTTGGCATTTTATGAGTTTTAGTATGCGGTCGTAAATCAACCCCTTGTCGTTTAGCAAAAGTCGCCATATGTTCAATGTTCTGATCTAAAACCACTTCATCAATAACTAAGGCAGGTGTATCTATTTCTAAATAATTCAAAACAACATCCCCTTTTATCATAGTAAATTAAGTTGTTTCAGAAACTTCTGCTATATCATCACATAGAATATGCCCACTATGTCGGTTGTGTTTACATTCAACTTGAAGTGTGACGTGATTGATATCTATTTCTTTCATCTTGCTTTCTACTGCTTGAATAATCTTTTGTGTTTCATGAACATTTAACTGACCATTAACAACAATATGTCCACTCATGGCATTAAAGCCACTAGTAATTGTCCAGACATGAACGTGATGGACTCCTTCAACACCCTCAACTTCATTCATTACCTTGGTCAGTTTATCGAGACTGATACCTTCTGGTACCCCCTCCATTAATACGTGTAATGATTGTCTAAGGACTCTCCAACCACTGACTGTAATTAAAATAGCAACAATCACACTAGCTAGTGGGTCCATAAAACCCCAACCAAAGAACATAATCGAGAGTGCTGCAACTATTGCCGCGACTGACCCAAACAAATCTCCTAAGACATGCAAGAAAGCACCTCGCATATTTAAGTTATCATGTGTGTCCCCAGAAGTGAGAATTTTTGCAACGATAAGATTAACTAACAAACCTATAACTGCAATCACCAACATACCAGTCGATGCAATCTCCGGCGGATTAATAAAACGTCCGATCGCACCGATGAATATTGCTATGGCAATCACAATCAGCGTTGCTCCGTTGAACATTGCTGCTAAAATTTCAAATCTTTTATAACCAAAAGTTCTCTCAGTATCCGCTGTTCTTTCACCTATTTTAAAAGCCATGAGTGCAACCAGTAAGGATATGGCGTCACTGAGCATGTGTCCTGCATCACTCAGTAAAGCCAAACTATTGGTAAGTACTCCCCCAATAACCTCAACAAGCATAAATATCCCAATTAAAATTAAACTTACTGTTAAAGCTTTTTTATTCGCCCCATGAGTATGGTCATGGTGATGGGAATGATGTTCACTCATTTTTTCACCTCAATTCAGTTTGTTATGCTAGGCAATTATATTTTTCACATGTAAAATGTACGTATCAATATTTTACCATATTTTATAAGGTACAAAGGTGTCCTAACTATGAAGCAAAAATATCAACTCTACTTACTATATAACAGTATCTTTTTAGTCTTTCTAGGAATTAGCTTAGTCATACCTGTTATGCCATCTATCATGAATGAACTCGATATTTCTGGTTCAGGTGTCGGCTACTTAACAGCTGCATTTGCTATGACTCAACTTATCTTTTCACCTTTTACTGGACGAGCTGCAGATAAGTTCGGCCGTAAGATAATCATTGTTATTGGGATGATTATCTTCGCTTTTTCTGAGCTTCTATTTGGTCTAGGTAATACCATTGAAGTTCTGTTTCTTTCACGTATACTCGGGGGCCTAGCTGGAGCTTTTATCATGCCAGCAGTGACTGCGTTTATCGTCGACTTAACAACTGAAAAAAATCGTGCACGCTCACTAGGTTATATGACCGCTGCTTTAAACTTCGGCTTTGTAATAGGCCCTGGAGTTGGTGGGATCTTAGCTGAGTTCGGCACACGCTTACCGTTCTTTGTAGCAGCCTTTCTCGGTATTATTTCAGCTGTTTTAGCTATATTCTTACTAACAGAACCCAAGAGAAAAACTGAAATTGCTGCAGATAAAACTGAAGTTAGCCCAAGTAATTTTAAAACCATACTGACTCCGATATTCTTTATTGCTTTCTTAGTAATTTTTGTCTCGACCTTTGGTATGTCAGCGTTTGAATCTTTCTTCAGTCTATACTTTGATAGAAAACTTGGATTCACCCCTTTTGATATTGCCATTGCAATTACAGGTGGGGCAATTATTGGGGCGATTGCCCAGGTCGTTTTCTTTGAACCTTTAATAAGAAAACTTGGCGAAATTGCTCTAATTAGGATTTCGATTATTTATTCAGCCGTTCTTGTTTTTATCATTACCTTCATGGAATCATATTGGGCGGTCATGGCCATTGCCTTCATTATCTTTGTCGGTTTTGATTTGATTCGTCCAGCAGCAACGACCTTCTTGTCATACATTGCTGGAGATAACCAAGGCTTAGCTGGTGGTATGAACTCCTTCTTTACATCCTTAGCCAATGTTTTTGGCCCGATTATTGGTGGGATTTTATTCGACATTAACTTAGATTTACCATATTATTTCAGTGCCTTTGTCTTAGTCATTGGGTTTATTATTACAGTTGTCTTTTGGAAAGATCCAAGACGCACTTCATCTAGTTCTAAAGTCTGAATTAGCGTCTAAAACCACTTATATCGCAGTATATGACTTTTATTTTCAACCATCCTTATGCAATAATTAAGAAGATGAAAATATAAGACATTTTTCACAGACTAATGGAGGGTTTAATAAAATGACAGACGAAATTACAGATATAACAATAATTGGTGGCGGACCAACAGGTTTATTCTCTACCTTTTACGCTGGTATGAGACAAATGTCTGTTCGCCTCATTGATAGCCTACCTGAATTAGGTGGACAATTAACAGAACTTTACCCGGACAAATATATCTATGATGTCGGTGGATTTCCAAAAATATTAGCTAAAGACTTAGTAGATAACTTAGTTGAACAAGCACAATATGCAGATCCTGAGTTCCATCTAGGTGAAACTGTTCAATCATATAGAAAAGAAGACGATCATTTTGTCTTAACGACTGACCAAGGCGAGTACTTAACCAGAACGATTTTAATCACAGCTGGAGTTGGAGCTTTTCAACCGAGAAAACTTGGTCTAGATAATGAAGCTGAATTCGAAGGCGCTTCTTTACAATACGCTGTTCGTGATCTTGCTAAATTCCGAGACAAGGATGTTGTCGTTCTCGGCGGTGGAGACTCTGCACTTGATTGGGCATTGATGTTAGAAGATCTTGCTAAATCAGTGACACTTGTTCACAGACGTGAACGCTTCACAGCACATGAAAATACAGTGCAAAAGGTTAAGAACTCAAGTGTCAATGTTAAAACTTCTCTAAACGTTACAGAAATTAGAGGAGAAGCAGGGCAGATTGAAGAATTAGTTTTATCTTCTAAAAAAGGTGATGATGAAGAAGTCATTAAAGCTGATCAACTCATCGTGAACTTCGGTAATATTTCTTCTTTAGGACCACTGAAAGAATGGGGACTAAAACTAGATAAAAACTCTATCGAAGTCGATGCACATATGGAAACAAACATTGCTGGTATTTTTGCTGCTGGAGACGTCACTACTTTCGAAGGTAAAGTGAAATTAATTGCTACTGGCTTTGGTGAGGCACCTGTTGCTATCTCATATGCAAAATCATCCTACGATTCTAAATCACGTATTCAACCTAAACACAGTACAGCTGTCTTTAAACAGGACTAATAAAAATGGCACCATGAGATTTTCTATCTCATGGTGCCATTATTGTTTCATGTGAAACTTAGGAAGTGATTAATCTTAAGCCAATGACAGCAATGACAATCATAGATAAATACATGACACGCTTATAACTTGCTGATTCTTTGTAGACGATGATGCCTAAAAGTGCACTCCCCACAGTTCCAATCCCTGTCCATACTGCATAAGCAACGCCTAAAGGAATAGTTTCCATAGCGTAGCTTAACAGGCCTAAACTAATTGGGAAGCCAATACATAAAGTGAGCCATCCCTGTAATCTTTTCTTTTGACCAATCCAAGTCATTCCGAGTACTCCAGCAACTTCAAAAAATCCTGCACATATTAAGACAAGCCAACTCATTTAACGTCCTCCTCATGATCCGTGACAGTTTTCAAACCGAGTACTCCAAAGAGCAATAAGATGATAAAGAACACCATACCAATGCTTAAATCACCATCAAAGAAAAAGAAATCTACAAACACTGTTCCTACTGCACCAAGCCCAACAAAGACTGCATAAACTGTACTTGCTGGAAGTTTAGTCGAAACATAAACTAAGAGAGAAAAACTTCCCACAACTCCAATCACTGTAAGACCCCATTCAAACCATGTTGTGGCATATTTCAGCCCAGTTGCCCAACCAATTTCAAATAAGGCAGCAATCACTACTAAAGCCCACATAAAACTACTCCTTTATATTTTTTATTCAGATTTAAAAAACAAAAAAGCCGGAAGAATAACTTCACGTTATTCTCCCAGGCTTTTATCCCTCCGTGTACCAGTCATAGACTGGCGTGTTCTCTCGGTCCAGACTTAAATAATTTAACGGAACCCTAGAACACCTCATATCTGATTAATTCTATCTTAAAAGATATAAATTTATAAGTCAATATCTATTACACCAAAATGAAACTTACTCGACTTCCTAATAATTTGTCTAAAACCAAAGTAGGAGAATCTTTGACTTCTAAAATCATCCTTTAAAACGACTTTCTTTCTAGCCACTCTTTTAGCTTCGATTATCGCCTCATCGTTTAGTCCTGTTTTAGCTATACTCTTTATTGGGCGAATCCCAATCGATTCTTCTAATTCCATAGTAAACATCGGATCGAAATAGACGACATCAACACTGTTATCCTCTAACTTCTTTAAGTATGCTGTATGGTCAGTATGAACAACCTCAACCCTTCTCATTGCTTCATTTATCTTATCATTATGTGATTGATAATTTTGTAGTCCTTCCTGCAATAATAAGTATAGTTTGAAGTTGTTCTCAAGTGCAGTAATTGTTCCAGATGATCCAAGAACAATACTAGCAATTAAACTATCTGCACCAAGTCCTGCTGTACAATCCAAAAAAGACATTCTCGCTTTAAGTTGGCAGGCTTCTAAAAAAGCATCACTTTGTTGATTGATCACCCGCTTTGCTCTAACCATAGCGATATTTGGATGATATTTAATGACCTCTTTTTCATCTTTTAAGTGGATTGATAAATCATTGCCAACTACTAATATATCGTCATTATAACGCTCCATCAAATGGCTTATAGACTGCTTTTTACGTTCTATATAATCCAGGTTATAACGCCTAGCAATATCTTTTATTACACTTATATTTTCCTGATTAAATCTTCCTGAGCTTGTAATAAGCATCTCAATCAACCTACTTAATTTGTTTGTCTATACATTTTATCATGGTAAAATAATTTTGTAGAAATAATTTGAGAAACGAGGTAGAGCTATGACATTAAAAAATGAGCTTACAGTTGAGGAAAAAGAAGAATTAATTGCCACTCTTAAGTCTCGCTTTAACAGCCATGAAGACAGACACGAAGGTTATACATGGAAGGATGTAGAAGAACGCTTAAACGATCATCTCCTCACTACCGTTTACAATATGGAAGTGACTGAGGGTGAGCCTGATGTAATCATTCTCAATGACAAACTACATTTTGTCGACTGCTCTAAAGAAAGTCCAAAAGGTAGACGTAGCGTGTGTTATGATCGCCAAGCATTAAATGCACGAAAAAAGCATAAGCCCGACAATTCAGCTATCGACCTTGCTGAAGAAATTGGAATACAAATGTTATCAGAAGATGAATTTAGACAGCTCAGTACTGTTGGAGACTTTGATCTAAAAAGTTCTAGCTGGGTCTTAACACCAGCTGAAGTTCGTGACCTAGGTGGCGCTTATTTTTGTGATAAACGCTATAACAAGGTATTCCTTTACCATAATGGTGCAGACTCTTATTATGGTGCACGTGGATTTAGAGGTAAAATCCAGATTTAATAAGAATTTTATTAATCTTGATTTGTGAAATAACTTAAAACAGCCCGAAAATCTTGAAGCAAAGATTTTCGGACTATTTATATAAGTTGAGGGCTTTTGCCACTCTATTTTTCTATAACTTCTTTTAAAACGACAGCTTGGTTATGCTCCGTATCTTTTGCAGCATAGAGTAATGTGACATTATGACCATCTGAATCTTTTCTTAATTCTTTTATTAGATCTTTCTGATCTTTTAATTCTTCTTTGTATTTTTTCTTAAACTCATCCCACTTATCCTCATCATGATCAAACCATTTTCTTAAATCAGTGGATGGTGCGAGTTCTTTATACCATTCGTCATGCTTCAGGTCTTCTTTTTTAATTCCTCTTGGCCATACTCTATCCACTAACACACGTTTACCATCCTGGCTCGACACATCATCATAGACTCTTTTAATTTTTAACATATAATCACCCTTGATAAATGTATTTTAATTTACACTTACCCTAATTACTATTATTTATCCATAGGATCTTTATCTGTTTCATTTAAAATTAAGTAATCTAATTCTTTTTTAGACATTCCATTAATCGTCTTATATTTGAATCCTAAAAAGATGACACCTAACAAGGTCCACGCTAAGAGTGCATAGTAAGACGGTGCTGTAAGTGCTGCTGGAGATCCTGGATACAACAGTAACACTAGGAATATCAGTGAAATAATCGTACCGAGTATACCGAAAACAACATAGAGCATATTTTTACTTTCACCACGGGAGAAGAATTTCCAGCTCACCGCACTTGTAGCTAAAAAGGCAATTGAAACGCCCACTGATGACATATCAACAATCCAGTTCAATGCCGTTCTTCCTAACCATGGTGCAATTAAACACACTAGTAAGACAAATAATACTGCGACATATGGTGTTTTATTTTTTGGATGTACTTTAGCAAATACTTCTGGTACAAATCTTGCTCTTCCAAGCGCGAATATCAGTCTTGAAGATGACATGAAAAATCCATTCAATCCTGTAAAGACCCCAAAGGATATAGCAAATGCTAAAAAGGCCATACCAATCGTACCCATAGAAGAACTAATGACTGAACCAGTTACCCAAACCGCTCCATCCATCGTGTTTTGGTCAGGGTAAATCCAAGATGTCACTAAAATCATTGCAACATAAGTTAGAATTGATGCAAGAATCCCAAAAACGATTAATTTAAATGTTTTATCTGCACTAAATTTAAATTCTTCTGCTGCTTGTGGAATATTATCAAAACCAACATACATCCACGGTGCTATAGCAACAATTAAAATAATAGAAGTCCACACACCAGCATCTTCGTTAAATAGTGGTTGTGCATTAGAAAATGCAAACTCTCCTGACACAAACGAAGCGATAAATAAACCTGAAACGACTATAGCCATAAAGAGGCAAAAGATAAATTGTAAATTACCGGATAAACCAGAGCCCCTCATACTGATCCAAGCAAAAATGATTAAAATTAGAGAAGATAAGATAACTTCCATAATATAAACATCCCAGCCTGCAATAGTATAAAGATAACCAACTTCTAAAAAGTCAGGTAAGACAAACTTAAAGAGTAGACTAAAGG
The DNA here is from genome assembly GCF_903994045.1 of Jeotgalicoccus meleagridis. Lineage (GTDB taxonomy): Bacteria > Bacillota > Bacilli > Staphylococcales > Salinicoccaceae > Jeotgalicoccus > Jeotgalicoccus meleagridis. Next base: position 130,088 of record NZ_CAJEWD010000003.1, read on the forward strand.
CACTGGCATTTAAAGCGACGACACATATATAGCCTAAGACTAAAAACCAAGAAGCAATAAAGGCAGCAATTTTTCCGAATCCTGCATAGGTAAAAGCAAATTCTCCACCTGAAACGGGGAATTTAGCAGTCAGTGCTCCATAACCAACCGCAATAATTAACATTAAAATACCACCGATAGTAATACCAAGGGTTGCACCAAGGGTTCCAGATGAAATTAACCAGTCACCAGGTAGAATGAAAGCACCCCAACCAATTGATGACCCATAAGCAACTGCCCAAATAAATCGCTTGGACATAGTGCTGTCTAATTCTGTTCTCGTCTGATTTTTTCCAGACATATTTACAACTCCCATTTTCACTTTTATAGTTGTGGTCAAGTATGTCATACTATTTGTGTAACTTCTAGCTTTTTGACAAATTTATGTCATAAAAATCAGCTGGTTTTAGGAGATGAAAAAACACATGACTCTTCCAAGTATTGGTAAGCCCGCAACGAATGCACTGAATCAATTAGGAATATTTCACTTAGAGCAATTAGCAGGTTTAGATGAGAAAAATTTATCTAAAATACATGGTATTGGTCCTAAAGCAGTAAAAATTTTAAAAGAGGCTATGACAGAAAAAGCGCTCAAATTTAAGGACACTGAACCACTACCTTTTGTTCCAACTTTTGCGGTGCTAGGTGATTTATCATGTAACAATGCTCCTAAACGAGAAATTATTAGAGATTTTGTCATAGCGCTTCATATCGGTCATCCTAAAAAAGTCGACGCATATATAACTGACGATTGTGAGTTAGACGGTTCTATAACTGATAAAAAGATTAGTGCTTTAAATTTACTAACCATTATCAGCCATGGAAAAGATGGGGCAGCTGAAGGTATTATCTACCTAAACTCCGGGCAGACTATTCCTTTCGCCTATTTTTTTAAATTTGAAAACCATAAAAAAACTGCGCTGATAAAAGAAGTCACAAGATATCTTAAAAACTAAGTTAAATCTCCTTTATTTGGGGTATTAAGAAGTAATACATTAGCTTATTAAATGAGGTGAAATAAATGCAAGTATCTTATCATAAGGATCATGAAAGTGCATATCAGAAATTAATCACTGATATCGCTTTAAGTCCAGATAACATCTTTCCATTGTTGGCGACAACGACAGGTGTACAGCAATGGTTTCCAGAATTAAGTGTACGTGGAGAAAAGGTACTTACTTTTGATTACGGTAAAGAAACTGAAGAGGATTTAGAGATTTATAAATACGAAAACCCTAAAGCACTGCACTTTGAGTGGTTTGGAGGAGAAGTTGAATTCTTACTTGAAGGTGATGAGTTTCAAAGTAAGGTGATGTTAAATCAAAGATTGCCACTTGATACTGAAAATCTAGCTCAAGACTTTGCCGGATGGCAAAAATGCTTTGAAAATATTAAGCATATATCCGAAGGCGAAAAAGTAGAAGACTTTAAAGAAGGAGAACTCTCTCAAAAAATTGCAGATATTGAAGCAGGATTACAATAAGCAAACACTAAGAAATGGTCTCGGTAATATACCAAGACCATTCTCTTTTGTTTGAATTGACAACTTTATTTGTCATAAAGACAAATATATGTTACTTTTACTATGAGCTAAATAATTGAGAGGTGTAAATATGAAAACACGACTCCGTGAACTAAGAGCTCGAGATAGACTAAATCAATCTGAGCTCGCTAAATTAGCAAAGGTGTCTAGGCAGACAATTAGCCTCATAGAAAGAGAACAATACATCCCGTCTTTACTTATTGCTAAAAGAATGGCGATTATCTTTAATGAACCGATTGAGAATATCTTTATCTTTGATGAGGAGGAATTATAATGAAAAGCTTTTTAAAAATTGTCTTAGCCTTGGGGATTGGTTTCTTAGTGGGTTTCTTAATCATTGAACTACTCTACGGAAATGTGACCGCATTAGACTTTAGCAATTTGTATTTCTGGTTAAGTATTCTTTTACTTCTTTTATCTGTTGGACTGATTATTTTTGTTTGTCTTACAAGCAATATTCTTTTAAAGAAAAACAAACAACAAGCTAAAAACTTAAACGAAGATGACTTAGATCGTTTTAAATACAATACTTTTAATCAGTTGACGGCAGCTTCTACCACTGCTCTTGTTATGTCTCTTGTTGCACTCGCTATTCAAATTTTGAATGCCGAAATTATGTGGTTAATCATCACTTCAGGGATTATTTTCACCATTACTGTTATTCTTTCAATTTTTGTCGGAGGCATCATTAATAGCTTGTATCCAGAAAGAAATTTACCGAACCCTAGCGATAAAGATTATGCAGATAAGTTATTTGAAGCATCTGATGATGGTGAGATACATGTTATGGCTAAAGGTCTATATCGATCAACTCAATTAACGATGACCCTTTTATTCATTTCAATGGTCGCAATGATTTTATATTCTATTATTACCGAAGACTCGCAAGTGTTTAGTATCATTATCATTGGACTTATAATGATTATTAATCAAGTGAAGTATGCAAAAGAAATCAAGGAGAGATAAAATGCGGTGTGGAACTAGTCGCTTTATAGTCACCATTGAAAATCAAAACGGTGAATATAAAAAGGAAATTAGTGCACGTAACCAAATAGAAGTAAGAAGGATTTGTAAAAGAACTTTACCTCAAGATGATCGATTAGTCAGAGTTCAGAAAAAAGAAGACAAATAAGACAAATGACTTGGAGGCTTTAAATTTAAGGTCTCCAAGTCATTTGTCTTTGATTTATATGATGATTACCATTTCTTTATGTCGTCTCTAATACTGTAGTCTTGTTTTTTTCCGTGTCTTTCTTCTAGATTTTTTTCAACATCTTTAAGAGACAATCCTTCATGATTTAAAAGTACTAAAAAGTGATACAGTAAATCACTACTTTCATCAATCAGATTTTCTCTGTCTTTATTTTTTGCTGCAAGAACCACTTCGGTCATTTCTTCTCCACATTTTTTAAGGATTTTATCAATACCTTGCTCTTTTAAATACTTGGTATATGACCCTTCCTCTGGGTTTTGCAATTTTTTTTGCACTGTCTGATCTAAGACAGATAGATTAAAGTATTCATCGCCAAAACAGCTCTGTGTTCCTGTATGACAAGTTGGCCCATGTGGGTCTACTTCAATTAAGAGAGCATCTTGATCACAATCCAATTTCATAGAAACTACTTTTTGAATATGACCACTAGTTTCTCCTTTTTTCCAAAGTCTCTCTTTAGAGCGAGAGTAAAACCATACTACACCATCTTCTTTTGTTTTTGTCAGAGCTTCTTCATTCATATAGCCATTCATAAGCACTTGTTTGGTACGAGTATCTTGTAATATTACTGATAGGAGTCCACCGTTTTTAGAAAAATCAGCTTCCATTATTTACTAACCTCAATTCCATTTTTAGATAAGGTGTTTTTTAAGTCCTTAATATCTACTTCTTTTCTGTGAAAAATCGAAGCTGCGAGTCCTGCTGCTACCTTTGTTTTTGTAAACAGCTCTAGAAAATCTTCTGTTTTTCCAGCCCCACCGCTCGCGATAATTGGTATTGAGACAGTGTCAGCCGCTTCTTTTAGAAATGGTAGGTCAAAGCCTTCTTTAACACCATCATGATCTAGGCTGGTAATTAACAGAGAACCACAGCCAAGTCTTTCACATTTCACTAACCAATCTAGAGCTTTAATGTCTACTTTTTTATTGCCACCATGTGTATATACATAATAGTCTTTATTATTCTCATCAAATTTCATATCCACTGCGATCACAATTTTTTCAGAAGTGAATTGTTCCACAGCTTTTTGAATAAATTCTGGATTAGACACAGCAGCTGAGTTGATGCTTACTTTATCAGCACCTGCTTTAAGTATCTTTTCTATATCTTCAAGCGTTTGTATCCCGCCACCGACAGTCAGGGGAATCTTAATCTCTTCTGCTGTACTTTTAATTAAATCCAAGAGTAACTCGTGACCATCTTCAGTTTTAGAAATATCTAAGAAGACGAGTTCATCTGCTCCATTTTGATCATAGAATTTCGCTAATGTTTCGGGTTGACCAATTTTTTCTAAATTGACAAAGTTAACACCTTTTACTACTTGCCCATCCTTTATATCTAAGCATGGAATAATCTTTTTAACTGTCATCTGATTCCCTCCCAAAACGCTTCAGTATGACTCGCTTTTCCTACAATCGCTTCTTCAATTCCTAATGATTCTAGGCGGTCTAAATCCGCTTTATTCCTCACTCCACCACTAGCAACTACCTTATGACGAGTGAGCTTATTGATTCTAGCTGTATTTTCAAAATTTGGGCCTTGTCCCATACCATCTTTGTTGATGTCAGTATAGATGATGCCAGCTAGATTTAAATCTTCAATTTCTTTTAAATATTCATCAATGACAATCCCAGTATTTTCTGTCCAGCCGTTAACATAAATATCATTGTCTTTCGCATCAAGACCGACAAATATTTTCCCGGGAAATTTATTAACAGTGTCTTTCAACCAAGGAAGATCTATAATTGCCCTAGTCCCTAAGATAAAATACTCTACGCCCATATCTCGATATGTTTCTATTGCTTCAAGTGATCGTAATCCTCCACCTATCTCTAAAGGAAGGCTAGATATTTTTCTCAAGTTTTTGATGAGATTTTCTTCTCTAACTTCTTGATGTAAGGCACCCATTAAATCCACGACATGAATTCTTGTAACTGACTCAAAAGACTGGTAAAACTTCAAGGCTTCTTCAGGTGTTCTAACCATCTGAGTTTTTTTATCATAATCTCCTTGAGATAAACGAACATTTTGACCATCTATTAGGTCTATTGCTGGCACTATATTCATAATTGTCTTCCTCTCTTATTCAATGACACCTTTAGATGATGGCACACCTGTTGAAGTCGGTGTTAAGGCAATTTTTAAGCTGCGTGCAAATGCCTTAAAAATCGCTTCAATTTCATGGTGAGAATTACCTTTTTTCAAAAGGTCAATGTGTAAAGTCATGCGTGCGTTCATGGCAACTGCATTGAAAAACTCCTCTACGAGTTCAGTATCAAAATCGCCTGTCTTTTCTCTCGAGAAGTCCGCTTCAAAACTTAAATGCGGTCGTCCAGATAGATCTAATACTACTCTGGCAAGTGATTCATCCATCGGTAAGTACATAGAGCCGTATCTCGTATATGACTGTTTAGAAACATAAAGTTCTCTAAGCAGTTGACCAAGAACAATACCAATGTCTTCTACTGTGTGATGGGCATCAATGTGCAAGTCACCTTCTGCCTTCACTTCTAAATAAATTTCGGAGTGAAAGCTAAAAAGTGTTAGCATGTGGTCAAAAAATCCTACCCCTGTATCTATAATGGATTGCTTAAAATCAGCTTGATCATCTATAAGGATATTAAGTGTCGTCTCTTTTGTTTCTCTATTTTTACTAAAGACTGTCATGTTTTTCTCCCCACTCTTTAATTAATGTTTTTAGCTGAGGATATTGGTTTTTATCGATGATTGAAAATCGTGCAACTTCCTTTAAATTTGCATCATCATAAATACGTCCTCTATATCCTTCTTTTAGGAGAAAGTCATATAAATCACGTGCTTTTTCTCCATATATAAAGACAAAGTTAGTGTGTGATGGCTTAATTCGAACATGTCTACGCACTGCTTCAAAACTATCTACTAATTCTTTTTGTAAGTCTTTTTGATAAGCAATCCATTGTTCTAAACGGTTCTCATCCTTTAATACTTCACTCGCAAGTGCAAGCGATAAACTATTAACGGGATAAGGATGATTGATTCGATTGATTCTTTGGAAGGTCTCACCTTCCGCAATAGCAATGCCAACTCTTAAACCAGCTAAGCCGTATATCTTACTCATAGTTCTCACTATAATGATATGGTCACCTTTTGGTAGCTCACGTTCTAATGCATATTCACCATAAGCTTCATCTATAACAAGGTAGCCTCCTACAGATTTCATAGCGTCTGATAGTTGTCTAATCCCATGAGAAGGTAGAAGTTGTCCTGTTGGGTTTTGTGGATTGGAAACAAAAAATACCGATGGCTTTTTATCTTTTATTGCCTCTACAGCTCGGTCGAAATCAAAGGAAAAGTCATCTCTTGACGGGACTGAGTAAAATCGATAAGCCACTTGATTGGTATATTGTTGATACATGAAAAAGTCTGGCTTAAAAGACATTACTCCGTTCTTCCCTAGGGTCATTATAATTTTTTGTAACCATTCATCAGAACCATTGGCCACTTCTATTTGTGAAACTTTGAAGCCGTTTCTTTTAGCGTATCTTTCTTTAAAAATATCCAACTCTTTTTCTGGATATTCTTCAATATTTACTTTTTCAATAACTGCTAATATTTCTTTAGAACTTAGAGGTGATTGAGGTGATGTATTTCTATCCATACTGATCATTTACTTTCCCTCCTAATGTTTATAGAGTCTCCGTGGGCTCCGAGTCCTTCTTTTCTAGCAATTAATTCTGCATGTCCAGCAATCTCTTGATAAGTTTCTGAACTTAAATTAATCAGTGCATGAGACGTTAAAAAGTCATTCACATTCAAGCCATGACTAAACCTTCCTGTACGGTTGGTCGGAAGCACATGAGAAGGTCCTGCTGCATAGTCACCGATTGCTTCTGGTGAGTAGTTCCCAATAAAAATAGCACCTGCGTATGATATTGACCTCGCAATCTCTTCTTGTTGTTGATGTTGAATGGATACATGTTCTGGTGCGAGATAATCAATGACTTTTAAGAGGTTTTCTCTGTTATCAACAAGCTGCCAGTGATTGTTTTTAAGAGATGCTTCTATAACTTGACGGCGTTCTTGCTCATCAATTAATCTATCAATTTCAGCTTGTACCTTTTGTCTTACATCTTCTTTTTCACATAAGAGAAAAGTACGCGCATTAACGTCATGCTCTGCTTGTGCAAAAATGTCGTAAGCGACTGCACTATAGTTAACATGCTCATCTATATAAAGCAGTATTTCACTTGGTCCAGCAATCATATCAATGCCAACATCTCCAAAGACTCTTTTTTTGGCCTCTGCAACATATTGATTTCCTGGTCCGACAATCTTATCGACTGGCTTAATTGTTTCTGTACCATATGTGAGTGCGGCAATCGCTTGGGCACCACCAATACGGTATACTTCTTTTACCCCAGCGACATAGAGAGCAGCAAAAGTAATATTATTATCTATAAAAGTTGGCGTTACTACAGCGATATCTTTCACACCTGCGACACTTGCCGGTACTGCAGTCATCAAAACGCTAGAAGGATACAGTGCGGTACCACCTGGTATGTATATACCTATTCTTTCAATTGGTCTGTATATATAAGAGAATTCTTGGTCTTTTTTATCCTGATATTTAATTGATTCTTGATAAGCTACAATGCGTTCTTTAATCGTTATTAGAGCATCTTGTTCTTCGCTACTTAGAGAATCAAATGAATCTTTCAAGACCTTTTCATCTACCCTAAGTTCATCTAAGTCATAACCATCAAAGATTTTAGTATATCTTTTTAAAGCTTGGTCTTTGTTTTCTTTTACATCTTCTATAATATTGGCAACATTGTTTTCGACTTCTTTATTTGCTGAAGTTTCAATTCTAAAGTTATTAATAAAATCTACAACCTTCATGCAATCACTCCTATTTCACTTATGAACTTATAAATTTCCTCTTCCTTTGTATAGAACGTTTGCTTATTAGCAATTAAGCGCGCTTGAACTTCAGTGATTTTTTTATATTCAATCAAGCCATTATCTTTTAAAGTATTGCCTGTTTGTACAATATCCACAATGCCATCAGCTAAACCAAGTATTGGAGCAAGTTCAACAGAACCATTTAAATGAATTAAAGATACTGCTTCTTGTTCTTGATTAAAATATTTTCTAGCAATATTAATATATTTAGAAGCCACAGTATTGAAATGGTCGATGTTTGGAGGTCCTGCTAAAGCGAAGTGACATCGCCCAAAAGGCAATCCAGACACATTTAAATATTCAAAGTCTTCCTCATCTAAAATGTCACTACCAACAATACCAATATCCGCTGCACCTCGTTCTACATAGACAGGAACATCAGGTCCTTTAGCGAAGATAAATCTAACATCATCAACAAGGGTGAATAAGGTTCTCGACTCACCCCTTAAAACTTCACTATATTTTTTAAGTCCTTGACCTTCTATATATTTAATAAAATCATCGAATAAACGTCCTTTTGATAAGGCAACAGTAATCATAAGAGACCTCCATCAGAAATGTTTAATCCCAAACCAAAGGCACTGGAATTATATTGACCACCACTTAAAACTGGTGAATTGGTATTTAAAAATGCCTGGAAATACAAGCCGTTGTAATACCTTTGTGGTGATCTAAAAGATAAATCTAAAATAAATTTAATATTGTCGTTTACTTTGGCTAACTCTTTTCTAATTTCATTGATTAACTTCATAATGTCGGTAGACTTAAAAAGCTCATCAATCAATTCAAATTGAGTACTCACTCTGGCACTTAAAATTTTATATAAGTCATGATTCTCACCTAGTTCATCTCTTAGATCAGAAATATTCTTACTGTATATCAAGGGACGAATTTCTTCAGATAACCCATACTGATCTACAAATAAATCAATAAGCTGATCATTATTAATGACAAAAGTATTTATTCTTTTATTTGAATTCTCATGGACGAAATTTATATGAGAAATAATTGATTCTATGATGTCTGCTTCATTCGCATGGTAAATTTCTGCTCCTGCTTGATAAAAAGAAGTTTCTTCTCTCACAACTGGACCGAAGTAACCAAACTTTCTATCATCAGAGAAATAATTGTTATTAAAGTTCAACAAGGTTCTAGTCCAATCACTACGAATAGCATAGATTGTACTATCGCGCTCAAAGACGATGCTTGTTGGATGATGGTTTTTATCATCTAAGGAAAATGGTTCGATCATGTTCATGTCTACTAAGGTATAACCTGATTGATCTAAACGCTTTAAATATTCAGTTCCTAAAGTCATGCGTTTTAATATTTCATTGTTTTTTGTCATGGACATCCCCTTCATTACTTTAGCGAGATAAAGAATTATGATAAATTAAATGGTAACAAAGAAAAGAAAATTGTACAACCATTCCCTTTAACTCTTTAGTATGTTAAAGTGTAAGTGTTAGAAAAAGAGGAGTTGATGATATGCAAATAGATAAGTTGAGAGATCAGGAACTAGATGATTTATTCGACGGAATATTATCGTTAGAGAGTAAGGAAGACTGTTATAAATTCTTTGACGACCTTGCAACATCCAATGAACTGATTTCTTTGAAGCAAAGATTTCAAGTAGCTAAACTAATCGATGAGGGTAAAACTTACTCAAAAATACAGGAAAAAACCGGTGCATCTAGCGCTACAGTATCGCGTGTAAAACGCTGTATGGACTATGGTAGTGGCGGTTATAAGCTAGTATTAGAAAAAAGGAATAACGCCTAGCGTTATTCCTTTAATTCTTCTTCTACTCTATTCATAAAGTCTTCAATAACAAGAGTTAAATGCCTGCTTTTCATGTATGATAAATATAAATCTGGACCATTTAATTCTTGTTTTATATCTAAACTTTCTACCTCATCATCAGTATAGTTACTCGCATAAATTTTTGGCAACACTGCTATTCCAAGCCCTTTTTTCACTAGACGAACTGCAGTTCCAATGGTCTCCACTGATACAACATTTTTAAAATTTAAGTTATTATTCTTCAGAAAACTATCCAATTTAAACAAACCTTCGCTATAAATTAATCTCTGTGATGACAAAGTGGATAGATCCACAGCTTGATCTTTATTTAGATTGTGTCCTTTTTTTATTAATAAGGAATGTCTATTGGATTGTAAAAGAATGGACTCCATATCCTCATCCAAATAATCTAAAGTTGTTAGGCAAAAATGTAACTGGTGCATCCTGAGTCTATCAATGATGTAAGTTGTATTACCTTCTACCAGCTTTATATTAAAATCTTCGTTTTTCTCTAAAAACGCCTCAATTGACTTCAAACTTAGAACTAGCCGCATCATTAGGAATGCTTTCAGCCTTAGTATTTGGAGGCCTATCACTATGGATTGTGTCTAAGACAATAGAGCCTGCCAATTCTTTTACGAGTAAGGACGTTGTCGTTCAAACTAAATAATATATATTAATCGGAGGAATTTATCATGGTCAAACCAAAAGAAAAACAATTTTTAAATCTACCTTTTACAGGAATCGCTACATTTGGAAAGTATCCAGTCTGCCAAAATATTGATGAATTAGATGCTGATGTTGCAGTACTTGGTGTACCAAATGATATGGGTACGCAGTGGAAATCTGGTGCTCGTATGGGCCCAAGAGCAGTAAGAGAAGGCTCTACCTTATATAGCTTTGGTCTAGACGGTGCTTATGACATCGAGAATGACATTACTTACTTAGGACCACGTTGGAATGTTGTGGACTGTGGTGATGTTGACATTGTTCACGGTGACATTATGCAGTCACATGATAATACAGAAGCAACAGTTAGAAAAATCGTTGAAAAAGGAGCAATGCCGGTTATTATAGGTGGAGACCACTCCATTACAGCAGCTGTAGGCAAAGGCTTAGAAGACTTAGGACCGTTTCATGTCATTCAAATTGACGCTCATTTAGACTGGGCAGACCATCGTTCAGGTATGAGATACGGTCACGGGAACTGTATTAGAAGACTGTCTGAAATGGATCATGTTAAAGATATATTCCAATTTGGCATTAGAGGAATCAGTAGTAGTCTTAAAGAAGATGTTGATGCAGCTCGCGCTTATGGGTCGACTATCCTATCTCCACAAAAAATGAGAGAAAAAGGAATTGAAGGTTTACTCGACTTACTTCCTAAAGATGAAAAATACTACATTACGATCGATATTGATGGTATTGACCCATCAATCGCTCCAGGTACAGGTACACCTTCACCAGGCGGCTTATACTATGACGAAGTGAATGAATTACTCAAAGCAATTGCTAATCATGGAGATGTCGTTGCCTTCGATCTTGTTGAAGTTGCACCACAATATGACCCAACAGGTATGACAGGTCAAACAGCAGCAAGAATCATGTTAGATTTACTGAGCTATGTTACTAAGAAAAAAGAAGCAAATGACTAGTCATTGGTACAGTAGTTCAAATTAATAGATAGTATCAGTTATAGAGCTGGGACTAGAGCTCTAAGAGTTTAGAAAAATAATCGAATAAATTATAAAAGCCGGACGTTATACTTCAAAGGGAATAGCATCTGCGTGAGACTACAGGCTCACGCGATGCTCCTGAAAAGATAACGTCCGGCTTATTTATTAGAGAAATAGTTTTATCCCATCTCTATTTTCATTTATCATTAGGACGCTTAAGGATATAATAGACTTATTGAAATTAGTTAAGACAATAGGAGTGTTCTTAAATGACTAAGTCAGACATTAACAGCCCAGATTATAAGGCTGGATATTTTAAATTACTAAGAGAAAGATACGAGTCAGAAGAAGAGATTGCTTCAGAAATCATCAATCTTTCTTCCATTTTGGAATTGCCTAAAGGAACTGAGCACTTCGTCAGCGATTTACATGGTGAATTTCAATCATTTCAACATGTATTAAGAAACGGTTCAGGTAATGTCAAAGTTAAAATTGAAGAATTATTCAAAGATCAACTGACAGATAAAGAGCTAAGTGAACTTGCTGCTGTAGTCTATTACCCTGAAGAAAAACTAAGTTTAATCAGACAGAACTTAACAGATAAAAATGCTCTGAATGAATGGTACAAACTTAAAGTTGAACAGCTTATTGAGCTGGTGGCTCATTCTTCTTCTAAATATTCGCGCTCTAAATTACGTAAAGCTCTACCACCACAATTTGCTTATATCATTGAAGAACTTCTTTATAAAAAAGATGAGCATGATAATAAGAAGCGTTACTATGACAATATTTTAAGTGAGATTATCGATCTTGGTCAGGCTAATAAACTCATCATCGGTCTGAGCTTTACAATCCAAAGATTGGTAGTTGATCATTTACACGTTGTTGGTGATATTTATGATCGTGGTCCAGAACCTGACAAGATTATGGATACTTTAATTAACTATCACTCTGTAGATATACAATGGGGTAATCATGATGTGTTATGGATCGGTGCTTATGCAGGTTCTAAAGTATGTCTCGCTAATATTATTCGTATTTGTGCGCGTTACAATAACCTAGATATTATTGAAGATGCTTATGGTATAAACTTACGTCCCCTATTTAACTTAGCCGATAAGTATTATGATGATAATCTTGCCTTTAGACCTAAAAAAACAACAGGTAAGAGTTTAAGTGATGAAGAACAGTTACAGATGACCAAGGTTCAGCAGGCCATTTCAATTATTCAATTTAAACTAGAAGCACCCATTATTAAAAGACGTCCAAACTTTGAAATGGATGACCGTCTTGTCTTAGAAAATATTAATTACGATACACTTGAATACGACATTAATGGCGAAGTTTATCAATTAGAAAACACTTGTTTTAACACGATAGACCCTAAAGACCCAACTGCACTGACTGCAGAAGAAGAAGACGTCATGAATACACTTTTAATTTCTATCCAACAATCTGAAAAGTTAAAACGTCATATGGATTTCATGATGAAGAAAGGGAATCTATACCTACGTTATAACGGCAATCTTTTGATTCATGGCTGTATTCCAGTAACTGAAGATTGCCAAATGGAAGGTATGGAAATCGATGGCACAATGTACTATGGTCGTGAGCTTTTAGACCAATTCGAATCATATCTACGTCGTTCCTATGCCCATCTAGACCAAACAGATGATTTAGCCACTGACTTAGTGTGGTACTTATGGACTGGTAAAAAATCATCTTTATTCGGTAAGCGTGCTATGACGACTTTTGAAAGATATTTTATCAGTGATAAAAAAACTCATAAAGAAGAAAAAAATCCATATTACTCTTTAAGAGAAAAAGCAGAAATTGCAGAAAAGTTCTTAACAGAATTTGGGTTAGATCCAGACAGTGGACATATTATTAATGGCCATACTCCTGTTAAAGAGAAAGAAGGAGAAAATCCGATCAAAGCAGATGGCAAGTTGATTGTTATCGACGGTGGTTTCTCTAAAGCTTATCAATCTACAACTGGTATCGCGGGTTATACTCTTTTATATAATTCTTATGGCATGCAGTTAGTTGCACACCAAGAATTCAATTCAAAGGTCAATGTTTTGGAGAACGAGGCTGATGTTTTATCTGTTAGAAGAATTGTCGATGAAGAAGTCGAACGTAAAAAAGTCAAAGATACCATTATTGGTAAGAGACTAAAATATGAAATATCCATGCTAAAACAGTTGATGAAATAAAGCAAAAAAACTGACACGAGCCATTATTAATAAGATAATTAGTGTGTAAACATATAAGGAAAGGTGATTTTATGTCAAATATTCCTGAAATTGAAATGCATGATGGTTACAAAATTCCAGCTATAGGTTTCGGTACAGTCTTTTTAAACGGTAGACGAGGTAGCATGGAAATTGAAAACGCGATTAAAAACGGTTATCGGCATTTAGACAGTGCGATTCGTTATAGAAATGAAGGTGCTGTTGGTCAAGCAATAAGAGAAAGTGATGTTGACCGTGAAGAAATTTTTGTAACTTCTAAACTAAGAGGCGGCTTATATGATTATGACACCGCTATTGAATCTATTGAAGAATCTTTATTTAGAACAGGTCTAGAGTATATAGATCTTTTCCTTTTACACTGGCCAAATCCAAAACAAGATCAGTATGTTGAAGCTTGGAAAGCTTTAATTCAAGCTCAAAAGAATGGTTATGTACGTTCAATTGGGGTATCGAATTTTGAACCCGAACACATCGATCGTCTAGTCGAAGAAACTGGTGTTAAACCTGTGGTTAATCAGATTGAATGCCACCCTCACTTCATCCAAGAAAAAGTACGTAAATATAATTATGATAATGGCATTATTACAGAGGCATGGAGTCCTTTATCACGTGCGCGTACTGTGCTTGACGATAAATACCTTCAGCAACTTGCTGAATCAAAAGGTAAAGATATTGGACAAATTATCTTACGTTGGCATTATCAACATGGTGTCGTTCCTTTACCACGTTCTTCTAATGACGACAGACAAAAAGGAAATCTCAACATCTTTGATTTTGAATTATCAGAGGAAGAGATGACACAAATTGATGGCTTAGACCGTCCAGATGGTCGTATTGATAATCAAGATCCAAACGAATACGAAGAATTTTAAAATAAGGCATCCGTCAGGATGCCTTATCTTATTCTATCAAGTTATTTTCTTCTAAATACTCTCTTGCAACATCATTCGGTAACTCATCTTCTACAGTGACTCTGTAATTCATATCTTGCATTTCTTCATCTGTAATTTTTCCACTTAATTTATTTAAAGGATCAATAATTTCTGGGTGTTCTTCTAGAAATTCTTGTTTAAACATAGGTGCGCCTTGATAAGGTGGGAATACTCTTTTTGTATCTTCAAGTATCACCATATCAAATTGTCTTAATTCTGCATCAGTTGCGTATGCATCAACTAAATTTATTTCTCCACTTTCAATGGCTTGGTAACGAAGCTGAGGTTCCATAGTCACTACATCGCTAAAGTTTAAACCATATGCTTCACTTACAGCAGGATAGCCATCTTCTTGTCTATCATTAAATTCCATAGTGAATCCAGGTCTTATTTCATCTTCAACACTCTTTAAATCTTCAATCGTTTCTAAGTTGTTTTCCTCAGCAAAGTCTTTCTTAACAGCGAGCGTATAAGTATTGTTAAATTTCATCGGCTCTAGCATGGTCATATCTAGTCCTGACTCTAAAGCGTCAACTGCTTGATCATAAACTTCACTTTCTTTATTGGATTCTGCTGGCTCTTTAACCAGTTCACCTAACACTGTTCCAGTAAATTCTAAATAACCATCAATTTCATCGGACTTTAAGGCATTAAATAGAAATGATGTCTGACCTAGACCATCTTCTACTTTTACCGTATAGTCTGTCTCTTCTTCAATCAAAATTTTATACATATTCGTGATAATCGCTGGTTCTGAACCTAATTTCCCCGCTATAGTAATTTCTCCACCCCTATTAGTTAAAAGCGGTGCGAGAGCGATTGCTAAAATAACAACAAACATCGATACAACTGTGATGACCGCTCTACGATAAGACATATTTTGTATGAGTCTTAAACCAATATCAAACAGTATCGCTAAGAGTGCTGCAGGTATGGCACCAAGTATAATTAAATCTGTATTATTTCTATTGATACCAAGTAGGATTAAGTCCCCTAAACCTCCGGCACCGATTAAGGCTGCAAGGGTTGCTGTTCCAATAATTAAAACCATTGCTGTTCTAATCCCTGCCATCATTACGGGCATAGCAATTGGAATTTCTACTTTAACCAAGCGTCTCAATGGCTTCATTCCAATACCTTCCGCTGCTTCTACCAGTGATGGATCCACTTCTTTTATTCCTGTATAAGTGTTTCTAAGAACAGGAAGTAACGCATAAATAACGAGTGCAATAATCGCTGGAAATTCCCCAATACCAAAGAGCGGTATCATCAGTCCAAGCAAGGCCAGAGAAGGAATGGTCTGCATTACAGCAGCGATATTTATAACGACCTCTGCAAACTTGTCTGTCTTAGTTAAAAGTATGCCTAGCGGTACACCAATAATCACTGCGATTAATAGAGAAATAAATGAAATTTGAATATGTTCTATTAAAGTCTGCAGTAACTCTCCACGTCTTGTTGAAAAAGTTTCAATAAAACTATTCATGATGTCACACCACGCTTGTCAGCTAAGTAGCCAAATACCTGGCTTCTCGATAATTTCTTTGGACCACTTTCTGTTTCTACTAAAACCGCTTCATTATTAGATAAAAGCCTAAAAATCTCAGTTATATCCGCCTGTTCTTTGACAACAGGATATTCACTCTCTGTTTCTGCAACACTTAATTCTGCCACTAACTCACCAGCTGTAAGGTTTAAATCTTGATTAACCTTGCCGATAAACTGCTCAACAAACGAACTAGCTGGGGACTCAATGAACTCTTCTGGCAAACCAATTTGTTCAACCTGTCCCTCGTTAAATAAGCATAATCTGTCTGCCAGCTTCATCGCTTCAGCAATATCATGCGTAACAAAGACAATTGTTTTATTAATCTTATTCTGTAGTTCTAGAAGATCATTTTGAAAGTTTTCTCTAGTGATAGGATCTAAGGCACTAAAGGGTTCATCCATTAATATTACAGGTGGATCTGCTGCTAAGGCTCTCAGTACACCTATACGTTGTTGTTGTCCACCAGACAATTCTGATGGTTTTCTGTCTTTGTAAGTCTCTGGATCTAAGCCAACCATCTCCAGAAGTTCATCAATCCGCTTGTTTATATCTTCATCAGACCAGTTTTCCATCTGAGGCACTTGGGCAATATTTTCTGAGATTGTCATATGCGGAAAGAGTGCAATTTGTTGAAGCACATAACCCATATCACGTCTCATTTCATACACTTCATAATTACTGATAGGTTCTTCTTTAAAATATATGTATCCTTCTGATAGCGGAATGAGTCTATTAATCATTTTTAAAGTTGTTGTTTTGCCACTACCTGAAGGACCAATCAGGACGAAAATCTCACCTTCATTTATCCTAAAGCTCACATTATCAACAGCAAGCTTATCGCCGTAGCGTTTGGTCACGTTTTTAAATTCAATCATAAAAAGGCGCTCCTTTTCAATTTCTAATACATTTGTTATCAGTTACACTGTCTATAAATACCTATACCCAAAAGAAAGGGGTTTTATCGATGTCTGTCAGATTAGTCGTTGAAAATCAAAGATCATATTTCCAAAAAGACTATACAAGACCAATAAACTTTCGAATTAGACAATTACGCAAATTGAAAAATAGCTTGAAACATAACGAGAAAATTATTCTTGATGCACTTTATAAAGATCTAGGAAAGTCTAAAATGGAAGCTTACATGACAGAGCTTAGTGTGGTTTACCAAGAACTTAACGAAGCAATTAAGCATTTGAAAACTTGGGCTGCACCTAAAAAAGTAAAATCAGGACTCATGACCATGCCAGCTAAAAGTTATATTTACCAGGAACCATATGGGGTGACTTTAATTTTGTCTCCTTGGAACTATCCCATTAACTTAACAATTACACCTCTAATTGGTGCCATTGCTGCTGGAAATTGTGTTGTCGTTAAGCCTTCAGAAACTAGTCCGCATTGTTCAGCCATATTAGAAAAGATATTAAATTACACTTTTGTTGAAGAATATGTTCACTGCTTACCAAGTCAAACACCTCATGATGAGGTTAATTATCAAAACTATGATTACATCTTCTTTACAGGCTCCACCAATGTAGGCAAGGAGATTATGAGTATTGCGAGCTCTAATTTAACACCAGTTACTCTAGAACTTGGCGGTAAAAGTCCTGCCATAGTTGATGAGACAGCAAACTTAGAAATAGCAGCCCGACGCTTAGTTTGGGCTAAGTATATCAATGCCGGTCAAACTTGTGTTGCACCCGATCATATTCTAGTTCATGAATCAGTAAAATCACAGTTGGTTGAAAAACTAAAAGATGAGATAAAACTTAACTATAGTCATGCTGAAAATAAAGATGATTATCCTAAGATTATTAACGACAAACATTTTGAGCGTCTTTCTAAATTACTTGATGAACCAGGATTATTTGGAGGAGAAATCAATAAAGCAGCTCGTAAGATTGCACCTGCTTTACTCGTCGATTCCGACTTTTCTTCACCAGCTATGGATGAAGAAATCTTCGGTCCTGTCCTTCCTATAATTTCATATCAATCCTTAGACGATCTCATTGTAAAACAAAGACAGCTCGCTAAACCATTGGCTACCTATATCTTCACAGAAAATCAAGCAACAGCAAATTATTTATTAGAGAAGCTGTCGTTTGGTGGAGGATGTATCAATGATTGTTTGATGCACTTAACTTCTAGCTCTCTACCATTTGGTGGCGTGGGTGCTAGCGGTATGGGCAACTACCATGGTAAAGCATCTTTCAACACTTTCAGTCATAGTAAAAGCATCTTAAAAAATACTAGTAAGATAGACATACCCATCCGTTACCTACCTTTTAACCAAGCAAAATTGAAGATATTAAAGCGCATCTTTAGTTAAGATAGATATATAAACTAAAAAGGAGTTGGATAAGAGATGAGTATATTAGTTATTGGTGCCAACGGTGGCGTGGGACGTCATCTTGTGAATCAATTACAAGAAGCTGGCCAAAAATTTACAGCTGGTGTAAGAAAAGAAGAACAAGTTAAAGACCTAGAAAACAGAGGTATCGACACTCTCCTTATTGATGTTGCAAACGACTCAATTGATGAACTTAGTGACAAACTAAAAGGCTTTGAGCAAGTTGTATTTTCTGTCGGTTCCGGTGGTAGTACTGGCGCAGATCAGACGATTATCGTCGATTTAGATGGCGCAGTTAAAACAATCGATGCAAGTGAGAATGCTGGAGTTAATCACTTTGTTATGGTTTCAACCTTTGACTCAAGAAGAGAAGCTTTCGACACACCAGATGCTCAAAAAATTAAGCCGTATACTATTGCCAAACACCACGCCGATGAACATCTAAAACGCTCCTCACTCACCTATTCCATCGTTCACCCTGGTCGACTTACAAACGAGCCAGGCACTAAACAAGTAGAACTTGGTTTATACTTCGATAAAATTGGAGATGTGCCACGCGAAGATATAGCGAGTGTTATATATGAACTTCTAGATAATGAGGATCATCGTGGTAAAGAAGTACAAGTCATTTCTGGAAATGAAGATATTAAATCTGCCCTTAAAAATTTTAAAGCTTAAAAAAGAAAGGACTCGCATAGAATGCGAGTCCTTTCTATATAGCTACGATGATTAAGTCTATTCGACACCTTTTTTCATATGTTTAATAGACTTTTCAGCCGAGAAATAAATACTATATCAATCTGATTAAAGTTATTACACAAGATTGTGATTTTGCTGGCTATGACCAACCAATTGATTGAGCAACGATTAAGGCCACGAGTGAAATACCCATCAATATTAAAAAGAGCGGTAGGAAAAACTTAATCCACTTATGCCACTCTACACCGGCAATCGCTAATGCTGCCATAAAATAACCACTGGTCGGATATAAAATATGTGCAAAGCCATCACCTAATTGGAAAGCAAGCACTGCTGTTTGTCTGGTCACTCCAAGCATATCTGACAATGGTGCCATAATCGGCATGGTCACCAAGGCTTGGCCTGAACCTGATGGAATAATGAAGTTAATAATTAACTGCACAAAATACATACCTGCCGCTGCAAAGACTGGTGGTAAGCCACCAACAACTGAGCCAAGGCCGTTAACAATAGTGTCCATCACTTGACCATCTTCTAAAATTACAGCAATTGAACGGGCTAAACCAACTATGATCGCACCCATCAAGACATC
Source organism: Jeotgalicoccus meleagridis (assembly GCF_903994045.1). Taxonomy (GTDB): domain Bacteria; phylum Bacillota; class Bacilli; order Staphylococcales; family Salinicoccaceae; genus Jeotgalicoccus; species Jeotgalicoccus meleagridis. The sequence goes on from NZ_CAJEWD010000003.1 coordinate 149,677, forward strand.
TCTAAATCCTTTAGTAAATGCCTCACTAATCGTTGTTAGGTTCATCCCTGCTACAAGTCCAACAGTAATTCCCATGATGATAAAGAGCCCAGCCATCTCAATCATAAACCAACCTTGAGTCGTAACACCCCAAATTAAAACAAGGAAGAACAACACAATTACAACTGCGCCTGCTAACTGACGTCCATTCGCTTTTAATGGTTCATGATCAGCAATTGAGCTATAAGTCTCACGCTTTTCACTGTCTTCTTCATAAACTAAACTTGCTTCTGGATTCTGCTGCACTTTTTTGGCATATCTCATAACGAATAGACTCGCTACGATTAAAACAATTACAAACAGAACTAATCTAAATCCTAAACCTGAGAAAGTAGGAATTTCAGATATGGTCTGTGCTAAACCAGTATTAACTGGATTTAAAACGCCCACTGTATAACCGACCACTGTGCCACATAAGGCAATAGCTGCAGCCGTCATAGAGTCATAGCCGAGCGCAATAATCAGTGGAATAATTACTGGTATGTATACTAAAGATAATTCTGCTGTACCAATTAAGGTTGCAATAGATGCAAAAACCGTAACTAAAACTGGAATAATTAAAATACTTCTTTTAGAAAATTTTCTGGCTAGTTTATCCACTGCGATTTCGATAATTCCACTTTCACGTAGCACCATAAACATTCCACCAATAATTAAGGTGAAGAAAACAACCTCTCCAGCATCAATTAAACCTCTTGGAATAGCTGTCACAAAGTCAATTAGACTCGTTGGTGTCGCTTCAGTATATCTAAATGATTCAGGGTCTACCGCTGTTCGTCCACCTTCTATTTCTACTCGGTCAAATTCACCCGCTGGAATTAGATATGTAGATATTGCTGCAACAAGGCCAAATAAAAACAAAATTACATAGATGTGTGGCATTTTAAATTTACTCTTGCCTGTTTCTTTTTGCATGGGCTACCTCCAAAAATTTATATAAGTAACAGTCTATATTAATTTGATAAACACCGCTAGGCAAAATAAAAATCCAAGTGATTTAAATAATCACTTGGATCTATAAACAAATACTTATTCCACTGCCGTAATCTGACCATCTTTCATCTCTACTCGGCTGTCAGCATACTCTAACATATCCATATCGTGAGTCACCATCAATACTGTAATGCCTAATTTGGCGCTTAAACTTTTAATTAATTCCATAACCTCTTTAGAGCGTTTTGAATCAAGGCTTGCAGTTGGCTCATCGGCAAATAATATTTCTGGATCATGAATAATTGCTCTCGCAATCGCTGCTCTTTGTTTTTCACCACCTGATAAACTTTCTGGATAGCTATCTTTATGGTTCGACAAATCAACCGCTTCAAGCACTTTATCAATTTTTCTATCTTTTTTATCTAACTTAACATTTGCTGTGTCCAACATTAATTCCAATTGTTCTTTCACAGTTAGGAAAGGAACTAAGTGTGCTTGTTGGAAGACAAAGCCAAATTTTTCAGCTCTAATGTTGCGAATTTTTCCATCGCTTTCTTTAGAAATATCTTGTCCATTAAACTTAATGATACCATCAGATTTTTTTTGTAAGCATGCTGCAATTGTCAGAAGGGTTGATTTACCTGAGCCTGATGGTCCAGTTAGTGCTGTAAGTTCGCCTTCTTTTAATTTTAAATCAACTGATTTTAATATCTTTTCGACATTTCGGCCATTTTTAAATTCTTTATCAATATCGATTAATTCAAAGACACTCATCTTACATTCCTCCTTGATTAATAGCTTGCATTGGTTCTGCTTTTCTAATTTGTAGTCCTGATAAGGTTGCACCTAAGAATCCAATAATAATAAATGCAATTGCAGAGAAGGTAATTGTTTCTGTTGGTAAGAAGAAAGGCATGCCTTCTGGTGCGAATTGATTAATTAAAAGTCCTGCTACAATTGCCGGGATCAAGGAAACGATAGTAATTAACAACATCTGCGACCACATCATCACGAATAGTGATGATTGTTTAACACCAATCGCTTTTAAGATTCCAAACGTGCTCATCTTTTGAACATTAATCATGTAGAAGAAAATAGCGAATAACAATGCACTAATCACGTACAGAAAGATAATAATCATATTTAAAGACATCTGTTCTGCACTATAGCTTGGAATAGTATTTAAGAAATCACTATTGTTATAAGATTTGAGACTCTCTCCAAGGTCAACTTCATCATCTATAAATCCGATTTGGAAAGTATCTGCTCTAAACATTTCACCGTAATCTTCTTTATTGATAAAACCGACTTCTGTATGACTAAATTTTTGTTGTTCTACAAAACCTGCGATAGTCAGTGGTTCTTCCATCAAGGAGTTTGACACTTCATCTCCAACTTCAAAGCCTTCCCCTTCAAAAGAACTGTCTAAGACAATTTCACCTTTATCAACTTCAGGGAAGTAGTCTCCACCTTCTGAAGTAACGTAAGCTGTACTAAATTTTTTATCGTCATCATCAAGTAATTCTCCCATTTGAATTGAGAAGAATGTTTCCTGACCTGACGCATTTTTAATCTCATCTTCTTGCTCTGTTGTTAAGCTTGAAAAACTGTAGTTATCTTCCGCTTCTTCATCCATATAAAATGTGCCGTCCGGCATATGTTTTATCAGTGATGCGTTATCATCCGATAAGCCATTTGCTAAACCAGAAATGCTGAGTGTCAGCATACTGATTAAGAATACGATAAAACCTAATATTAAATAACGTAGTTTAAATTTTTTCATTTCTTTCCATGCCATCTTCATGAGAAAATCCTCCTGGTTCTTTGTTAATTCATACTTTACAGCGGTAATATGAACTCAATGTGAACAAGGAGGATTAATTTAATTTATTGGTATGCGGACTGTAAATGTTGTGTCGTGTCCTTTACTTCTAACCTTTATAGAACCATCATGCATGTCTACAATTTTTCTAACGATTGACAAGCCTAGACCAGAACCACCAACTTTATTAGTTCTAGCACTATCTATTCTGTAAAAACGATCAAAAATTTTATCAATATGACGCTCATCAATGCCTTGACCTGTATTACTTATAATCACGATAACATGAGTCCCATAATCGATCATCTCAACGTCAATCGTTCCAGCATCTTCATTGTATTTAACAGCGTTAGACAATAAATTATCCCAAACGGTGTTCAAGAGCACTTTATCTGCTGTAATATCGACATCGACCAAGAGGTGAGACAGCATCAATCCTTTTTCATTAATTTGCCATTCGTATACCTTCATGGCCCTAGACAGCTGTTCTTTTAAATTATAAGTCTCTCTACGCATCAAGTAATCTTCATGATCAATAGATGATAGGACTAGGAGCTGCTTAGTCATCGTTGATAGTCTTTCAATTTCGAAATCGATCGTTTCTGTATATTCTTGTTTTTCATTGTCATTTAAATCTTTTCTTAAAAGACTGTTGTAACCTTTGATACTAGATAAGGGAGACTGAATGTCATGTGAAATATTAGAGATAAAGTCCTTCTGGATTTTATCGTTATACTCTAACTGTTTTGCCATATTTTTAAAGTTAAAGGCAAGATCTCCGATTTCATCTCTTCTACTAATATCTAAGTTGTTTACATCATAATCTCTGCTTGCTAACTGTTTTGTTGCTATGGATAACTTAGTCACAGGTTTGATTAAATATTTGGTACTCACTAAGACTAAAATCATACTTAAAACAATGGTTAAGACAAACAGTATACCGAAGAGTAAATGCATCTCATTAAACAAGAGTTCAATATCTGGTCTCATAAATAAAGCATAAATCGACTCACCAATCGTCACAGGCACTCCGACTGTATTCTTTAGTTCATCTGCAAAAAAACCAGTGACAAAGATATCTGAATCAAAATTTGACATTCCTTGATATTGCTCACCATCAAGCACTTGATTAATAGATGACGCTTCTAAATTTTTTTCTCTAAAATCGTCTCCAAAAAATTGTCCTTCTCCATCAGGGGAAACAAAGTATATTTGATGACCAGCCTTAGCAACCGAATTTAAGTAGGCTGCAGGGTCAGTTTCTGGATTTGATTCTAAATAACTCGATATTTCCTCGGCAATTCCCATATTTTTATCATTATTTTCATCTTTTAAATTGAGTTGATAAAAACCATTGGAAATAAAGAAAGCAGCTAAAAAGCTAAAGATCATTATGGCAAGTGTTGCAAATAAGAATTTAGTATATAGAGTTCTCATGATTTACGCTCCAAAAAGTAGCCCACACCACGTACTGTCTTAATTTCAAAATCATCAGTCGCATTTTTAAAACGGCTACGGAGTCGCTTGATATGGACATCAACTGTCCGATCATCTCCTTCGTAATCTGCTCCCCAAATGCGTTCTATTAGAGCATCTCTTGAAAACACTTGTCCCGAATGTTCAGCTAAATGATAAAATAACTCGAATTCTTTTAAAGGTAGCATGTAGACTTTGCCACCGATTTCCACTGAATAGTTATGAGCATTGATAACCACTCTACCAACTTTTATTTGTTCACTATCTTCTTTTTTATACCTTCTTAATAATGCATCGATTCTAAACAGTAATTCTCTAGGTTCAAATGGTTTTACTAAATAATCATCAGTACCTAATTGATAAGCCTCTGCCTTATCATCGATATGACTTTTAGCAGTCAGTATAATAATTGGAATATCGTAATCTCTTTTTAAGGCTTCTGTTAGTTGCAAACCGTCCATGTATGGCATCATGACATCAACGACCGCTAAATCACAAGGCGTCTCTTTCATTTTTTCAAGCGCCCTTCGACCATCTTCAGCCGTAATGACTTGATAACCAGCTTCGTTTAAGTTTAAAGAAACAAATTTAACAATGTTAGGGTCATCATCGACAACTAGTATTTTATCCACGAACTTCCTGCCCCCTTAGTTAACTTTCATTTATTGTAACATTAAATATTCATAAATTTTCTATCTAACATCTACCCAAATACTGATAAAACCTTCATACTTATAGCTAGACATTTTAAGGAGCAGTGACTATGAAGAAAAAAGCATACCCCATAGTTTGGCGATGGCATTTATTTGCTGGAATCATCATCGCACCGTTTCTCATATTTTTAGCAGTAACTGGTGCACTCTATTTATTTAAAGCAGACATAGAAGAATACATATATAAAGACTATTATTATGTCGAAGATGGTGGAGATAAACTTCCCGCTTCTGACCTTGCTTTTACCGCAGAAGGATATGCCGGTGGTGGTGATGTTGTTCGCTATCGACCAGGAGAAGATGCGAACCGTTCAGTTGAAGTCGGCATTAGTCAAGAAGATGGTACTTCCCTAACCGTCTTTATCAATCCATATAACAGACAAGTTCTCGGTATGATTGATGATGATAAAAGACCCATGGCAATTTTAGAATTGCTACATGGAGAGTTAAAGATGGGGACATTTGGTGACCGCATTGTTGAATTAGTTGCCTGTTGGACGATAATTATGATCATCTCAGGACTTTTCTTATGGTACCCAAGGGCTAAAGAAAAAATTAAAGGTGTCTTCACCTTAAGATTGAAAAAACCAGGGCGTCTAAGAAGAAGAGATTTACACGCTGTGCCAGCTTTTTGGTTATCCGGCGGCTTACTATTCTTTTTATTCTCTGGTTTATTGTGGACAGGATTTTGGGGGAATGGCGTACAAAGTCTAGTCACAGCATCTGGTGCGGGTTACCCACCGTCCATCTGGGTCGGTCCAGCACCTGAGTCAGATACTTTAACAGAAGATATAGCAGATGTTTCATGGGTAGCAGAAAAATTACCTGTCCAAAACTCTGATGCGGATTCAGGCTTTAAACAAGTATCAATTGATGATGTTCTAGAAACTATCAATACACTCGACGTCGACCCTAATTACGATGTGTTTTATCCTTCATCTAAAGAAGGGGTCTTTACCTTATCGGTATTCCCAGATCAAGCGAGTAATGAAGCAACTATACACATCGATCAGTATACTGCTGACGTGATCGCAGATTACCGTTATGACAATTATGGAATACTAGGTAAAGTGATGGCAACAATGATTACTATACATAAGGGACATGAGTTTGGATTACTAAACCAAGCACTCGGCCTACTCATCTGTCTCGGTCTGATTTTTATGGTTATCACTGGATTTTATTTATGGTGGAAGAGAAAACCACAAAATAATAGCGGAGCACCTAAGGCTGTGAGCATCTTGGAATACAAGCGTATTCTAATTGTACTCATTATTTTAGGACTCATCTTCCCCTTAGTTGGTATCTCTCTACTTGTCGTTTTCCTACTAGATCGTTTTATTTTAAGACGCTTTGAAACACTACGGAAATGGCTTAATTATTAAGGAGGACATATGTATAAACACTTACTTATAATCATGTGCGTCCTATTTTTAGCCGGATGTAATCTTGTCGACCAAAATACACATGATAAATATCAAAAGGATCCTGAAACTAAAATTGTCATTGATACTTCTAGCATTACAGAAGCGGGTAAAACGAGTGAGGTAAATCTTCATGTACTAGAAGATGGTAAAGAAATTACAGACGCAGATGTCACTTTATATCTCAGACCTGCTAAGGAAGCTGAAGTTTGGAATGAAGAGTACGAAGTCACTCAGAATGGTAACCATTACACGGCAAATCTGGATATTCCTGAGGATGGGCTTTATTTAATATCTACTCATATCGAGACATCACATACTAATGCTTCACCAACTAAGTTTTTCACAGTTGGAGAGCTAGATATGTTTGAAGAAGTCTTTTTGCAAGAATTTAAAAACGAAGAACATGGCTCAGGAGCTGGGCATCATTAAAAAAACCCTACAATTTCTTGTAGGGTTTTCCTCTTACATTGGAATACTTAATCTTGGAACGAATAGCTCGTAGTGAATATTTTCAGTAGCAACGCCAGCTTTTTCTAATTCCTTAGCAACTGACTGAATAAATGTTGGACCACCACAAACGTATATTTCTTGGTTATCTTTTAGATACTCTTCTAGTTGTTCTTTGAAGATATAACCATCTTCATCACGTAAGTGTGTGCTTAATTCTGCTTGATTTTCTGCGGCAATATTTTTTAGTTTTTCTTCAAAAGCAATGTTGTTTTTATCATCTGCTACTTGTAAGAAGTGTGCATCAGCACCGGATTTTGCTGCAGTTGTATACATAGAGAATAACGGCGTTACACCGATACCTGAACCAATGAATAACTGAGCTTTTTCAATATTCTCAACGCTAAATGTACCAACTGGAGCTGATAGATTAATAGTTGAACCTTCTTCAATCTGTTCGTGTAGGTAAGTTGATACTTCTCCACGATTACCATCACGTTCTTCTTTTCTAACTGCGAAAGTTAATTTGTCATCTTCAACACTAACAATTGAATAGTGACGTTTTGCTCTATAAGGAAGTTCTGGTACTTGTACATCTACAGTGATGTATTGACCTGGAACATAATCGATCTTAGAAACTTCATCTGATTTAACAGTGAATGTTTTAATAATATCTGTTTCTTGATGTGTGTCGACAACTTCAAATGGTTTGAAACCGTCCCATGCCATATTTGCATAAATGTCTTTTTCGATTCCGATAAAGGCATCTGCAATTTCACCGTAAGCTTTTTCCCAAGCTTTGATTACAGGATCATCCATTGACAGTCCTGTAAGTTCTGCAATTGTTGCAAGTAGATTTTCTCCAACGATTGGATAGTGTTCAGGTTTAACTTGAAGTGCACAGTGTTTGTGAGCAACTGGCATAACTACAGGTACAATTGGACTTAAGTCTTCAATGTGCTGAGCTGCTGCAAGTACTGCCATTGCTAGAGCTGTTGATTGAAGCCCTTGCTTGTGGTTTGGTTGGTTAAACATATCTCTTAATTCAGGATTATTCGAAAACATTCTATTGTAGAAATTAGTCGTAATATCTACACCTTTATCTTGCAATAAAGGAATTGTGCTATGAATCGTTTCAATTTCTTCTTTACTTAACATATCCCCACTCCTAATGAATTATTAATCTATTTAAATTCTAGTTTATATCTACCCTATTTTGAACTATTTCAGCCCACTATTGTTATTTTTTTCACATAATTATGGAAATTATTTGACATTTTTCATAGTGTGTTGAAAAAAGAAACAAATAGGAGTAGTATTCACATTTTTGAACTTTATGTGTCCAAAAAGTGTTTTTTATAATAGCTCATTTTTTCTTGTTTAAATACTTGCTGGTCTGTATGATATAGGCTAACTCTGACTAATATAATTGACTAAAAGATTCTTATAGGAGGTCTATATGAGCATCACACAATTAAAGTATCTTGTTGCAGTTGTCAAAGCTGGTTCCATCAATGAAGCTGCTAAGTCACTTTACATTTCACAGCCCACTTTATCTAAAGCAATCAAAGAACTTGAAAAGGAAATGGGCATTACGATTTTAATGAGAACTTCAACAGGTATTACTTTATCGACTGATGGAGCAGAATTTCTCAGTTATGCGCGACAAATAATTGAAACTGTTGAACTTTTAGAAAACAAATACCTCGACCGTCCTTATCAGGAACAATTATTAAGTGTTTCTACCCAACACTATTCTTTTTCAGTAGATGCTATGGTTAAACTGATAGAGCATCACGGTGGCGATAAATATCAATTCTCCTTAAGAGAAACGCGTACATATGAAATCATAGAGGACGTTAAAAACTTAAAAAGTGAAATTGGTGTAATGTACATGAATAACTTTAACGAAAAAATCCTCAATCAATTGTTAAAGGAAAGCCAATTAAACTTTGAACCATTGTTTACAGCACAGCCACATATTTTTATCAGTAAAACTAATCCCTTAGCACAAAAAAGTATTGTTAGCTTAGAAGACTTAAAACCTTATCCTAGATTGTCCTTTGATCAAGGGGATAACAATTCCTTTTTCTTTTCAGAAGAAATACTGAGCACTTTGGAAAGCCCTAAAAATATTTTAGTTTCTGACCGTGCGACTATCTTTAACTGTATGATTGGTTTAAACGGTTATACTATTTCTAGCGGAATACTGAGTGAGGAACTTAATGGGACTGATATTATACCGGTGAAATTAGATGTGGATGATAAGATTACAATTGGTACAGTGACCAACAAAAAGGCGATACTGAGTCGTGTTGCACTGCTATATTTAGATGAACTTAAGAATACGATCGAGTCCTATCACATTGTTTAGACTAATTTATCTTTTTTCGGGTATAGTCTAAGTAAAAGCGGAGGGATATACATGGATATTAAACATAGTGACAATTTATTTTACTTTGGAGATTCTAATGATCCTGATGGAAAACTAACTTATGTCGTTGATGAAGATGTCTACACTATTGATAGTGTCGTCGTTAATCCCGACTTAAGAGGACAAGGTCTTGGAGATGTTCTACTTGACCATGCAGCTGACTATGCAAGAGAAAATAATATTAAGCTTATTGGTAAATGCCCTTTTGTTGCTAAAAGATTCAAACAACATCCTGATAAATATAGCGATGTAATTTATCAACAATAAATAATTAAGCTGCCATCTTGAAGTTTATCGCTCAAGATGGCAGCTTTTTATATTATTACTATTTATTTTGTAAATAAGGCTCAGGGTGTACATATAAGGACATGATGCCTTTATTATGCATGTGCTGTTCAACCTGATCACATATCTTATGCGCCTCAGTAATTGTAATGGTCGGATCAACTATGATGGTGACATCCAAGAAAATGCTACTGCCGTGGTAGCGTCCTTTTATAGAAATGACGTCAATAACGCCTTCCACTTCTAGTATATCTTCTTTATGACCCACTAAATCCTGTTCTCGATAACCGTCACTGAGAGCAAAAATAGATTCTTTAAAAATCTTAATACCAGTATACATAATTACCAAACCTAATATCGACGCGATAATGACGTCAGCGATAGGTAGACCAAACTGAGTTAGTATCAGCCCGATTGCTGTCCCAATACTGATCATTCCATCTGATAAATTATCCATAGCTGCAGACTTTAGCGAGACACTTTTTGTTTTTTCACTCAAGCGAGAATTTATAAAATAGACACCAATCATAACAAGTCCAGAGAAAATACTCACATAGATGACAATGGGATGTGGACTGTCTTTGGCAGGCTCGAAAATTTGAGGGACATTTTCAATCAAAACTTGAAGTCCAACTGCCATAATAATAAATGAAACAACTAAGGAAGATATATTTTCTGATTTGAGATGTCCATAGGGATGATTATCATCAGGTGGTTTAATAGAAATTTTTAATCCGATGAGAACTGCTAGAGAAGCTAATATATCAGTCATATTATTTATGGCATCAGCACGTACTGCTGCTGAATCATATACAAATCCGAAATAATATTTCAATAAAGACAGGGATATATAAGAAAAAATACTTAGGTAAGCACCTCTCTGTGCTAATTTCAGTTTGTTTAAGTCCCTCAAAATAACAGCCCCTTTTCTTCATTGAAGCCTTATTATCCCTTGTTTCTTTAAAGTAATCAATGCAAAATACTCATTTAAGCAAACTTTCTATAATATGAAATATTTTTTTAGATTGTCCTAATATTTTTATTAGAAAAGCCTATTTGATAATAATATAAGTTTAGTAATACATCGTATTTTAAGTTAGTAAATAGATGACTCCAAAAGCGCATCTTTCATTGACATATGTGCGTTTTTGTCATAAGATTTCATAGTGATAATGATTCTCAATGAGTCATTAATAAGGAGTGACAACGATGAATGCACTTGAAGTTAATAACATTAAAGTTGGTTACAATAACCATCTAGTTATAGATGATTTCACAGTTAGTATACCGAAGAATAAAATCACTACAATTATTGGTCCTAATGGTTGTGGAAAGTCTACCTTAATAAAAACTGTATCTAGAATTTTAAAAGCAAACCAAGGAACAATTATGTTAGATGGTAAAGCGATTAATACTATGGATACTAGAGAAATTGCTAAGAAAATGGCGATTTTACCTCAAACAGCGGAGTCCCCTGGTGGTTTATCAGTTTTTGAACTAGTATCTTACGGCAGATTTCCTTATAGAAAAGCACTAGGGTCTTTAAGTAAAGAAGACTATGAATATATCCATTGGGCAATTGATGTCACTGGCTTAAATGATTTCATAGACCGACAAATCAGCGATATGTCTGGTGGTCAAAGACAAAGGGTTTGGATTGCTATGGCTTTAGCTCAAGGTACCGACACTCTAGTTCTTGATGAGCCAACTACATATTTAGACCTAGCACACCAGCTAGAAATTTTACTCTTGTTAAAAAGACTAAACGAAAAAGAGAATCGAACCATCGTTATGGTTCTACATGATTTAAATTTAGCCTCGAGATTTTCAGATTACATGATAGCAATGAAGGGCGGTAAATTAATCACAAAAGGAAGCCCTGATGAAGTCATGACAACAGATAACTTAAGAAGGCTTTTTAATATAGAAGCTGATTTTCAAATTTGTCCTCACAGTGGTCATCCTATCTTTACTTCCTATCACTTAAGTGAGCAGGATAAAGATCATGACTAAAACCAACACTGTGGTAGAAAGCAAAAAACAAGTTAAGGCTGTCAAAAAAACAGCTAAGCCATTGCGCGCAACAGCCATTATCATCTTAGGTATTATCTTTTTATGCTGTTCCTTTGTCGCATCAATCTCCTTGGGTGCTGCTGATATTAATTTCGACACCATCTGGGACGCTTTTTTTAATTTTGATGAGACTGTGACTCAACATCAGATTATTTGGGAATTACGATTCCCAAGAATTATAGGTGCAGCAATAGTTGGTGCTGCTTTTAGTGTTGCTGGTGCACTGATGCAAGGGATGACGAGAAACCCTTTGGCGGATTCAGGTTTACTTGGCTTAAATGCCGGTGCGGTAATGATGCTAGCTATTAGCTTTAGCTTCTTACCTGGCTTACCGTTTGTCTACACTGTGCTTCTTTCTTTCTTCGGTGCAGCACTAGGTGCAACGATTGTGTATGGAATAGGTTCTATGAGTAAAAATGGACTCACACCAATCCGACTAGTCTTAGCAGGTGCCGCTGTAACGGCGTTATTAACTGCCTTAAGTGAAGGTATTGCTTTATATTTTGACGTTGGTCAAGACATGGCCTTTTGGTATGCTGGCGGTGTTTCTAGCACGCGTTGGGAACATTTAATTGTTATAACGCCTATCGTTATAATTATGATTCTCATTGCAATGAGACTAGCGGGCTCCATTACAATTTTAAGCCTAGGTGAAGAAGTTGCAGTAAGTTTAGGAGAGCGAACAAATCGTACTAAATTAATCAGTGCGATCGTCGTTGTCATTCTTGCTGGACTCGCCGTGTCAGTTGTCGGAGCAGTGAGCTTCGTAGGATTAATTGTCCCGCATCTCACTCGTAAAATTGTCGGTTATGATTATCGTTTCATTATACCCGTCAGTGCAGTCATTGGCGCAATGCTAGTTGTCGTTGCCGATTTATTAGCAAGAACCTTAAACGCGCCTTTTGAGATTCCTATTGGCGCTCTGATTTCTCTTATCGGTGTGCCCTTCTTTCTTTATCTAGCTCGTAAGGGAGGGCAAGAACTATGACAAACTTTAAACCCATAAGTAGCACTAAGAAAAAGAACAAAGCAGTTGTTACTGCCATAATTTTATTAGTTTTACTTATTATTATATTTTTACTTAGTCTTAATACCGGCCTAATTAAGATAGACCCACTAACGGTAATCAATACCTTTTTAGGTAATGGTAGTGAACAAGATGAATTACTACTCTTAGAATTTAGACTACCTAGAATAGTCATTGCTGTGTTGATTGGTATGGGCTTAGCCGTTTCAGGTACAGTTTTACAAGGTGTTGTCAAAAACCCTTTAGCAGATCCCGGTATTATCGGTATAAACGCTGGTGCTGGTTTGGCTGTAATGATTTTTGTCATCTATTTTTCGACAGAGCTCGGTAATTCTGTCTTTATCATGCCAATCGTCGCATTCATCGGTGCTGGCCTAACCGCAGTAGTTATCTATGTATTTTCTTATAAAAAAGATGAGGGTGTATCCCCCATTCGACTCATACTAGTCGGGGTGGCTGTTGCTGCTGGTATCAGTGCTCTGATGATCGTCTTGACCTTAAGAATCGACCCTGAAAGCTATTCGTTTGTAGCAACGTGGTTAGCTGGATCGATATGGGGAACAAGTTGGAACTTTGTACTCGCCCTTCTACCCTGGTTAGTAATACTAATTCCTTTTGTTTATTTCAAATCTAGAGTTTTAGATGTTATGAACTTAGGAGATGCAACTGCTGTTAGTCTAGGTATGAACTTAGAAAGAGAAAGACGATGGCTTCTCGCAGCTGCAGTCGCCTTAGCAGCTGCAAGCGTGTCCGTCTCAGGTGCTATAGGATTCGTTGGCTTAATCGCACCACACATGACTCGGCGCTTAGTTGGGGAGACACATAAGTATGTTATCCCGATAGCCGCCTTAATCGGCGCAGTACTCGTCCTCACTGCAGACACTTTAGGACGCCTTATTTTACAACCTGCTGAAATTCCAACAGGTGTAGTTGTTGCAATTATCGGTGCACCATATTTCTTATATCTTCTAGCTAAATTAAATGACTAAAGTAACACTAGTCCGACTACAAGGTCGGACTAGCTAATAAATATCAATTGAGAATGATTTTCAATATCAAAGGAGAATGTCACATGAAAACAAAATTTACTATTTTATTATCGTTTATCCTACTATTCCTTACTGCTTGTAATTCAAATGAAGCTACACCGGATGATAAAAATGAATCAGCTGAAACTGTTACATATGAATCGGAAAATGGTCCGATCGAAATCCCCAAACATCCTAAGCGAATCGTTGCCTTAAGTTATGCCCCAAATATTCATTCTTTAGGTGTTGATATGGTTGGAGTCGATAAATGGTCTAAAGAAAATCCTTTGTTCAGTGAAGCTTTAGCTGATGTAGAGACCGTTTCTGAGGAAGATATAGAGAGTGTTTTAGCACTAGAACCTGATTTAATTATTGCTGGGACACACATGAAGAATTTAGAAGAACTTGAAAAGATTGCACCTACTGTTGCCTTCACTTGGGGTAAGCTCGACTATTTAGAACAGCAAATTGAAATCGGAAAAATAGTTGGAAAGGAAGATGAAGCAAAAGAATGGGCTGCTGATTTTGAGAAAAAGGCAGCTAAAGTAGGCGAACAAGTCAAAGAGAAACACGGAGAAGATCTATCTGTAACTATGTATGAAACAAATGGTAAGAACTTCTATCTCTTCGGGGAAGCTTGGGGACGTGGAACTGAAATCATTTACCAGGCAATGAATTTAACTATGCCAGAAAATGTGCAAAAAGAAGTTTCTGAACAGGGTTATGCAGAAATATCACAAGAAGTCATCCCAGACTATGCTGGTGACTTTATGATACTCAGCCGTTATGAAGATACTGATTTATCATTTATGAAAGATGATGTCTGGAAATCAATTCCTGCCGTTCAAAATAAGCAAGTGATTGAAATAGATACTGCCGCTTCAAGCTACAGTGATCCAACCACTTTAGATTATCTCTTAGATATATTCCAAGAAGAATTGACCAAATAAATATAAGAGCAGGCATTTGCCTGCTCTTATATTTTCTTCACAAACTCTGATTTAAGATTCATCTGGCCGATTCCTGGTATTTTACAATCAAGATCGTGACCATCTTCAGGATCTATTAAACGAATGTTTTTCACTTTCGTTCCTTGCTTAATCACATTCGATGAACCTTTAATTTTTAAGTCTTTTATAATAGTTACAGTATCCCCATCACTAAGAACATTTCCAACAGCATCTTTTACATCCTCTTCTATGTTCTCTTCTTCCTCTTCCCTTGTCCACTCATGATGACACATTGGGCAAACTAATAAATTTCCATCTTCGTATGTATACTCCGAACCACAAGATGGACATGCTGGTAATGTATTTTCCATGCTAATCCTCCAAAATGACTTAATATCTATAAGATAACACATCCTCTGTAAATTCCTAGTCGGTTCATGTTAAAATGATGTTTGACATTAAGAGAATGGGGATTTTTATGGCAAAACTTTACTATCGTTATGGCACAATGCAGAGCAATAAAAGTAATCAAATTATCACAACACATTATCAGTACACAACCCAAGGAAAACGTTGTCTGGCTTATACCTCTCCAATCGATTCTAGAAGTGGTCATCATAAAATCAAGTCAAGAGTCGGTCTAGAATTAGATGCTGAGTATGTCACTGATGATATTTTTGAAAAAGTAAAACAAGAACACGAAAAAGAAGCAGTCTATGCAGTTCTAGTGGATGAGGCTCAGTTTTTATCAAAAAAAGACATTCATAACTTAAGTGACATTCCAGACCTACTCGATATTCCAGTGATCGCCTTTGGTTTAAAGACAGATTTTCGCAATGAATTGTTCGAAGGCAGTCGTACCCTTTTAGAACTTGCTGATGCAATCGATGAACTAAAAACTGTATGTCAGTTCTGTAATAAAAAAGCGACTTTAAACCTAAGAATGCAAAATGGAGTGCCTACAAATGTCGGAGAAACCATTCAAATCGGGGATGAAGAATACGTTCCAGTATGTAGAAAATGCTATAAAGAGCGTCTAGATTTAGTATAAATACAAAATCAGCCTACTTTAAAACTAAAGTAGGCTGATTTATTACACATGAAACATTACTTATCTTTTAGTTAATCTTGCACTTTTTATATAGTTAAGTGTAACAAGTTCTCCTTCTTCTAAGTTCGTCGTGACTTCTAAAACACCACCATAATCTACCGAACCAAGAAGGAAACGTGCTCGATTAGAGTCCAGCTGTCGAGATATAACTAAGTCTCCATAGCTATCAGTTGGATCAATTTCTATATCATAGACACCTGCTGGGAAGTCCTCTCCTACAATCCATTGGCCAGGCGTTAACTCTGTAACTTCCGTGGACTCATAAGGAGCAAAATCAACTACTGCACCGCTAGAACTACTATAATCACTCACTTCAACTGTATAGTCATCGTCTAAGAATACAATATGTTTATCCACTGAATCCTCACTGCCGCCGTTGACACTATCTGTATATGTACTAAGGTCATCCGCATTTCTGATAGTTATACCCATATAATCATCAGAAGTCACCTCATATCGACCAGCTTCAATATCCTCACCAACCGTGTAAGTCCCACTATCTAAAGATGTTTCTTCACCTTGATCATAAAGATCTGAATAATCTACTTTGCTAGTTGATTCACTGGTACTAGTATCAACTTGATTGGTAGTTTCTGTTGTATCTTCAGTGGTTTCTGTCTCTTCCGTTGTACTGTCTTCTTCAGTTGATTCCGTACCTTCTGTATCTTCGTTTTCAGTTTCTTTGTTATCAACTTCTTCTCCTGCAATCCAAGCATTTATTTGATCAGCTAAATCATCAAAAGGAGTACTACAAGCGGTAAGAATTATACTCGATAAAAACAAGAGACCAATAAATTTAACCTTCACTCTAACCCTTCTCTCCATGTCTTTTATATATTTTAGTGTAAACATTCTCTTATCCATTAGCAATACGTTATTGAAATAAGATATCTGCTATAATATATACAGCTTAATCGAAAGAGGCATTATCATATATGGCAAAAAACTTCCTTGCTTCATCATTTTTATTTTTATTTATCTATATCTTTATAGCACTCGGCGTCTTTTATAAACTGGACTGGGTCTATAACTTAGATAAGAGCGTAATCAGTTATATCCAATCATTTATTACAGATAGTCGTACTGCTCTTATCATTATTTTGACTGATTTCGCTGGGACTATATCTATCATTATATTAACTGCTTTAACAGTTATTTTTCTTATCTATAAACGAATGTACATTCTTAGCCTCTGGTTTGGCATGACTATTCTGTTAGGCCCAGGGATTTTTGTATATATTATGAAAAAAATCGTAGATAGAGATCGTCCGGGCATTCTAAGACTTGCTCATGTGACATCTCAAAGTTTTCCAAGTGGTCATTCTACTGCTGCAACTGTATTTATAGGCCTTCTTAGCATATTTATTATTCTTACCGTGCATGCTAAGTGGATAAAAATTCTAAGTGGTGTTATTGCTTTCTCACTTATTACTTTCATTATGTTTACAAGAGTGTATTTGGGGGTTCATTTCCCAACCGATGTACTCGCTGGCTTTTCTTTTGGCATAGCTGTTGTTTCTCTATCTATCGCATTATATAAGCTATACTTAGACAAGGTTAAACAAGCACTGTTTAGGAGAAATATAGAGGATCAGAGTCCATCTATATAAAAACTGCATAAAAAAGCCGTACGCTAAACTTCTCAAAGAATTAGTGTACGGCTTTTATCTTATCTACTTGTTTACTTTTTATCTATTTAACCATGCTCTTCCATGTTCTACTGCTTCTGATGGTAAGGAGTGACCATTCACCCATATCGACGTTACATCGGCATTGCCATCTTCAAAAATATCAATAACATGATTGCTTTGTTCTTCTGGTACAATAGGGTCTCCTTTACCTAAAGACAGGAAGATTTCTGCTTTTGAAAAATCGATATTTCCTTCTAAGTTCTTAGGGTATAACGGTGCAAATAGCATTGCTTTTTTGAAGGTTTCAGGATGATTAATCATCATATGCATTGCGATATTTGAGCCATTAGAAAACCCTACAAAAATAACATCTTCTAAACTAAAGTCATGTTCTTGTGATTTATCTTTAATAAAATTAACTAGTGCTTCAGAACGCACTTCTAAATCTTCCCAGTCATAATTTCCTTCACCAAGGCGTCTAAAGAAACGATTCATACCATTTTCTTTTACTTCTCCACGTACACTTAAGACGTTATAATCTGGTGCTAACACCTGAGCAAGTGGTAAGAGGTCTGTCTCACTACCTCCTGTACCATGTAGTAAAACAAATACTGGTGCATCTTTCTTATTTTCTTTATAAATATATTCCATTAAAATTCAGCTCCTAAATTGCTTATGGTCTTTCTATAGAGAAAAATTCTCCTATTTTAGCATAATCTTGTCCTGCCAATCTTCCAACTGCCGCAAGTTTTCTAACGTCGATATAACCCGTGTCTTTATCGTAGATTTCTTTAGCTAAATGAAAAGTTTCTATTCTTAACATGAGCACATCTGCTGTCACTTCATCTCCGTTATATATTTCAGTGTGATTATATAAGCTGGTCTCAAATCTCACCTTAGCTTCCTCTAAGCCTGGAGGTTTCACGACTGAAGATTTGACAGTGGTAAAATTCGCATAGTTTAATTCACTGTCTTCAGCAGGTAAGTGTCTTGACGTTTGATTGGCCAAGGCCACATTATCTTCATCAACAATGTGCACGACTGCTTCTTGATTACTGATGATGTTTCTAGCAGTATCTTTCATTTGTCCATTAATTCTCTGAACAGAAACCGACACTATTGCAGGTCTGTAAGAAATAATATTGAAATATGAAAAAGGTGCAACATTGACGACTTCTTCATCTGATTGACTTGAAATAAGTGCAATAGGTCTAGGACCTATTGCGCCAATCAGAATTTTATTTTGTTCTTTTATAGTGAGCTCATCACTTGAATAACTTTGCATATTGGTCACCTACAAATCCAATTTAGGCATAGTTCTTTCATATTCTTCTCTTCTATCTTCGTATTGTTCTGGTAGTTGCAATGATTCACCTAAATGCTCAAGTTCTTCATCGACGTCAAAGCCAGGATCGTCTGTAGCAAATTCGAATACCATATTCCCAAACTCACCTGTATAGACTGATTTAAAGTAATTTCTATCTCTGACATCCGTCAATCTCAAACCAACATTTTCTAACTTTTCACGCCACTCTAACAAACTAGTCAAGTTAGGGACTGACCATGCAATATGATGAACAGTTCCTATACCAAATCGTCCTCTTGGACGTGGTGGTATTTCAGTGATTAAGTGATGTCTTTCTTCACCTACTGTTTCAAAGTGGAAGTTTCTATCATTCGATTGGATAGGACTTAGACCCATTTCTTCAGTGAGTAATTTACTAGTTTCTTCTGGACTAGTTGATAACAGTACTGCACCATGAAAACCAATGATATCTTTATCAGTTTTTTCTTCTTGTCCTTCAACTAAAGCAAGTTCTAAGCTGTGAACATCATCAAATTCGAGAATATCCTGACCAAATAATTGAGTAATACGGTTGTTAATTTTGTGCTCATCTAAATGTTTTTGCCAAGCACCCATTGATCCTTTAGGAATTCTAAATGCAATACGTCCAATTTGACCACTGCCTTTAAGTCCTGGTCGATCTACCAACCAGTTAAAGAAAGTAATGATAGTTCCTGGGTTGCCGTTGTCATCCCCGAAGTATAAGTGATAAACACCTGGGTCATCAAAATTAACCGTTTGTTTAACAAGTCTGAGTCCTAAAATATCTCTATAAAATTTAATGTTTTCGTTTGGGTCTCCAACAATAGCAGTGATGTGGTGAATTCTTTTAATAGCTTCCATAATCTATCTCCTTATTTACTTCTTTTAGTATCAAATGGTCTAACTTGTGCTTCAATTACTTCTCTTTTAGGCTCTAAGAAAGGTGGTAAAGCTAAACTTTCTCCTAAAGTCTCATAAGGCTCATCACCCATGAAACCTGGTCCGTCTGTCGAAATTTCAATTAGGATATGCCCAATTCTTGCATACAATGCTTCGAAGTAGAATCTATCTACTAAACCTGAGTTTCCAATACCCATAGTACGGTATTTGTTTTCCCATTCTTCTATTGCTTCATGATCTTCAACTCTGAATGATACGTGGTGAACTTCACCATAACCTTGTCTACCTTCTACTCCTTGGTCTTTACGTAGAATAACTTGACCACCATTTCCGCCTTCACCTACATCTAATAGCGTTACATCATCTTTTTCTAACGTTACCTTCATGCCGTAAATATCCACTAAGACCTTTTTGAAATCATCATAATAACTTACAGTAATCTCAATAGGGCCAAGTCCATAGATTGCTTTGTCTTCAGGTACAGGTCCATTTTTCCACGGTGTTCCAGGTGCTACACCTTCGTTATTTTCATCTGAAAATAACTGGTAGCGTTGCCCATCTTCTTCTTCAAATGGTAAGACTTTTTTACCAAATAAATCTTGAATACCTTCATGTTTTACACCAAATTCATCAAAACGTGCTTGATAATATTCTAAGGCTGCATCATTTGGAACTCTTAAACCAGTTCTTGTAATCGCATTTGTTCCACGACTACCTCTAGGATTGTTTGGGAAATCAAAGAATGTCATATCTGTACCAGGTGAACCTACATCATCAGCAAAGAAGGTGTGATATGTTTGAATGTCATCTTGGTTAACAGTTTTCTTAACAAGTCTCATACCGAGTACATCTGTCATAAATTCATAGTTTCTCATTGCATCATTTGTCATCGCTGTAACGTGATGTATTCCTTTTAAATTAGTCATTGTAATTCCTCCATATAATATGAAATATCATTTTATTTTAGTAAGCTTTCTGCGTGAATTCCTATTCTCTTAAATAGATCAATGGCCACTGCGACTTCTGAGTCATTTAATTCTTCAAAGACAGTATTTATCAGTGCTTCTTGTTCTACCACTCTCGTCTCCATATACTTTTTTCCTTCGTCAGTAATACATAAAAAAATCTTTCTTCTGTCTTTTGGACAAGGTTTTCTATAGACAAAACCTTTATCTTCTAACTTATCGATGACATAGGTAATACTTCCACTACCCATGAGAATCTTTTTGCCGATTGATTGTATTGCTTGATCACCTTTGTGATACAAGAGCTCTAGTACACCGTACTCATTAAGATTAATCTCTTTCTTTAAAAAGTCTTGCTTAATTAATTTCTGTACAGACTGAGATGATTTTATAAAGACCGTAAATGCTTTAATTCTCGAATTTTGTTCTGTCATCTGTCGCACCTCCAATTAATTCGAATTTGAATATATTAAATTTAATCTATATTTAGTATAAGGGCACTTTCTCAAAAAATCAACCATTTAATTTCGAAACTGAAATAAATCACTATACTGACTTGTCTGAATATTAATTGTATTTAGACGATTATTGTGTTATCTTTATTGAAAATTAATTTAAAGAGGTTAAGCAATGATAGAGATAAAAGAATTGACGACGATTGAAGAATTAAAAGCTTTAAAACATATTGAAAAGGCTGTCTGGGACATGGATCCTTTACCCACACATCAAACTCTCACCGCCGTTAAAAATGGCGGTCTTGTTATTGGTGCATATGATGGGGAGAATTTAATTGGCTTCTCTTATGGCTTTGCCGGCTTTAGTGGAAGTCAAACATATCTGTGCTCACATATGCTCGGTATTATTGATAATTATCGCTCTAAGAAAATTGGAGAAAAATTAAAACAAAAGCAGCGACAAGTTGCACTTAGAAAAGGCTATAGCAAAATGCATTGGACCTTTGATCCTCTTGAGACAAGAAATGCCTACTTAAATCTTTCAAAATTGCGGGGCATCGTTGATGTTTACATAGAAGATGCTTATGGGGCAATGGAAGATGGTTTAAATAAAGGTTTACCTTCTGACCGTTTTGAAGTGCATTGGTTTTTATCAAGTGAGCACGCTGATAAATACTCACCACCTACTATTGAGGCCGCTTCACTACTTAATAAGATTGCCTACAATAATGATGTTCCGACTTTTGGGGAACATTTAGAAGAAACACTATCACAGGAAACATATGGTGTTGTGGTCCCTAATAATATCCAGGAACTAAAGCAAGATGCTCCTGATATTGCTTTGGACTGGAGACTAAAAACTAGACGTCTCTTTCAGGAATTAATTACAGCAGGTTATGCCGCTGTTCATTTATACCCTCATGAACGAACAGCTACTTATATATTTGTAAAAAAAGAATCATTAAATTTAGGAGATGAACAGTAATGAGAATAGAGAAGGTTACATTGAGATTGATGGAGATGGAAATGAAAGCACCATTCACCACTAGTTTTGGTACTTTTAAAACACGAGAATTTATACTTGTAGAGGCTGTCGATGCTGATGGTACAAGTGGTTGGGGTGAAACAGTTGCTTTTAACGTTCCTTTCTATAGTGAAGAAACAGTTAAAACAAACTGGCATATGCTTGAAGATTACTTGATTCCATTGATTTTACATAAGGAAATTGAACATCCTGATGAAGTAAATGAAATCTTTGCACCAATCCGTAAAAATAATATGGCTAAAGCCGCTATAGAAGGTGCAATCTGGGATGTCTATGCCAAACAAAATAACATGAGTCTTGCCGAGGCCTTAGGTGGTAAGAGAGAAAGTATTGATGTAGGCATCAGCATCGGTATACAAGACACAGTTGAAGAATTAGTTGAGATTGTTAGAGGTTTTGTCAATGAAGGTTACAAACGCATAAAGGTTAAGATTAAACCCGATTGGGATGTTGAAGTTATGCGTACTTTAAGAAGCGAATTCCCGGATACAGCTATTATGGCTGATGCAAATTCCGCCTATAGTTTAAATGATACAGCGCTCTTAAAACAACTGGATGAATTTGATTTGATGATGATTGAACAACCACTCGCTTCAGATGACATCATCGATCATGCAAAACTACAAAAGGAGCTCTCTACACCCATTTGTTTAGATGAAAGTATTCACTCATTAGAAGATGCTAAAAAAGCAGTGGAATTAGGTAGTACAAAAATTATTAATATAAAAATCGGACGCGTGGGTGGTTTAACAGAAGCTGTTAAAATTCATGACTACTGTCAAGAAAACAATATCCCAGTCTGGTGTGGTGGCATGTTGGAATCAGGAATCGGACGTGCACATAACGTTGCCTTGACTACTTTGCCTAACTTCACTTTACCTGGCGACACTGCAAGTTCTAGTCGTTATTGGGAAAAAGACCTTATTGAGCCGGAAGTTGTCTCCGTAGATGGTCTTATCGAAGTACCTAAAGCTAAAGGTATTGGCTATGAAGTTAATTTAGAAACAGTAGATCAATTTACAGTAGATAAGAAAGAATTTAACTAAATGAGGTCCGGTATATGAAGCAGAGTTTAAAAATTGGTAGTGCCTTCGTTGGTCTAATTGTTGGTGCAGGATTTGCATCCGGCCAAGAAGTCATGCAATATTTCACAAGTTTTGGTATTTGGGGTACAGTCGGAGCAATTATCACCGGCTTACTCTTTATCTTTTTGGGCTATACTTTCGCTCAGCTTGGCGCAAGCTTAAAGGCCAGTTCCCACAGAGCAGTTCTTTATCACATAGGCGGTAAATATATCGGGCCTATTCTCGACTTAGTCATTACCTTTTTCTTATTTGGTGTCGCTGTCGTAATGTTTGCAGGTTCGGGATCGACATTTGAACAAATGTTTGGAATTTCTCCTATGGTTGGTAGCATCATCATGGTCGTTCTCACTATCTTAACCTTATTGTTAGACACTAATAAGATTATTAGTATTATCGCAGCAGTCACACCGTATTTAATCGCTGTTATTTTAATCATAGTCGCTTATTCCATTTTCACCATGGATATATCTCTAACAACTGCAGACGCTATTGCTAAAGAACAAACATCCGCTTCATCTAACTGGCTATTAAGTGCATTTTTATATGTCTCATATAATATTTCAGCTGGTGCTGCCCTACTCATTATTATGGCAGGACAAGTTAAAGACAAAAAAGTCGCTGGCATTGGAGGCATTATAGGTGGCGCAATTTTAGGTCTCTTAATCTTATTAATTCACACGGGTATGTTAGTAAGAATTGATATCATTCAAGGTGTTGATATGCCTACTTTAGAACTTGCAACAGCCATTCATCCTGCAGTGGGTATTCTAACTGCTATCGCTCTCTTAGGGATGATGTACAATACGGCAGTTGGTATGTTTTATTCATTTGCAGCTAGGTTCTTCACACCTGATACAAAGACTTTTAAAATCGCTGTAGTCATAATTGGTGCGGTTGGATTTTTTGCCAGCCTATTCGGATTCACAAACTTGGTAAGTTCAGTTTATTCTCTAATGGGCTATCTAGGCTTTGCATTGATTATTCTAGCTATCATTGCCTGGTTCAGAAAACTAAAAGATAACAATCTTAAGGAGGTATAAATATGTTAGAAGAATTACTCTCTTCCTACGATAAAAATCTATCTAAACATGGCATTGACGGCGAACGTTTAGCCAGCCGTCTTGAAGAAATATCAAAAATTGGTCGTTTAGAAAGCGGTGGAGTTTATCGCCAGGGATTTTCTAAAGAAGAAAAAGATGCAAAAGCACTTGTGTCTAAGTGGATGACAGAAGCAGGTTTAACCGTCGAAACTGATGCTGCTGGTAACGTCTTTGGTCGTCTTATAGGACAAGATGATAGTCAATCTATCGCTTCTGGTTCTCATCTTGACACTGTACCAGCTGGTGGGAATTTTGATGGTGTACTTGGTGTCTTAGCTGCTCTTGAAGTAGCAGAAGCATGGCAAGCTAATAACTATAAGCCACAAAAGTCATTTGAAGTGGTAATCTTTACTGATGAAGAAGGTGCAAGATTCTCAAGTGGAGTGTTTGGTAGTCGTGCTTTTATGGGTTATTTAGATGATGATTTACTAGCATCTTTAGAGGATGATAAAGGTCAGAATCTAAGTGAAGTTTTAAAAAATTATGGCTCTTCTCTAGAGGCATTTAAAAAAGTGAGTCGTAGAGACTGGACTTTCTTTGTTGAATCTCATATAGAACAAGGTAAACGATTAGAAAAACAAAATTTACCGGTTGGTATTGTGTCTGGTATTGCGGGACAGTCTTGGTTAGAGATTGAATTTACAGGGCTTGCGGGCCATGCGGGTAATACACCTATGAATGACCGACAAGATGCACTTGTTGCAGCAGGTCAATTTGTCAGTGATATTGAAGCTTTTCCTAGTGAATTTTCTGAGACTGCAGTTGCGACTGTGGGTAAATTTGAAGTACTGCCAAACGGTGCTAACGTTATTCCTGAAACCGTCAAACTTATTGTTGATATAAGAGATATATTCGAAGAAAGTCGAGATCAATTACTCAATAAAATTCACAAACATGCAGAGACGATCGCTTCAGACCGTGGTATCTCTTGTTCGGTTAAAAGAACTTCTAGTGTCAAACCGATTCCTATAGAAGAATCTTATAAAAAAGAGCTAAAAAGTATTTTAGATGATATGGGTATCGATAGTTTAGAAGTTCCTAGTGGCGCTGGTCATGATTCCATGAATATTGGCTTAGAAATTCCAGTTGCAATGATTTTTACAAGAAGTAAAGATGGAATCAGTCATAATCCCAAGGAATGGACAGACCTCAATGATATTGTCTTAACCACTCAAGTTCTAAAGCAATTTTTAGAAGTTCAAATGGAAAAATAAGCTTGTTTCACGTGAAAAAAGCTAGGAATCTTTTGATTCCTAGCTTTTCTTTTAAATCGGTTCACTTCTTATATGAAACCTGACTCCACGAGGGCCTTCAACACTGAACATTCCACCAATACCTTTAACTACATCTACAGTAATCTGTGTATGTTTCCAATATTCGTATTGCTTTTGATTCATATAAAAAGGTACACCTTCAATATCTCCTAAATATACATCGACATTTCCAATAATCATCATTTCTTTTTTTAAACACATGGGACTGGAGCCGTCACAGCAGCCTCCGGATTGATGGAAGATCAATTCTCCATGTTCTTTTTTTAATTCATTAATGAGTGATTTGGCCGCTTCAGTTGCTTGTACTTTTTCAAGTACCGCCATTTAGAAGAAACCTTTTGGTGATTCACTATAGCTCACTAAAAGATTCTTAGTTTGCTGGTAGTGTTCTAACATCATCTTATGATTCTCTCGGCCAATACCACTCATCTTATATCCGCCGAAAGCAGCGTGTGCTGGATAATCATGGTAAGTATTTACCCACACACGTCCAGCTTGGATTGCACGTCCTAATCTATATGCTCTATTCTGACTTCTAGTCCATACTCCCGCACCTAAGCCGTATAGTGTATCATTGGCAATTTCAATTGCTTCGTCATCATCTTTATAAGTTGCAACTGCAAGTACTGGTCCAAAAATTTCTTCTTGGAAGATTCTCATCTTGTTATTTCCTTTAAAGATTGTTGGTTCAAAGTAGTAACCATTCGAAAGCTCCCCTTCGATTTCTTTTATATTACCTCCAGTAAGAATCTCTGCCCCTTCTTTTCGCCCAATGTCTAAGTAAGATGCAATTTTCTCTTTTTGTTCATTAGATGTTTGTGCACCCATCATAGTATTCGGGTCAAGAGGATTACCGACTTTAATTTGTTCAACACGTTTAATTACACGTTCCATAAAGTCATCAAAGATATCTTCATGAACTAAGGCTCTTGAAGGACATGTACAAACTTCCCCTTGGTTTAAGGCAAACATGACCAGACCTTCTATCGCTTTATCTAGATATTCATCATCTTCGTCCATGACGTCTTTAGCAAAGATATTTGGCGATTTACCGCCTAATTCTAAAGTGACAGGTATGATGTTTTGACTGGCGTTTTGCATGATAATTCGTCCAGTTGTTGTTTCACCGGTAAAGGCAATTTTATTGATTCCTGAATGTGTCGCCAGAGCTTGTCCTGCCTCTGAACCAAAACCGTTAACAATATTTAAAACACCTTTTGGTAGTAAATCTTCAATCAGTTCTACAAGGTGTAAAATAGTCGTTGGTGTTTGTTCCGCTGGCTTTAAGACAATTGAATTCCCTGCTGCTAGTGCAGGTGCAATTTTCCAAGTCGCCATCAGTAATGGAAAGTTCCATGGAATAATTTGTCCTACAACGCCTAGAGGTTCATGGTAATGATAAGCAACAGTATCATTGTCTATCTGTGATATACCACCTTCTTGCGCTCTAATTACTCCCGCGAAATATCTAAAGTGATCAACAACAAGTGGTAAATCTGCATTCAAGGTTTCTCTTACTGCTTTACCATTTTCAAAAGTCTCTAATACAGCAAGCTCCTCTAAATGTTCTTCCACACGGTCAGCAATCTTCAGTAAAATATTACTTCTTTCTGTCGGTGATGTTAAGCCCCAAGATTTCTGTGCTTCTTTAGCCGCCTCTACTGCCTTGTCTACATCTGCTTCTTTCGAACGCGGCACCTTAGATACTACTTCTCCAATCACTGGTGATTCGTTATCAAAGTATTCACTATCTAACGGTGGTGTCCACTCTCCTCCAATGTAGTTCTCATATTGATTCTTAATTCTGTACTTAGCGCCATCTTTATTCGGAAATTCAAAGACCATTTTACAACCTCCTTGTTAATTTAATTCATCTCCATTTTAACTAAATTTACTGATAAATGTAAAGGCTTTCAATTTACAGATAATTTATCCTGTGTTACATTTTTACTAGTTAATTATTGGTAATCGTTCGCATCTATATAAATTTTCATATAGAATATAAATATAAAAGTGTGATGAGGAGGAGCGGATTTATGAGAGCTGAACTCACAAAATTCAAGGTTAAAGAGGGTAAGAGCGCCCTAGTTGATGAGTGGATTCAATATATGCAGAACAATATGGATGATGTCTTATTGAATCTTGAAGGCGAAAAAATGTATGTAGAGACGATCTTTAGAGAGGTCTTTATGGATGTTGAATACTTATACTGGTACAGTCTTCAGTCTGATAATCATGAAACTATTGTCGACGAAGACCTTGATGAAAAACATCTTGAGTATATGGATGCATGTATTGATAAAACTTTTAGACCTGCTGATATGCAAGCTGAAGTTATGATGTTACCTGACCATATCAAGAAATTTATGAGATAAACAAAAGCCGATTATCGCTTGATAATCGGCTTTTGTTTTTATATATTTTTTAATTTATTTGCCATTTCTATAGCAGTAATAGCTGCCTCAGAACCTTTATTACCCACCTTAACTCCTGCACGGTCTATGGCTTGCTCAATATTTTCCGTTGTAATTACTCCAAAAATCACTGGAATGCCTGTCGTTATACTAGCATTACTAATACCTTTCGCTGCTTCAGCACAGACATAATCATAGTGACTAGTTGCACCTCTAATAACACAACCAAGCGTTATAACGCTATCATAACGCCCTGTCTCTGCAAGTTTCTTAGCTGCTAGTGGTAGTTCAAAAGCACCTGGTACATGCAGAGAGTCAATATTGCTTGCCGTTACTCCATATTTCAAGAGAGTATGCTCTGCTCCTTTTAATAATTGCTCTGTTATAAAGCCATTGAATTCTGAAGTTACAATTGCAATCTTTAAATTTTCTCCATTCATAGATCCTTGAATTACATTCATACGATTATCTCCTTTAAAGTAAGTGTCCTAACTTTTCTCTTTTTGTATTTAAGTACGATGAGTTATATTCATTGCCAGAAACAATATGGGCTTCTCGATTTACCACAATACCTTCTTGTCTTAAGCCATCAATCTTTTTAGGATTATTAGATAGTAGTGTAACTTCTCTAAGGCCTAAATGTTTTAACATTGCTGCTGCGACATCGTATGTTCTTAAATCTGCATCAAATCCTAAATGTTCATTGGCTGCTACAGTGTCATAACCTTCTTCTATATACTCATAGGCCTTTAATTTATTAGCTAAGCCAATCCCTCGACCTTCTTGCCTCATGTAAAGGATCACACCATCTTCTTTAGCAATAATTTTTAAAGCTAAGTCTAATTGTTCTCCACAATCACAGCGTGCACTCTTAAAAACATCTCCAGTGAGGCATTCTGAATGAATTCTAACTTTCATCTTGTCTTTTATCTCACCATGCACCAATGCGATATGTTCCTTACCTTGTCCATCTGTATATCCATACATTTTAAAATTACCATATGCAGTTGGCATGTTGACAGTTGCTTCGTGCTGAACTAGTGTCTTATTTTCAATATACGATTTTAAGTCTTCAATGCTGATCATTTTAAGTCCATGTTTTTCTTTATACACTTCTAAATCATCTAGGCGTGCCATGGTGCCATCTTCATTCATAATTTCACAAATCACACCAACAGAATTTGCGCCAGAAAGTTTTGCTAGGTCCACTGCTGCTTCAGTATGCCCTTGTCTTTGTCTTACACCCCCATCTTTAGCAATCAATGGGAACACATGACCGGGCTGATTAAAATCGTGTGTTGTTACATTTTTATCTGTGAGAGCTTTTATTGTTTCAAATCGCTCATAAGCACTAATGCCCGTCGTTGAACTCACATGATCAATCGAGATTGTAAATGCGGTTTTAAACTCATCACTATTATGAGTAACCATTGGTATTAAACCAGCATTTTTTGCTATGTCACTGGAAATTGGCGCACATATTAATCCCCTAGCATGTGTAGCCATAAAGTTAATTGCTTCTGCATCAATATAGTCAGCAATCCCAACTAAGTCGCCTTCATTTTCTCTATTTTCATCATCAGTGACTATGATTAATTCACCTTTTTTGAGCGCAGTCAGTGCACTATCAACGGAATCAAACATGTAGCTCACCTACTTTTCCATTAGTCCTCAGATGCTCGACATGTTTTATAATCATATCTGTTTCAATATTTACAGCATCTCCATGTGTTCTGTAGATGATATTAGTTTCTTTTTGAGTTTCAGGAATAATATTAACTGTGATTGTATTCTGCTTATGATCCACAGCAAAGAGTGTTAAGCTGATGCCATCTAGAGTGACTGAGCCCCTTTCAACCATATATTTCATAAGAGACTCCTGACATTTA
Source organism: Jeotgalicoccus meleagridis (assembly GCF_903994045.1). Classification (GTDB taxonomy): domain Bacteria; phylum Bacillota; class Bacilli; order Staphylococcales; family Salinicoccaceae; genus Jeotgalicoccus; species Jeotgalicoccus meleagridis. The sequence goes on from NZ_CAJEWD010000003.1 coordinate 179,527, forward strand.
AACTTTAATACTAAGGCAGCACCATCTTTCGCAATATCTATCACCTTTCCAGTCCCTTCAACATGTCCTGAAACTAGATGACCACCTAATCTATCAGACAGTCTCATCGCTCGCTCCAAGTTAAGTAGGTCTCCTTCTTTCACTTGACTTAGATTAGTCAGTCGCTTGGTTTCATTAATCACATCAACTGAAAAAGAGTGCTCTTTTAATTTCGTCACTGTTAGGCAGACACCGTTGATTGCAATTGAGTCTCCAATATCTAAATCATTAAATTTTGTATTTTTAATCTCAAAACTAGTCACTTGCTTTGTATTTTGGATGTTTAAAATTGGTGAAGTCGCTTCGATTAATCCTGTGAACATTGTCGAGTCCTCCTGTAGGTAAGTTTTATGTCTGACTCGAGTTTTTCAACTTTGTGTAATATCAAATTATCAACAGTTACTTCTTTAGCTTGATGAATTTGATATTCAGAATAACCAAATATTTTCGGGGCAATGTAAATAATGAGGTCGTCGAATAAGTTATTATTTAAAAATGAAGTCAGAATTGTTGAACCTCCCTCTACTAAAAGTGAATGGATGCCTTCTTCTAAACAAATTTTTAGAATTTTATCCAACTCATATTCTCCGTAGTAGATTTGAAATTCATTTGAAAACTTCAAATTATCTTTATTTGTAGTAAATACTATTGGTTTTAATGGATGTTCAAATATATTAAGTTCTGACGATAAAAGTTTAGAACCTAACAAGATGACAGGTCTGATTTCTTTATCAATAGCTGAAATGCGGACGGTTAAATGCGGATTATCTTTTAATAAGGTGTTGCCACCAATTAAAATACCATCATGTATGCTTCTAAGCAGATGAACATCTTTCCTAGACTGTTCATTGCTCACCCAATAGCTATCACCATTTTCCCGTGCAATTTTGCCATCTAAGGTCATCGCCGTCTTCAAAGTGATAAATGGTCTGTCTTCTTTTAATTTAATATTAAATGGACGGTATAATTCAAAAATTTTAGGATGTTGAAGAAGGATTACTTCTATGCCATGAGCTTTTAATACTTTGAGACCGTCTACCTTACTATTGTGGTCACAAGAGGCGTAAAATACACGCTTTATTCCAGCTTCGATGAGTGCATCTGTACAAGGTGGCGTTTTACCATGATGTGAGCACGGTTCTAAAGTGACATAAATGTCTGCTCCTTTTGGTGATTCTGTACAAGCTTTTAAAGCAGCTCGTTCCGCGTGATTTTCTCCTTCTTTTAAATGTGCTCCAATACCAATGACACGTCCATTTTTGACAATTACCGCACCCACTGGTGGGTTGGCACCTGTTTGACCATATACCGTTTCTGCTAAAGAAACCGCTAAATTCATATACTGGTTCAAGTTTTACCTCCTGAATTAAAAAAGCGCCGATGGATATATCCATCGGCGCTAATAATGTATGCTAAATAACACTGTTAAAATTAACAAGGTTAAATAAACGTAGTTGTAGTACTACGCTGTGCTCATTATTCTTTCTACCATCCAGACTATACTGTCGGCTTCAGATTTTCACTGAATCAGCCATGCATGAAACATGCACAGGTCGCGGGCTATCACCGCCGGTTGGGAATTTCACCCTGCCCCGAAAGAATTGTATTCAGTTGAAAAACTCTGTCTAAACTATAGTACATTACTCAGAAAAAGACAAGATTACTAGCTCAGACCAAGTGAACCATGAATATATCCGCTTATTATAGGGAATAGTCGAACAAGAAAATTGGGGGCGATGAAATGACAAATCTTGAAGATAAATTAGCTGAATTAAGTAGAGAAACTCACACTCAAGGTATACCACTCATGATTGTAATTGAAGGTGCTCCTGCCTCAGGTAAATCTAGACTTGCTAATGCTTTATATATGACCCTAGATGCAAAATATACGAATTTCATAGCCAATAGACCACCTAGAGAGTCATATTTACGCTATCCTTTTTTACATCGTTATTGGTATCATTTGCCTAAAAGCGGGGATATAAATATACATTTTAGAAGTTGGTACTCTCAACTGATAGAACAAAAGGATTACCATCATACACATAACTTAAGAACAGATTTACCAGAGCTTGAAGCGGACATAGATAATTTTGAGAACACCTTAGTTAATAATGGCTATGAAATTATTAAGCTATATATCGATACGGATGAAAAAGCAAGAGAGCATCATATTGATAAACTAAAATCGAACCCTATACTACGCTGGAAAGCTGAAGAATTCCAAGAACAATTGATCCACCATGACTATGAAAAAGAAATGAGCTATTTTTTAAATAAAAAGACCGTTAGTCCTTGGTCAATCATCCATTTTCATAAAAAATCTCAAGCCATTGATGATATGTATAAAGTCATCATTCAAAGACTCCAGAAGCGCCTTGAGTATGAAAAAGACAAACAGACAGAAAGAATTAATGGTGATTTTTCTAATAACTTTAAGACAAAATTATTTAACTTTGACTTTGCAAACGAAAAAATTGATAAGCAAGATTACAAAGAACGTCTATTAGAGCTTCAAGAAAGAATGCGAGAAATACAATTTCAACTCTATCAAGAAAAAGTGCCTTTGATTCTCGTTTACGAGGGAATGGATGCTGCTGGAAAGGGTGGAAATATTAAACGGACAAGAAAGCCTTTAGATCCAACAGGCTATACTAACAACGCTATTAGTGCCCCTACTGATATTGAGCTTCAACATCATTATCTCTGGCGTTTTCATAAGCGTATTCCACGCACAGGCCATATCGCCTTCTTTGATAGGAGTTGGTACGGAAGAGTATTAGTTGAAAGAGTAGAAGGCTTAGCTAACCGAACAGAATGGCAACAAGCCTACAAAGAAATTAATGATTTCGAACAATCTCTTCACAACTCAAGAGCAATCATCATAAAATTTTTCTTATCCTTAGATAAAAACGAACAATTGAAACGCTTTAAACAACGACAAGAAACGCCTGAAAAAGAGTGGAAAATTACTGCTGAAGATTGGCGTAATAGAGAAAAATGGGACTTATACTTAGAGGCATCTGAAGATATGATTGAACATACATCAACTCTCTTTGCCCCTTGGTATGTTATCCCTGCTAATGACAAGCGCTATGCGAGAATTACTGCTTTAGAAACTATTATAAAAATATGTGAAGTTCATTTAAATGGAGTATAATAAACCTAATCAACAAACTAGGGGGATTATCATGAAGTATGTATTTTTAACAGGTACTAACAGAGGGTTAGGTCAGGCGGTCAGTCAAGCTTTGACTGATAGTCAAATAATCAGTATTACACGTAGCCCAGTAGAAGAAACAGGAAATATTTATAAATCATTTCAAGTCAGTTTCACAGATACAGAAGAACTAGAAGATAAGTTGTCAGATATTTATACATCAATCAACCCTGAAGAGGGCGATGAAATTTATCTACTAAACATTGCTGGTTCAGTTAATCCGGTTAAATCATTAGCTAATCTCGGTGGTCAAGAGATGCTTGATAATTATAAAATAAACACACTTGCACCAACCTTACTTATTAAAGGTTTTGTGAAGCACTTTCAAGACTTCCAAGGTGAAAAAAGAATAGTGACAGTTTCAAGTGGTGCAGCAGTCAATGGTATTGAAGGCTGGGGTGCTTACTGTAGTTCAAAAGCTGCAATTGATATGGTGCACGATGTCTTAAGTAAAGAAAATAAACATCAAGCTAATAACGTTAAAAGCGCTATATTTTATCCTGGTGTTATCGATACTGGTATGCAAGAAACAATCCGTTCTTCTGATATAGAAGAATTTCCTAACCTTGATCGTTTTAAAGAATATAAAGAAAATGATGTCTTAAGAGACGCTAAAGAAGTTGCTAACGCTTTAATTAAAGTTGTAACGTTAGACGATTTCGGTTCAGATGAAAGCTACAATGTAAAGGATTATATATAGTATTTTACCGTTATAACGCATGTCGTTATAACGGTTTTGTTTTTGTGTAGTCTCATAAATTTAGGGTATAGAATAATAAATATGATTAGGAGGAGTAAGATGAATATTAAAGAAGAAGCTAAAAACTTAGAAGGTTGGACTTTAGAAGATGAGCGTATTATTAAAAAATTTAAGTTTGATACTTTCGTAGCAGGTATTGAGTTTGTTAATAAACTTGCAGAGTATGCTGAAGAGGTCCAGCACCACCCAGGTATTAGAATTAATTACTCTACCATTACAGTGATTTGGACAACATTCTCTACTCATGAACTAAAAGAAAAAGATATCGAAGGTGCTAAAGCTACAGATAAATTATATGGCTAGTAGGTGAATCATGTGAATAATGATGCCGTTTATTTATTAGGTGAAGTTAGAAAAATACGACAAGATGTTTTACAAAAATCCCGAAAACTTCTACAAGACTGGGATATAGACAATGCGAATAGTGACTACAAAGACAGTCTTATTAATTTGGCAAATTATATCGCATTTAGAAGCGAAGATCACAGACAAATACAAAATGACTTGATTCCTTGGGGAGTTTCATCTTTAGGACGCTTAGAACCAAACGTTCTAAATAGCCTTGATGCAGTAATTAAAACTCTAGGCTATATCGTGGGACAAGACCAAACAGACACTGATTATCATGTATACAAAGATGGAGAAGATCGACATAGTAAGTTAAACCACAACACAGAAGTACTATTAGGGCGAGTACCAGATAATCGTCAAACTCACATCATGGTGACTATGCCTAGTATAGCAAGTCATGATTACGAACTTGTTGAATCACTTATGAAAAATGGTATGAATACTGCTCGCATCAACTGTGCACATGATGATAAAAATATATGGGGAGAAATGATCACAAATATTGAGAAAGCATGTCGAAATACAGGAAAGTCTTGTAAAATCCTGATGGACATAAGTGGTCCAAAGGTACGCATTAAAAATTTATTAACATCAAAAAGAAATCCTAAACTAAAACTTGGAGAACTTTTTCTTTTATCTAATCAAGAAGCCATGACACTTCCGTCAAATATAGAAATTGCAGTCAACACAACTGTACCTGACGCCTTAAAAAATGTTGAACTTGGGCAGTTAATTAAGATTGATGATGGAACTGTTGAGGCTGTTGTTAAGGCAGTGATTGATGAAGGATTTTTATTAGAAGTGACGAAAGCCTCAAAAGAAAAAGGTATCAAAATTAAAACTGAAAAAGGCGTAAATTTTCCTGATTTAGACATTGATTTAAACATTTTAACTGACAAAGATTTAGAAGATTTAACTTTTGCGAGTCAGCATGCAGACATCATTGCATTTTCTTTTGTTAAAAGTAAAGATGATATGGCTTATATTGAAAAAGTATTATCAAAATCACTTCCTAGACAGAGGAAGGACTTGCCAATTGTTGCTAAGATAGAGACTGTAGAAGCAATCAAAGCTTTTCCTGAGATTATAGCAGAAGCCGCTTCAAAACGTCCTTTTGGAATTATGTTAGCAAGAGGGGACTTGGCTGTTGAAATCGGCTATGAGAGACTCAGTGAAATACAAGAGGAGTTACTATGGATTTGTGAGGCAGCTCATATTCCAATGATATGGGCAACACAGGTCTTAGAATCTCTTATAAAAAATGGCATTCCGACTCGCTCTGAAATTTCCGATGTAGTTGCTGGTGCTAGAGCAGAGTGTATCATGCTAAACAAGGGTGATTATATTGTAGAAGGTGTTAAAACTGTCGATGACATACTAAGTAAGAGTGAAGGTCATAACTATAAAAAAACTGCTATGTTAAGAGCGTTAAATATATCTAAAAACTTATTTAGCTAAGAAAAGGATGATTTCATGTCAGTACTGGACAATATCGAAGCCCCACATAAATTCAAATATAGAGGTGGTCAAGTGCAGTTCCACCTACATTATACTTTTAAATGTAATAACCGAGTCTTTTTTTCTAAGACAAGCCATAAAGATTTAATCGATCATGAATATAAATTGAGAGTTGATGTCAATTCAACTATTAATGATCGGGGCTTAGGATCTGATTTTATGGATATTGATAAGATGTATAAAGAAAAAATCGCAGTGTATTTAGATAATCAAATTCTGAATGAAACTTTAACAAATATGAATACAACTGCTGAAAATATCGCTTATTGGATTTTAGATCAATTTTCAGAACATCTAGAAGCTGAGGATGAAGTTGTCAGTGTCACACTGTATGAAAGTCCTAAGCATGGTTTAACAGTTTACAAGTAAGATAGACTTCACAAGATTCAACAACTGTACTATGATATAGATAATCAAATAATAACTCATCACCACTAGGGGTGCCAAATATGGCTGAGAATAACCCTTATTACCTGATCTAGATTATGCTAGCGTAGGGAAGTGGCATATTTTTATATGCACACCATTTCCGTTAGTGGTGTGTTTTTTTATTTGAAAAAATTAACGGAGGTTATGTTATGAACCAAAAACTCAGTTTATCTTTAACTGACATCTTGGTCACTGTTGTGATCGCTCTTATTTTCGCTGTTATTTATTCTTTATGGGATGGTGTATACACTATCTTGCAACCATTCGGACTTCATTTAAATGAGCTCGTCTATGGAATGTGGTTTATCGCAGCTATAGTTGCATATTTAATCATTAGAAAACCTGGTGTCGCACTGATTGCCGAGTTTGCTGCGGCATCTGGTGAGACCATTGTACTCTTGCAATTCGATATATCATTAATTATTTATGGGATTGTTCAAGGTTTAGTGTGTGAAATAGTATTTATGTTATTTAGATATAACAATACCAAAGTTTACACAGCTATTATCGCTGGTGTGGTTGCAGCGGTATCAACCTTACCGCTCGATTGGTACTATGGCTATCTAGGTCAAGTAGAGACATGGAATTTAATTTTAATGTTTTCACTAAGAATCCTTAGTGGTGCACTGCTTGCAGGTTACTTAGGTCATCAATTGTACAGGGGAGTTAAGGAAACTGGAGTGTTGAAATATGTCGGCAGAAGACATGAGGATTCCTATGAAAGTTAGTAAAGATGACTTATTCATTCAGGGTTTGGATCTAAATTTTCCTGAAGAAAAAAAGACATTCAACAAATTGAATCTTCACATTAAAGCAAAAGAAAAAGTTCTTTTACTTGGCCCATCTGGGTCAGGTAAAAGTACACTTCTTAATGTCTTAGGTGGTCTAATACCATCAGTCATTCACGCTTCTATGCAGGCTGACAATATACAATTAATAAGTAACAAAGCTTTTGTTTTCCAGGATCCAGATGCTCAGTTTACTATGCCTACAGTTGAAGAAGAACTCGCTTTTGTTTTAGAAAATCTACAGTTACCGAAAGTTGAAATAAGGGATAAAGCACTACAAATTCTAGAAAGTCTTAACTTACCAGTCTCACTAGATACAAATATCAATACACTGTCAGGTGGAATGAAGCAAAAGCTGTCTATTGCTTCTGCTCTCCTGCAAAACCCAAGTTGTTTATTCTTGGATGAACCATCTAGTATGCTCGATGAAGCAGCTCGAAAAACATTGTGGAACACTGTAGAGTCTATATGGGACAATTTAACAGTGATTATTATAGAACATCGTGTCGACTATATATGGGACAAAGTAGACCGTGTCTTGTTAATGAACAAAAATGGTGAGATTGTGGCTGATGACACACCACAAAATATTTTGGACAACTGTTTAAAACAATTAAACAATTTAGGAGTCTGGCACCCTTATTCATGGGAGCAGGCGCCAGTATTCAAAAAAATTAAGCCAGAGGAAGCTATACTGACTGTTGAAGATTTAACAATTAGAAGAAAAGATAAAACCTTGTTTACAGTAGATAAACTCACTGTGAATAAAGGGGAGTGGCTCACTCTAGAAGGACCAAACGGTTCAGGAAAAACTACCTTTTTAAACAGTATAATGAAACTCATTCCGAGTCATGGCTCTATAAAATTTAAAGGAAAAGTTATAAAGAAAACAAAGGATATCGTTGGGCAAGTTTATCCTGTTTTTCAAAATCCGGAATTACAATTTATTACCCATAAGGTCTATGATGAGATTTTTATCAACATGGAAAATCTATTCGATATTCAACAAGCTCAAAAAGAGACTGAAAGTTTGTTAAAAGCTTTTGATTTATCTCATGTGGCTCATTTAAATCCACTGGAGCTATCTATGGGACAGAAGCGTAGACTAAGTGTTGCAACTGCACTAGGTGGCTTACCTGATTTATTACTCTTAGATGAACCCACTTTTGGACTAGATCAGAAAAATACTTTTGATTTACTCAATCATTTCCATAATTTAATTTCTGAGGGTACTTCTATTATTATGATCTCACATGATTATAATATTTTAAAAAGATACCCAAGTCGAAGACTAGAGATAAGAAATGGTCAGCTCATAGAAAAAGAGGTTAGCTATGTTTGATTCAATAAGACTCTATGAAACTTTTATCAACCGTGTTAATCCTCTAAGTAAAATACTAATGGCTACACTGTTATTTGTAACGGTTCTTCTTATTCACAATCCGAACACTCTATTGTATTTCTTACTTTTTAATCTGATACTCTTAATCATCTTGAGCGGTATAAAACCGCAATATATTTTGGCTTTACTAGGTGCTATTTTTATTTCTGGAATCCTATCAAGTACCTATATGATACTATACGGACAAGGCGATACAACATTATATCGCTTAGGCATTATACACATCAGTCAAGAGAGTTTAATCAGAGGAATACATGTTGCAATGCGCGGCGTTATACTATCGTTATTTGGTGCGCTCATTATCTTTACCACTAGAATAACTGATATTTTTTACGCCTTAATGATTCACTTAAAGCTACCTCCAAAATATGCGTATTCATTTATGGCAGCAATCAGAATGGTGCCACTTATTATATCTGAATATATGCAGTTGAGGCAGGCTAAAAAAGTGCGTGCACCTTTAATAAATAAAAAGTATGTCACAGGTTTTGCAGCAGTTAAATCTACCATCATTACTTTGTTGAGCCAAAGTATACGACGTTCGTATCGCTTAAGTATTGCTATGGAATCAAAAGGATTTTCTAATAACAAACGCAGTTTTTACAGAGAAACTTCATTCTCGCGCTTAGATTTATATTTCTTTCTGCTGCTACTTATATCACTTCTTATATCAATATATCTAAGTCAGCATTGCTTTATATTTAATACAAACGATGCACGTTCAATTTAAACTCTTAACATTTGTTAAGAGTTTATTTATTTTTCAATAATTTTGTAAGCTCATGATATTATCAAGATGTAATAAGAAAATTATAATCTAACCTGAAAACATATTTCTTGGGGGTAACATAGTGACTAAGACAAAGGTTCTTGTAATCACAGGTTCATTTGGTCATGGGCATTTAATGGTCAGTAATGTACTAAATAAAGCGCTTCGCGATAAAAATATCGACGTTGTAACGCATGATCTATACCTTGAAGCACATCCTATCTTAACCCAGTGGATTAAAAGCTGGTACATGACTTGTTTTACTCATTTCAAACCAACTTATAAGTTTTTTTATTATGCAAGACAAGAAAAATTAGATTCATGCATCTATAAAACATATGGGCTAAGCTACTTAAAAGACATTATCAATAAGCATAAACCCGATATCATTTTAAATACATTCCCTACACCTGTACTAAGTATGGTGAAACAGAGATTTAGTCTAGACATCCCAATCCACACAGTAATTACAGACTACTGTGTTCACAAAAACTGGATTGTCGAAAATACAGATATTTACTATGTAGCTACCGAGAAAATGAGAAATGATTTAATCAAAAGGGGAGTAAATAAAAACATTATTAAAATCTCTGGTATTCCAATTAGTCATGAATTTAAAATTAAAACTGACCGTAATGCTTGGCTAAAAAAGCATGGTTTATCTATCGATAAAAATACCATTTTAGTGTGCACTGGTTCACTCGGCTTACTAAAAGGTTTTAAAAAATACGTTAAGAAAACATCAACTAAAAAAGATAATCAAGTTGTCATTATTTGTGGCAAGAACCAAGCCTTAAAAAATCAACTTAATATAGAATTTTATGATTATAATAATGTTCTTATTCTAGGCTACACCAGTAATATGAATCATTGGATGTCATCTTCAGACCTAATGATTACAAAGCCTGGTGGCATTACATTAACAGAGGCCTTAACTACAGAGACCCCTGTTATTCTATACAAGCCTACACCAGGTCAAGAGATGGAAAATGCAATATACTTTCAAGAAAATAAGATGGCTTTTATCGCGCATAATCGTAAGGACTTAAAGTATCATACTGAATTACTCCTAGAAAACGAAGATAAAATAGCAACGCTTAAAGAGCAAATGCGAAGTAACCAAAAACATGCTTCCATTGAAACTATAGTTGAGCATATTTTATAAACCTAACCATTCTCAATTATCTTTCTTATCGCTTTTGAAAACAGTTTGTCTTCACGTTTACTCGGAAACCATGATGAATGGTTTAGTAGATTCTTAAGAATCTTTTTATCGTTAGTTTTCATATATTTATAAACGGGTCCAAAATTAAAATATAGACTTGTGGCTACCTTATTAAATAACTTTACTTCTTCCTGTGAAAGCGTGTGCCCATCGGCATGTTTAAACATGAGTTGAAATGTTTTTATCAAATTAAGATTTAGTCCTTCATCGTCTTTTAAATCAGCTTCATATATTCCCGTGAAATTCCCTTTCATTTCTTCTTCTATCCACGCTAAATTCCTTGCATAATTTGCAATAATATCTCTGTTTGGTTCTATATCAGATAATATTTTTTGAGCTTCTACATCTTCATCAAAATAATAATTCATAGAATCATAAAATAAGAGTTCATCGTGTTTTCCAGAAATAAGCTTCCAAATACTCTTTCCATCAGCTGCAAATGGCACGATTGTCAGTACCCCTATTAAAAGATTAATTAAAATTCCGAACTCTAAGTAGCTATTCTCTATAGAGTATAGATGTTTTATAGCGACTAAGATAAAGAAAGCTATCATATTAAAGATTAAGCCACCTAAGTTCAATATAATAATGTCATTCTTTGTAATATGGTTTTTGTTGAGTGGCTTGTAAGCTAACATTGCTCCAAAACTAAAGTAGGCCGGAATCTTAAAATACCATCTACCATTCATATACATACCTGGTAAAAATGAGATAAAGCTTATTTTCATTCCACGAGTTTTTGCCATTACACAGTGACCAACTTCATGATAAAAAACTGTAAACAACCATATAGTAATAATCCCTATGAGATAGGCTGCATTAAAGTCTGTAAACCAGTGTACAAGTGGTAATACTAAATATAAAACTAAACAGATCAATACATTACTCGTCATAAATTTCATCTTTAACCATCCTTAAATTTTTTAGGAGTTAAATATAAAGTAGCTTAAAAGACAAATGACGATAATAATAAGCGGAAATGATAAATAGGTAATGATAAAGTCAGATACTGATGATTTTTTCCTTATTTCTTTTCCTTCAAGAAAGTCTATTACTTGCTTGTAAGTTTTAATATGGAATTTTCTCTTTAAGATTTCAATTTTAATTGAGGAAAATAACGCAATACAGTATATTAATGCTGCAAGCACAAATAAAAGAATACTGCTTTGTAACATAGCAGGTACAAATACAAAGCCTGCTAAAATACTCGCTATCGTCATTAAATTTGCCCAGAAATTCCAATGGTTTTCTTCTACTCTTTTCTTAAGAATTTCTTTGTCACCTTTTACAAGCTCATCAATCGACACATGAAATAATGCACTCATCATCATTAGGTTATGAACATCTGGATAGCTCTTCTCATTTTCCCAATTTGAAATTGTTTGCCGTGAAACAAATAACTTTTCAGCCAATTCTTCTTGAGAAAAATTGATAGTTTTTCTGTACTTCTTAATTTGACTCTTAAGCTCCATATCAGATTACTCCTATACAAAAAGTAAGGTATTCACATTTATAATAACACCAATCTCTTTTTACATTCGTATATTTATATGATAAAGCTCTTTGACATCGAGTGTTATCAGTCATTATATCGCCATACGTTATAAAATATCGCTATGCGATATTTTATAAATACTTGCTGCCTTCTCTGATACTGAGCTTTGATAAGCCAGCTTGATTTTTATCTATAAAGTTTTCTACCCAATTAGGGTTAACTTTACTGTATGATCTTAAAGCCCAACCAATCCCTTTATTAATAAAAAATTCAGTTGAATTTAAGTTGTTGATAATCACTCTTTCTAAAATCTCTATGTCAGTCTTTTCTTTATTCAATCTTTGATAGATGATTGAAATACGTCTTAACCAAATATTATCTGATTTGGACCATTGTAAAATCTCTGTTTTGAGTTCAGGATATTGCTCTACTAAATAAGCAATACTTCTGTCTATACTATCTATGGAATCCCACCATGATTTTTTAAGAGCTAACTTTTTTAGTTTTTCTAAATCACTCTTTTGTAGCTTTTTTCTTTGTTGAAATAAATAATCACAAGCAATATATTGGAATTCTCTTTCATTTTCTTCCCATAAGTCTTCTACCAATGTCCAATCAATATCTTGATCCTTTAGTTCTTTTAAAAGTGGTTTAGATAACTCTTTTCTTTTTGCTGCCTGGATGCCTAAGAAGTCAAAGTGGTTTTTCATATATCTTTTCATCTTTAAAGCATTATCTGCATTCGCATTATTTTTTAATATTTTTTTGATATTATACATATTTGATTCTCCTTATTTTTTCTGATAAGCAGACTATTAAAGCGTTATATATGATGTTATAATAGCGTTATAACTATGATATATATAGTGATATACATAATTAGACTTATTACTGATTGCAGCAACATTAACTTTGTGGCACACTTGAATTTCGGAATCTTATTTAGGAGATGAAGACAATGAACATCCATAAATTAGTTAAAGTTTTAGTATCAGCAGGAATAACAGCTTCTGTCGTAACAGGTGCAAATATAATAGATAATAATGATAATACATTACATGCTGCTGAAAAAGAAACGAGCAATTATAAATATCAAGGCGATACGGGCTATGGTGATGGTCAATTCTTATTAAATGATGCTTTTATCAAGACTTTAGAAACTGACGGATCTCTATCATTCAATGGCCAAGAAATAGAAGCTTCTAAAGCTGATTACGAGGCAGTAAAAGAAGAAAAATCTAAGTTCACAGAAGAACATGATCAAAAGTTTACAGTACGTGGAGATAAAGTCACTAAAGCTACTTTTCCAATCAAAGTAGACGAGTTATCAATTGAAGATGTCATTGATACTTATGGTAAAGATTATGAAAAAAGAGAAGCAAAAGATAAATCTTATGAAACCTATGTGTACGCACTAGGGGACCAAGATGATGAGGATAAGAAAAATGTGATTGCATTTAAAGTCAAAGATGATTTTGTAGTAGAAACCATCATTGGCTATAGTAAGTCATATTAAGGAAACTGCCACATATTACTGTGGCAGTTTTTTTAATTTCGAACGCTGTGCCGAAGAGAATATTAGAACGCCAATTCCTAAAAGTAGAAGAATTAAACCAGTCCATGATAAGAAGGACATTGTTTCACCTAATAAGAATACACCTAGCATAGTCGCAGTGAGAGGTTCTGCTAAAGAGAGTGTCACTGCTGTAGATGAGTCGACTTTGGCTAAACCTTTAGCAAACATAAAGTAGGATAAGCCTGTTGCAATAATTCCCATATACAGGCCAACAATAAGGCCATCAGTTGTAAAGACCCAAGATATATCAAAGATTAAGAGAAGAGGTGACAGCATTAGACCACTTAGAGTAAATACTACGGCCACTGCTGTTAATGCTGGTAGTTTTTCTACTACATACTTATTTGAAATCGTATAGCAAGCAAAGCTCAGCCCTGCACATAGTGCAAGTAAAATACCGATCGGTTCTACTTGTACAGAACCTTGACTAGTAAACAAAAGGCTCACACCAATCAAAGAGAAAACGGTAGATATAAGCCATGTTTTACTTATCTTTTTCTTTAAAAAGATAAACTCAATGAGACCAGACAAAACTGGTGCACTACCAATCGACACTACAGTACCTATAGCCACTCCTGTTATATCAACTGCATTAAAGAAGAAGGGTTGGAAGAGAGCCATACAAATGGCTGCGATTAAGACTGGTCTGAAGGGTATCTCCCTAAATCTCAACCCTTTTGTCAGTAAGACTAATATCAGGAGAAAGCCTCCTCCAATAAATAACCTGACCGCTCCAATAGCAACAGGTTGTGCTGAATCCGGCGCAAGTGCTTGAACAGTACCCGTCGTTCCCCAAAGTATTGCAGCAAACAAAATAAAAAGTGGTGCCAATTTTTGCATGATTTCACCTCTGATTTGTATATGTATTGTTGTTATTACACATAATGAAATCATAGTTTATTACTAATCTCCAATTTTAATGCTTAAAAAAAGCACCGAACTTATTGTTCAGTGCTTTTTTAAAATATTATTTTTTATTTTTCTTCATTTCATCGATTAGATTTTGCATCTCTTCAATGTAATCACGTTCATCTTCTTTACTTTCTGTTTCTTCCAACTCATTTTTTTCTTCCTGGCGTTTCGTAGCATCTACTTCTTTTTGAGTGATGATTTGACCATCAGGAGTCATGTACTTTTTATTCATATTACGTGTTTGTTTATCAACGTAACTATAGAAGATCGGTACAACAAATAGAGTAAAGAATGTACTACTTATGAGACCACCGATAACGACAGTTCCCATAGGAGCAATCATCTCTCCACCTTCACCAATACCAAGCGCGAGTGGTAACATTCCGAGCGCTGTAGTTAAGGCTGTAATGAGAATTGGTCTAAAACGGTGTTGCACACTTAAGCTCAGAGCTTCTATAGTTGGAACGCCTTTTTCTACTTGCTGGTTGGTGTAGTCAACTAGGAGTATCGAGTTATTTACGACGATACCGAGCAACATGATAATACCAACAAACGACACGATGCTCAGTGGACTATCCGTCACTATAAGTCCTAGTGCCACCCCAACAATACTTAAAGGCATGGCAATAATAACAACGAATGGATGTCTAAATGATTCAAACTGTGCTGCCATAACTAAATAGATAAACACAATACCGAGCGCGATTGCTAGTAACATTTGTGGAATTGCATCGCCCAACATTTCTAAGTCTCCACCAACTGAGTAGTGCGTATCATCACTAAAGTCAGCATCTTCAACCAAATCAGTAACGTAAGTACCTGCTTCATTCAGTGACATATCAGATGAGTACTTAACAGTTAGTTCACTAGTCTCTTCTTGATCATTTCTATTAATTAATGGCAGAGTCTCTGTTTCAACGAGTTCAGCAACTTCACTGATCGCGACATAGTCACCTTCTGCATTTGGAATTTTAAGGTTTCTAAAGTTATCCAGACTGTTTAAATAGCTATCCGGATATTTTACATTGATTGCTAGAAAATCATCTTCTCCTTCAATCGTTGTTGATTCAACTCCATTAGATGCCTCATACAGAGCTTGTCCAATTTGACCTGGCTGTAAGCCATTTTCACGAGCCTTGTCTCGGTCAACTTGAATTTGCATTTCTTTTACTAGATTCTCTCTACTAGAAATGACACTATCAATCTTGTCGTCACTTTCCAGTTTATCTATAATGACATCTTCTGATTCTTTAAGTCTTTCAGGATCATCATCAGAAACTTGGAAGACTAAAGTATTTGGTTCTGATGTCATGCCTGACTGAGACATCGGAATGACATTTATGTCTGCAGACTCATCAACAGCTTCTACTTCTTTATCAATCATATCGATAAATTCATTAGTCGTTACATTACGTTCTGATTGATCTACTAAGGTAGCAGTAATGCTTGCTTTATTACTTTCTTCCGTCATAGACATCATCGGCTGTGAACCTACGGAACTAAGGTACATTTCAATTTCTGAATGGTCCTCTAACTCTGCTTCAATTTTTTCTACTGTAGCTAAAGTATCTTCAAATACCGTACCTTGTTCTTTCTCAACTTCAATTGTGATTGCACCTTCATCACTTTCAGGCATCAAGCTCATACCTTGGTTCACAATTCCAAATATACCAATCACCATTAGTAAGACAGTGATGACTAATACAAGAAGACGATGTTTAAGCGTCCATTGGGTTGCTCTCGATAAAGCTCTCATATAAGGGCGATTTTGACGTTTTTCTTCTATATCATCTTTAGGCTTCTCAAGTATTCTACTCGCAAGCATCGGTACGACTGTTAAAGCGATAAAGAGCGATGCAAACAAGCTAAATACAACTGTTATAGCAAGTGGTGTAAAGAGTTGACCTACAAGACCACTTACAAAAACGACTGGTAAAAATACTGCTGCTGTTGTTAAGGTGGATGCAATAATCGCCGAAGCAACTTCTTTTGTACCTTCACTTGCCGCTTGTTTAGAATTTTTACCCATAGATAGGTGACGGTATATATTTTCAATAACGACGACTGAGTTATCAACCAGCATTCCGATTCCTAATGCTAAACCGCCTAGGGTCATAAGATTGATACTAATATTCGTAAAGAATAAGAGCGCAAATGTTGTTATGACTGAAAAAGGTATAGCGAGTCCGATAATCAATGGTGCTTTTAGATTTCTTAAGAAAGCAAATAGGATAATCATCGCTAATATCGCACCAGAAATCAGTGACGTCATTACACTATTGATTGCAAGGTCTATATATTCACCTTCATCGTAAAGTGTTTCAACATTTAAATTTGAAAACTCATCTTCAGCTAGCTTCTCATCCAATACTTTTTGGAATTCAGCATTAACCTGAGAAGCATTAGCATCTGAGGCCAACATAACGTCGATTGACATGGCGTTTTCTTGATTTAGACGCGTAATGGAATTGCTATCTTGATTTTCTATAGATATGTCTGCAACATCATCCAAAGTAAGCGGACCAGCATTTGGCACATCGGCAATCACTAACTCTTGTAGTGCTTCAACCCCGTCTATGCTGCTTACTGTACGTGTAGTAATTGATTCTTTGTTTTCACTATCAGTAATCGTAGCGTTAGGAATTGAGATGTTGTTTGCTTCTATTAAGCCAGCAATATCACTTTGAGATAAGTTAGCTTTTTCTAGTGCATCAATATCTAAGTTAACTTGAACTTCTTGTGTAACTGAACCATTTTCAGTTATAGAAGCGACACCATTAATATTTTCAAGTTCTGTAATTAAATCATCGACTTGTTCTTGGTAATCAACCACATTATCTCCTTCAGAATTCACAGCGAGTTGAATACTCGGTAACATTGAAATATCAAACTCTAAGAAGGATGGTGTTCCTGCTTGATCTGGCAATTCGACTGAATCAATTGCTCTTCTTATATCACTTTCAACGTCTTCTATCTTCATGTCATAATCAAACTCCATAATTACGACAGAAGAATTTTCTTGTGACTGTGAAGAGATGTTTGTCAGACCATTAATTGAGGATAACTCTGATTCAAGTGGTACTGTTACATCATCCTTTACCTCTTCAGGTCCTGCGCCCTGATAGGTCGTTGCCACTGCAGCAATTGGTGGTTCAATCGGTGGCATAAGTTGCAACGGTAAACGCGTTAATGAAACCGCCCCAAGTAGCATTAAAATAATCATGACAACGATTGTAAATTTAGGACGTCTTATGGAAAAATCGGATAGCTTCACTTATTATTCGCTCCTTAAAAATTAATTTTCATACCCAACAACGTGTTGTCCAACACCATATATTAATATATATTTATATAAGCAATCAATCAACAATTTACACAAATGTGTTGAAAAGGAGATCAGTTTATAAAAATGACACAAAAAGAACAAACTAAAGAGAATTTAGTCGAAGCTTTCTGGACATTATATAAGGATAAACCACTTGAAAAAATTACTGTAAAAGAAATTACTGATAAAGCAGGTTACAATCGTGGAACATTTTATAGTTACTTCAAGGATACATATGAAATGCAAAAGTATGTCAGAGATTCCTTATTACCAGACGAGCATTTTATCTTAGAACCATTTAAAGGTATTGAAGATGGCACTGCTAAGGTTTTTAATCGAATGGAATGGGCAGGTGAATATTTTGAGAATAATCACGACAAAATTGCCGTTCTATTCGGGCCATCAGGTGATCCTGCATTTATTCATGAATTTAAAGTAAGAGTTAGAAATATTATCATGGGTTACCTAAAAGATATAAATGTGAAAGACTTAGAAGCTATTGAACTCATGTTAGAATTTCATATCTCAGCCCTCATCGGTCTCTTTCAACTTTGGGTTGAAAAAGATAAACAAATCTCAAGAGCTAAACTAGAAACTATCATTGAACAAATATCTCAAGAAGGTATTATTTCAGCAATGGAAGAGAAGTTAGCTGAGAGAAAGTAACATGATATGTCGTGTTACTTTCTTTATAAAAATTTAAGCTAAAACCCTTTCCAACACTGACTTATAATGCCTATCGATATAAAATAACGCCTAAAGAAAATCCTTTAAAATCTTGCTGTAAAAAGGATCTTCTCCTATGATGACAACTCTGCTACACACTTGTTCAATTTCATTCATATCATGTGATGTATAGATGATTAAAATATTCTTTTCCAAGGCAAGTTTCTTCAAGAAAGCTCCAATTTCTATTCTAGAACGTAAATCAATACCCGCAGTAGGTTCATCTAAAAGCAATAATTTAGGATCAGAAATTAAACTTACTGCCAGATTTAACTTCCTTTTCATTCCTCCAGATAAGTTACTTACTTTTACTTGATCTGCTTGTAAGTTAACGCTCGATAAAAGTGCTTTTAAGTCTTCTTTTGATACTTTCTTTCTAGAAAGTTTCTGGAAAAACTTCATATTTTCCATGACTGTTAATTCTTCAAAAAGAGCGATATCTTGTGGAACATAGGCAATATACTCTCTTAGCTTCTTTTCATTTTTTCTATAAGTTTGATTCATTAAAGATATTTCTCCACTAGATGGCAAAGATAGAGTCGCTAGTATTTTAAGCAGAGTCGATTTTCCTGCACCATTTTCTCCAACTAAGCCGATTATTTCTCCAGCCTCGGCACTAAGTTCAAGATCTTCAAATACAGTCTTTTCTCCATATTTTTTTGACAAAGATTTAACTTCTAACAAGATTATCCCTCCTTAGCCAGATGAAAAATATAATTAATACAAGAGCAACTAAATAGATATTGTGTTGATTACTAACTAATTCCTCTACAGGGTGAAAACTAGCTAGCCAAGTCAGTCCATTTGGCAACCTGATGATAGACAGTAAAAATTGTGTGACCAATAACAGTATGAAAATAAGCAAAGCATTTACATATAAACTTAAAATATTTCTAGATAAAAAAGCGGTAAAAAATACGAATGCATTAATGACTAAACGATAAGTCAGTAAGATTAACAAGTTTGTTTTTGAATCCATTAAAATAAAATATGAAATGATATCAAAACCATACATCAAGATAGTAAGTGAAAGAAAAGAAACTAGCATAAAAGTCTTATAACTCACTGATAAATATAAAAATCTATGTTTTGTTTCTGAATTTGTTTCACGTGTAACAAAATCAAAGGTAAAGAAAGCAAATATTAAAACAGCATAACCATAAATTAGTAGCGGGTTTAAAGAGGATTCCGGACTTTCTTCCATAACTTGCCCTTGGAAATTAAACTTTTGATTCACAAGATTAGTTTCTTCTTCTATTTCCTTTTTAGTGTCAACGATATCATTGAATGATAAGTTGTTTTCTCCTAACCAATCTTCTTGTAAGGTTTGTACCTGTTGACTTAGTCGGTATTGACCAACTTCTTCCTGGACTAATGATGCAATTAATTCTTTAACAGCATCATATGTAAAAGACCGATCTGTATAGTAACTTTCAATTATATTTCTTCTTTCATTATTTTGAAGCTTCTCATTGAAATCTGCATCAAAAACAAAGAGACTATCATACTGATACTGTTCTAAATTTCTTAAGGGTTCATTTATATCATCGTAGACATCTAACTTAATATAGTCTGCATCTTTTAAACCTTCTATAATACTTGTGACTTCTGCATCTTCCTCTACCACAACTGCTACAGGCACTCTAAAATCATCAGAAGTATAGTGATATATCGACGTTATAACTATCGTTACTATCAATGGTAACAGCATAGAGATTAATAGCTTAAACCTTTTGCCTTTAAGGAGTAACCATCTAGCTAAAATCACCTTCATGTAAATCGACGCCCCTTAATATAACTGATGATAATCATGAGTATGATGACAATGACCAAAGTAACCATAAGCACATCAATTTCCATTGTGAAACGACCGTTAAGCATGATTTCTTCTAGCCAGTTTAAGCTTTGATAACCGTAAAAATAATCAAATATTTTATCAAGATAAGTTGGAAAATAGATTCTCGGTAACAGACTGCCAGAAAAAACAACTATAAATAAAATAACTAGTGATTGCGTGATTAAGCTGATTCTCACTGATAAAGATAGCCAATCCACAAGATTTAAAAGCACAACAGTGATTAAAATATGTAGAATAAGCAAGCTGATAACTCTTAAAATGTTATCTAAAGTAAGTGGTATGTCTAACATATATATACTTAACCCTAACACAAGAAGTATCGGGATTATAATGGCAATAAAAATAGATATTAACCGACCAAGTCCTTCACTTAGTAAAGACACTTTCAACATTTTCATTCTATCTTGGATGCCGCTAGGTGTATCTTTCATCAACAAGACATATAACATATAAACCCAAACAGTAAACACAATAAAGAGACCATTAACGACAAGATAAGCATTTCCTGAAGTGAAGTTTTGTGACTTCTCGTCTTCATCCATCAATGTATCCGAAGATAGCACTTGGATAAATTGATTAACAAACTCCTTAAAGATTAAATCATGTCGTTCTTCATCGCTCATACCAAAGTCTTTAGCATAGTGATTCAAAGTTAAAATATTGGATTGTGAATTTCTAATATGTCTAATTAAAGTATCTACAGCGCTACTAATTACATAGCTTTCGAATTGCCTCTTAGGGTTTCCTGTTACCTCTAAATCGCTCTTTTTTCCAGCCATCATATTTTCTGCGAAATTTGCAGGGAAGACTATAAATGCTGATACTTTATCGTGCTCTATTTTTTCTTCGGCATCTTCAATGGACATGCTCTCCATGCTTAAACCTTTGGTTAAATCAGTCTCTTCTGATAAAGAATCCACTAAAGTCTTTGTCATATCATTTTCGTCTAAATTCACTAAACCGATAGCAATATCTACGTCTGTCTCTTCTGAGACAAGGTTAGATAATAAAAATATTAAAGACACAATAAAGAGTATAGGAAGTATGAAAAGAAGAGGAAGTGATAACCACTTCCTCTTCAATCTTTTGATGTCATTAGCAATGAATACTCCTGTATCTTTCATAAATTTCATTGCTAACACATCCTTTCTCATTTAGAATGATCCACCAAAGTTTTCTCTTGCCCATTCCTCAAATTTTGGTTGTACTTCATCAGTAAAGTAAGCTTCAAGCTCCTCTTTAGACATCTTACCTAGATCTTTTTCATTGTCTGAAGAAGGAATTTCAACTTCACTTATAGTTGATGATTCATGAGTGATATTGATAACTGCAGTGTCTTTGGTGATTGTTTGACCATCTTCTGCATATAACTGAATATCTCCAGAAGCTTGGTCACTAGCATAGTTTGTTGATGATTCCATGAAGAGCTTAAGTGGTTGATCACTTGTAGCACCTTGGTTGATTGCTGCTTCTAAGTTCCATACGGTATTTTCATCTTCATCAGATTTAGTAGAAACCAGTTTGATTTGTTCTTCACCTGCTGCATTGACAGTGAACGTATCTTCGTAACCATTTTCTACTTCATTTAAGTCGAAGACAAATACTACCTCTTCTTCTCCATTACCAGTCAATGTGCTTGTAATTAAATTGCCATTTTCTCTCACTTCATTAGTCGTATCTAGAGCAATATCTGTTGTTTCACCTTCAGTAACAACTGAAACATCAAAATCCCTCTTCACGATATTTCCTTCACCATCTTGCCATACGACAGATGAAAGACCGTTAGGGAATTCGAGATCTTCAACTTCATTAGCAGCTTGCTTGAACATTTCGCTTGCTTCAAGGTCTTCTTCTTGTCCTGCTGGCATACCAAAGTTTGCCGACAAGAGCTGAGCATTCACTAGATTAACTAGTTTTTCATCTTCTGCCATTTTATTAAATAAACCTTTTAAGAACTCATGCATTTGTTCTTCAGTTAAAGTCATTGTTAGTTTTTCAGCATCAACTGTATTCTCTCCAACCTTAACTTCTTCTTTAGCTGACTCAAATGCTTCGTCTGGTAAATTTTCTTGCATGTATTTAGAGTATTCATCTACAAAATAGTCACGTTCTTCTTCAGTCAATGAGGATGATTGGAAGAAAGTAGAGAAATCAATTTCTTCATCCCCTTCAAAGTTTTCGGGGTTCGTTTCATGTAAAAGTTTTGGTGCGTCTTCTTCATTCACAACTAAATACTCTTCTATAAATGGTAATGTAAGTCCAAGCTTATCACCTGTTATATATCCATTTACATCTTCAATTGATAGAGTATTTATATTTGCACTTAAATCAAATGTACTCATTTCTCCTTCAATATCTTGGCTCGCATTTAAATTAATTTCTGCATTATTAATTATTTCAGCAAGTCCCATATCATTTAAAGAAGGGTCATTCGTTTCAGCAGTAACGCCAATAGATGTTTCTGACGGATTTTTCATTGAATTTTCGTACCATTCTAATTCATCTTCAAAACGTTCTTCAACTAATTCTGTAATATCTTCAGAGTTATCTAACTCTGCCATTAAATAAGCATTTTTAGGGGTGTTTACTAAATTCTGATAAAGAAAATATCCTCCAATCGCCAAAACGATTAGTGCACCAACAGATACACCGAGTATGGTAAATCCTTTTTTACCCATAGATACATCTCCCTTTATTTGTATTTTCACACTAAACTTTTAGATACTCCAAATCGTAACATAAATTATGTCTGAATCGTGTCTATTTTATGTATCTCATTACAAATACTTGAGAAATGTTTAATTCTTTATATCACTTCAAGTTCAGTCTTAATTTCTTTTACCCTAGCTTCGACACTATGAACCCAATTTTTTATAGAAAAAAAGGAGACACCTAAATGTCTCCTTCTTGATCATTATTTAAAGCTTACATTTTCTAAGCGTATATATCCTGCTGCATCTAATTCTACACTTTCAAGTTGATCAGAATTGTAGGCTAAAGTCATATTAGGGTGAACAAGAGGAATGTAAGGCAATTCTTCCATTAAAATTTGATGGATTTTTTCATATTCAGTCTGACGGACAGATTCTTCTGTAGCACTCCTAGCTTTTTCTAATAAGTCATCTACTTGATCGTTCTTATAGAAAGCACGATTACCGCCAAAACCTTCATTACTACTTAGTGTCAGTGAAGATAAGAGATAATCAGCATCACCTGTTGAAGCTGTGAAACTTAAGAGAAACATATCATGTTGTCCATTTCCTAAACGTTCAAGGAAAGTTGCCATCTCAAATTGCTCTACATTAATATTAATGTTTAATTCTTTAAGTTGTTCTTGAATATAGACTGACGTATCAACTAAATCTTGACTATCATTAACCCAGATAGTTGCATCAAATCCTTCCGGATATGAGGATTCTTTTAATATTTCTTTAGCTTTGTCCATATCTTCTGTAAGACTTGGTAATTCTTCTGAGAAACCAAATGCACTTTCTGAAACTAAACTATTAGGAATGGTCGCTTTGCCATCGTATATTCCATCTCTAATCGCTTCTCTATCAAGCGCATAAGAAATAGCTTGTCTAACTTTCACATCAGTAAATGGCTCAGATTCGGTGTTAAAGCCAAGATAATTCGTTCTTAATGATTCTGACTCTACCAATTCAGTACTTGGGCTATTGTCGATACGATCAAACATCGCCATCTCAACAGGACTCGTGATATTAATGCCTCCAGATTCTAGTTCTGCCATCATTGAACCAGATTCAGGGATAATCTCAAATGTTAGATTATCAACTTTACTGTCACCAACAAAATCGTCAAATCTAACCAACTCTAGATTTTGACCTGGAGCTCTTGCTTCAAATTTAACATGATTGGTACCATCAGGATGCTCTGATATGTATTCACTAGTGAATTCTGCTAGCTGGTCTGAGACATTTGTAAACTCTTCATTTCCACTTTCTCTAAGATCATAATACTCCTCTAAAGTAATATCTAAGTTTGCTGCTTCAATCGCATTAGTATAGTCTTGATCGATACTTTCCTTACTCATAATACTTGCTGCAGTATGTGCTAAATTATCTGCTAGAGGTGCGAAAGGATAGCGTGTTTTTATATTTATCTCATAATCATTCACAATTTCTATGTCCTCTATCATTTCAAATAGAAATTGAGTTGGCGCAGCAACTGTTGGATCAACGACACGCTCTAATGATGCTTTCACATCTTCAGCTGTAAATTCTGAACCATTATGAAACTTTACGCCTTCTTGAAGTTTGAAATTCCAAGTTGTTTCATCTACTTGTTCCCATTCTTTTGCTAAACCTTCTTTATGACTCATATCAGAATTTCTGGCGACTAAGGTCTGAAATATTTGTCGTCTGACCTGGATACCAACCACATCATTTGTACCATGAGGGTCCACAGTAGAGAAGTCTTGGTCTAAACCAACCGTAATATCACCAGTCTTTTCTTCGTCTGAACTAACTTCTTCTTCTACATTACTATCACTCGTACACGCTGCTAAACTAAAAATAAATACACTTATAAATAGAATTAAGATTTTTTTCATATAATGTTCCCCTTTAATTGTTTGAATATTTAAATTATATATACAAAAGACAATAAAAGCTATATAAACTATAAAATTTGACAAAACAACATCCTAGTAGTAGGATGTATATAGCCTAGTAATAGGATATCAAAAATGAAAGGAGAAATACGCATGATTTCTAGTTTAAAACGCATTAACGAACTGGCTCAAAAAAACCGTGCTGAAGGCCTAACTGAGGCTGAAATAGCTGAAAGAGCTGAGTTAAGAAAAGAATATTTACAGGAAATTCGTGGTCAGGTTTCTTCTAATATCACTTCAATTACGATTCAAAATGAAGAAGGTATAGATGTTACACCTGCCAAACTAAACGTTGAAAAAGTTAAAAAATACTTGGACGGTTTCCAATAAATAATAGCCTTCACCAGCTAAGGTGAAGGCTCATTTTGTTAGAGGAGTGAATACTTTGAATAAAAATATTGATACGACGCTTTTTAAACATTTAATTAACGCGTCTAAAATTATACATGATCAAGTATTTAAAGATATTAAAAAATATGGCTTAACTTATGAAAACTTAATGGTTTTAGAATGTTTATATCACCATGGTCCACACTACATACAAGTTCTAAGCGATAAACTATACATTCCTAGTGGAAGTATCACCTATATAGTTAATAAACTAGAAAAGAAATCCTTAGTCCGACGAGAAATACAATCCTACAATAAAAGATATTGCAAAGTGTTTATCACGGATGAAGGAGAATCTTTATTCACAAAAGTTGACGCAATTTATACCGACAATATCGAATTAAGCTTCTCTAACTTAAGTACCAATCGTAAAAAAGAAATAAACAATGCCTTAAAACAAATATGTCAAAAAGAGGAGTAGGGTTTTAATCCTACTCCTCTTATATATTATAATCCTAATATAGCTTTACTCTCTTTTCTAATTCCTCTCATAAGTTCATCGTCATCAATTAATGATTGTCCGTATGATGGAATCATCTCAACCAACTGCTCTTTCCACTCTTCAATATAACCCGGGAAATTTTTCTCAATAATTTCTAGAGCAACAGCAACGGATACAGAAGCACCAGGAGATTCTCCTAATAGCGCCATAATACTGTGATCTTCTGAATTAATAACCTCTGTTCCAAATTGGATATAACCTCGGCCATCGGCTTGACTGTCTTTGATTACTTGGACACGTTTACCGGCTATGTGTAAATCCCAGTCCTCATCTTTAGCATCAGGCACAAATCGTCTTAACTCTGTCATACGATCTTTTTTCTTCATCAACACTTGTTCAATTGAATATTGAATTAAAGGAAGATTTTTAGCACCAGCTATAAGCATTGTCATAAGGTTACTGCTATTTACTGATTTAAATAAATCGGTATTAGAACCATACTTCAACAACTTAGGTCCAATCGCTGCAAAAGGTCCAAAGAGTAGACTTTCTTGACCGTTTAAATAGCGACGGTCTAAATGAGGCACTGTCATAGGCGGTTTGCCCTCAGGCTCTTTACCATACACTTTGGCTTGGTGTGCATTCACTATAACAGGATTATTACAAACTAAGAAAGCGCCACTAATTGGAAAACCACCGATGTGCTTACTTTCTTTTATTCCTGTTTTTTGAAGTAGGGGAATAGCGTGTCCGCCAGCACCGATGAAAACATAGTCTGCTGTATGGAACTCTAAACTTCCTCTGTCGTTTTGCACTTGTACTTCCCATCGTCCATCATCTAAACGGCGGAAACCTTTAACTTCATGATTAAAATGAACAGATGTCCGATTTAAACTTGATAAATTGCTTACCAACTGACGGGTGAGCGCTCCAAAGTTCACATCTGTACCATAATCTACCTTACTTGCTGCGAGCGTTTCATTTTCTGATCTACCATTCATCATGAGTGGGATCCAATTCTTAATCTCTTCATGATTTTCTGAATATTTTAGTCCCTCAAACATCGCTAAGTCTTTTAATGCCTCATATCTTTTCTTAAGAAAATTAACATTTTTACTTCCTTCAACAAAGCTGATATGAGGGAGTGGTTTAATAAATGAAGATGGTTCTTCTAAGACTTCATTCTTCACTAGGTAGGACCAAAACTGCTTAGATATTTCAAATTGTTCATTAATTACTTTAGCTTTTTCAAAATCTATGGAACCATCTTCCTGTTCAACTGTATAGTTCAACTCACATAAAGCAGCATGTCCTGTTCCTGCATTATTCGTCTCATTAGAGCTTTCTAATGCCGGCTGATCTAAACGCTCGAACATCTTTATGTTCCATGATGGCTCTAGTTTTTTAATAAAAGTTCCAAGGGTGGCACTCATAATTCCTGCACCAATTAAAATAATATCTTTAGACTCTGACATAGGTGAACCTTCTTTCATATTAAACTCGAATTTATTTAATAATGATTACCGGTATATTAACACGTTTCGCAATCTTATGCGTTACATGTCCTAAGACATGTTTTATCTGCATTCTAGAGCGTTTGTTAGACATCACTACAACGTCATAATTACCGTTATCAATCTCTTCTTTTAAACTCGCAATAACGGGTCCAGACTTAAATTTAAATTCATAGTTTAAAGGACGGCTATCAAGTTCTTTTTTAAAGAAGTCCATATCTTCTATTCGCTCTTTAGTGATATCATCAAAATGCTTACCTTGAAATTTTACGTTATCCGCCATTTCATTTTCTGGAATGACATTAAAGACCGTCACTTTAGCTTCTTCGTTTCCACGAGTTAACTTAACAAGCTCATCTGGTACATTTGTAAATGAGTTTCCAAAGTCAAAGGGAACTAAAATATTTTTATACATTAAGCATTCCTCTCTTTCTATTTAACAATCATTACTGGAATATTGATTCGCTTAGCTATCTTATGCGTCACTTGCCCAAGTACATGTTTAATTTCTCGTTTAGAACGCTTGTTACTCATAACGACCATGTCGTAGTCATTATTTTTGATTTCATTCATAAGTGTTGGAATTACTCTACCTGTTTCAAAGCGAACTTGATAGGTTAGATTCAATTCATCAAGCTTGTCTGTAAAAGGTTTCAATTCTCTTTTCTTGTCCTCAACAATTTCATTGAAGCGTTTGCCATTAAATTTCACATCGCTAGACATTTCATCCTCTGTAATAACGTTAAAAATTGTTATCATCGCATTTTCGTCTGGGTCTGTTAATTTAATCAGTTGATCGGGTACATTTTCAAATGAGTTTCCGAAATCATAGGGTAGTATAATATTTTTGTACATTCACACTCATCCTCATCTATTTTTTCTCATCAATACAATACTCTTTCCCCTGTTAGGGTAATTTAAAGCATGATTTACAAAATCATATCAAATTCCAGCAGCCTTGAATACACCATTTATAGTGAAGGTATCGATATAATTTGCCATTTTCTCTACAGGTATGACACAGCCATCTTGTAACCACTTCATCATAATCCCCATATGAGCGTGAATAAGATAGATAATTAGATATTCTTCATCAACTTTTGATTTGAACTTAACATCGAATTCTCTACTTTTATCACTATAAAAGTTATACATATGTTGAGAAAATTTTTCCGATAAAGCGTTAGTACCTAAGCCAGCAGCAATGACCATTACTCTTTCTTTATTCTCTTTAATGTAGGAAAAAAATGAAATAATTACTTGGCGTAAATTTTTCTCATCTAAATCACTTAAATTTTCTCCTTTAATATTGTCGTATAATAAATGATCAATCGCTTCAACCATTTCTTTTTGGTAACTTTCAATCAGTTCATATTTATCTTTATAATATGCATAAAATGTCCCTCTATTTATCATGGCTTCATTACTAATATCTTGAATAGTAATTCTTTCAAAGGATTTCTTCTCTAATAATGATACAATTGCACGGTCAATTGCAGCCATTGTCTTTTGAACTCTCAAATCTTTTTTCATTTTATCCAACCTTTCCAAACGAAGTGTCGGTTATCTTACAAACCAAATAACATCGTCTATTGAAAAATTTAATTTGCGACATATAATGAATTATTGTACACTTTGTATAATAACTTTAACACAAAAAATGAAAGGATGATAAAATGCTCGATGACTTTAAATTTATTTTTAAAAAACCTGCACTTTTAGTTTCTCTACTCGCTATCGCCTTGCTTCCTGTAATATATGCTGTTACTTTTCTTGGGGCGATGTGGAACCCTTATGAAAGAACACAAGATTTAAATTTTCACATAGTAAATGAAGATACGGGTACTGAGGATATAAATATCGGTAATAATATAGAAGAAGAATTGGAAGAAAACGATCAGTTAAATTGGAAATTCACTAGCTTAGAAGAAGCTGAACAAGCACTCCATGATGGTCAGGCATACGGTTATATATTAATTCCTTCTGATGCCTCAGAAAATGCTGAAACTTTTCTAACAGACGATGCCAAACAAGTAAACCTTGAACTACACACTAACCCTGGCTATAACGTTATTGGTTCTATAATGGCTGAACAAGCGGGGTCTGAATTAGAAAACACTGTACGTTCAGAAATATCTAGCACCTACACAAGTGCTTTAATAGAACAACTTGGTCAATTAGCCGATCGTAGTGATGAAGCTGGACAAGCAATCACAGATTTAAAAACAGGTGCAGAAGACTTAGATGAAGGTATTGGTCAAGTAGAACAATCTGCTGGACAGCTTTCAGAAGGTGCAAATACTTTATATAGTGGAGAACAACAATTCTCAAGTCAGTTAGAACAATTAGCACCAATGTTAGGAAACTATGGTACACAATTAATTTCTGCTCAAAACCAATTAGAAAGTGGAGCAGGTGAACTCAACAACGGTCTAAATCAAATGACTTCAGGTGTTGGTGAATTAAAAGCAGGTTCAAACCAATTATCTACTGCGCTTGAAGACATCGATAATCAATTCCAAGGACTACAAGAAAAAATGGAAAATGAAAATCTCGCCTTTACTAAAGAAGGTGCAGATGCAATCACTAACCCAATCAATCTAACAACAGTCAATATTGTTGAAGCAGATACCTATGCACAAGG
Organism: Jeotgalicoccus meleagridis; assembly: GCF_903994045.1. Taxonomy (GTDB): domain Bacteria; phylum Bacillota; class Bacilli; order Staphylococcales; family Salinicoccaceae; genus Jeotgalicoccus; species Jeotgalicoccus meleagridis. The sequence goes on from NZ_CAJEWD010000003.1 coordinate 209,543, forward strand.
TTTTGCTCCATTAATCATTTCAATTTCTGTCTTTATTGGTGCAATTACTTTCAATGTAGTTTATCCAACTAATAAACAGTTCGGTACAGACACTTCAATCTTTAAACGTTGGATTGGTCGTGGTCTATTGATTCTGAGTCACTCATTAATCATCTCAGTCTTCTTATACATTGCTATGGCATGGGGAATGCAGATTGGTATTGCTGATAATCTTAAATTCTTTACCATCATGTTCTCATGGGCGGTTGTATCGATTACCTTAATTTCAGCCTTAGTCACAATGCTTGGAAATGTCGGTAAATACATTGGTATTATACTCTTGGTTCTACAACTTGCTGCAAGTGGCGGAACCTTCCCAATTGAAACAGCCAATAACTTTTATCAAAAACTCTTTGAAATCATTCCTATGGCTTACACCGTTACTGGGTTTAAAGAAGCTATTTTTGATCAAAGTTTCAATGTCGACTTCTCGACAATTATGCTCATCTTAGGTGCTGTTGCTTTAATCTCATATTTAGTGATACTTCTATTCTTCTTCTTGAAGAAAAAATTCCCTAAATATAAAGATAAAATCACTGAAATGAGTAGATTTGAAAGTTAAAAATAAGAAGAAAAAACCAGCTCAGTTAACTGAGCTGGTTTTTTTCCTACATATAATACTACAGAGTAGAAAGATATTCTTCTCCTTTTTCTTTATCATATGATTTCTCCCATTTAGCAATAAAGATTGCTGCGACCGAGTTACCTAAAACGTTGACACAAGTTCTAAGCATCTCAAGTATTCTATCTACACCAATGATTAAAGCTAATCCTTGTGGATTTAAGCCCATTGATCCAAGTGTTGTTAGAAGTACTACAATAGATGCGCCTGGAACACCTGCCATACCTTTAGATGTAATCATCAAAGTAAACATTAACAAAATTTGTTCCCCGATACTCAAATCAACGCCGTAAAGTTGTGCCACAAAGAGGGCCGCAATAGATTGATACATAGCTGCACCATCTAAGTTGAAAGAATATCCTGTTGGAATAACAAAGGATGCAATGTCTCTTGGAACACCAAAGTGTTCCATCTTTTTCATTACTATAGGAAGTACTGATTCAGAGCTCGCTGTGGAGAAGGCGAGTAGTAGTTCATTTTTTAATAGTTTAATTAAAGCAAAAATACTAACACCACAATATTTTGAGACAAGTCCTAACACTATAAAAATAAAGAAGAACATAGCCACAATAACAACTAAACATAATTTTAATAATGGTATTAAAGCAGACAAACCAAAAGTAATGATTGTCGTTGTAATAAAGGCAAACACTGCTAATGGTGCTAATAATAAAATTTTACTAATCATCCAAAACACTGCGTCAAGTACACCTGATAAAACATTCTTAACAGGTTGCGACTTCTCTCCAATAGAAGCTAAGGCAAGACCAAAGAAGACTGAAACGAAGATGATTGGTAATAAATCTCCTTGTGCCATGGCATCAATGATGTTCGGTGGAATAATATTAACCACAGTATCAATTAATGAATTCGCATATTTTGTTTCTTCTGCCGTCGTTGCAGTTTGTTCATATGAAGAAATATCTCCCTCAGGTAATAATGAAGGATCTAAACCTTCACCTGGTTTAAAGATATTACCAAATAAAGAACCTAAGAAAATTGCAAAGCTAGTCATAATGACAAAGTAGAGTAAGGTTTTCCAACCATATCTACCAATTGTTGCTTTATCTCCAACATTAGCAATGGCTAAAGATAAAGAACAAAAAATTATCGGTACGATAACCATTTTAATAAGATTTAAAAAGATATCTCCAAGTGGTTGAATATATCCTATTGCTGTAACGTTCCCATGCAAGATTGCTCCAAGGCCAATACCAAGTACAAGAGCAATTAAAATTTGTGCTGGTAAACTTATTCTCTTTTTCTTCATCTTGCTTACCTTCTTCCTAAAAAATTACACCAATCAACCCCTTATGAAAATGAACTCCCGATACAAAGTGGTCACACACTCTGTATCGGGCTTCAATTCATTCAAGTATTGTTTATCTCTCTATTTTTTAAAAAGATTTATATAAATTTTATAAAATGATATTGGTGTATTTAATGTTGTTCGCATTCTTTATTTAAAAATGCACATTTATTATTATAATCCGACTGTAAATAAAAGCATAGAAAAATTTTTTATTTAAATAACATTTAATTAAAACGATGGGGAAAATAAGAAATTATCTAATCAATTTAGTAAAAAACTGTTAAATTAACAGTTTAATTTCCATAGTGTTACTTCAATAGTCTGAAATAATACAGGAGTATTACACTATTACAAAGTAATGTCTAACTGTAATTGCATTATTATTGACCTGTAACATACGTAATCAAATTCTGTGGTACATTAGTAACTGTCGTAAAGAGGAAGTAGATACGAGTGCTTGTTCAGAGGAACAGTTAAAGAAGTGCACAATTTTAATATATTTATATTTTTTGGAGGAAGTAAATAATGAAGAAAACAATATTAGCAACATCATTAGCATTAGGATTAGGCGTAACAGGTGTCGTAGCAGATCAAGAAGCAGAAGCATCATCAATCAACAAAGAAGAGTTAGCTCAAACAGCTCAAAACAACCCAGCTGAATTAAATGCAGCTCCAATCCACGAAGGTGCATATGACTACAACTTCACACTAAACAACGTAAACTATGATTTCTCTTCAGATGGAAATAGTTACTCATGGGCTTACAGTGCAAACGGTAATGCTACAGCAACTAACTACACTAACGAAACTGTAGAAGCTCCTAAAGTAGAAGAAATCCAAGTTGAAGAAGTTCAAGAAGTTGAACAAACTAACTACACTGAGTACAACACTCAAGAAACACAAACTCAACAAGCTGCTCCTGCAGTTGAAGAAAAACAAGAAGTTTCTCAACCAGCAGCTCCAGCTCCAACACAATCAACTTCATCATCAAATGGTTCTACTAAATCACAATTCTTAGCTGCAGGTGGTACCGAAGCTATGTGGAATAACATCGTTCTTCCTGAGTCTGGCGGTAACCCAAGTGCAGTAAGCCCTAACGGCTACCAAGGTCTTGGACAAACTAAAGAATCTTGGGGAACTGGTTCAGTAGCTGACCAAACTTCTGGTATGCTTAACTATGCTAAACAACGTTACGGTTCAATTGACAATGCAATTCAATTCAGAAATGCAAATAACTGGTGGTAAGATCCGCTTTTAACAAAAATAACTCTGGAGTACATCACTCCAGAGTTATTTTTTTATATGCTGTATAATATATTTAATAAGTTTTAGTATTAAATTAAAAAATAGGAGGCATCATATGCAGTTTGAATCTAAAGCAATACATATAGGTAGACAAGTAGACCCAAACACCGGCGCAGTCACTACTCCCATCCACTTATCTTCAACCTACGAAAGACAAGGTGATGGATTATATATCAACGATACAATGTATAGTCGAAGTAAAAACCCAAATAGAAGATCTCTAGAAGAATGTCTAACATCTTTAGAAAATGGCTTTGACACTATTGCCTTTTCTTCTGGTATGGCAGCTATTACAGCTGTTATAGAATCTTTACCTACAGATAAACCACAGCGAATAATCTTACCAGTTGAGATGTATTTTGGCGTTAAACTACTCTTAGATAAGACAGATATTGGCCGCCGTTTTGAGTTTGAAATGGTTGATATGACTGACCTTAAAGCAGTTGAAAAAATAATTAATGAAAAGCCAACAGGTATGGTATGGATAGAATCTCCTTCTAATCCACAAATTAATATTACAGATATTAAAGCTGTAGTTGCTCTAGCTGAAAAAGTAGGAGCAGTCACTGTTGTTGATAATACGACTGCCTCTCCTCTATATCAACAACCACTGTCTTTAGGTGCAGATTTTTCTCTACACTCTGTAACTAAATACATCGGAGGACACAGTGATGTACTTCTCGGTGCTGTTATCGCTAAAGAAAATAGTGAGATGCTAGAAAGTATGAGGCTTCATCAAGCAAATAAGGGTGGTGTGCCTTCACCATTTGAATGTTGGCTTGCACTTCGTGGTATTGAGACACTTGCCATAAGAATGAGAGCTCATAGCGAAAATGCTATGGCAGTTGCTAAGTTTTTAGAAGCTCACGAAAAAGTTAGTGCTGTACATTACCCAGGTTTAGAAACTCATCCTAGTTATGAGATTGCAAAAAATCAAATGAGTGGTTACGGTGGTCTTTTATCGTTTGAAGTAGTAGGGGGAGAAAAAGAAGCGCTCAAAGTAGCAAACAGTGTAAAAATGATTGTTCAAGCGACTAGTTTAGGAAGTACGCATTCTTATATTGAGCATCGTGCTTCTGTAGAAAAAGAACTCACTATCTCACCGGAAAGTCTTTTAAGATTGTCTGTTGGACTTGAAAATGCTATAGATATTAAAGCTGACTTAGCACAAGCTTTAGACAATATATAAATAGAAAGGCCGCCAAACGCGGCCTTTCTATTTATTTTTATATTTATTTAAAAGATCAAGTGGAATGTGGCAATAATCATTTGGATAATGGTCCAAACGATCTTGATGTTCATCTGCACTTCTTATGTAATTCGATAAAGGTCGCACTTCAACAGCGATTTCATCTCTATCTTCTCTAACTTCAATAAAAACTCTTGCCTCATTCAAGTGATTCATGTTTTCACTGTATATACCAGTTCTGTATTTAGGGCCTATATCTTCACCTTGTGCGTTGATACTATAAGGATCGATGATTTCAAAAAGATAGTTCATTAAATCTGACACAGAAATCACACTGGGGTCAAAATCCGTCTTAACACATTCAACATAACCATCATAAGTACCATCTAAAGTGTCTGAATCTCCATTCGCACGTCCCGCTTCAGTATGTATTATGCCAGGTAATGTTTTTATAAAAGCTTGAACACCCCATAAACAACCACCAGCTACATAAATTGTTTCCATTAAAATACCTTCTTTTTCTAAATTTCGCTGTTCCACTCTTTATAAAATTGCTTTAAGAACAAACGCATAAAGTCTTCTCTTTCTTTAGCCAACTGAACAGCTCTATCTGTATTTAAATAATCCTTTAATAACAATAACTTCTCGTAAAAATGATTAATAGACGTCGACTTCCCTTGTCTATATTCCTCAGCACTCATTTCTTCTCTTACACTTATAGCTGGATCATACATCGGCTGACCTTTTGCACCTCCATATTGAAAGGTTCTGGCAATACCTATTGCTCCTAGAGCATCTAAACGATCTGCATCCTGGACAATTTTTGCCTCAATAGTTGTTAAGGGCTCACCATGGCCACCTTTAAAGGAAATTGTTTTAATAATATCCATAATTGTAGTGACTCTTTCTTCAGAGACATTTAGTTGGAATAAAAACATCTCAATTTGCTCCATGGCTTTATCCACATTTTCTACTAATTTATCGTCAGCAAGGTCGTGTAATAGAGCTGCTGCGATAACAACAAAGTCGTCAGCTTCTTCATATTTCAATAAGTCTTTTGCAAGATTTGCCACTCTTTTAAGATGATACCAGTCATGACCTGTAGTCTCATTTAATGACTTTTGTTTGACCCAGTCTTCAATTTTTAAAATTTTCTCTTGATCGTCCATGTTTTCCCCCAATGGTTATTCCTTAAATTTCGTTTTTGTATCTTCGCCAATCAAATATTTCTTTTCTTCTAAAATACTCGCTAGAGCCTCTACGTTCTCTCCTGATTGTGGTGCTAATCGACTACCATACTCAACAACTAATGCCTCAATTATCGAAATTATAGAAACGACTGTAAAATGTTTAGTACTCGCTTCTACCTTTAATATCACTTTAGCATATTGACTCATTGGATTAGACAGTTCATCAGTAATTAAAATAAGGGGGACTCCTTTTTCATAGGCGGTCTCAGCGACATCAATCATACTCTTTGCATAAGGGGAGAAAGAAATCAGTACAATAGCATCCTCTTTATCTAGTAAGAGTGTACGATCTAATATACTATCTGTATCCATAGCTAACTGATTCACCCTAGGTTCAAATTCTAATATGAGTGTTTCCATGTACATCGCTAATGGACGATATGGTCTAGATCCTGTCAGGTAGATATGGTTACTATCTACCAGTATATTTACTGCCTTATGAACGCTATCTAATAACTGAGCTGTTAAAGTTCGGTCTAACACTTTGATATTTTCTTTCCAGATTTCCTCTGATAGTTCATTCGATTCTATTTCAAAAGATGATTGAACTGTTCCCCATTTATAAGCGCAGATTCCTATGATATATCATTAAATGCCATGTTCGGTCCTAGTATCGGACGCGTTATTGATTACTTACTTATTTTCTTTTTATACGGCACAACAATCATTATGATTGCTGGCGGCGGAGCCGCATTTTATGATGGCTTTAGAGTACCCGCTTGGCTAGGTTCTCTCATTATTGTGGTACTTTTATTTATTGTTTTACAAGTTAAATTTGATAGAATCATTTCCATATTAGGTGCAGTGACACCTTTATTAATAATTACTGTTTTAATTATTGCAGGTTATAACATAATCGATCCACCTGTGCCTTTTAGCGAGGTAGATTCATATACAGATAAGTCGACTACACCAACAAAAGTATGGTGGTGGGATGCCGTTACTTATGGTGGTTTGATTATTGGTAATAGTTTTTCCTTCCTAACGATCGTTGGAGCAGATGCTGACAGACATAAAATTGCTAGACGTGGAGCCTTGTACGGCGGTGTCATCTTCTCTGTCTTATTACTGATTATGGTTGCAGGACTCTTGTTCAATATCAAAGAAGCAAACACTGTAGAACTCCCGACCTTACTGATGGCAGAACAGATCCACCCAATTTTAAAATATGCTATGGCAACAGTCATGGTCGCTGTTATCTTTAATAGCTGTGTGGGTATGCTCTATCCTTTATTAACAAGATTTACTACACCAAATACTAAAAAATATAGACTCGCACTAATAATTTTACTTATTTTAGCTTACCTATTTAGCTTTGTTGGCTTTGCAGAATTAGTAAACCTAGTCTATCCACTATTTGGTTATATTGGCTTATTCATTACACTCGCTTTATTAATTAGATGGTTTAGAAATAAATTTACTAAGAAAAGATTAATGTAAGATAAAACACCCTAATGTCATGAAAAATCATAGCATTAGGGTGTTTCTTCGTTATGTTTATATGTGCTTACTATTATCTGTAGACGATACCGCCATCTGTTAGAATCGCTTGACCAGTAATATATCCTGCATCTTCTGAAGCTAGGAAAGCGACTAAGTTGGCAACATCTTTTGGTTCTTGAGTACGTCCGAGTGAAATACTTGATGCATATTGCTCTAGAGCTTCACCTTTTTTCGTACCAATCACTTCCATGAATTTTTCATCAAGACGATCCCACATACCTGTTGCTGCAATACCAGGACAATATGCATTCACTGTAATATTATCTTTAGCGAATTCTTTAGAAGCAACTTGTGTTAATCCACGTACTGCAAATTTAGATGCACTGTAAGTAGATAGGAAATCAAATCCTTCATGACCAGCAATACTTGATGCGTTTATGATTGTACCACCGTGTCCTTGTTTTTTCAGTTGAGTTGCAGCTGCTTGTATACCATAGAAAACACCCTTAACATTGACGTCTAGGACAAAGTCCATGTCCTCTTCAGTAATGTTTTCGAATTGCTCAACAGCACCTTCCACTCCAGCATTATTAATGTAAGCATCGATATGACCGAAAGCATCAACAGCTGCTTCGATTAGTGCTTCATGGTCAGCTTTTTTAGACACATCAGCAACTTTTGCAATGACATCATAGCCTTTACCTTTCAGTTCCTCTAACGTTTCATTTAGTACTTCTTCATTGATATCACTGAGAACAACTTTAAAACCGTTCTCTCCTAATTTCTCTGCAATTCCTTTACCTAAACCTTGAGCTGAACCTGTTACTACAGCAACTCTTTCATTATTAGCCATGAATATACCTCCAAATTAATGTTATACATTTATATATTATACTCTGAATATAAAGAAAAAACTAATTTTTAGACTTGGGTTTTTATGATGATAAGTGGCGAAGAAAACTTTCCAAAATAGAAAGAAAAGACACTCTGTGCTATAATTCGAACGAAATATAGGCAGGTGTCTTTATGAAAAAAGTGGAATTTCTTAAATATATTTTGATTTCATGTGTAGGAGGTCTTCTAGATTTAGGCCTCTTTTATGCATTGGTTACACTAACTGATATTCATGTTCAAATAATAAATTTAATCAGTACTTATGTCGGCGTCTCAACCAATTTCATCTTAAATTACTATTTCAATTTTAAAGCTGCCAGTAAGTTTTTCAAAAGATACCTTGCTTTTCTAAGCGTTGGCATCGTCGGACTGGCGATTGTATCTTTGTTAGTGTTTATTTTTCATCAAACTCTTGGATGGAATCCTGTACTTGTTAAAATTTTAGCAACCATGTTTGCTACTGTGGTTCAGTATTTATTTAATCGCTACATTTCTTTTAGAAGATATAGAGCTGAGTAAACTCTAAAGAAATAATTCATGAATTAAGCTCCACTTATTTTTCAGCTTTATACAAGATTGTTTGAATAAAGAAGGTAATGAAGCTGAGTAGAAGTGTTGCTCCGCCACCAATGTAAAGAATTAAAGTAACCACATCTGGTAAACCAAGTGAAGCGACATTGTTTACAAACATACCTAATACTAAACCTGTCGTCCCAATGACTGCTGTCCATACATGGAACTTAGCTAGACCATTGTACTTCACATTAAATGTTTGATAGAAGACTGCCCATTAGAACAAGCTAAGCCATCCGACCACTAAGATATGTGCATGAATTGGACGTAGGGCATATGACCCTGATCCTGCCATATGAGCACCCATGAGTGAACCAATTAAGCCAAAAATCCCAGCAGCAACTAATAGAAATTTAACTGGACTTTTCATAAAAATTCTCCTTTGATGTTTTATAATAAGTCCATTATAAAATCTCAATATGAACTCTATATGAACACATCAGAATTTTTTAAACAAAGCAACATGCAATGCTTAATACTGCTAGTGACGTATAATAGTCATTAAAAAGGGATTATGAAATAGGTGATTAAATGAAAGTTCTAATCTACGATGGAGACTGTAACATGTGTAGTCGTCTCATCCAATTTGTGGTTCTTATAAATAAAGATAAAGACCTCTATATTACAGACTTTAATAGCCAATGGACTAAAAACAATAGTGACTTAGTTCCTGAAATAAATAGTCTAGTTTTTGTAAATGATTCTCAAGTTTCCGTTTATTCAGAAGCGGTCATCGAGCTCTCAATCGCTTTACATCCGCTATTAAAACCTATCAAACTCGGTTATCTCATCCCTAAAAAATTAAGAGATGGTTTATACAAAATAATAGCTAAAAATCGGCATAAATTCTTCAAACAAGATGCCTGTAAATTAGCTAATGAAAAATTTAAGGCCATGTATTTAAATTAGAGGCTTGTTATAAAGTTCTCTTCAGCTTCACTAGATGGAGAAAAAACTATTTCTTCTTTGATATCTTGCTTCATAAACTCATCGTAAAGTTGTTTAGCAACAGTAGCGTTAAAATCATTTTGAAATTCAAAATACACTTCAATTTCATTATCATTTTCGGCTCCAACACCTACTAGATAAGCAACAATATCTTCTTCAGTGCATAAAGTTAAATACTTTACGTTTTTAATATCAAGTTGCTGTTCAAAGTCACGAATCGCTTCTCTTTCAACAGTTTTAATTTCCACTAATAAAACCTCCTTTTGTTTAAATACATTTACCCTATTCTATAATCCGACAATCTTTATAACATTCACATATAATAAAAATGATTTTATTGTTAAAAAATCTCTATTCTCTTTTACATTAAAGACAGTTAAAGTTAGACTTAGAAAACAACACTCTCACTTCTAGAGTTGAGAGGCAGGAGGAAAAGTTATGAACTCAGATGAAAAATCAGATGGTTTTTCCTTAAAATCTACCATTTCTCTTGTAACTATGGTAGGTGTCATTGGATTATTAATATGGCTGAGTTTTAACGTCGATGTCCCTGAACCTAGAGTCTTAAGAGAGATGATTCAAGGTTATGGTTGGGCAGGATGGCTCGTTTTTATAGGAATTACTGCCTTAATTGCCATCACTCCTATCCCTGTAACGATTCCCGCTCTAGTAGCTGGTTCTTTGTACGGAGCAATTGCCGGAAGCTTATTCTCTTTTGTAGGTGTCTTAATCGGTTCTTGGTTAGGATATTGGTTAGCACGATTAACTGGACAAGAAGTCACTTTTAAATTACTTGGTCATCACGGAGATACAGTCAAAAAATATTTAAGTAATGCTGGTTTTTTAGCTATGTGCACAGCAAGATTAATGCCAGGCCTTCCATACTGGCCAGTTAACTATGGTGCAGGGGCTTTAGGCATCAATCAATATACATTTTTATCTGCAACTTTTATCGCAACGATGCCAGGACAAGTTTCTCTAGTTGCTCTTGGTGCCTTCTTAACTAATCAAACTTTTTTTAACGGTTTAATCTTAGTCATCGCATGGATTGTAGTGCTGGTATCTACCTGGATCTCATATCGTTATTGGCGTAGTTCTAGAAAAAATTAAAAAACTGTTAGCCCCTAAAGGCCAACAGTTTATTTTTCTTCACCAACAACAGTAAAGCGTTCGTTTTTATGTTTTTTATCTTCTATTTCGTCTACAACCGCAATTGCATAATCTGCATAACTAATGTAACTATTACCAATTGAATTCACTAACAAATTATCTTTACCTGTTTGATATGAACCTGTTCTCACACCATCTGCTCTAAAGTCTGCAGAAGGACTAATAAATGTCCATGTTAAATCTGTTGTTTCTTTTAAGTCCTTAAGATTTCTACCTTGCCCTTTAGCAGTAGGCTTGAACGCATCAGGAAATTCTGGTGTATCAATTAGTGCAGTTGTTTGATCTTCATCTACATATAAACTCCCAGCACCGCCTACAACAATTAATCTTGTGTCTGTACCACTTAAAGCTTTAATTAAGCTTTGACCAGCTTCTACATGGATATCCTCTTCACCGAGTGGTGCACCAAATGCATTGACGACAACTTCAAATTGATTTAAATCTGTAGTGGTCAAATTAAAGATGTCTTTTTCAATTGCGATAACATCTTTATTCGAGACCTTAGCAGCATCTCTAACAATTGCTGTCACATTATGGCCTCTCTTTACTGCTTCCTCTAAGACTAAACTTCCGACTTTTCCACTTGCACCTATAACTCCTATATTCATATAAAAATGCCTCCTATTATCTTTTATCATATTCAATAATCTTACTTACTATATTCTCGAGAGTGACATTTTTTAGTACGCTTTCCATAGCTGTCTGAGCATTTTCTAAGATAACTTCGAGCACCATCTGGATATTTGCTCCAACAACACATTTAATATTAGTATCCTCGTGAATTTGGAATAATTCTCTTTCCTCTACAACTTCGACTGCTTTATAGACATCAAATAAAGTAATATCTCTCAAAGGTTTGACTAACTCAATCCCCGAATTACCTTGAGATACATCTATGAACTCAGCTTCTTTGAGTTTAATCATCAATCGACGGATAACCACAGGGTTTGTGTTAACACTATCGGCAATTTGTCTGGAAGTTAAATTACCATAATCATCAAAACTTATCAGCGCTAACATATGGGCTGCTACGGTAAAACGACTACTAATTTTCAAAATATCACCTCTTGTAACCATTGTAGTTACAAGTAATCACCATTACAATTTATATGCTTGAACGACTGAAAATATATAAAGTAAATAATTTACAGAAAAGTTACATGTTTATTATTTAGAAATTAGGTAATAAGTTGGTAACAAACAATAAGGGGAGTATTGATATGAAAAAAGCTTGGATGTTATTTGTGTTAGCAATGGTAACTGTTGTACTAGCAGCATGTGGTAGTGAAGAAACCAGAACTTTTGAAATGGAGGATACCGGTCTTACGAGCACACTGACTTATACTTATAGTGGCGACGAAGTAACAAGCCAAACAGCTGAGAACGTTTTAAATTATGAAGAATTAGGTATTGAAAAAGCTGATGCAGAAGAAATACTTAATCCTGTAGCTGAACAATACGAAGGTTTGGAAGGCATTGAATACAGCATTGAATATGGGGATGAAGAAGCTGTAGAAAGTATTGAAATTAATTATGAAGAACTGGACTACGAAAAAGCACAAGGGGTAGAAGGAATTCAATTAGAAGGTAATCCAGAAGATGGCGTCAGCATGGAGAAATCTGCAGAAATGGTAGAGGAACAAGGCTATACTGAAGTTGAAGAATAATCTCTAAAGAGAAAAAACTGAACAGATTAAGTAATATTATTTCCAATATATGTAGATTTTAAATTCTAAATTTTCTCAAAATATGTTTTTTTGTGAAAAGTTGGGTATATTAGATATATAGTATCATTAATAATATTAGGGGGTCAGTTTATGTTTTTCAAAAGATTATTGATGGCTGGTGGGCTTTCTATGGTGCTTGTACTCGGCGCCTGCGGTGGTTCAGATGAAGAGAGTACGGAAGAAGAAGGTACAGAAGAAGGTGCGACGACAGAGGAAGACAATAGTGCATCTAGCGGCGATGTTGATGCTGAAGGTATTGCGCGTGATAACTGTGCATCTTGTCACGGTGAAGACTTCTCAGGTGGCGTAGGACCAGCACTTGCTGGAACAAGTCTTAGTGAAGCTGATTTCGAAGAAACTGTAAGAAATGGTCAAGGTCAAATGCCTGCATTCAGTGAAGATCAAGTTAGTGATGACGAACTCTCTGCACTTTATACATTCTTTAGCGAACAATAATAACTTAAGATTATAGGTAAATAAATAGTTTTTAGCTGGGATATGAATATATTCATATCTCAGCTTTTTCATATTACACTATTTAAAAAATATTTCCTTTGTTTATTGTGAATAAAATCACATGTTAAATATGTAGAGTTGTATATACATTCTGAAAATTATGATGATATAATTAAGTTAAGGAAAACAATATGGAGGTAATGGAATGTCAAAATTACAAGACAAAGTCGTCATTATCACTGGTGGTATTTCAGGAATCGGTAAAGCTTCTGCAGAGTTATTTAAACAAGAAGGTGCCAAACTCGTACTAGTAGATTTAGATGAGACAAAAGGACAAGCAGTTGCAAAAGAAATCGGTGGAGATACTATATTCGTTCAAGCTGATGTAACTAGTGAAGCTGATGCGAAGAAAGTATTTGATACAACAACTGAAAAATTTGGTCGCTTAGACATACTATTTAACAATGCCGGTGTAGGTGCAACCAAGCCAACTCATGAAGTTTCTTATGAAGAATACCGCAAAACAGTCAACGTTGATCTAGATGCTGTATTTTTATTCTCTAAGTTTGCAATCGATTTATTCAGAGAACAAGGTAATGGCAATATCATTAATACAGCTTCTATGTATGGGTTGATTGGCGCAGCAGGTAGTGCCGCTTATAATGCTGCAAAAGGTGGCGTAATCAATTTAACACGTTCTCTTGGTATAGAGTATGCAGCTGAAAATATTAGAGTAAATGCCTTATGCCCAGGTTTTATAGATACCCCTATTATTCCTGCAGAGATGAAACAATCTCTGTCTGATATCACACCGATTGGTCGTTTAGGAACCTCAGAAGAAATGGCAAAAGCAGCGTTATTCTTAGCATCAGATGATTCATCATTCATGACTGCTAACACTCTTACAGTCGATGGTGGATTTACAGCGCAATAAATTCTAAATGACATATTAAAACAGGAAGAAAATCATAATGATTTTCTTCCTGTTTTTCATTTATCTCATTGGCATAATTTTTAAGTAAGTTAAGCATCTCCAAATATACTCTAATGGTCCGTATCTAAAGGCTTTAAGCCAGAAGTAAGTGAAGATTAATTGAATTAAATAAATTACGATAGAAAGGATAAGTGTGTGTATTAAACGAACTGGCCCATTAAACAAGAACGCTCCTGCTAGGTAAATTAAGATTGTTTGGCCAATATAGTTGGTTAAGGCCATTCGTCCATAATATTTTAAAGGTGTTAATAATTTCTGTCCTATATTGGTGTTTAACAAACTAATCAATAATGAAGTATAGAATATTGTCAGTACAGGCGATAGCATAAAGACAACATGGTTATATGTGTTTACTTGAATCGGGTATTTCTCATAGGCCTCTTTAGTTTGTTCTATTAACTCAAAGTGAGGCAAGACATAAAATGATTGCATGATTATAACTGCTACAACGCTTGCAATCCCTGAAACCACACCAACAATTTGCCATTTTCTTTTAGCCGTCTTAAATGTATAAATTAGGTCGTACTGTGCAAAGACATATCCTAATATAAAGTATGAAAGTACGGCTATTATCTTAACGTCAAAATATAGACATGCACCTAGAAGTAGTATGCCAAGAACTAAGTTCACTTCTTTCTTTAAAAATGAAAAGATGATCAATATTAAACCAAATATTGAATAACTCAACAAGGCTTCTCCAGGCTGAAGTTGCATGTGAAGTAAACCAAATATTGCTAGCACTATAATTCTTCTTAAGTACAATAGGTAGGTGTTTTGTTCTTTCTTTTTCGTATTACTTATAAAGATATAAAAACCAATTCCAAAAAGTGTAGAAAAGATTGTAAAGAACTTACCTTCTACAAAAAAATCTAAAAGTTTCCTGTATAAAATATCAGTTTCTGTCTGTGGCCACTGAACAGCAATAATCGCACCGACATTGACTAGTATAATTCCGAGTAATGCAAATCCACGTAAGTAATCTAAGGTATCAATTCTTTTAGGTAGTGTAGTCATTTTATTTTCATCTCGTTTCTCGTATTTTTCACAAGATGTATCGTACCGCATTAAATATCTCTAAACAATAACTGTGACAATAATGTCACCTCAAGAGTCTAAAGTGTAAGAAAAAATATATTCTATTTTTCTGTTTTTAATTACAGAAATAAGAAAAGTAATTTTTATAATAATAAGTTTATACTTTATACCGAAAGGAAACTTTCATGGTATCAAATATAAAGGAGACTATTGTTATGAAAAAAGCTTACATGTTTTTTGTATTTGCGATCTTAACTGCAGTAATGACTGCATGTGGTAGTGAAGAAACTAGAACTTTTGAAATGGAAGAAACCGGCACGAAAAGTACTATTACTTATACCTACAGTGGTGATGAAGTATCTAAACAAACAGCTGAAAATATCGTAAATTATGAAGAGTTAGGTATTGAGAAAGCTGATGCAGAAGAAATAATTAAAACTGTAGCTGAACAATACAAGGATATAGATGGTGTTGAGTACAGTGTTGAATATGGCGATGAAGAAGCTGTAGAAAATATTGAAATTAATTATGAAGAGCTAGATTATGAAAAAGCTCAAAAAACAGATGGAATCATGTTACAAGGTGACCCGGAGAAAGGTATTAGTATGGAAAAATCAGCAGAAATGATAGAAGAGCAGGGTTATACTGAAGTTGAAGAATAGATTATAAAACTAAGAGCCCTGAGCATTTTATGCTCAGGACTTTTTTTATTCACTAGTATTTGTTTTAATGATGATTTTTTCCATAGTATTTTGATTACGAGTTGTGAGTGAGATACCAAGCTTCTTTTCTAAGAAATTGTTGTTCACCTTAGAATTATGCATACCGTTAGGAAGATAATAATATATCGCCTCTTTTGTGAAGGTTACATACTCTTCATCTTTTGATAAAGACAGTATCTCAGCTTCTTTTTCAACTTCAATATGCGACATACTTGTAGCGATAAAAACAACGTTATTTTTATATGATGCATCTTTATATGGATTGTTTTTCATTATAACTTCAAGCTCAGCAACAGTTTTAACGACTACTGGTAATTCAGCACCTAACTCACTTTTTATTACGTTATGCATATGCTCGCTAATCTCTTTTGCAGATTGCTCAGAGTCAAAGATAATATTCCCACTTTGAATATAAGTCATAACATTTTCATAACCAGCTTCTGTTACAACCTTACGTAAATCCGCCATCATCACCTTATTTTTTCCTGTAGGCATGACACCTCTTAACAAAGCAATATATTTCATCATTACCCTCCTTAAAATACCTTATTATAAATTATTCAAGCTAATATTTTGATTATTCTATCTAATCATTCCTATACTTAAATTACTAACTATAAAGGAGTTTTGCAATAATGACAGAAAAAATTGTACTCATCACAGGTGGTGCCGGTGGAATTGGTCAAGCTATTGCGAAAGAACATTTAGATAAGGGTAATAAAGTTGTACTTGTCGATTTAAAAAACGAAGCGCTGATTGAAGCGAAGAAAAACCTTGATAGTAAAGATATTGAATTAATTGTTGGTGATGTTACTGATGTAGATAGTGTGAAAAACTTTGTTGATTTAACAGTTGATAAATTTGGTCGCATAGATATTTTTTATAATAATGCAGGCATCAATGGTCCTTTTAAACCTATAAAGGAATTAGATAAGAATGAATTCGATACGATTATGTCGATTAATACAACAGGTATTTTTCTCGGTCTAAAATTTGTTATTCCTCAAATGGAAAAACAAGGATTTGGTAGTATTGTGAATACCGCTTCAAACGCAGCTTATATAGGATCTGCAGGGATGGCAGGTTACATTGCTTCTAAACATGCTGTAGCTGGTTTAACGAAGACTGCAGCCTTAGAAGTTGCACCACACAATATTAGGGTTAATGCGATTGCACCAGCTGCGATTGATACGGACATGCTGGCAGATATTCAAAATAACTTATCTCCAGGTGAACCTGAAAAATCAGGAGAAGCGCTTAAACAAGGCATCCCATTCGGTCGCTTTGGTACTCCTGAAGAGGTTGCAAAAGTAGCATACTTCTTAGCATCTGATGATGCTTCTTTCGTTACAGGGTCCCTGTATAACGTTGATGGTGGTATGCAGGCAGATTAATATTTTCAATGGCAATAACATATATTTCTCATAAAATTATCTTCCTCATAAGTTAAATTAGCTTATGAGGAATTTTTTAGTATGCTAAATAAAGAGAATTATAGTTGAGGAGTGCTTAGATGAAACAGTATGTTGTTGATGCTTTTACAAACCAAGTTTTCAAAGGTAACCCAGCTGCAGTATGCATAATGGACAAATGGTTGGATGATGAAACCATGCTTGCCATCACAAAAGAGAATAATTTATCAGAAACTGCTTTTGCAGTGAAAAACGAAAATAAATATCAGTTAAGATGGTTTACTCCAGGTGGAGAAATAAATTTATGTGGTCACGCTACACTCGCTACTGCCTTTGTCATCATGAACTTTGTAGATAAAGATATTAAAGACATTACTTTTACTACGCTTAGTGGAGATTTAGAAGTGACTAAAGAGAAAGAACTTTATCGTATGACATTTCCAGCTTATGAATTGAAGTCTTTAGATGTTTCACAAGAAATCATTGATACTTTAGGGGACACACCAGAAGAAGTATATATAGGACGAGATTTATTATGTGTGTTTAAAGACCAGGAACAAGTCACGAACATACAGCCAGATATGGATAAAGTAAAACAACTCGACGGTTTGTTGTTACACGTCACAGCAGCTGGTAATGATAGTGACATAGACTCTATTTCCAGAAGTTTTGGACCTAAACTAAATGTAGTAGAAGATCCAGTGTGTGGTTCAGGACATTGTCATATTGTGCCGTATTGGTCAAAAGAGTTAAACAAAGAGGAAATTGTTGCATATCAAGCTTCAGAACGTGGGGGAATGCTGTATACAAGATATCAAGGGGACAATGTGACCTTAGCAGGAGAAGCGGTACTATTTTCAAAAGCTGAGATTTTTGTGGGTTAAGTGAATACTTCATATCCTTTGGTTTTTTATCATGATAGAAAGATAGCCAAATCCCAAGTGGGTTTGGCTATTTGATATTTACTTAAAAATGTGAAATTAGGGTAAAGAATGAAGGGTAAGACTTTAAAAAATATACGTTATAGTTTTTCTTTTATTATATATCCATAGTAAAATAATAATACTTTAATGAACAATGAGCAGATAAGGATGATTTTATGAAACCTAGGATTGTTTTTCTACTTAATTCTATAGATGTAAACAGAGGTGGATTGACTCACGCATCTTTAAGACAGGCTAGTACTTTTGCCGATAATGGTTATGATACTCAAATTCTAACCTTCCATTATGAACCTCGCTTTCCTGTCATTTGTAAAAAGCTTAAAGAAACAGGGAAAGTTAGCGAAAAAGTCATCATCCGTAACATGTTTGAAGAGATGGCTCTTTACAGTGAAAAAGAAAAGGTCAACATTCGAAAAATGAAAGTAAAGATTTCCGATTATGCAAAAGATTATGCCATAGCTCAGAGAAAGAAGCATAATGCATATCGACTTTATAACAATGGCCTCTATGAGAAATATATCGCTCTCCGTGATGATGACACTCTTGACTTCATCGATTTTTTCAATGAAAATCGCTACAGAACAAGACGTGAGAATTACAACTATTACGGTCATTTAAGCAGAGTACAATATTTCAGCTTTGAAGAGAATAAGGGCAGACAGCAATTGTTTTTCGATAAAACAGGTCAGGCCTTCTTAAGTTTCTGGAATGAACCTGCTAGTGGAAAAGTCAGTCGGGTCATCCACTTCGGAGCTAATAATGAAATAATCAGTGAAACAACAGGTGACACGGTACCTCATAAACTTCACTGGCTGAACAGTATCTTAAATGAATCCAATTCAAAAGTAATGGCTATTTCTGATACACGTAGTACTGATGAGTTGCTCGTCAAACTGAAACACCCACAAACTCTAACAGCACTGCGTATGCACAGTAACCACCTTAAAAATCCTGATGATCCTACTTCTGAATTAAACAAACGGAATGGCTTTGCTATAGAAAATATTAAAAATGTCGACGCACTTGTCGTCCTGACAGAGAAACAGAAAAATGATATAGTTAATCGTTATGGATATGAGGATAAAATCCATGTCATTCCTAACTATTATGAAGTGAATAGTTCTAAAATCAAAGGTTTAAAATCCATATTTAGCAATATGACACAAAACAATAGTCAAAGGGACATGTCTAAAGTTATAGTCATATCTAGATTCTCAGGTATCAAAAATATAGACCATACCATCATGGCCTTTAAAAATGTCGTTAAAGAAGTTCCTGAAGCAACATTAGAAATCTGGGGCTCAGGAGAAGAGAAGAAGGAATATGCCGAACTGATAAAATCACTTGATCTCACTGAAAATGTACTGCTCAAAGGCTATACTCAGAATCCTGAAGAAATTTATCAAAGTGGTGGTTTATCCGTCTTAACTTCTAATGCTGAAGGGTTCTCTCTTGCAGTTATGGAAAGTATGGCGAATAAAACTCCTGTTGTCAGTTATAACATCAGATATGGCCCTTCTGATATGATTGAAGACGGGATAAATGGCTTCTTAATAGAAAAAAATGACATAGAAGCGTTATCAGAAAGAATCATACAAATGCTTAAACACCCTGAAAAAACACAACAGATGGGTAGTGAAGCAGGTAGAACAATACAAACGAAATTCAGCAAGGAAATCTATCAAAAACTATGGTTTTCTTTCACGGACCAGCTGTTTAACAGATAAGAAAGGAACAATAACCATGAACAAACTAATTTCAGTAATCACTCCAGCAGAAAAAAATGAACAATATATAAATACTGCTTTGGAATCTTTAAAAAATCAAAAGTATACAAATTTTGAGGTGTTAATACTCCATTCAGATATAGATTCATTGAAAAGAGTGGTTGATGATGAATACTTGAATGATGAAAGATATAGATTCATTAATACACCTGTAGGTATTTACGTAGGTGCTGCACGTAATATCGGAATTGAAGAAGCTAAAGGGGACTATATATATTTCCTTGATAGCGACGATTATATATCAGAAAACATGCTACAGCTAATGACTGATAATATCGGAGAATTTCCAATCATCCGAGGCAGAATGAAATCAACAGACTTCAGCACGAGCTCTGTCGTCATACTACCCGGTACAAATAAAACAAAAATGTATTCAACCAACAGATACAACTTGCTCAGAACAGAATCAGCAATCAACTTTATGATTTCTAAAAAGTTCATCGATAGTATGAACTTACGATTTTCTGAACAATTCAAAACCTATTCAGACCTTACATTCATGATTCCATTGATGGAAATAGTTGAAGTCATTCCTTATTCTTACGAGGCTATTTACTTCAGAAGAAGAGGGAATGATCCAATCAACAATCCTTCTCTTAGGCAGTCTTCTCTAAAACAGCTGACGCCTGATCTTTTCGGTGTTTATAATTACTTAAGAACAGATGAATTAAGTGAAGAAGGACAAAAATATCTAGACGATAAACTGCTTAACTTTTACAGAAAACGTTTGGTAGCGGAATTTAAAGATGATTCAACTATCGAACGATACTTCTCAGGCTTAGTTGAAAGCATAAATAAAATCGATCCGGAACGTTTAAAAAATAAAGATTTCATACTGAAAAATGATGTTAAAGTAATAAAATCTAACAATATAAGCAACTTCCGAAAACTAAGCAATTTTAATCACTTTCTAAGAGACATTAAAAATGGTATTTCTTCTAAAAAAGGCCGAAAAGATTTGCTTTATAAGCGAGTGTTTAACAATATGAAAATCAAGGACGACCTAGTCGTTTTTGAAAGTTTCCAAGGTAAATCTTATTCAGATAGTCCAAAATATATCTATGAATATATGCTTAAACACAAAAGTAATTATAAATTCATATGGGTGATGAACGAACGCACCAATATACCAGGTAACCCTGAAACTGTTAAACGTTTCTCACTCAAGTATTATTACTATATCGCAAGAGCAAAATACATCGTGAGTAACGTAAGAATGCCGAACAAATACATCAAGAGAAAAGAGCAATCATATCTCCAAACTTGGCATGGTACGCCACTTAAAAGACTGGCCGGTGACATGTCTAGTGTCCATATGCCAGGTACAAATGCTGAGCGTTATAAGAAGAACTTTAACCGTGAAACTGATAAATGGGACTATTTGATTGCACCTAACCAATATTCTTCTGATATCTTCAGAAGAGCATTTTGGTTTAATAATACAATGCTTCAAACAGGCTATCCAAGAAATGATATTTTGACAAACTATAATGATGAAGATAGCATCAATAGACTCAAAAGAACAAACGCGCTTCCAACTGATAAAAAAATTATTTTATACGCACCAACATGGCGTGACGATGAATATTTCAAAGTTGGAAAGTATAAGTTCGACTTGAGCCTCGATTTACACAAGATGAAAGCACAATTTGGAGATGAATATATCATCTTACTTAGAATGCATTATCTTGTTGCTTCAAATATGGATTTAACAGGCTTAGAAGGCTTCGCTTACGATGTATCAAAATACAGTGATGTTAGTGAATTATACTTGATGTCTGATATACTCATCACTGATTATTCATCAGTATTCTTCGATTACGCCAACTTAAAACGCCCGATCTTGTTCTACACTTATGATATTGAAAAATATCAAGGACAGCTACGTGGCTTTTACATCGATATGGAAAAAGAACTACCAGGTCCACTACTCATGGATAATGATGACGTGATGAATGCTATTGAAAACATCGATGAAGTTAGCGAGAAGTATAAGGATCGATATAATGAATTTTACGAAAGGTTCTGCAGTTGGGATGATGGAAGATCATCAGAAAAAGTAGTTGATGCAGTATTCGAGTAAAAACAGCATAAGAAACGGGACTAATCTGAATTAGTCCCGTTTTTTTGTTCAGGGTATACAACTTCACCATCATCCTCAATTATAGGCATCGCACCCCATTGCCCTAATTTATGTGGAACGATATTGATTTCATCTTTATTGACAATGATATGTTTTACTTTTGTGTCGTGTGCTTCTAACCAGTTGCTAATAATCAAGCGATGACATCTTGAAAGATGGCGTTCTGCACACAGCATAGCAACAACATCATTTTCACTTTCTTTCATCAACTTTTTGATCCCTTGTTTGAAATCATTCGTTAAAGTGTAATCTGCATAATTGTGAAATGATTGGTTCTCCCAAGCTGCATTTAAGTTCTCGCCAACTTCAGAAGAAACTTTTCTTCTTCCTCCAAGTTCGGTAATATGCCCATATTTAATATCATGTTCTTTCAACCAAGATTGAAAAGTATCTTGGTTATATTGTGGATGCTTTTTGCTACATGGAAATGCTCGCACATCAATAATTTTTGTTATTTTGGCTTTTTCTAACATTTTAAGAAAAGTGTCTAAACTATAGTTATAGTGCCCAATTGAAAATATTGTCATTTAAAATTGAGTCTCCTCTATTTTCTTTTCCATATCTCATAAGTGTGGGGATGTTTATTCTTCTCATCAACAGGACCTGACCAATATTCGACTCTTTCAAACTGGTCATAATCAAATGATGAAGGGAAGTGCACATCGCCATCAAAAGTGTCATGAATCACTGTACGATAAAGTTCATCGACTTCCGCTTCAAACATTAGAAATAACGAACTACCACCTATGATATATAGATCTTTACCATCTTTCTTTGCAATATCTAAAATCTCTTTTTTTGAATGAACGACAGTCGCTCCCGGTGCTACATAGTTTTCATCTGAAGTTAAAACTATGTTTCGACGCCCAGGTAGTGGTCGTCGTGGAATAGTTTCGTAAGTTTTTCGTCCAGAAACGATGTCACCACGCATGGTAATATCTTTAAAGAACTTTACATCTGCAGGCAATCTCCAAGGCAGTGCATCTCCATCACCAATTAATCTGTTTTCATCCTCTGCCCATACGTATGCTATCAAGTGTTTTCATCTCCTTTTAAATCTACTTCAAATGTATGATGTTCCTTAGAATCATCCATGAATTTCATTTTTCTAGGCGTAATTTTTAAGGCTGTTAAGTCAGGGTTTTTGGGACTATCGAAGTAAACACTATCAAGGTCCTCCCACATCCAGTCAATAATTTCTTGATCGTCAGTTATCTCCACATCTCCAAGAATTTCAACAAAATCGTGATTATTGCCATCATTGTAGCCTAATAAAATATGCACAATTGGATTCTCCAAAATCTCTTCATATTTTGGAGACTTTTCATTTGTTTTCGCATATAAGGTTAAACCGTCATTGTAAAACCACATATACCGTGAATTCGGCACATTATCTTTAGCAGTAGAACAAACTCCAACCTTAGATTCATTCAGAACTTCAGTAATTTTTTCAATTGCATCATTCTTATTCACTTCATCACGTCCTAAATTTATATTACTTACTATTTACCACATCTTCTGTAGAACTAACCAAATGTGGGCGAGGACTGACCTATACTTAACAAAAGTATTTCTCTGTTTCTTCTTTTAAAATAGCTAAGCCAGTTTCTAATTCTTCAAAAGAGGCATAAGCATAAGAAAGACGAATATGGTGATAATCAGTAGAGTCATAAATGTAACCGGGATTAATAAGTATATTTCTTTTAATCAGATTCAAGAATAATTGCTTATTCACTATAGCTTTGTTAAATCGCAACCATATATAAAAACCGCCTTTAGGTTTTTTCCATGTAGCAATATCTGAAAAATTTTCTGCTAAGATTCTTTCTGTAAATTCAGCTCTTTCTTTCAATTTCTCACGTAAGTCACTTAAGTGTGTTTCATACATTCCGGATGATAGAAAGTAGGAGACTATTTCTTGTGAAATCGCACTGGAGCCATAGTCTGTCTGCATTTTAATGTCTGCTAAGCGTTTTATGACTGCCTCTGGGCCTACTACCCATCCTATTCTTAACCCTGGACTGAGTGTTTTTGATACACTTCCTAAATACAATACTAGACCGGAATCATCAATTGATTTTAAGGTTGGTCGTAATGATTGCTCAAATAACAATTCATGATAAACATCATCTTCAATAATTGGTATTTTTAACTCCTTGCACGTGTCATAAAAATTCTGTCTTTCTTCCATACTCCAATTACCACCACTTGGGTTTTGAAGCGTTGGTGAGCAGTAGAACAGGGATTGTTTTTTCTTTTTGATATTTCTTAATGTACTCTTCAATTCAGCATTTCTATGCACAGCTATCATATTCATTCCTGCAGACTGAAATGTATGTATAGAATTTAAATAAGAAGGAGCTTCCTGAAAAATTATAGAGTTTTCTTCAAGTAATCCTAAGGAAACTAATTGAAGTGTTTGAAGTGCCCCTGAAACAATCAGTATGTTGTCAATATTTGCTTGTATACCTCTTTTATTTAGATAGTCACTCAAAATTCTTCGTAGCTTCTTGCTGCCTTGTGGCTCAGAATATCCAATAGCTCTACCATCCAATTGTATCTCTTTTAAAGATTCCTCAATCTTTTTAGAAGGAAGTAAATCAGGTGACAATTCTCCAGTTCCCAATCGAATAATATCTTCTTTTTGTTCATAGTCATTAATCAACTGTATCGTATGATAATTCGCCTTATGTATACTCATTTCAATGTGCTGCTGCCAGTTAGGCTGAGATTTACTTAAAAGTACATTCCATGAGTTATTAGATACATATGTGCCTGAACCTATCTTTGACTCAATTAGTCCAGCTGCTTTTAATTCTTCCATAACGTTATTGATTGTACTTCGATTCACTCCAAGTAATTCTGCCAAATGTCGTTGTGTAGGTAGTTTTGTCCCAATTAACCAATCTCCTCGATCAATGCGTGATTTTATCCATTCAATAATCTGTGTATGTATAGTCAGGTGAGAGCTTCTATCAGGTTTCCAGTGCATTAAAAAACTCCTTTTTAAAATTGGTTGGTTAAAAAACCATCCAATTGGTTCTTCTATAATACTTTTAGCATAGTTAAAGTATTAATGAAAGGAGGATAAAAATATGGAAGCTGTTATACATGGCGTTATACTTGCTATCGGTTTAATCTTGCCACTTGGCGTGCAAAATGTTTTTTTATTTACACAAGGCGCTACTCAACCAAAACTTCGAAATGCATTACCAGCTACAATAACCGCTGCCTTATGTGATACTTTATTAATACTTTTGGCAATTTTTGGTTTATCACTTATCATTCTTCAATTTGAATGGCTAAGAATTGGCATCATGACAATAGGAATCTTATTTCTAATATATATATGGGGTATTCTATCTGGAAATCTACACCAGCTACCTCTGCCAAAGGCAAAGCCTTGTCTACTAAAAAGCAAATTTTGTTCGCAATGTCCGTTTCCTTACTCAATCCACATGCAATATTGGACATTGTAGGCGTAATTGGGACGAGTGCTTTGAACTATACGGGAATAGATTTAATTACTTTTACGATTTCTTGTATTGCAGTTTCTTGGGTTTGGTTTATAGGGTTAACTATTGCAGGATCAGTCATGAAGCGGTTAGATAATCACTATTTCCTAATGAGTATTTTCAATAAAGCTTCAGCTCTGTTTATTTGGGGAACTGCCATTTATCTCTTAGTTGGGATGTTCTAATGAGAGCATCACTCTTAAAGTAATACTATCTCATAAAAACTATTTTCCAATATTTTAATTGAAGTGATTGATGTTTCTCTACATCTATTTACTGTATGATAAAAATAACCACAGTTTTAATTTAGAAGGGGAGAAAATTAATGAACTACAAACAAAAATGGGATATGGAGAGTGTGTTTCCTGGTGGAAGTACGTCTGAAGCTTTCCAAAAACGATTATCAGAAGTAAGAGATAGTATTGCAACTTTTTCTTACGAACTCGATAATTGGGTGCTAGACGAAAATTCAAATGATTTTACGGCACTGAAGGGGATTTTACAACACTACGAAAAAATTTCAAATGCGCTTAGTGAGATGGGAAGCTTTGCAAATGGTTTAGTATCTGCGGATGTTACCGATCAAAAGGCAATGCAGAATTTAAATGCAGTTGCAAACTTACGTAAAGACCTCTCATCACAGAATATTATTTTAAATAAAAAGATCAGTGCGTTGACTGAAGATCAGTTTAGCAAACTGTTAGAAGATGATTTCTTTAAACCGATGCGTTTCCCGTTAGAAGAAATACGACAAAAAGAAAAAGATTTACTATCAACAGAAGAAGAAACAATCATCAATCATTTATCACTAGACGGCTTACAGGGCTGGGGTAATATGTACAATCAACTCGTTGCTTCTATTCAAGTTCCAGTAACTGAAGATAATGAAACTGTTTATTATTCAGCAGGTCAATTTGAAAACAAGATGAAGTCAGAAGAAAATCCAAAAAATCGTGAAGAACTTTTAAAAACTTGGGAAGAAACATGGGCGGAAAAAGCTGATTTATTCTCTACAACGCTAAATCATTTATCAGGCTTCCGTTTAAACGACTATGAACTTCACGACTATAAAGATTATATGAAAGTACCACTAGACTACAACCGTATGGAAGAAGAAACACTCGATACGATGTGGGATACTATTACAAAAAATAAAACACCTTTCAAAAAATATTTTGAACGAAAAGCACAACTCATTGGTGTTGATCAATTAGGATGGCTCGATGTTTCAGCAAGTGTTGATGTAGGTGATTATACGAATAAGCAGTATACGTATAATGAAGCAGCAAGATTTATTATCGATAACTTTAAATCATTTAGTCCAAAAATGGCAGAGATGGCACGTCGAGCTTTTGAAGAGCAGTGGATTGAAGCGGAAGATCGTCCAGGAAAACGTCCAGGTGGATACTGTTCAAATCTTCCTGAATCTAAACAGTCACGTATTTTTATGACCTTTGCCGGTAGCACAAGCAACGTGTCAACACTCGCACATGAACTCGGACACGCATTCCATAGTTATGTCCTGCGTGATTTACCACTATTTAACCAACGTTACGCAATGAACGTTGCAGAAACAGCTTCTACATTTGCAGAACTTGTCGTTTCAAATGCAACGATTGAAAATGCAACGTCAGATGCAGAAAAAATCAACCTACTAGATGAAAAAATTGCTAGAAGTGCGACCTTTATGATGAATATCCATGCACGTTATATATTTGAACGTAATTTATATGATGAACGCCAACAAGGTACTGTAGACAGCAATAGACTGCAAGAACTGATGGAAGATGCACAAAAAGAAGCCTATCAAGATGCACTTCGTTCATACCATCCAATGTTCTGGGCAACAAAGTTACATTTCCATATTACAGGTGTACCTTTCTATAACTTCCCGTACACATTTGGATACTTTTTCAGCCTAGGTATATACAACCGTTTCTTAGAAGACGAAACGCTACTTGAAGATGACTATATTGCACTACTTCGCGATACTGCGAGCATGACGACAGAAGACCTCGCTGAAAAACACTTAAATGTTGACCTAAGAAAACCAGAATTCTGGCAAAAAGCACTGGATTCAGTGCATAAAGATATTGAAGAATTTTTAGAACTAACAGAATCATATATTTAATTTATAAATAAGCCGTACCTTAGCATTTTAGGGGAATCCCTAGAAGTCTAAAGTACGGCCTTATTTTATATTCGTATCTAATTATTATTTATTGAGAGAAGACGACCCTTGCAGCAGTTTCATTGAAGGTAGGATCTCCGTAATATGTTTCAAATAACTGATCGATATTATAGATTGCTCCAATTTGTCTTAGCTCTTCATAGGTCGAAAAAGATTGTGTGCCTGTCACAACAACCTCATTTGCTGCACTATCAACAATCATAAGTGCAACCGCATTAGCCTTAGCTGGTGATACTCGATAAACTCTTTGTTGCTCCGTCATGCCAGGGAACGTATTGTAATCTTCAGGTGTTAAAACCAATTGACTTACTTCTTCAACTGTAGATGGTCCTGGACCAGTAGGTTCAAATGAACCATTCAATAATTCACTTGCTGTCACACTAATATCACTCACAAATTCATCCTGTATCGCCATGGCAACGGTGTCAGCATCAGTAAGACTTTCGTAAGCCTGTTGTTTTTCTATAGTTGCAGTATCTTCTTCTTGGTTTTCTTCTGTTGCATTTTCACTAGATGTATCTTCATTCTCTTCGATATTTGATTCATCTGTTTCATCTGACGCTTCTTCGCTTGCTTCCTCATCTGTGCTCTCCTCAGATGAGTCTCCACTTTCTTGTTCAGAGTCATCACTCTCTTCAGTGCTGGACTCTTCAGACGCTTCTTCACTTTCATCGTTTTCACTCGCTTCCTCATCTGTGCTTTCTTCAGATGTATCTTCACTTTCTTGTTCAGAGACACTATTCTCTTCAGTGTTTGACTCATCTGATTCTCCTGCTGCTTGATTACAAGCTGAAAGTGCAAGTACTAAAACAAAAATCAACATCAACAATCGTTTCATAATTACCCTCCTCAGTTTTCAAGAAAATTATGTGATTGCAAGTTCATCTTCAATTTTATATACCACTGAAATGGGCATGCATCACTACATCTATTATCTCTATCCCTAAAAATAAATCCATATATTTTCCAAAAATGTAAGGTAATTATTAATAAAAGTTACATCTCTTGCGATAACTCTCGGCGTATCGTTTTTCGATGCGTAACTCTGTAAATATCATATGTTTCTTGTTTCATTACCTCCTCATATTATTATAGAAGACATAATCACTAGCCGAAGACTATACAGTCAATGAGTCTAGTTTTGAATGATTAAGCAAGATAATATCAACCAAACTACTTGTTGGTTATCTAAGTCATTTAAAGACAGATCGAGTCGGCTTTCTATCTTTTTAATTCTGTATGACAGGGTATTACGATGAAAATGCATTTTTTTGGCCGTTAATAATGTATTACAACCATTCAGTAAATATGATTTAAGTATATCCAAATTTTCTAAATTGATATCACCTTTTTTATATAACCTAAAAATCATAGGGTGTATCGTACTCTCGTAATTAGGAATTTGTTGGAGAAACTTAACAAAAAATTTCTCATAAATATCTTCTACTAAAATCAAAGGAGATGTCTTAACGGATGTTAAGTCTAGTTGAGATACAATTTCTGTTTGCTTATATGCATAGTTAAGTCGTAAAAATGAATTAAAATTAGTACTGCCTATACCTAATAAATGATGATTCAATAAAAACTGATTAAAGTTTTGGTTCGCACTGATACTTTCTTCATTAACTTTTATAATCGCCAGAACGGTTTGCTTATATGGAAAAAAGACAGCAGTTGGGAAATATTTCTGTAACCTCTGAGTGAGGGTGATAATGTCTGTCTGCAACATAGGTTCTTTTTTCGTAGTCGTAATATTTATCAGTTGATAGTTATCTTCAATTTTCCAATTTAGGTTATTCAAATGGTATTCAAGAACTGATTTCTCTCCCATATCTCCACGCAATAAATTTTCTAAAATATAGTTGGGGAATGAATCCTGTAATAAGAAAATGTGGTAATAATCATTCACATTTTCAAGTACAGTTTTCAGATGATAGAAAATTGAATACTGTTCATCTGTGATAGGAGCTGTGATATCAGCCATTCCTATGGTAGCGAAAGGTTGATTATCTTGAAATAATATTAGATAGGCAATTTTTTCACTATCACCATATTCTTGTATTGTAGAAGGAATTCTATCTCCAGCATTTGAAAAATCTCTATATACTTTTTTTTGCTCATCAAAATCTAGAAATTCTATATCAAAAGCTTGATTTTCTAAAATCTCTTCCCAAATTGAACCTTCAATATTTTTCGGCAATTTACCTTCATGAAATAAAAGCTTTGAAGATATATCAAAGATAGCGATGGGGTTTTTTAGCATATTCGTGGCAATCTTCATAAAAGATTGTAATGGATATGTGTATCTATTATTTAATTGCATAAATGGTTGTTTCAGTTGTTCTTCCCATAAATTAAATTTCTGAAAACAATCATTAACTAAATCTGCGATGAGTGAAAGAGAAACATTTTGGGCTATATAAATACAATCTTCAATTGCCACACCTTTTGGCAAATCCCCAACAACAATAAAATTATACTTTTTAAATTCATTCATAAAAGTAGAATGATATTCTGCTGGCATTATATAAAGAGTTTCAACTCTATGATCGAAATCTGTTTTATCTATAATAATTCTACTTCTATCAATTATTAGTTTTAAATTTTTTGAGGTCTGGAGAACTGGATTAAAGCTTTGTAGATACTCAGAAATAATATATATATTCAAACGCATCAAAAAAATCCTTTCCTATTTGCAATTGGGTAATATTGACGAAAAAGCTCCACTTTATTGAACAGTTTTTATAATGCAAGCACTTACATATATTCTTATAATGAATATAACATCTATTGTCCGTCTATACTTACTCTAATTATTTTCATCATAAAGTTATATTTAACAATGAATACAGGAGGAATTTATTTTGTCAGATAAAAAAGCAGATTTCAGTGTACAAACTGGTAGAGAATCGAGCGGTATTTATAATTTAAATTCACCAGCTCTAGAATCCGCAACTCTATTGTTTCAAATGGCACCCGGAATATTACTCCCTTATGAGTTTGGTGGAGTAAAACATGAAATTACAAGTTATCCAAAAACCGCCTGGATAGGAACAACGCTAATGATTTCGCCCATATATGATATCAAAGGTCCTGACTCTGTAAAATTTTTAAATTCAATTGCTATAAATGACTTCAGTAAATTGACTGAGAAGGGCTTGCGTCATGCGGTTCTTTGCAATGATGATGGCCATGTATTAACTGATGGAGTAGTTATCAAAATAGGTGAAGATCATTATCGTACTTATTGGCTAAACCCACCAATTGATCATTACGTTAAAGAAAGTGGTTTGGATATTGAAGGTATTGACATGACAGGAAAAGAATACTTTATTCAAATTGCAGGAGAAAAATCTTTAGAGATTCTAGAAGATGCTTTCCAATCTGATTTGCATGATATTAAGTTTGCACGTCACCGTAAGGCTAAGCTAGGTGAAAAAGAAGTTGAAATTATCAGACTTGGGATGTCAGGTAACTTAGGTTATGAAATTCATGGTCCGATAGAAGAATTTGACGAAGTTTACGCAAAAGTCTGGAAGAGTGGACAAAAATTTGGCGCAGAAAAGTTAGGCATGCACGCTTATAAT
Source organism: Jeotgalicoccus meleagridis (assembly GCF_903994045.1). Lineage (GTDB taxonomy): Bacteria > Bacillota > Bacilli > Staphylococcales > Salinicoccaceae > Jeotgalicoccus > Jeotgalicoccus meleagridis. The sequence goes on from NZ_CAJEWD010000003.1 coordinate 240,801, forward strand.
TTGTTTAACCATACGGAAGCAGGATTCCCGAACATTCATATTCATTACCCACTTCCATGGTTTGAATCTGATGAAAAAATGACAGAATATATGTATGACAATCCTCAAGCAGCATCTTATAACATTAACCGTACATTAAAAGGTAGTTTAGGTGATAACTTACATGAACGTTTTGTAACGCCTTATGACGTTGGCTGGGGATTCTTAGTAAATTTTAATCATGATTTTAGAGGGAAAGAAGCACTTGAGAAGATTGCTAAAAATCCTCAACGTACGGCTGTCACTTTGGAATGGAATGCCGATGATATAGGTGCTGTTTTTGCTACTCAGTTCAAATCAGATCAAGAGGCTGCTGAATCAATAGCTGGTGAATCCGATATGAACCTTCCAGGTAATTCATTTGCCGGTGAAACTGTCTACCGTAACGATCGAGTACAACATAAGGGTATAGACGTTGGTATGAGCACAGGTCGCATAGTCTCTTATAATTATAATCGTATGATTTCCCTTGGTTTCATTAATCCAGATTACGCTGAGATAGGTACTGAATTAATCTTAATTTGGGGAACTCCTGGTACGCGTCAGATGCCAATACGTGTAAAAGTTGCTCCAATGCCTTACAATTTTGATTTGATTTCTAATCAAAAGAAAGACGTTGAAGAAATTCCTAGACATTTCAAATAATTAATACTGATATTAATTATACCAAGAAGACCTAATTACTTAATTGTCATTAGGTCTTCTTTCACTACTTGATGTACATATCACTTGTGATAACTCTCGGGTATCGTTTTTCTATGCGAACGTTTAGTAATTTGATTGAATCTCATTCTTAGTTTTCAATACATAAACAAGAATAATCCCACTAAAGTAATGTACTCTAGCAGGATTAAAAACAACATTCATATTATGATAATCTGGTAAATAGGTTACCAACCAGTGTTGTCCTCAGTCATCCATTTCGATAACTCAACTGTATTTTCTAAACTCTTATATCCATCTTGATCTAGAATAACTTCTTCATTTTCAAATAATTTTTCTACTGTAAGATTTTTATCCCAGTAGCCTTTGTTGGAACCAACGAAGTTCTCAGCGACTCTACCTGCCGCCACTTCAAAAATTTTACCATTGTATTGATTATCTTTGTGAGATAACCACAAAACAGCAGGTGAAACCCGTTCAGCTCCAATTCGTTCTCCCTGACGCTTCCTTCTTCGTTTTCCATACTTCCAGACAATGCTGTGAAAGCACCAAACGCCAACATATTTACCGTAATACCACGCTCCAATCCTTTAGCTGCCAATGTTTTACCTAAAACAAGTACCGTTGATTTAGAGGCCGCATCATGACTTATCAAAGGTTGACTGATGAATGAGTAGGAGGAGAGGTTTATATTATAATTCTAGGTCTCTAGCTTTGTTTTCTCCTTCAATCAGCCTATCAATAATACCTTCACAGATTTCCTTATGTTCCTATATAATATCTAGACTCTTGAAGGATTGAAAAACGTAAAGGCAGTTAAATATCACATTACCTTTCCTTAAATTAATGTTTATGTTAAGTTTTTTACATAACATACTCGTGCTAGAAAATGATGAAATTATCATTTGTGTTATGAGTTGTGATGCTGATAACTATTACCTATACAATGAAATGACGGGTTATAGTAATAATGAGCAATGCTTTTATAAAACATGGAATAAGACGGTCCCTCGGTACTATACGTGATAAACAGCACTCATTCTATAATTTATTAGATCAAATATCAGAATAAGATATATTTTCTTAAATAATTTTAGGGGCTGGGACAAAACCATTCCCTTCAAAAATAAGCCGGACGTTAGCTTTTCTGGGGTATCTGTGTGCCTATAGTCTCACGCAGATGCTATTTCCTAGAAGTCTAACGTCCGGCTATCTATTATTTTTCTATATCTTCAAGACTTTTGTCCCATCCCCTAATTTTTTGCATGCTTTATCTCACTGTCTCCTAGTTACATATTCACTTTAAGTATTATAGAATTGTAGTTAATAGATATAGTAGAAGAGAAATTATGGCAAGCCGCTGATAAACTCAGAGGAAGAATGGATGCCTCAGAATATAAAAGTGTGGTTCTTGGATTAATCTTCTTAAAGTATGTCTCAGATGCATTTGAAGAGAAAAATGCTGAACTGATTCAAGATGAACATATGGCAGAGAATATTTTCTGGGTGCCAAAAGAAGCACGCTGGACATATATCAATGAAAACTCTAAGAAACCTGAAATCGTTCAACTGATTTCTAACGGTGTGAAAAAACACAATAAAGCAGCAATCATGGTGACACACGATGAACGTATGCTTGAATACTGTGACCGCGTGTTCCAAATGAACGACGGTAAGCTTGAACAAGTGATAGATTATTAAAATATTAACTCTGCTACAGACAAAATGTAGCAGAGTTTTTTTGTAAATCTATATACATATACGGGGTATATTCATTGAATAAAACGCTATATACGATACAATATATATAAGAAGATTTTTATTTTTCAGACAGCCTTAAGGAAATCTAAGCGGAAGGATTTTTATCATGTTCAACTACTTATTTACAAACAGGCAGGGACAGTTTCTCGTTGCAGGGATTATCTCTATAATTCTCGGATTTGCGTTGATGCCGGTAGAGGGTATCTACAGTACCATTACATTTTACATTGCAATTTTCTTCCTCGGTTTCTATGCATCTAAAAATGCGGTCATCGAGACAATTAGAGAACGTTCACCAAACGTTGACTTACTGATGATTCTTGCTGCCATTGGTGCAGTCATCATCAATTATGAGTCAGAAGGTGCACTGTTACTTCTAATCTTTGCGGGTGCTGAAGTGCTTGAGAACTACGCGACGAGTAAATCCACAAAAGCCATTTCTGAACTGATGTCCCACCTTCCTTCAACAGCAAGTAGAATCGGGGCTGATGGAGAAATTACGGAAGTTCCTACAGAAGAACTGATCCAAGGCGATATCGTCCTTGTTGCTAAAGGGGAACAAATCCCAATCGATGGACAGGCAGACCGTCAAGTATCGGTCAACGAAGCAGCGCTGACAGGGGAATCTGTTCCGGTTGTAAAAGAAAAGGAAGAAGAAGTATTTGCCGGTACGGTAAACGATGGCAACTCGTTTAGATTAACTGTAACGAAAACGAGTGATGATACAATCTTCTCGAATATCGTGCGTATGGTTGAAGAAGCACAACAAAGACCATCGAAACTATCGAAAACCATCGATCGAATTGAATCCAAATATGTAATCTCTGTTTTAATCGGGGTACCGGTATTTATCGCTATCCTTTACTTCTTTAATAATTTAGGATTTGAAGAATCATTCTACCGTGGAATGGTCATGCTGACAGTAGCAAGCCCGTGTGCGCTCGTTGCATCGGCAACACCAGCGACACTGAGTGCAATTAGTAACGGTGCGAAAAACGGTATTCTGTTTAAAGGCGGTGCCGCGATGGAGGCACTGAGCACGATGGACATTCTATATAGTGATAAGACAGGAACACTCACATACGGTGACTTCGTCGTTGAAGAATATGCAGCGGATGAAGATACATTAAAAGAAGTGGTAACGATTGAACAACACTCGAGTCACCCGATCGCAGAAGCGATTGTGAAGAAGTTTAAAACTTTAGATTTAGATAGTGTCGATCACAGTGAACCAGTAGAAGAAATCGTCGGCAGCGGAATGAAGAAAGGCGATATCATCGTCGGTAAACCCGATTCATTTAAAGACTACACAGACCCATCGAACTACAGAGATCAAATCATTGCTGGAAATACGAATATCTTTGTCGGAGAGAGTGGACAAATTACTGGATTCTTCTCGCTGGCAGACCAAGTCCGTGATGAAGCAGTACATGCCGTTGAAAACTTCCAAAACTCTGACATTGAAGTCGTACTCTTAACAGGAGATAATGAAACTGTTGCAGAAAAAGTTGCTGGAGAAGTGGGCATTACAGACTACACCGCATCATGTCTCCCTGAGGACAAAGTACGCTTTGTAAATGAAAGTCAGAAGAAGAGTAAGATTGTCGGAATGATCGGAGATGGAATCAACGACGCACCCGCACTGGCAAACGCTGATATCGGTATTGCAATGGGAAGCGGATCATCCGTTGCGATGGAATCATCAGACGTCGTAATCGTTAAAAACAACTTACAAAAACTATTCTATAGTTTCATGTTAAGTAATCGACTCAATCGCATTATTTTAGCAAATATTATCTTCTCTATTAGTGTGATTGTTATACTTGTATTATTAAATATATTCGGACTCCTAAATCTACCAACAGCAGTGCTCTTCCACGAAGGATCAACGATACTCGTTATCCTAAACGGATTAAGACTGTTAAGAGCGAAAGAATAGTATATTTATCTACTGTAAGAAGGAATACACCTTGTATAAATCAATATTGCTCGCTGCAGACGGTTCGGAAAACAGTCTGAGAGCAGCAGAAGGATCATTAAATTTCATCAATGAAGAAACGACGGTGACAATATGTCTTAGACCCGTCCGATGCGAGAGATAATATACTACACAGTATGCCGAGTGGCAGTAATTCACACATTAAAATGACAAACTGGCGAAAATTATTGAAGTATATGAAATGAACAATATTCCTTACAAGATACAATATGAAAATGGAACGCCGAAAGAAAAAGTAATTAATGTGGCAAATCAAGGAGAAATTACGGTGTTGATAGTTAAATAAAGAGAGAACCACAAGTCAGCAAGCAGTTCCATCGATTGTTTCCGTTTTTCTGGATCATAAGTGTAAGTGACAATAATCAATTCATCAGCACCTGTGTCTTTAGCAAATACTTCAAGCTTTTAAGGAAATTAAATGAGACATAAAATAAAGGAAGCCATTTCTGGCTTCCTTTTAATTTTAATTAAACTTCGCATCACTTATGATATCCCTCTGTGGTTAACACATGTGCGTATTGTGTCTTAACACGCACTACTTGTGATACGCTTCGGCATATCGTTTTTCTATGCGGATACTTAATAATTTACGTATATCAGAATAATTAGGATATTAAATCAAATCTCTCTATATTTGGAGTTCCAACTTAAACATACATACTAGAGTTCTTTATGCCAAAGGTGTTAGCAAGACTTGTAGGTAAGGATATAATAATGACACAAAATCAATTACATCAATATCTGATGAGTTTTCAATTTCAAGAACAGGTGTCAACAAGCATTTAACCATATTATATGAATCTAAACTTGTATCCAAGTAGAAAGCTGGTAGAGAAACCAGATATAGAACTCAAGCTCAAGAACTGTAAGAAGTGAATGACTGGTTGCAATATTTTAATATGTACTGGGACAATAAACTGGAAAATCTTAAAAATTGTGTAAATTACTACTGAATTAAAAACACAAAGTAGCCCTCTCATATTATTTAGTCTAAGAGAGGGGTTATTTTTACTTAATCTACAATGGAATGGTTATAAAATTCTAAAGTGATTTATTAAGAGTATGATTAATGTCACTGAAACTTACAAAGTTTTCATAAATTCAATTATATCAGAATCATTTATTTTGCTTTTTATAGGTATCGAATTTAAAATTGATTCTCTGTATCGATAATTATTATAATTCATTCTTGAGTCTAATATAGTTAATAAGCCTCTATCATTTGATGTTCTAATTAATCGGCCAGTACCTTGCTTTAACTTCATAATCATTTCAGGAACTAACACTTTTTCTCTGTCACCTATTAATTCAATCTTTCTTTCTATTACTGGGTCTGGCACAGGGAACGGTAATCTCACTATTACTAGTGAAGTTAAAAGTTCACCTTTTAAATCTATCCCTTCCCAGAACACCCCAGTACCAAGAATTATTCCATTCGTTTTTTTGAACCTTTGAATGATTTCATTTTGACTCATCCCATCGCCATCTATATAAAGAACTTTATGAATCTTCATCTTTTTCAATTCATCAGCTACCAATAAAATATCTTCTTTTGAAGTAAATAAAGCCATTGTACCACCATTACAATATTTCGATAAATTGTTAATATGCTCTGCTATTTTCTTATAGTATTCAGTATCCCGATTTTGACAATCTGGCAATTCTGAAGGAATATATAGTCTACTTTTATCATATGGAAAATCATTTTCTTCAACTTGTTCGTAGTCTCCCTTAAACCCAATACTTTCTATTATATAACTATATCCATTTTGCTCACTTGTATCATTGGTAATCGTTGCCGAAAAACACGCAATAATATTATCACCATTAAATAATGTTTTCATCAAAATTTCAGAAGTCTTACTAGGACAATAAGAAATTTTGATTTGATTTTTGGATACCATTTCACTCCATACAACAAAATCATCATTATTTACTTCAATAATTTTTAAAGCATTTATTATATTAATTATTTCTTCCAATTCACTCTCATTCGAACTTTTGTAGCGGTTAAAGGTACCCAAATTACTAAACTCAATTTTTACTTTTATTTCGCTTAAGCCTTCAATTATTTCTTTTAGCTTGTTACCATTATTATTTTCAATGAATGCTTTCGTATTATTTGTGTCTCTATTACGTTCATCCAATTTGCATGTCTTTACATGATTTATCTAATCATCAAACCATTTCTGTAAATCATTCACACATTTTAAATAATATTTATTACCATTATATTTATTTATCGTCTTTCTCAATACTTTAATACAATTTAGAGAGTTTACACTTGTAGTGTAAACAGATCGTTGATTCTCTTCCAAATTATGTACTTCATCGATCACAATCAAACAAGGATCATCACAAATTATTCCTCTTTTACCTAACTCTATGTTTTTATAATGTTGCAAAAGTAGATTTTGATTTACAATTATTACTTTGGGTTTATATCCTCTAAGTCTAATATACTCGTTTCCATTGACCATTTGATTTCTCATTTTCATAAAAGAACAATCTTTACTATGAATGCACCTTTCATGAATACATCTATCTACATTTATTTCATTCCAATCTAAAGACAAATTATTTACTTCCTGTTTAGTCAATCCTTTATTTGCTATGTCTAAAGCAGTGTTTAATTCTTTAGATTTTAAATTATCATATATTTTTTTAAAGCAAGGATAGTTTGCAGCGCCTTTACCAATTACACATTCAATATCAATGTTAAGAATATTTTCAACTTTTTTTATATCATTAGATAATTGCTCAGTTAATTGGATGGTTGAACTAGCGACAATTAATGGCTTATTAGTAATCCTTGAAATTATTACATCTGGTATTAAATAACCAAGTGATTTACCAATGCCCACTTGCGCTTCCACAATAACATTTTCATTATTTTCAAAAGCCTGACATACATTAAACATTAAATTTTCTTGACCTTCTCTAGTTTCCATTCCTGCCTTATGCATATTTTCCAATGCATCATAAGTTTCTTGATAAATACTATTATAATTCATCTAAGCACCTCCAGAACGTAAGTTCTTATATTATAACATAAAGGAACTTATGTTCTTTTAATTCTAACTATGGAATAAGGTATAATTATAGAAAATTTATAAAGAAATACCGATGAAATTCAGTATTTCTTTTTTTCAAAACACTTCTTCAAGATTTTTTGGGGAATTTTCTAGTATATTTTACAGACTTACTCTTCACACTGTTACCTACATAGTTAAATTACATATGTATTCGGCAATACACAAATTAATACATTCGGAGATAAATAATTATGAAGTACATAGGTGAAGAATTTAACGAACTTAAAAGAAGACGTTTAGGTACTACTTTCAGTTTATCTGAAAACACTACATTTACATTACATGACTTAAAAGTAAACGCTGACATCTGTTCACCTACTCCCAAATAAATTAAAGTCATATTCAAAAATTAAATGTATATTATAATAGTAGAAAAAATTAGAAGATAGGAGTAAGAGTATGCAATTTAATTGTCAAAACAACCACCCATACAAGAATCTAATAGAGTATATTAATGAAATTGAAGCTGCTAATCTCGCCGATTGTAAAATTAAGCTAGACACATAAGAAAAGCCACTCGTGATACACTCAAAATGAATTTCCAACCAAAGAAATCATAGGAGTGATCACGAATGACCTATACCCATCTTAGCACGGATGAATTGGTAATAATAGAATCCTATTTTCATCAAGGCACCTCTATAACCCAGATTTCAAAACAGGTGGGCCGCGCCCGTCAGACGGTACACAATGTGGTGACTTTTCTGAGAGACGGACACACGGCACTGGATTATTACAAGCGCTATAAGCAGAACAAGAAACGCTGTGGTAGAAAACAGACTGTACTGCCCGCCGATCAACATCTCTATGTTGAAGAAAAAGTCGCTCAGGGCTGGACACCCGATGTGATTGCCGGCCGGCGCGAACACAACATCGGCTGTTCCGGACGGACCCTGTACCGTATGTTCAAACGCAACGCCTTTGATATTTCCACGTTGCCAATGAAAGGCAAAAGAAAACCCAACGGCCATAAGGAACGCCGTGGGAGACAGGCTTTCAGACGGAAACTCTCTGACAGAAAGACGGACTACCCAGCATTCAAAGAAGGATTTGGACATCTGGAAGGCGATACCATCGTCGGCATCCATCATAAAAGTGCCGTTGTGACACTTGTAGAACGGCTGTCGAAAGTGATCATTACCCTCAAGCCCGAGGGCCGGACTGCAAAGGATATTGAAACAGTCATCAACGCATGGTTCCATCAGATCCCCAGAAATGTGTTCAAATCCATTACTTTCGACTGTGGTAAGGAATTCTCAAATTGGCAGTCAATGAGCAACCGAAATGATATTGATATTTACTTTGCCGACCCGGGCACGCCTTCCCAAAGAGGATTGAATGAACATTCCAATGGACTGCTTCGGAAAGACGGCCTGCCCAAGCATATGGATTTCAACACAGTGGATCAGAGGATGGTTGCTTCAGTAGCCTCCAAGAGAAACCACATACCCAGAAAGTCTTTGAACTACCAGACACCGCTGGAAGCATTTATGAGTTACATGGATATAGGCAGGCTGTCTAGCTTATTTTGACAAACGAAGTAACTAAATTATTTTTTGTTAATTTTAAAGAGAAGTCAGATTCCTTCAATTCATTAGGAGTCTGACTTTTTTAGTATAGATAATTATTAAATAGCTTATTTAAAATAATAATATATTCCAATAAAGAGTTTAGCTAACTGGAGAATATATATCATTTTAATTTTATGAATATTTAGTTTATCAAAATTTTATATATATATTGATAATTCAGATAATTAATGATAGTATTTTCTACTATAGGGAGGGGATATCTTGGAAGAGGAAGAAATTTTTGAACATATTGAAAAAAATCGTGATAAGTATATAAAATGGCTTACCGATATTTGTTCAATACCGAGTGTGGCAGCCCAGAATAGAGGAATGAAAGAAAGTGTCGATTTTATTTCGAAGTTATTTAAAGATGAACTTGATTGTGAAGTAGAAGTAGTCGAAACAAGCGGTTATCCTATTTTATACTGTGAAATCGGCGGAGAACATGAAAAAACCTTAAGTTTTTACAATCATTATGACGTTCAACCTGAGAATCCTATAGAACTGTGGGATTCAGATCCCTTCAAGCCTGAAATTAGGGACGGGAAAATTTTTGCGAGAGGTGTTGCTGATAATAAAGGGAATTTAATTGCCCGAATAGCCGCTCTCTCTGCAATAAAAGATATTTATGGAAACTTCCCGATAAATTTGAAATTTATTATTGAAGGGGAAGAAGAAATAGGAAGTATTAACTTAAGTGACTTTTCGAACTTACATAAGGACAAACTGAAGGCTGATGCTTGCATCTGGGAATTTGGATATAGAGACATGGATCATACACTACAACTAACACTGGGTGTAAAAGGAATGCTTTATGTTGAACTTAAATTAAAAGGTGCTAACACCGATCTACATTCTGCAAATGCATCAATAATTGAAAATCCAGCATGGAGATTAGTGTGGGCGTTGAATTCTTTAAAAAATAACAATGAAGAAGTTCTTATTCCCAACTTTTATAAAGATATTAGAGAACCAACAAATGAAGAGCTAGAACTTCTTGATCAATACTTCTTAGATGAAGAGGAAATGCTTGACTATTTAGGCTTAGATAAATTTATTAATGACTTAAATGGGTCTGAATTAAAACATAAACATCTTTATGAACCTACCATGAATATTTGCGGTTTCGGAAGCGGTTACACCGACGAGGGAGCGAAAACAGTTTTACCTTCTGAAGCTAGCGTCAAAATAGATTTTCGCTTAGTACCTGGACAAGACCCAGAAAAGATTTTGAAAGATTTAAGAAATCATTTAAATGATAACGGTTACAAAGATATAGAGATTATTAGTCATTCTAAAGAAAAAGCAGCACGAACCTTATCTACAGAAGAAATTGTGGGTTCAGCCATTGAAGCAATTAAAAAAGTCACTAAGAAAGAACCTAATATTGTTCCAAATACACCAGGAACAGGACCCATGTATGAACTGTGTCAAAAACATGGAATTCCATCAGTTTCTTTTGGAGTAGGTAATTTTTCATCTCGTAATCATGCGCCAAATGAAAATATTTTAGTTGAGGACTATATTGAAGGGATTAAGATTCTAGTATCACTAATAAATCAGTACAAAAACTAAAGGAGGTAAATATAATGAAGTTTTTTAGGTATATTTTATTGTTGATAGTGTTGTTACTTGCTGCTTGTTCTGGAGGTAATGATGAAGAGGGTGCAGAGGAAGGAACGTCAAATGATTCTTCTGACGGTGCATCAGACGAAGTATTAACGATTGGTAATAGCAACGACATAGTAAGTTTTGATATTCATGATCACAATAATACAAGTACAGAAGCAGTACATGTAAATATGTTTAACTACCTAGTTAAAAACGATCCTGATGAAGGATTTATACCCGACTTAGCAGAATCATGGGAAAACGTAGATGAAACTAAATGGGAATTTAAATTAAAAGAAGGAGTAAAATTCCATAATGGTGATGAACTTACAGCTGAAGATGTTAAGTTCACATTGGAACGAGTTGCAAATGATTCTGCACTTCTAGAATATGGTGCTTATCGTCAAATCGAAGAAGTAGAGGTAGTAAGTGATTATGAATTCGTAATTCACACTTACGAACCAGAACCAGCATTATTAAACCGAGTTTCAAGAATTGGTTCAGGAATTTTACCTAAGAATTACATAGAAACAGAGGGATGGGATGTATTTTTAGAGAATCCTGTTGGTACAGGACCATATCAATTTGAAGAATGGCAGAAAGATAGTCAGCTAACGCTAACTAGATTCGATGACTACTTTGGAGACGAACCGAAGTGGAGTCAGGTCGAATTTAGAGCTATTCCAGAAAATTCTACTAGAGTTTCAGAATTACTAACAGGGGGGATTGATTTAGCTGTAAATATTCCACCAGATGATATCGAAAGAATAGAAAGTTCAGAAGATACTACCGTTATGAGTGCACCATCTCAAAGAGTAATGCTCTTTGTACTTCGCACTCAAGGAGATTATCCAACAGCAGATCCTAAGGTTAGAGAAGCTATAGAGCTAGCAATAGATAAAGAAGCTATAATCGAATCTGTTCTAGAGGGACATGCAGTACCTACAAGAACAAGAGTAACACCAGGAAACTTTGGTGCAAATGAAGAATTATACGATACGCAGTTATATGATCCTGAAAGAGCCCGTGAATTATTAGAAGAAGCGGGTTATGCAGACGGTGTAAACATTAAACTAAGTTCTCCAAGTGGCAGATATCTAAAGGATAGAGAATCTGTAGAACTAATGGTTGCAATGCTTCAAGAGGTTGGAATTAATGCAGATGTAGAATTCCTTGAGTGGAGCGCCTTCTCAACTCCATACAGTAATAAAGAATTTGAGGACGTATTCTTCATTGCATATGGTAACTCTATGTTTGATGGTTCTCAGGCACTACAAAGATTAGAACTTGAAATGGCTGCAGGAGAGACAGATTATGATAATCCTGAAGTTGAAGAACTTTTAAGTGAAGCTATGAATAATATGGATGAGGATTCAAGATTAGAACAATATCAAAAAGCGCAGGAAATCATTTCTGAGGACAGACCTATTATCCCTCTATTCCAAGTAGAGTCAATATACGGCGTAAATGACAGAATCAACTTTGAGCCGGAGCTCAGTGAAATGCTGTATGTAGATGATATTACAATTAAATAAAAAGATATTATTGGGAGAGATTTTCCTCCCAATAATTTTAAGAGGGTGAGCTTATGAAATACTTCTTTTTAAATGTAATTAAAACCGTACCAGTATTGATATTAATTACTTTAATAGTATTTATTCTTGTCAGAGTAACTGGTGATCCAGTGGCACTCATGATTTCTGAAAATGCCACTGAGCAAGAAAAGGCTGAATTAAGAGAGGCATTGGGCCTTAATGACAATCTCATAGTACAATATATCAACTATATGGGAAGTATAATACAAGGTGATTTTGGAGAATCATTTAGGTATAACACCGATGCGTTAACACTGGTTCTTGACAGGCTACCAGCATCAATTGAATTAGCAATTGTATCAATGATATTAGCAACGATAGTGTCAGTGCCATTAGGAATATTGTCTGCAATTAAAAGAAATAGTTTACTTGATCTTTTTATTACTGGAATCTCTGTTGTGGGGAAAGCAATGCCAAACTTCTGGCTGGGAATTATGCTTATTTTAGTATTTTCAGTGATGCTAAGTTTATTACCGGTATCTGGAAGTGGAACTTTGGCACATACTATTCTTCCTGCTGTCGCTCTAGGTACGGGTATTGCAGCGGAAATGACCAGACTGATAAGGTCCAGTATGTTAGAAATATTAGGACAAGATTTTATTAGAACAGCACGAAGTAAAGGATTATTTGAGGCTGTAGTAGTTAATGTTCATGCTTTTAGAAATGCTTTAATTCCTGTTGTGACTATTATGGCATTGCAAACGTCCACATTAATTGGTGGTACTTTAATTACTGAAACAGTATTTGCGTGGCCAGGTGTAGGACAATTGCTTATACAAGCGGTCAACCTAAGAGATATGGCAGTCGTTCAAGCTGCAGTGTTTATAATTGCCATAGCTGTAATAGTTAGTAATTTATTAGCAGATTTAATTTATAGATTACTTGATCCTAGAATAAAATATGATTAACGAGGAGGGCATAATATGGGAGTAACTAGTATAGCTAGGTCACCTTCTTCAAAACGTGTAAATAAAAAAGTGTTCAATAGATTATTGGCGAGTCCAACAGGACTTGTTGGTTTATGTATTGTATTTTTCGCTGTTACTATAGCGATTTTGGCTCCAGTAATTTCTCCGTATGATCCAGCTTTAACCAATCCAGTTGATAGATTAGTCCCACCTTTCTGGTCAGAAGGAGGAAGTACTAAATATATTTTGGGAACAGATAACTTAGGAAGAGATATATTAAGTCGTCTAATTTATGGCTCTAGAATCTCCATTTTAGTTGGGATAAGTGCTGTAGTTTTAGCGGGAGCTATAGGTATGTTTTTGGGGTTGATTGCAGGTTATTATGGGAAAATATGGGATTTCGTTATTATGAGAACTGTTGATGCATTTCTTGCAATACCGAACATACTTTTCATGCTTATAATTCTTGCGGTTTTAGGACCTAGTTTAATGACTTTGATTTTGGTACTAGGTGGTACAACTTGGGTTGTTTATGCAAGAATGGTTCGAAGTGAGACGTTAAGTATTAAAGAAAAGGAATATGTTAAGTCTGCCAAAGCAATAGGTGCTAAAAATTTTAGAATAATATTTAAATATATTATGCCCAATGTATTACCCTCATTTATCGTAATTGCGACATTAAACGTTGCTACAACTATAATCTTAGAAGCGAGTTTGAGCTTTTTGGGATTAGGAATACAATCACCTGAAGTGTCATGGGGATTGATGCTTAGTGATGGTAGGGATTATGTTGCTACAAGTTGGTGGGTTGCAACGTTTCCAGGTTTGGCAATTACAATTACTGTGTTAGGGGTTATTTTCTTAGGTGACTGGTTAAGAGATGTATTAGACCCTAAACTTAAAGGATAAGAAGGTTGGTATTATGGAAAAACTACTTCAAGTTGAAAATCTTAAAGTGAGATTTAAGACAAATGAAGGATACGTATCGACAGTAAATGGTGTATCGCTTGAAATGAAAAAAGGCGAAATTTTAGCGATAGTAGGAGAATCAGGTAGTGGCAAAAGTGTTACGTCATTATCTATTTTGGACATATTACCACCGAATGGTGAAGTTTATGATGGTGAAGTATACCTTGAAGATAAAAACTTAAATAAGATAAGTAAAAATGAATATAGAAAACTTAGAGGGAAAGAAATGTCTATGATTTTCCAAGAGCCTATGACAGCTCTCAACCCTGTTTTTACAATAGGTTTCCAACTTAGGGAATCATTACAACTTAACTTAAAAATGAAGAAATCTGAGGCCACTAAAAAGGGAATTGAAATGTTAGAACTAGTAGGTATTCCTGATGCAGAAAAGGTAATGACAAGATTTCCTCATCAACTATCTGGTGGGATGAGACAAAGAGTAATGATAGCAATAGCTCTTTCGTGTGATCCCAAGTTGTTAATCGCAGATGAGCCTACTACTGCTCTGGATGTAACAATCCAAAAACAAATCTTAAAACTAATGAAGAATATTAGAGAAAAACTTAATACAGGTATATTAATAATTACACACGATTTAGGTGTTGTAGCTGAGATTGCAGATAGGGTAGCGGTAATGTATGCAGGAGAAATAGTTGAAGAAGCATCAGTATTCGAGTTATTTAAAAATCCTAAACATCCGTACACGAGGGGACTGATGGCCTCAATACCAAAAATACACGATGTAGTAGATAAATTGCACTCTATTGAAGGTATGGTTCCAAATCCAGCAGAAATGCCAAGTGGATGTAAATTCCATCCTAGATGTCCTTTAGCTGATAACGAATGTGTCAGTAATCACCCCAAATTAGAAAAAATATCTGATACTCATGCGAAAAGATGCTTCAAAGTATAGGGGGGACAATATATGAATAAGATTTTAGAAAATTCTATTGAGAAAAAAGTTGTTCTAGAGGCTCGAGATTTAAAAAAACATTTTGAGATAAGTAAGGGTATTATTAAAAGAGAGAAAGTCAATGTTAAAGCAGTAGATGGGATTAATTTTAAGGTATATGATGGCGAAACATTAGGTATTGTAGGGGAAAGTGGATGTGGTAAATCGACCACGGGTGAACTTTTATTAGGATTATTAGAACCTACAGCGGGAGAAGTCATTTTTAATGATGTTAATCTTTCGAAAATGAGTCAGGAAGAATTAAGATTAGCTAGAAAAGATTTGCAGGTGATTTTCCAAGATCCATACTCTTCACTTAATCCTAGAATGACTGTAGAAGAAATAATTAGTGAGCCTTTGATCGTGCATAATATTATGAAGGGGAAAAAACTAAAAACTCGTGTTAAAGAGTTGATGAACTTGGTTGGCCTACAAGAGCATCAATTAAAAAGATTTCCTCATGAATTTAGTGGAGGTCAAAGACAAAGAATTGGTATTGCACGAGCATTGGCCCTTGATCCCAAGGTCATTGTATGTGATGAGGCAGTTTCTGCATTGGATGTTTCAATACAAGCACAAATCCTAAACTTATTGAAGAAACTGCAGGATGAATTAGATCTAACTTTTGTTTTTATCGCTCACGGTTTACCAACTGTACGACATATTAGTGACAGAATTGCGGTAATGTATCTTGGGAAAGTAGTAGAACTAGCTGACAAAAATGAATTGTTCGATAATCCACTACACCCATATACACATGGTTTGCTTCTTTCTGTGCCTGTTCCAGATCCTGAACTTAGAAAGGATGATCCGACTACGATGAAAGGAGAGATACCAAGTCCAAGCAATCCGCCAAGTGGCTGCCATTTTCATCCTAGATGTAAATTTGCAACAGAAAAGTGTAAGGAGTTAGTGCCTGAATTTCGGGAAATAATAGACAATCATTATTTAGCGTGTCACCATCCTTTAATTAAAGAAGATAATGAAGTTTTCGATACCTCAAATGATTAGAAGATACGCATGTGATTAATTCATTTGAAAGGAGAAGTCTGCTATCGAGATTAAAAATGAACTTCAGGATATGATTAAATTATTGGAAGAGTTGGTCAATATTGATAGTGGATCTATGCACAAGAACGGGGTAGATAAAGTAGGTTCTATTATGCAGAAAAGATATGAGGTGATTGGATTTAGAACTGAGGTTATAAATCAGAAAAAATTAGGTAATCACTTAATATTAAAACATGATACAGTTGAGAATCCTAAAATTCTTCTCATAGCACATATGGACACAGTCTTTAAAGAAGGGATTGCTGAAGAACGACCATTCTACATAGAAAATAATAGGGCTTATGGGCCGGGTGTAGCCGATATGAAGGGCAGCCAGGTCTCATTGCTCTATGCTATGAAGTATTTATCAAAACATTCTCCAGAATCTCTGAAGAAAGTGATTATTTTTCTAAATAGTGATGAAGAAATAGGATCAAGAACTTCACGTCCTATTATAGAGGAGCTATCAAAGAAGGTAGATTATGCGTTAGTTATGGAACCTGCAAGAAAAGATGGATCAATTGTTACATCAAGACGTGGTGGAGGGACATTCAGATTAGAAATCACAGGGAAGTCTGCGCATTCTGGTGTAGCTCCAGAGGAAGGTCGTAGTGCAATTGAAGAAATGGGCCATAAAATCGTAAAGTTGAGTCAGCTTACTAACCATGAAGAAGGAATCTCTATTAACGTTGGACAAGTTAAAGGTGGTAATGCGACCAACGTTGTCGCTGATTTAGCTATCTTGGATGTAGATGTAAGAGTTAGTAATACCGAACAAAGTGATGATATTGTTCGACAAATTGAGTCTATATGTTCTATCCCAGATATAGAAGGAACCAAAATTGAATTAACAGGTGGTATAAGAAGGCCTCCGATGGAACTTGATAAACAAAATCAGGAGTTGTTGAGAGTTATTCAAAATGTTGGTGAAAACCTAGATCTTGAAGTTTCTCATACGCATACTGGTGGAGGTTCAGATGCAGCCTTTCCATCGGATTTAGGCGTTGCAACAGTTGATGGTCTAGGTCCGATTGGTGGAGAGATGCATAGCGAGAATGAATACTTAGAAGTAGATTCTTTAGTTGAAAGAACTGAACTTCTAGCAGAAACTATAAAACATCTTGCGATGCACAAATAATTTTGTTTAGCCGATTTACAATATATATTAACCCTTTAAGCAGACATTTTCCATTTGGGAAGGTGTCTGCTTCCCTATTTTATAGATTGATTTTATCGAAAAGGGTATAAGTAATATTAACTGATTGAATGACAGGAGGCGTTATTGTGAAAGACAGATATACTCCGAACGTTGAGTTTTTAACAGTGGGATTAGAACATGCATCGATTGAGGTGGAGGCATATGTTAACCTCGGTTGTCCATATAGTGCTAAGTTTTTTGAAATTTCAAAAGATGTTATAAAACCATATGCGGATAGCGGCCATGTGAAGTTTGTAGTAAAACATGTAGACCGTTCAGAAGGTCAGTTACTACACGGAACAGTAGCGAATCCATATGTTGATCACGATGACCCTGTGGTAGGATTCGACACGATGAAAGAACTGTTCAAATCTCAAATGTCATGGGTGAAAAGTTTTAAATAGACTTTAGAGAAATGTGAAGGTGAACTCGGATTACCGGAAAATACATCGGATGCAGCACGCGGTGTTAGGGTGATGAAGGAATACAATGAACGCGGTTTGGAATACGTTCCATCGGTATTTATTAATGGTGAATTCCTAGAGGAATATAAACCACGAGATCAGAAAAATGATGAAGTACGTCAATTGTTAAAAGTACGTATATCCACCGGATCTTCAAAAGATGGCAGTGGATAATGTAGTAGAGCAGACAGAGTTAATGGCAAGCATTTTATAATACTTTTCAGTTAAGTAGTTAGTATACTTTGGAAAATTTTAAAACTGAAAACCAAGCAGTTTATGAAATTCTAGTAAGAACACAGCTTGGGAATTTTTTGAGCTTATTTGAACAAATGGGAGAAAATATTGAAAAAATTCACGTACTTTAAATCATGTTGTAGATAGCTTTATAGAAAAATATCAAGATGAACAAAAAAGTGAGCACGAAGAAATTGAGTTTGAGAGAGCAATAGAGGGATTAGTTGATGATCAAGGAATGAGCTAACAAACATTATTCAAAATAAAGATAAGGTAAAAATTATAAGAGTATATAATATGAGGGAGAACACAGAATCTCGTTGTATAATTATTGACGATTTTGAAAAATATCATTCTTTAGAGGAATTATTAAATAATAAATTTAATCACACTGTAACTAATGCTAAAATAACCGGATTGAAAATGGATTAATATTTGTAATCATCGAACTATAATTTATAGCGTCCCTAGAGCACAGACAACAGCTTAAAAATTCAGGATTTCTTTTTTATAGATTGAAATAGAATTTATTAAAAAAGAAAAAAATTATGTGCGGAAAAGGAAAATTTATATGATAAAATTATCGGAATTTATTAAAACTCCTAATGATAAGTGTACTAAAATCAAATTAAATATGAACCCTTCAGATGCAAACATACGAGCCTGGGATCTCCTATTGGAAGACGACACTGAGTGGATTATTATGAATAGTTGGAAGACAAAGCAAAGTAATAACAACTTGAACCACGCAGATTACTTAATCGCGATGGCTCAATACTATCCTTACGGACCAGAATATTTTGTTTTTGGTGGACTTTATCAAGTTGAAAAGAAATACCCTGAAGTCTTTAATGATGTTGGCTATAAATTAACATTGATGGAAGATTATCAAGAATTCACAAAAAGATTAATTATTAAAATCGATCGACCAATTGGAAGAGATTTATATAATCGTCGATATCACACCATTCAAGATCAATTAAATCCGGAAGTTTATGAAATTGCCCCTAATATTAAACTAGGGCACTTCCCGGGGTATCAGAATATCTGGATGAGCCATAAGGAAATGCAACAGGTCCTTCTAAGAGAAGATCCTAGCTGGAAAGCTGCTCTTAGTTATGTTAAAGCTGTCTATGTAATTACGGATAAAAGTAATGGAAAACTTTATATCGATTCTGCTTCTGGTAATACAGATGGCATATGGCAACGGTGGGCAGGATACGCACACCTAGAAAATTTAACGGGTGGCAACAAAGAATTCAATAGTATTCTATTATAGAAAGGTAAGGAACATATTCAAAAATACTTCCAATACTCTATTCTTGAAATATTTGATACGAGAACCAAAAGTGAAATTATTATTGAGAGAGAAAACTATTGGAAAAATGTTTTCGACACAAAGAAGCATGGGATGAACCATAGCTGATTAATCTATAGCTATATTCTATTCATTAAAAAACCAGCTACACGCCTAGGATTAAATATCCTAAATTGTGTAGCTGGCTTTATAACTAATAAGAAACTCTCAGTAATTCTTCTATTAAAAGTTTATGAAACAACTTAGGTTAGAATGTTTTATAATTTTAAAGAACCTGCTGCCTTAGCTTGAACTCTTAACACGTTACCTGGCAAATAAGAAAGGGGGACCGCTTCTATATCAACAATTTTAGTATCTGAACTATCAGCGCCCATTTCGATTGCTCTTTCCATTGCAACACTCTTAGCTTCTTCAATCGCTTCATCTCTAGTTTTGTTATCTAAAGACCAAAGTTGGTCAATTTCTCCACTAGCATCTGCTATTGCAGCACCAATTGCGTTAGCACATCCAGAATTTTCTGGCTTAAGTAACACTTCTGATGCAGGAACAACAATGTTGCCGCCTCCAACAAGTATAATTGGTAAAGGATCAGGCGATGTTTTAATTTTATCGCATGCATCTAAGACTATTCTTTCAATTTTTGAGATAGCTTCTTTAATAAGATCGGTGTCTAAATTTGATAGTCTTTCGACATCACAATCCTCGTCATCAATTTGAGCAATACCCGCAGCCAGTGCAATATCAGTGACTGTCAAAGTGTCTCCTCCAAAAGCTAGTGCCTTCTCTTTTAATTGATATCCCACACTCTCTGGACCTATTTGTATATTATCATCTTCATCCATTTTAACAATACTTCCTCCACCTAATCCGATAGATATCAAATCAGGCATTCTAAAGTTTGTTAATACACCGCCCACCTCTACGGCGAGAGCTGATTGTCTTGGAAAACTATTTACCAATATTCCTACATCCGTCGAAGTACCTCCAATGTCAGCCACAATACAATTGTCTTCATCTGAAAGATAAGCAGCTCCTCTGATACTGTTAGTGGGACCAGAACCTATTGTTAAAATAGGATAATTAATCGCCTGTTCTACAGACATTAGTGTTCCATCATTTTGAGCAAAGAAGATTTTAGATGTTACATTCATTTTTTCTAAAGATGTTATTAGCCCCTGTACTGCTTTTCTTGCAACACCTACAACACTTGCGTTTAGTATTGCGGAGTTTTCCCTTTCTAATAAGCCTAGACTACCAATTTCAGACGATAACGTTACTGGAAAATCATCTCCTAAAATTTCTTTTGCGTGCTGTGCAAATTTTACTTCATGATCATTCTTTGCTGGAGAGAATATACTGCTAACCGCTAATGATTCAAAGTTTTGAGTCTTAATTTCTTCTAAAACTTTTGCACATTCTTCTCTATCTAAATCTTCCAAATATAGTGGCTTTCCATCAAATTCGAAACCTCCATGAACCATATATACCTTAGCATCTATTGATTTTATTAAATCATCTTCCCATTCGGACATTGGAGGAACACCTTTACCAGCAGGTAAGGAAATTCTTACAACAGCTGTTTTTGAAAGTCCTTTTCTTTGAATAATAGCATTAGTGGCATGAGTGGTCCCTAATGATACGAAAGAAATTAATTTTTTATCAATATTGGAAGTTTCGATAGCCTTGGTTAAACTATTTAAAATACCAGTTTGTACATCTTCTGTTGTTGGAGATTTGACAGCAATAATTGTGTTATTATTTTGATCTAGAATTACTGTGTCAGTATTTGTGCCTCCAACATCAACACCAACTTTATAATGAATCTTAGTCATTGGTCATCACCCTTTCTTCTACTGGCACAAACGGAAGATCATAGCCAAAATATTTAGGTCCCCAAACTTTCAATGCTTTTTCCGTTCTCATTATTGATGGGGTAGGTATTGCCAGACATAATACACGGTAACCATATCTCAATGATTCTGTTGTTAAAGGTTTAAAGGTTTCTAAATCTAAGAATGTTATCAAGTCAGGCACTGTGACAATAGGTCTATCATCTTCAAATGCTATTAAATTTTCATTTTGGAACTCCACAACATATGTTTTTTCTGTATAATCGTTTATACCTTCAAGTTTGACTGTTCCTTTAGCAAATCCTTGTTCTGTACTTCTATCTACATCAACGATTTTTGCTTCAAATAAACCAATTGGTTCACCGTAGTCAGAAGTAGATAATACTTTTTTCATTTTATCTAAAGGAGAAACATAATTGTCATCTTTACTTCTGAGTATGCTTCCTAACTCCATTGAAAGGGTAGTAGTATATCCAATAGATGCTGACTTCATCTTTTTTCCAGTCATGGTATAGTGAGCAATGTAGCCTACGCCACCCATGCGAATCGTAATACCTCTCGCTAAATACTCCATCATGTCATTATCTTGAGTCTCTATAACTACAAAATTATCTTTTTCATCACTAACAACCATAGGAGTGCCTGAAACATCATAAACATTGAAAGTCTCCATTTGTAACTCAGGAAATGCTCTTCCCATTCCATCGGCATCTACAATGGGTAAGCCTGTTTGTGCTGCTACTACAAAAGGAATGGTAGAGTTCAAACCACCACATTCCATTGGCATAACTGCATAGACTTTTTTACCCATGTATTTCTCTAACCTTCGTAAAGACTTAGTAGTTTCATCCCCATTAGGAATTTTTTCTATAAATACTGTTGGAGCACCCATCATAGCTACAGGAACCACTAAAGCATCATCTGGTACTTCATTTGGTTCTAGTAATGTAACAGGTCCATATTCCTTAATAGCTTGTTGCGCCATTAATTTACCAATATGTGGATCCCCACCGCCACCAGTGCCAAGAATCGCTGCACCTAGGGCAATATTCTCTATATCTTTCTCATCTATCAAACGACTCATTTAAATTCCCCCTCATCGAATATAAATATCAATTATTTCTTATTAGCAAATTTACTTAATAGTAAATGCACTAAAAATGCAACTACTAATGAGTTTACAGCTGCTATACCAAAATTTAAAAACAAACCAGCTAAAATTCCTATACCCCAAGCTAGAAATGCAGGCCAAATAATATTTGAATCGGTATAATTTCTTTTTAAGTACTTTTCTTTATTTAGAATATAATAATCAGCAACCACTACTCCCGCTATAGGAGGGATGATTGTTCCTATTGTAGAGAGGAACAATGTAAAATAATCTGCAACACCTATTGCCCCTAAGATTGTTCCCACAATCCCAACTATTAATACTATATACGCTCGCTTTATCTTGAAAACGTTTGCAAAAGAAATTGAAGCGGAATATAAATTACTGTCATTACTTGTCCACTGAGCTCCAATTAAAATTATTAGACCAGGTATTCCTAAACCAAGTGAAACCATCGCCGCAGGCAAATCACCTGTACCCATTGCCAAGGCGGTAACAGCACCTGCAAAAACTATGAAACCATTTGCCACCACCATTCCCAAAAACATAGCGATCCAAGCATCCTTTGCAGACTTTGCAAATCTCGATATGTCTGGTTGTATAACTGCTCCAGTAACGAATGTCCCAACTACAATAGTTGTTGCTGAAAGAACTGTTAAGGATCCTTCAGTAACAGTTTCTAGTTCGCTCCAACCTCCAACATAGCTCAAAGCAGTCCATATTCCGACAACTGATAAAATTAACAGCAAAGGAATGGCTACATTACTCAACATTCTGATAGCTTTATAGCCTATGAAAGCTGTAGTTATCATCAATGCGCCCCCCCAAAGCGAAGCAATTGACGTAGAAGTTAAGAAGTTATCTCTTGGAAGCATTGCATTAATTGCTTGTCCAAAAAATCCAGTTTGAACTGAAAACCATCCAACTAATACAATAGCCCAAAGTAAACTTATTAAAATAGCAGCATATCTACCAAAAGCTCTCTTTGCTATCATTGAAGTGGGGACGCCCGTAGTAGCACCTATTGCTCCCATTGCTCCACCAATGACGGTTAATAAGATGTTCCCAAGGAGTATCGTTCCGATGACGCTCATTAAAGTCATCTCTGTTGCTAATGCTGCTCCTGCGAACATCCCAGAAACAGCTAAACTAAATCCTGATGTTATAAAGGTTATTTCCCACCAACTTCGTCTCTCATTTTGAGGAACTGGCTGGTCAATATAGTCATAACCAATTTGATCTACTTTTTCTTCTTTCATAGATTCACCCCCTACACAATAGAATAATAACAATATTCTGAACATTGTACAACGTAAAACAATTTAATTTGAAATTTTTAGAAGACTAATTAATTGAAAAGACTTAAAATTTCACTTATTCAATTCGTTTTGGAGCTACTGAATCAATATATCTAAAAATGAATGATTATTTGCTACTGTCGAATTTAGTTTGGCAGTTGAAAATTTCAATACTCTTAAAAATGTATATTTTAATCATAGAATAAAGAATTTATACGAGTTGATAAAAGATGAATAAAGAATTACAAAGAATGAATGATGCAGATTGGAAGGTATATAACTCGAAGGACATTATGCAGAATGTTTTAATCATAAAAGATCAATTCAGAAATAAAACAAAAAAATAGAAATGGTCTATGGTTTGGACATTTCAAAGTACAGGAAATCTAAAGATGATTTCGCATTAAACCTTATATTTAACGAAAATGAATTTGAAATTTTATATAGTAACATTGATAAATTTCCACTTAAAGGAATGAGCTAGTACAGCTTTAGCTATTCTGAACACAACAAAATTGGACAACATACTCATTCTACTCCCACCTTACTTGAACAGAAACGCATAGCAAATAAAGTTGGACAATATCTATTAAATACACGTAAACTAAATCAATTTATAAATTCATAGATTATAAACTTTATCAAATTCGTTTACTCTAACTTATTTGATAAAGTTTTTGCTTAAATAATACTTTTACATTCAACTAAAAATCTCATCAACGATTATATACTTCAAATTACTATAATTAATTTTCGGAAACACGCACTAACGATGATACGCTTCAAATTATCATAAATAATTTTCGGAAACACGCACTACTTGTGATACGCTTCGGCATATCGCTTTACGATGAGGTTTTTACAAAAAGGAATGAAAATAAATTTACAGAATTTTTACGATTAAAATTCAGATTTTCAAGTTTTTAAAAAAATTATAGGCTATACTTAAATATAAGTATAAATTTACAAGGAGGTAATGATGAGAACATTTATTCTTATGGCACTTTTTATCATACTTACCGCGTGCAGCACAACGGAAGAAAGCCCAGATGAATCAAATCAAAAAATAGAGGATACAGAGGAAGGTACTGAGGACAAATCAACAGAAGCAGAGGCTACTTCAGATGAAGATCAGGATGAATCAAATACTAACTCTGAAGAAAATGAAACGACAGAAGAAGAGACAGCATCAAATGAATCAGAAGATATTGAGATAGAGATTTCTTTAGAATCTGTTCTTGAGGAAGAACAAGGAACAATGATAAACGCCTCAAGGCAGGAAATTGAAGATGAGCTAACATCATTCATTGAAGATAATAATGGTGATGTCACAGATGAGATGGTCTATGAGAAATTACTGGAAATGTTAGGTGGTCACCCTGACATGCAGGAAGGAATTAAGTACTTTCAAGACTTTTCTGCTGAGTTAGTTGATTTAACTGACCAGCCCGGAGGCTTAAAGGTTGAGGATGGTGAGTTGTCGCTTAGAAACAATGTCTATATTTTAATGGATAACAGTGGCAGCATGGCTGATGAAATAGATGGACAGACTAAGATGGATGCGGCTCGAATGATGTGAAATTTAATACAATTATTGATTTTATGAAAAAAAGGAAACAGCTGAAAAAAGATGAATTAGTGATTACCTGGCCGGAGCCGCTCGACATGCTCAGTGTGAATAATAAAGATGGCAAAGTCATTGTGACTGATATAGAAGCAGAAGAATTTAGAATTACAACTGAAGAAGGTGCGATTGAATGCGCTGGACTGACAGGGAATTATGGAGAACTTAGATCAGCGATGGGTGCTTTAAAGCTGGAATCCAGTGACTTTATGAACCTGTTTATGGAAACTGAGATGGGCAGACTTACAGCTGCAGGAGTATCATCAGAACGCTATCATCTGGTAACAGAATTAGGTAAATAGCGCTCGATAATTTAACTGCAGACAGCGATTTAAAAGCCTTGAGCAAGATGGGATCTGTGAGTGTGAATTACCGTGAGAAGCCGAGATTTACTAAAATTGTGGCCAGAGCCAATGTGGGTAAAGTGAAAAATGCACTTGAAAAAAATACAATTGAAAAACAGAACTACCGTGCAGAATATATGAGCGAGATGGGTTCTGTTAAAATTACTGTGAATTAAAAGGAGCCGTTTGTTATGGCGCACTGTACGAAATGTCAAACAGAATGGACGTTTAAAGATAAGCAGAGAACCGTTAAAAATTTGGACGGATCAGCCAAATGTCCATACTGCGGTGAAAAACAATATATCAGTTTGAAGACGAAGAGACAGGGATCCATGCTTAGTATGATTATTATACTGGCGATATTTATACCTGTATTTTTTGATATACCGCTGATGGTACATATATTAATTGGCGCAGCTTCAATAATAGCAGTACTGATCCTGCAGGTTGCCATTATTCAATTATCAGGAAAAGAAGAATTTCCTGAGTAAATATGAAATATAAAAGGGATTTTTTGATAAAGGTATGTTTTCTGTAACCTACAGGAGATGTACCTTTATTTTTGATTGGATCCTAAAGAATTTACCAGCATGTCACAGGTGTCACTTCAATGTTGTTTTGCACTGATTTAGTCGATAATTTTCACTATAGTTAATAAACCCAGCTTATCTTTTCAAGGAGATAGTTGGAGTTTAACATTGGCTAAGAAAAATAACTCTTATAAAATATATGAAATTTATCGTTATAAATGACAACACGAGCATATGCAACTTTCATTAAGTCAATTCTTTTTGCTAACACTAAATTTACACCCTAATCATACACTTAAACTGCAATGTTATCAGCAATATAATTATGTATGTTTAGGGTCTACTCAAAACATCCGATTTTCATAAGCAAATTTATCTGGCTTATTTTAGTGTTGAATTTAAATTTATTCATAATTTGAAATGTCACATTAAATACTAATAAAATGCACAGTTTCTTTAAAAATTTGATTTAAGCTAAATAATTAGAGAGGAAATTTTTAATAGCTAAAATTGGTAATAAGACTAGTGTACGAATGATTTCTTATTCTAATAGAATAGTAAGTTTGTTTGAAAATTATCTTTCAAAATTAACTATGTATGAGGTGCAAGATGAAAGTAATTGCTACTGGAGGTGTAAGAGTATGAAGAAAAAAACAAGGAAGATTCTAAGAATCAGTATTATACTGAGTGTCATTATTTTGTTAGGTGTGACCTTATGGTTCAACTTAACTTCTGATACAAAAGCCTTACAAGTAGGCGATGAATCAATTGATTTTCAATTGGAGACGTTAAATGGTGATTCAATACAATTATCGGATATCAATTCAGAAAAAGGTGTTATTTTGAATTTCTGGGGGACTTGGTGTAAGCCGTGTCGTGAAGAAATGCCTGATATGAACCGAATTTATAATGAAGGACATGAAGACTATGAAATCATTGCAGTAAATGTTTCTGAAGATGAGCAGCAGATTAATCAGTTCTTATCCAGTTTAGATGAAAAGCTTAATTTTCCAGTTGCATTGGATCGCAATAGAGAAGTGACTAAAGCGTATCAAGTAGGCCCACTGCCAACGACAATAGCAATCAATAAAAACGGCATTGTTGTGGATAAGAAAGAATATCAGTTAACTGTAGATGATATTTATAGATTTGTAGAACAATCATCTTCTGAATAGGATGAGAGTTTATAGGATTGAAAGAAATAAAATGTGGAAGAAATTCGTTCGGATTATTTAAAAGATGCAATATGAATGGAGTGTTTTTTTGGGTAGTGAAATGACTTTCTTTCTTGCATTTGGAGCTGGTTTTTTAAGTTTTGTCTCACCTTGTGTGCTTCCAGTATTTCCTGCTTTTATCTCTTACATAACAGGAATGAGTTATAATGAAGTAGAAAATCAAAAATTCAATGCACGCGCAATATTCCACACAATTTTCTTTCTTGTGGGATTCAGCTTATTCTATATAGCCCTGGGGTTTGGCACGTCCTTTTTAGGCGGAATATTGATTGAACATGCGAATCTGATCAGACAACTGGGTTCAATCTTGATTATTTTCTTCGGGCTTATCATTACCGGCGTGCTTAATTTAAATTTCTTGATGAAAGAGAGGAAATTAAAATTTAAAAACAGACCGTCAGGATTTTTAGGTTCAACTTTAATAGGTATGGCTTTTGGTGCCGGATGGACGCCGTGCAATGGACCGATTATCGGAGCTATTTTCGCAATGAGTGCCAGTGCACCAAACGATGCTTTAATGTTAATGGTTATTTACTGTCTGGGCTTTGCAATTCCATTCTTTATATTGAGCTTTTTCGTATCTCGTACACGCTGGATGCTGAAATACTCGAATACGATTATGAAAGTTGGTGGGGTCATCATGATATTAATGGGAGTACTTCTGTATTTTGATGGATTGACTCAGATTATTATTTGGCTGCAGCCGTACTTTGGAGATTTTCAAGGCTTCTAATTATGAATACATTAAATGACTTGTTTATATAACTTTCATAGAAATGATATATTATTATAAAATTTGTTTAAAAATTATTGTTAAAATTAAATATCAAGGAGGAATCTGGATGAAAAAATATTTAATGCCAGTTTTGATGGGCGTAATCTTTATTTTAACAGGTTGTAGTGATGACTCAGCATCGAACGAATCAAATATTAAAGAAATGGTTTCGGAATTAAGCGCTAGTAATATTGTAGAATCAGCATCTATAAATGATAAAACACTTATTGTTAAAGATAGTGGAGATGAGAATGTCTATACTTTGCCAGACGATGAATTTTTTGTATCTATTGCACCATACATCTCATATACACATCCTTGTGAATTTCATAGCTTAACAGGTTGTCAGGGAGAGCTGATGAATGAAGAGATGGATGTAAAAATTACAGATGAAGATGGAGAAGTTCACGTTGATGAGAAGTTGACTACCCTTGAGAATGGTTTCTTGGATTTTTGGCTGCCAAGAGATAAAAATTACTCTTTAGAAATTAATTATGATGGAAAAAAAGTTGAATCTAATTTTTCAACTTTTGAGAATGACAGCACCTGTCTGACAGATTTACAGCTTAAATAATATTATTAAATGCAGATTACCCAATGCTATTTAGTGTTGTGGAATCTGCATTTTTAATTCAATGTTAAATCTCAGAGTAGCAGTTAATTTATTTTTACTTAGTTTTTAAATACATGTAGTGGATAGTTTCTGCACATATATTTTTTATAATAAACTTAGTAAATTAATAGCTTGACAAATAACGACTACAGATGTAAACTTAAATTAATAAATCGTTTACACTTGTAGTCTTATTATAATGTAGGAGGGGGAAAGAAATGAATAAAGAAGATAATCATAATCATGCTGAGCACGAAGAAAGTCATCATAACCATGAGGAGAACCATGAATCCCATAATCATAACGGTCACGATCATCATGCACATATGGTGACAGATTTTCGTAATAAATTCTTCATTATCCTGATATTCACAATTCCAATTGTACTTCTATCTCCGATGATTCAAAATTTCATAGGTGTGGATTGGCAATTTACTGGAGATAGTTATATTGTGGCAGCGTTGGCCACGTTCGTTTATTTCTACGGGGGTTGGCCATTCATTAAGGGCGCTTACGATGAATTGAAAAACAAAGAACCAGGCATGATGACATTAATAGCAATGGCGATTTCTGTCGCTTACTTCTATAGTATGGCAGTTGTTTTTGGATTCAATGGGGAAGAAATTTTCTGGGAGCTGGCAACTCTTGTATTAATCATGCTTCTGGGACATTGGATTGAAATGCGAGCTATTAACAATGCTTCCAAGGCTCTGGAATCCCTCGCATCATTAATGCCTGATACGGCAAACCGTATCACTGAAAATGGTGAAACAGAAGAAGTTCAGATTGATGATATTAAAGCGGGTGATTTACTATTAGTAAAACCCGGAGAAAAAATGCCGCTGGATGGTAAAATCGTTAAAGGAAAGTCGCAAGTTGATGAATCTATGCTGACAGGTGAGTCCGTCCCTGTCGAAAAGTCCATTGATGACGAGGTCATTGGAGGTTCAATAAACAGAGAAGGTTCTCTCACTATTGAAGTAGAGAAACTGATGAATGAATCTTATCTGACACAAGTTATAGATATGGTTAGAGAATCACAACGTACTAAATCGAAAACTCAGGATGTAACTAATAAAGCAGCTAAATGGTTATTCTATATCGCTTTAGCTGCCGGTATTATCACATTTATCGTTTGGATAAGTATTGGAGCAACTATAGATACTGCTATCATGAGATTGGTAACAGTTTTGGTTATTGCTTGTCCTCATGCTTTAGGTCTGGCAGCACCGTTGGTTATTTCAGTATCTACATCACTTGCTGCAAAGCACGGTTTGTTAATTCGAAAACGTCCACAGTTTGAAAAGGCTCGTAAAATTAACGCTGTGATCTTCGATAAGACGGGTACTTTGACTGAGGGTAAATTTGGTGTTACAGATATACAGACTTTCAATAATATTGACGAAAATATCCTTTTAAGTTATGCAGCAACAATAGAAAATGAATCGGAACACCCTATTGCGAGAGGTATACTCAATGAAGCCAAGTTAAAAGAACTTGAATTGCTTGAAATGTCAAATTTCAATTCAATTACTGGTGTAGGAATTGAAGGGACGATTGATGATAAACAAGTCAAAGTAGTGAGTCCGGGATATGTACGTAAACAAAAAATAGATTTTGACGATAAGAACTTTAATAAATGGTCACAACAAGGTAAGACGGTAGTTTTTCTTTTGGTAAACGAAGAATTAGCAGGTGCCATTGCACTGGCAGATAAGATTAAGGAAAGTTCTAAGCAGACAATAGAACAGCTGCATAAGAGAAATATTAAAGCTATAATGTTGACCGGAGATAACCAAAAAGTCGCAAATTATGTCGCAGAACAAATTAGGATTGATGAAGTCTATGCTGAAGTAATGCCCAATGAGAAAGCAGATAAAGTGACAGAAATCCAAGAACGTGGTTTGGTTGTTGCAATGACAGGTGACGGAATCAATGACGCACC
This sequence comes from Jeotgalicoccus meleagridis, assembly GCF_903994045.1. Lineage (GTDB taxonomy): Bacteria > Bacillota > Bacilli > Staphylococcales > Salinicoccaceae > Jeotgalicoccus > Jeotgalicoccus meleagridis. The sequence goes on from NZ_CAJEWD010000003.1 coordinate 271,553, forward strand.
GGCATTGACTAAAGCAGATGTTGGTATCGCAGTGGGTGCAGGCACAGATATCGCGATGGATAGTGCAGACATCGTTCTCGTTGACAGTAATCCGAAAGATATTCTTGCAATATTCAGCCTGTCTAAAAGAACATATAATAAATTGGTACAGAATCTGATCTGGGCAACCGGATATAACGTGATTGCCCTCCCATTGGCAGCAGGAGTGCTGGCGCCTTGGGGGATAATACTCAGTCCGGCTGTAGGTGCGATTTTGATGAGTCTCAGTACAATCATCGTTGCAATCAATGCGCAGTTACTTCATAGATTTGAAGTAGAATAAAATAAATGCCGACAAATCCTTACTTAAGGATAGTCGGTATTTTAATTCTTTACTGTATGAAATATGAAAGGCATCTTAAAAATACTTGAAAAAATTAGAGGTGAAAATATGACCAAAGCAATTGATTCAAATATCACAGATTCCGAATGGGAAGTGATGCGGGTCGTTTGGGCACAAAAAAAAACTACGAGTAAAGATATTAGAGATATTATAGAAAATAAAAAGAATTGGAAACCGGCCACGACCAAAACACTTATTGGGAGACTTGTTGATAAAGGCGTATTAAACACAGAAAAGGACGGCAACAAATACATTTATTCAACTAATTTAAAAGAAAGTGACTTTCTCAAAAGTACACTTGAACAAACTTTCGATAATATATGTAATAAAGACATTGGAAAAATTATTGCAGATTTAATTTCAAAATCAACATTAAGCTATATAGATATAGAAGAGTTGGAAAAAGTGTTAGAGATGAAAAAAGAGGATGCAGTTGACGTAGTGCCATGTAATTGTGTTCCAGGTCAATGTAACTGTTAATCAGCAGTAGATACAATGAATTAAGTAAGATAATTGATTGGTTAAATAAAAAAATAGAGAAAATATAAAATACCTGCCTGGGGTATGATGAAATTATTGTATAGCGTAATCTAATTAAATTTTAAGGAGGAATTTATATGTCAAAAGTAACACTTAATGTAGAAGGAATGTCATGTGGGGCTTGCGTTAATAAAGTTGAGGGAAGTGTCAGTCAATTAAATGGCGTTGAATCAGTCAAAGCTCAAATTCCTGAAGGTAAAGTAGATGTAACATTTAATGACAGTACAATTAATTTGGCAGACATCAAAGGTGCTATTCAAAATACCGGCTACGAGATTAAAGAGGATATTGATAAAGAAGATGGTTCTGCGTGTTCATGCTGCAGCTAGTTAATGACAAAAGATTTTAAGAATTTAGAGTATCATCTTTTTATGTCATATTGATTCTATATAATAATTGTAGAAAGAGACCAAGATAAAAAATCCGGCAAATCTTAATTCAAGATTTGCCGGATTTTTTCTTTGTAATCAGGAATCCATGCTTCTATCCTATATTACTATTCACTAATTTATTCCACATGTGCCAGTTCACTTTCTGTAACCCACTTATGATTCTGCACTTCTTCTTCAGTATCTGTTGTAACAAAATCTACCATATAGACAGTCGTTTCTTCAGCTGAGTCAATCGTGGCTGTTGCACCTTCCATGCCTTCCATGTGTGATGCATTCATTACTGCTTCATCGCCTGGTTCTAATGGGGCTTCTCCCGGTTCTTCCAATTCTTCATGAATGACCCATTTATGATCTTCTACCAGTTCTTCGCCGTTCGTCGGTGTGTATGAGACAGTATAGACAGTGGTGTCAAAAGCACCGGAAATTGTTGCTTCAGCACCATCCATACCTTGCATGTGTTCTGCTTCAATAATCGCTTGACTTCCAACTGCATAAGTTGGATTTTCTGCTTCTTTCAAATCTTCAGGTACTTCACCGGAACTGGACATCTCATCAGCTGAATGTTCCATATGACCTCCGGAATCTGATTCCATGTCCATTTCCTCCTCAGAGCTGGACTCTGTTTCAGTGCTTTGGCTTTCTTCATCTTCATTAGGCTGAGTTTCCCCATTACCACAGGCAGCCATTAAAAATACAGCGAATATGGAAAGAAGCCCTAATAATATTTTGTTTTTTACCATGTATATACCCTCCATTTTATTAGTTCTACTGAGAACTCTACCCATAATTTTTGCAGTTTACGTGCAGATTCAATGAAAAATAAATGTATTTAATCAAGAATAATATTACCGACTCGACATATTGGATTTCAATTTAAAGGTTTATTAACCGTGGATGATATCTCAGCGCTTCCTTCAAATCTGCACGAAAAATCGATATTTAAATAATAAAATGTATAAAGAGAGTAGCGAATCATGATACCAAGAAAATTAATAATTAATACTATAATATTATCATCTATATTTTTAGCGGGATGCGGTAAAATCACTCATGTAACTTCGAGTTACCCTTTAAATTTAAAAAGTTTTGACGGTCAGGTGTTATACTTAGTCATACATTTTTTAGACTAAAACTTCGTTGCAGCTGCTACCTCTGCTAGATTATTTTTATCGAAAGATAGTGAAGATGAAAGATGATGGTATTTTGTATGTTGCAATCAATCCACAGAACGAAGATGAGTTAGAAATCTAGACTATAAACAGAAATAGTTATGTGTCTAATGACGGCTCATAAGAACAGTGGAAGAAAATTTTAGTTGTAGGCAAAGTAAAATAAGCTGAATTATTCATAATAAAAATACTACTTTTCTATATAATATGACTAATGAACAAAATGATAAGATAATCTATTACGATTTATGCTGTTGCAGAAAACTGAGGAGGCTTTTATGTTCAATAAATTAGCTTTAAAAATCGGACTTTTGTTTTTTCTGGTGATTCTTATTATTGAAATCATATTATTCTATATCCTATATACAAATCTGGTCGCTGATCGTGTGGAGGAAGTGATGGGGGATTTATTGGCCCGGGGGAATACACACAGAGACGTATTGGAAGAAAACTATACAACCACGACATTGGAACATGTTGCGATTATGGAGTCAGAATCAGATTTTATTGTGGTGATAACAGATGAGAATGGAGAGATAATCATCAATTCTGATCCGGTTGAACCAGAAATGATAACTGTTATTGAACATACTGATTATGGTGAAATACCACAAGAAGGAGTTATCCTGAAATCAAATTGGTCAGAAGAAAAATATGTCTCTACAGACAGCCCCCTAACTTTTAACGAAACTCATAGCGGGCATGTTTTTATGTTTGCTGAAAGTGATAGCATCGAACGGATTATTGATCATCTCAGCCATAAGTTTTGGCTTGTGGGTCTATTGACTTTACTTCTGACTGTTATAACGGTGTTTATTCTTTCCAGAGTTATTACCCAACCGGTATTGAGGATGAAAAAAGCGACAGAACAATTAAGTAGAGGCAATCATAACGTGGAATTGTATACACATCGAAAAGATGAGCTTGGAGATTTGGCGACTTCGATTACTTTGCTGTCGCAAGATCTGGAACGTTTAAAAAACGAGAGAAATGAATTTTTAGGGAGTATATCGCATGAGCTACGAACACCTTTAACCTATATGAAAGGGTATACGGATATTATTAGCAGAAAAGAAATATCCACGACGGACAGGAATAGATACATTAAAATCATTCAGGAAGAAACAGAGCATTTAGCAGACCTGATAAAAAATCTGTTTGAATTAGCTAAAATCGATCATAATGAATTTGCCATCACAAAAGAGAGGGTAGTATTTAGCGCTTTGATTGAGACGGTTTTAGCACGAATCCGTCCAGCGCTCAATGAAAAAAAGATAGAGCTTTTCTTTCATTGTCCGGACAACTTGGTTGTTATGGCAGATCCCGAAAGAATTCAACAAGTTATATTGAATATATTAGATAATGCAATAAAGTATACTCCCGAGAAAGGTCATATCACAATGGAAGTTATTCAAAATAAAAATGAAATTTTAACAACTATTTCAGATACAGGAGAAGGAATCCCAGAAGAAGATATACCCTTTATATTCGATCGACTGTATCGTTCTGAAAAGTCTAGATCCCGGGTAAGCGGAGGGTCTGGTCTCGGGCTGACAATCGCTAAAGAAATTGTGGAGTTGCATGGTGGCGAGATTGGAGTAGAAAGTACACTCGGCAAGGGGACTGTTTTCGTCATATCTTTAAAGAAGGAGAATGTAAATGAATAAAGTGCTGTTAATCGATGATGAAGAGAGAATGCTCGAACTGTTGACATTATACTTGAAACCTTACCCTTATTTTTGTCGAAAAGCAGTAGGTGCAAAAGCAGGGCTTAAGTTTGTTAAAGAAGAGAAGTTTGATCTTATTCTACTGGATATCATGATGCCTGAAATGAATGGATGGGAAGTATGCAGAGAAATACGGCAATACTCAGATGTACCTATTATCATGGTGACTGCACGTGAGCAGAAAGAAGATATTGTAAAAGGACTCAAGCTGGGTGCAGATGACTATATCACAAAACCTTTTAATGAAGAAGAATTGGTTGCAAGAATGGATGCATTACTAAGAAGAACAAGACCTGTCAACCGGATTGAAGTCGAAAGACTGTTATGGGACGAAGATCAATTTGAACTATCCTATAAAAAACAGCTTGTAAAATTAACACCAAAAGAATTTGCACTCATTGGATTACTCATGAAAAATCCAGGAAGGGTATTTTCTAGAAATCAATTGATTGATTTAGTGTGGGGCATGCATTCTGAAACGGAAGGACGTACTGTGGATTCCCATGTTAGAAATATGCGGGAAAAAATTCGGGAAGTCGGCTTTCCTATCGATGATTACTTTCACACGGTGTGGGGCGTGGGCTACAAGTGGATTAGAAAGTAGCTTTCTCATATTATCGATTGCTTAAAAATGTAGATTTTGAGCACATTGCTAAAATTAATTTGAAATATTTTAAAAACTGCACACTAACTGCACAAACCATGGGCATATGTTTTAGAGACTATTATTTCTGAGGTGATTCTAATGAGCGAATATATCCTGAAAATTCATTTAACCCAACAGCAAGCCCTCTTTGCTTAGGTTTGGAGATGTCTATTTTCATATTTACTGTCATAGACCATGTTAATCCTTGATTGATGCCCAAGAAAATATTTGCAACTACAATCATCCACCATGAAGTTGCGAATATCACTAATAAAGGAACGAATAAGCCGATACTCCAACCAATTAAAAGGACTTTTTTCTCCCCAATCTATCAGCGATGGCACCAGCAAAGGAATTAACTATTGCCTTTGAAAATCCAAAACTTATAATGAAGGACAATGCTGCACTTGCTGATGCTAAACCAAAATCTTCTTTACCAATGATGGGAAGAATAGTTCTTTCCACGCCAACCATTGAACCCACAAAGAAGTTTGTTATAACCAGAAGTATAAAATTTAATGCATTTTCTTTAATTCCGATTTGTACTTTACTCAAAACTGTCTCCTCCTTAAAGAGAATAAAAAGAAGTTCCAACGATTATTATTTTTCTCATTTCGCTGATTATATAACTGAGTTAACCATAAAAAAGGTCACTCGTGATACACTCAAAATGCTCTTCTGATTAAAGAATATTTTGAGTGATTACAAATGACCGGTATCCATTTTATATGGGTGTACTGTTAACAATAGAACTTTATAACCAACAGGAGATCCTTGTTTCAATATTCTGGGTCGTTGGGCAGTGCCATGGGACAGTACACTATTAGAATACATTTTTGAGTTACAAGAATCCAGGCAAACTGCCTTGCTTATTTGATGAATATAACATTTAAAAAAAGATTTCTCCCCATATCTTCAAAGAAGTTCCTAGGATGAGCAGGGCCAGAATCCATTGGAGTATTTTAACATTCATCTTCTGTCCCACTTTTGCGCCGATCGGTGCTGCAATGAGACTCGCAACTATCATGATGGCTGCAGGTCCATAGAGTACCTGGTCTGTGGCAACTTTCCCAATCGTGGCACCGATGGATGAAATGAAAGTGACCGCCAGACTTGTGGCAATCGTTACCCTGGTGGGTATTTTAAGCACGACAAGCATGATTGGTACAAGAATGAATGCCCCTGCTGCACCGACGATGCCTGCTGCTGCACCAGTTATAAACGCAAGCGCTGCTGCCAGCGGCCCATTGAAATCAAGGTCATCACCAGGATTGTATGGGATTTCTTTCTTTGGCAGGAACATCATGATGACAGCAATTGTCGCAAGTACTGCATAGACGATATCTATCTGGGTCTCGGTGAGAAATTCTGATCCGTATCCGCCGAGAAGACTGCCGATGAGTATGGCGCCACCCATATAGGCAATCAATCTCATGTTTAAATAACCACTGCTTTTATATGCCCATACACCAGCAATCGTTGCAAAAAAAACCTGTACGGCACTGATGCCGGCTACCTCGTGGGAGGTGAATGCAGCGATTCCAAGCATGGGTGGAATATAAAGCAACATCGGATACTTGATGATGGAACCACCGATTCCTACCATCCCCGAGATGAAGGAACCGATGAATCCGATCAGAAATATAACGATTATAAAAGTAATGTCCATTAGTTCATCGCTTCTTTAATGCCGGCATAGCCTTTTTCTATATTGACGACATTATCGAAGCCACGTGCTTTAAGTGCACTCATTGCGATGGCTGAACGTACACCGGATTGACAGTGGACATAGATTGTATCGTCTGTGCTGAATGGCACTTCTTTTTCGTCGAGATGTCCAAAGTGGACATGGTGCGCATTCTCGACATTGCCTTCCTTGTACTCGGAAGTGGAACGGACGTCCAGAATATGCTTGTCTTCATAGTTCTTAACCAAGTCTTCAGGTGACACATTTTCATATGAGTCATCGAAGTACTTGTCGGCTTTGTCAGCAGGTACGATCAGCTTAAGGTTGTCAAAACCGATGGATGCAAGATCTTCCTGGAGCGTTCTGCTGTCTTCCGGATTTGCAATGACTGTCATCGGCTGGCCATAATCGATATACCATCCGGCAAACTGAAGGAATTTGTCGTTGTACGGGATGTTGATGGCGCCTTTTTTGAATCCTTTTTTGAATTCTTCCTTGCTTCTGAGGTCGAACAGCTGACCTGGAAGCGTATCAGGTGTACCGATTTCGACTTCCTTCACCTTGAATTCAGGCAGGCCTTCCTTATTGACTTTCTTCATCTGTGCAAAGTAGCTTGGCGGCTCCGGCTGGTCACTTGTCAATTCTTTGATGAAGGCATCTTTATCTTCGTATTCGAACACCCAGTTATTTTTGCGCTCATATCCAAGAGTGGACAATGGCACAGCACCGAGGGATTTACCACATGCACTGCCGGCTCCATGGCCTGGCCATACTTGCATGAAGTCCGGATAGTCATTCATCTTCTTGAGGGAAGCGAACATCGCATTCGCGCCCTCTTCGGTTGTGCCTTCCATTTTGGCTGCTTCTTCGAGCAGGTCGGGACGGCCGATGTCGCCAACGAAGATGAAGTCACCTGTGAAGATGCCCATCGGTTCATCACTGCCGCCACCACGGTCGATCAGCACGAAAGAGATGCTTTCAGGTGTATGACCTGGGGTGTGGATCACTTTCAATTCGACATTGCCGACATTGATGATGTCGCCGTCTTTCAGGTAGACGGTATCTTCTGGCATATTTTCATATTTCCAGTTCTCATCGCCTTCGTCGGACACATAAGCTGTGGCGTTGAAGCGTTGTGACGCATCACGCAGACCGGACGCGAAGTCGGCGTGGATGTGTGTTTCCGCCACCTGAGTAATATTGAAACCTTCAGCCTCTGCTACTTCCTGATATTCATCAATGACACGTTTTGGGTCGATGATGATGGCTTCCTGTGTTTTCTGACAAGCGACCATATAGGAAGTTTGTGCAAGTTTTTTATCGAAGAACTGTTTAAAGAACATTGATATACACTCCTTGAAATTTTAATTGATTGTTGGGATGCGCAGGGCAACCTGTTCAATTATATGAACAGGTTCAGGTTGCCATTTTCTGCATCGCCGAGATAAGTGCCTACGCCACCGAAATTGACATTAGGGAGAAGCTCATCTTCGTCAATGGCCATGATATCCATGCTCATTGTGCAGGCTACCATTTTGACTCCGAGTTTATCTGCCTTTTCAATCATTTCAGTAAGCGCGTCGACTTTTTTCTTCTTCATTACATATTGAATCATTTTGGATCCCAGTCCGAACATGTTCATGTTGGAGATTGGCAGTTTGGAGGCGGATTTTGGCATCATCATGCTGAATGCCTTATCCAGACCGGCTTTATTCTTTTTCGGTGCATTTGGATCCTTGATGACATTCAGTCCCCAGAATGTGAAGAACATGGTGACATCTTTGCCCATGCTTTTTGCACCGGTAGCAATGATGAATGACGCCAATGCTTTATCCATATCGCCACTGAATACGACCATTGTTGCTCCGTCTTTCGTTTCCACCATCTGATGGCCTTCACCCTCAGCTTTGGCCTGAGGGGCATTCTTCTGCAGCACCACTATGACCTTGTCTTCTGATTTTTCATTTTTAAGAATGGAATGCCCTGTCTTACGGGCCCATGCTTCGACATCCGTACAGAAGCCGAAGTCTGTGACCGTGATTTCCATCTGTTGACCGGGTTCAAGCTCTCCCATCACTTCGTTCACCTTGAGAAGGGGGCCGGGACATTGCAACCCGCTTGCTTCCACTTTTACCCGATTTGGGTCAATTTCAACATTTTCAGTTGCTGCATCTGCAGTTTCACCTGCTTCGTCTGCAATGTCGTATTTTCCTGTATAGGCTGAATAGCCTTCTTCAAGGTTCACTGCGTCGAAACCATTGCGTTTCAGTATTTCAACTGCACTTGCACCGCGTTTTCCGCGCTGGCAGTATACATGGATCTTTCTATCCTTTGGAAGTTCTTCAAGGCGTTCTTCAATTTCATTTACGGATACATTGTCTGCCTCAGCAATGTGTCCCATTTCATATTCAAAAGGTTCCCTTACATCCAATAAATATTTATTTGCTTCGACCAACTGGTCGGCATCATTAATGTGGTACTTTGTTTGCGTGTTACTCATATTGCTAAATCATCCTCCTGTTTTTAATACCTATAAGGGTATAATAGCAATGCTTTTTCAATTTGTCAAATACCCATAGGGGTATTTTTAAAAATAAATAAAAACAGATGGGATCATCTGCTCTTATTAAGCAATTCAACTGCCTCTTTGACGAGTTCGTCTGTATCTTCATCCGGATTGTTCATCGTTTCTTTGACGCACTGGACAAGGTTTTCGCTGACGATGACGTTCATTGTACGATTGAGTGCACTTTTCGCTGCGCTCAATTGGATGACGACATCCTTGCAGTCCTTGCCTTCTTCAATCATTTTCAGTGCGCCGTTGATCTGGCCCTGCAGACGATTAATGCGATTGATTACTGCTTTATCATAAACAGTCTGTTCTTCCAATGTAGCCAACAACATCACCCTCTTTTTTGATATACCCATATTATAAAGAATGAAATTCCACATGTCAAATACCCTGCCAGGTATATAAAGTTAACCATTTCCCTTCCTTACATACCCGTCCGTGTACAGAGTATACACTAGGGGAGGAGAGCATGAAGAAGTGTCAGACTGTGAAGGAAAAGGATAGTATTACGTCATCAAAGCCGTCGTGAATGGACAAAGAACAAAAACACGGGTGGAGATTGAGTTGAATCTAACCTGTGATCGACCGATTGATTCATATCTTGCCGGAAGAAGCCCGTCACAGCCATTGATCCGCATCTGAGATGGACAATCATCCGGTTGTATCGCAAACAGTACAAGGGGTATAACTTTAAGCATTTCATGAAAAAATGAGAGATACTGAAGGCGTCTCCATTCCCCATACATCCCTGCTAACCCTTATGAACAGCGAATGAGGAAAGACCAGTTGAAACAGAAGGACCAGTCCCATCAATTTTTGTTTAGTTCTAACGGCTCATTTCAATAAAAATGTTTAATCCGGCGATTAAAGAGGGAATTTTACCAACAGTATGAATAAAAAAGAGAGGAGCAATAAGTATGTTTAATTACACAGTAGAAACATCAAAAAGCAGAGACGAAGCTGTCCATACACTTGAAGAGAATTTAAAGGAAGAAAAGTTTGGTGTCTTATGGAATTTCGATTTGACGGCCAAACTTCAGGAAAAAGGGACCGACTTTGACACGCCATTTACAGTACTTGAAGTTTGCAATCCACAGAAAGCGAACCAAGTTCTTTCAGAAGATCTGCTGGTCGGCTACTTCCTTCCTTGCAAAATTGTGGTGTATGAAGAAAATGGTACAACAAAAATCGGGATGCCGAAACCAAGTGCACTGATTGAAATGGTGCAGAACGATTCCATAAAAAAAATTGCCGTTGATATTGAAGAACGATTGATTGGTTGTATTGACAAGTCGGTGTAATGACATTTTTATAAGATAATATACGTCGGCCGTTAATAACTGGGCTGAGCGTTGGGAGGAATTTGATATGATGGTAAAATCTATATCTCCCCAAGATATTGTAGACCAGGTGACGAACCAGAAACCGGTTTAGGTGTACAGTAAAAATGGACTGGGATAGACAGGATTTCGGCACGAAAAGTTGTCATGTTTCCGGGTTTATATAGTGAAAAAATTAGAAAAAGCAGTAAATGAAACTCAGCGAAAGAAAGGATAATTCCTATGATGACAGGTGGAATGGGCTTATTTATGATGCTCTTTTGGATTGCAATTCTAGGATTGCTTATTTATGGAATTTACCGGCTGGTCACTACTAGAGCAACAAAAAAGAAAGATGGGGCCTGTCGATTCTAAAAGAACAATTTGCACGAGGAGAGATTAGCGAAGAAGAATATGAAAAATGAGTGTTTAATATGATAAAAACTAAATGTAAAATTAAGTTTAAAAAACGACCGTTAACACGCACTACTTGTGATAAGCTTCAGCGTATCATTCTACGATGCGGTTTTTATCTAACTTTTAATAACTTTAACAGCTGATTTATTCATCCCAATATTTACTATATTATTTTGGTATAATACATAAAAACAAACTTTTAATGAAGGGAGGACGAAGTAAGAGATGATAAAGTTATCAGAGTTTATTAAAACACCAAATAATGCTCATACGAAAATAAAATTTAATATGAATCCCGCTGACCCAAACCTGAAGGCCTGGGATCTATTATTAGAGGATGATCCGGAATGGCTCATCATGAATAGTTGGAAGACAAAACAGTCCAACAATAATCTTAATCATGCTGAGTACTTGATTGCTATGGCTCAATATTATCCTTATGGACCGGAATACTTTGCATTTGGGGGACTTTATAAAGTTGAAAAGAAACTCCCTGAAGTTTTTAATGATGTAGGTTATGAATTGACTTTAATGAAAGAGTATCAAGAATATATAAAAAGATTAATTATTAAAATTGAGAAGCCTATTGGTAGAGATGTTTATAACCGTCGCTATCATACGATTCAAGATCAATTAAACCCTGAAGTATACGAAATTGCGCCAAATATTAAACTAGGTCATTTTCCTGGTTATCAAAATGTCCGCATGAACCATAAAGAAATGCAACAAGTCCTCTTAAGAGAAGATCCTAGTTGGAAATCTGCTCTTAGTTATGTTAAAGGTATATATGTGATTACAGATAAAAGTAATGGCAAACTATATATTGGTTCTGCTTCCGGAAACACTGATGGCATATGGCAACGATGGTCAGGTTATGCCCATTTGGAGAACTTGACAGGAGGCAATAAAGAATTCAATAATATTCTTTTAAATAAGGGCAAGGAGCATATTCAAAAATACTTTCAGTATTCCATTCTGGAGATATTTGATACCAGAACCAAAAGTGAATTTATTCTTGAAAGAGAAAATTACTGGAAAAACGTATTCGATACAAAGAAAAATGGGATGAATCATAACTGATTACTAAATGATAACGTTCTTTATTTAAACAAATTCATTTTATAGTCTATATTCTTTAATACAGTAATTCAATACAAGGGGACATGCTCCTCTTTTAGGATTAAGCTACCTCACTAATCTAAGGGAGAGAGTAGCCCTTTACATCAGATATCATTCAAGCTTACTGAAAAAAGATGATTAATACCGTGCTACACACTTATCTAGTGTTTTTCCATCTTTGTTCTTCCACATTGTCCATCCATTAGAGGATTGACGTGCAACAATTGAAGCTGCGGTAGAAGGTTTAGTGAAAGTATAGTCTTTTACGAATATACCTTCATCGTCGATTATTTTAGTTTCCTTTAGTTCATTAAGCAATCTCCAGCTTGAAAAGCTTTTGGTTGAGTTTGAAGCAATTCTCGATCCTTTTATGACTGTCATCCCATCTTGAGAATATATAGCTTTAGCATCCGATCCTCTACTAGTAATATAATAATAATTGTCTTGATCTCTCATCTCTTTTTCATTCATTTTTGGCATGAATATAGGAAACCCCAAAAAAGATAATAGATCTGCGATAGAACTATACATATCCATTAAATCCGCCTCTCTAGCTTCATGTACAAAAGACTGAGTAGGTGTATTCTGATTCAATGAGTACCGATCCGCTTCTAACGCTCTTTGATAACAGTAATTCTCTAAGTATTTTATGTCTGCTTTTGTTAGTTGATTCTCTTCGCCTGTAGTTGTAAATACTACAGCCACAGACCAATTTTCTCTTTCTTTATGGTGACGCTTTAAACGATTGTATATAGTTTCACTTTCACCTATATATGCTGCCGCTCTGCTGTGATCTATAACCGGCTCCTCTTCTTCGAATAAAAAATATATACCATATTATGAATATATTAAGCAAGCTTCAACCGATTTCTACCACGCAAAATATATAGATTTTGAAAAGTATAATCTAACTATATTACACTTCAGATTGGTGACCTAAATAAGTTTAAACATACCGATTAGACGTAATATGTCTAATCGGTTTTATATTTTTTTACTAGCCTTTTAATCAGCTTTAAAATAATAGTGTGATAAGAAGAGAGGTGATTAATATATTGGAAATCTGTCGGAGAAACTGTACTTGGGCTGGGAACCTTGCTATTGACGGTATTATCGCATTATCTAATAGCGATAAATTACAAGATTTATCAGAGAAGTCAGTGGATGCTCAATTTAAATATATCGAGAAAGAACATGAAAAACTTCAAAAAACAACAAGAATAGATTGCTAAAGATATTTAGTATATAAAGCGACTAATATTAATTTAATAGTCTCTTTCTATTATAAAATTATAATTTTAATATTGTTTTTGTGAAATTATCTGATAAATAAATTTAATTACCTTATAATAGAAGTACATACAATATTAAGGAAGAAGTGAGTTTAGTTGAAAAAGTATTTACTACTATTATCGCTATCTTTGGTTCTTACTGCCTGTAGTAATGAAGAACCAGAAGTTACTACAGAAAGCGAAGACAGTGAAGAAGTTGCGCGTTTGAAAGAAGAGAATGAAGAATTAAAACGTCAACAAAAAGATCAAGAGAATGATGCAGAACACGAAGGTAGTAAAGAATCTACAAAAGATCAGGATATTGACAATCAAGACACAGCAAAACGCTCTGATGAGAAGCAAGAAACTTCCAGTAATACATCATTAGCTTCTAATGATAACTACGTCAATGAGATATTAAGTCAGCCTGACTATATGAGTAAATATTCTCAAGCCAATACGGCTGATACAGAACGGTATTCAATGCTAGTGGAGGAATATATCTATCGATTAGCAGGATATTATAAATCAGGTCAAAGACATGCTAAAGATGTATTCTTTTACCTAGAAGAAGGTTCCACCCCGTACAACACTGTAATTGAAAACCAAAAGTCTGGAAACTTCGCTAATTATGAAATTGAAGAGGTTGTTGCCTATCAAGTATTTGATATTGGAGATGGTAACGTTATCGTTGATACTTATCGGACATATACTCATGCTAATACTAACGGAGTTCAAGGATCTGATGTCACATACATCATGAACAAAGATTCTTATAAAGTTTTGGGTTGGATTGAAACGGATACTTATGATATTTCTGAAGATGGTCATAAACATGGCACTTATGGATTAACCAGTTATGGTGATGAACAAGGGGATAGTTTTGCAAATCAAATGTCTACTATAGTCCAAGAATATATTGTTGCATTAGCAAGTTATTACAACAACGGCGAAGAGACTGTATTTAATTATACTGATGGAAGCGTTGAAAATACTCTTAAAAACAATTATAAAAATGGAAACTTTAATAATTATGAAAACCATGGGATGACCATACTTTCCGTCTCTAGCACAATGGATGACGATGTATTTGTAGATGTTGAAAGAGCTTATTCTCATGCTACTTCTGATGGTATAAAAAGTTCTAAAATCCAATATCATTTAGTAAATGAAAAAATAGTAGGCTGGACAGAATAACCACATTACAGAAGAAACTTCAATAGGAGTAAATACACTATATAGAAAGGGATGAAGTGAGTGAAAAAGTATTTATTATTGATTTCATTATCTTTAATCCTCACTGCTTGTAATACTGAAGAGCCGGAAACGTCTTCAGAAAACGAAGACAGTGAAGAAGTTGCGCGTTTGAAAGAAGAGAATGAAGAATTAAAACGACAACAAGCTGAACAATCGAAAGAGCAGGAAACTGAAGATGAGCAAACTGAAGAAAAATCTGAAACATCAAAGGACGAAGAAGATTCAGCAAGTGTTGAAGACACCGACTCAGAAACCAGTGATCGTTCATCATTAAACTTTGACATTGATTCTCCTGAAGTTCAAGCTTATATTAATAAAAATGATAACTATGACGATGAGGGTAACTTTATACAAGATGCCATATCAATAGGAATGACTCAAACTGATATAGAAGCTTTATATGGTACACATGATTTTATAATCCCTTCCCCATCTACTGAAGCAGCAGCGATTTATGAAAATATTGCTGTAATATATGAAGAAAGAGGACCTTATGTTGCAGATACAAACAGTAATATTAATCCTGATAAAAATAGGGTGAAGAGGGTTTTATACTTTCCAAATATGACTACTGATGCAGTGCTCAATGTAATGGGTAAACCAGACCAACAGCTGGAGAATTTAATGGGTACACAAAATTATATTTATGAAGGAGAAAGCTCTAACGATGAATGGGGGACTGTCATACTCAGCGAAATCGAAACACCTGAAGGTTTAAAAATTGGACCTCTATCAGTTTTTAAAGATGAGATATCTTCAAACGACGATAGTGCTTCAAATACTTCAAATGATAGCGATATTGATAATGAAGAAGATATACCAGTCACTGAAGCACCGAATCCAGATGCTGAAATTCAGGATAGAATGATATATGAAGGTGCAATAAATGAGTATCTAGGTCGCTTAGCGCAATATTACAATCATGATAATTACGATAATATATATTACTACCTGAAAAAGGGCAGTGCTGCCTATGATAAAATAACAGCCAACAAAGCTTCTGGTAACTTCACAGGACATAAAACAGAAAACGTAGAACTGGTAGAAATGACAGACTTAGGTGATGGTACTGTGAAATTAAATGTAAATCGTGTTTACTCACATGACAATTCAAATGGTCGAAGAATTGCTAATGTAGATTACATTGTTAATGCTGAAACATATGAGGTATTGAATTTTGAGCAGATTTCTGATGCCGCATATTAAGTATATCTATAAAGAAGTACTGCGTTTAACGTGGTATTTCTTTTTTGTCTTTTTCTCCATCTTTATTCTGTATCGAAGCCGGGTAGTCATTCACACTTTCAAAAATATTTCCCTTGAATGCTTATCTCCCCCGGTGTTCTTTATGACCGTTTAATTTCCTCTTATCATTCGTTGGCAATGTAGAAAGGTTGAATATCTGACGTTCAAACCATCGATACAGCGTACGCACTGAACAACCAATATGATGTTCTTGACGACCGACAATCACAGTCGGCGTCCAGCCTTGTACGGATTTCATCTTAGACGTAAGCCTGTTGCATTGCGGATAAGACAGTGATCCTTCGACCGCAGAGTTTATTTTTCTTGCAGCGACTGAAATAATCAAGTGCAGTATGCTCAGACCTTAGAAACGCGACGACATTATATACAGTTTGATGGGCACGTCCAATCAATCTAGATAGTTTTGAAATAAGAACATTCGGATGAAAATAGGTTTCTATTATTACTAATTTATCCGTGCTAAGATGGTGCAGGTCACTCGCAATCACTCCTATGGTTTCTTTGGTTAAAAAAACATTTTGAGTGTATCACGAGTGATTTTTTGTGTATTTAGCTTAATTTTACAATCGGCGAAATTAATAGCATCGTTAGTTTTTGGTTACTATATGAAACCATCTTATTATGATATAATATTACTCTATGAATGGAAGGAAGATAATATGGATAACGTTAAACGTGAAAAAATAAAGCAAACTCTCGAAAAGATGAAAAGTTATAAAATAGAAGATTCATTACTAGATACTATAGTATTAGACATAAGCAGAATAGCTGACAAAGAGATTACCAAAATCATTAATGAATATAAAAAAAAAACAGACATTATTATTACGACTCCTGAGAAAGAGTTACTACGTAAGTATTTACTAGGATATGATGTAGACATTTCAAATTATGATAATCTTGATTATACCAAATTATTTTTTAATAAAAATGATTATTTAGAAGAAGCTTATGCTCTCATAGAGCATGGTCTTTTTAGAAATCTTGACTCGGTCATAGGCACTATTTATTCAAGAACTACTTTAAATAATGACGTCGATTATAAATACAAAAACTATATTAGTACTATAGAGAAAAAATATAGTCAGTTACTTTACTTCAAAGTTCAAAATAATGATGAAATAAAAACAATGTTTGAATCTATCACACAGTTATACGATTCTTTAGAGAATTACCATTACTGTGCTATTGAATTCGATGAAGCATGTGATTGGAATTACATTTATAAAATTGGTCTTTACGTGGAAAATTTTAAATCTGAAAAAAAATTGAAAGCCTTTAAACAGGAAAAGCAGATTAATACAATGGTAAATTTTTTAAATGATATAACTTCTGTATCTGATGAACTAATAAACTCCATAAAGACTTTTTATAGCGGAGTCAATTATGGTTTTCAATTCCAAGATTTAATCATTACTAAAGATGGTAAGAGGAAGTTGATGGTATTACAAAAGGTCGAGCTGAATGAAAATCCGGTTCCTTGTCCTTCTTGTTTTGAAACTCTTGTTCGTGGCAACTCTTATCCTAAAATGTTGTATAAAAGTTTTGAATGCAATAATCCTACTTGTCCTTCGCGCAGCAAGATTGGAAGAGGAAAAAGGTTTGATTATTATTCGGTTAAAAGAAATAATAAGTTACTATTAAATTCAAAAGAAAATTATATAGAAAATAAATTACGTAATCAGTATCGAAAAGATATTGTAGATAATGATAGTGACTTCTTAGAATTTATGATTAATTTTTATACTTGGTCTGAAAATACTATCTCTTATATAAGTAATAATAAGTTAGATAAAAGTAATATTTTTGATAGAAAGATTGATAATATAAATATTAATAATTTCATTAAAAACGAAAGTAAATTTTATGATTTACCACTTGTTGATTTAATTACCGAGTTTAATAATAATTTAAGTGAAAAATTAAATGATATTGAATCTCTGAATGTTAATCATCTAATAAATCAATCTACAATTATAAATGGAAATTCTACTACACTGCTTAATACAAATTTGTATAAAGAAACATTCGATCTCTCAGTAACATCACCGCCATATTTTAATGCTAGGGAATACTCACAGTGGGATAACCTAATATTATACCTGTTTGACATGTTAAGAAATGCAAAAGCTGTATATAGCTCTTTAAAGAAGAATGGTGTTTATGCTTATAACATTGGGGATATAGTTGATAAAGATAATGTATATGTTACATCTAATATGTCTAGCAAACGTCAGATATTAGGATTCTACAGTATGCTAATATTTGAAATTGTTGGTTTTGATATTATTGGAAATGATATTTGGGATAAAGGTGAAGTGCAATCGAAACGTAACAGTTCCAGTAATTCTTTTCCTGGATTTTTAAGACCTATAAATTGTTATGAACACATTATTTATGTTCAAAAAAATAAAACCTTAAGTCTTCAAACGAAGGTAAAGGAAATAGATACTGTGAGGAAAATAAATTCTAAAGGTGAAAATAAATATGGACATACAGCACCTTACCCAGAAAAACTAGTGCAATTTATATTTAATAGATTAAAAACTAGTGAGCAAGAAAATATCTTAATATTAGACCCGTTTCTAGGTAGTGGCACAACCTCTATAGTTTCTGAAAAAAATAACTTTAAATCGGTAGGTTTTGAGTTAAATGAGTCATATTTCCAATTAGCGAAAGATAGAATTTATCATGCTTTAAATAATTGATATTAAAAATAAAAACGAGCAAGTAACTGATGCTAATGAACTGCCCCTCTCTAACATAGATACTTAAAAAGTAAACAATCTAAGGGCAGCATGTCGCAAATAGTACTTGCTTGTTTTTTTTTATTGATTTCTTTGTTCTTCTAAAATATCATTCTTATTTTTTCTGTTCTGATTTTTATTTAAAATACGTTCTAATAGCTCAAGTGTTTCTTCTAAGCTCATGTCTTCTTGTATAGTATTACACATCCTATGACCCCACGCTAAATTGTAAGTCCTATGATTAAATGCACCAGGTCTAAGAGCATTTACGTGCATTAATGCAATCTTTGATCTAGTATTGTCTTCTTCTTCTCTCCCTTCAACTTGTTCAGCAATTTCTAAAAATTCTGCAGGATTTAAAGAGTCTAGGCATAAAGGACATACTGGTAAGAAATCTTCATTAGATGATATTGCTCTAATATTCTTTAACTCTGAAGTATCTATCACACCGTTTGCTTCACATTCTTTTTCCAATTTAGAGAGAGTTTCGCTATACAATTCTTTATATTTTTCGTCGCTTTCATTAAGCGCTTTAACTGCCAATGGTTTGAATTTTGACTCTTCACCAAACTCTTTATAATACGCTATTAACTGTTCATCCATACCAGGAACCTTCATCAATAAGTAACTGAGTTGAAGTATTACTCTATTCATCTCATCATCAGTACAATAATCGTAGTCAAAATTCCCAAGGCCAGATTGTTTAGGCATGCCACTTTGGTAAGGTTTATAAGTACCATTGATACGCTTGATAAAATCTGGTTTTAACTCACCATTAAATTTATTATTTGATGAACTACAAATATGACTTGTTATTTGGGGAACAGTATTTTGAATAAACGCAGCATACTGTCCAATCCATTCAGGATTTCTTTTACTTTTATCGGATGATGTATGAAGTTCAGCTACCTGTTCCCATCCTTTTTTTGGTGGATATTTATTAAAATCATGTATAGATTTGTAATAAACAAAAGCATTTTCCCCCAAGGATATTCTTTCATCACTACGAGCTTTACCCTCAAAATATTCAGCTGGTTGTAATCGTACTACGTATCCATTTTGATACTTGTTTAGCTCTTCTTGCCCCTTTTCATGCAACCTATTGAAAGTATTATAACTCATAATCACTCGATAGTTTCTAGAATTCCTTCTCTTATATATACCTTTTCCACTGCGAGCTTCTCTAGTTTTATCTAACTTTTTTGTTAAAATATATGGTAATACATCATATGCAATTTTCGATTTTATTCTACTCAAGTTGACACACTCCTTTTGTTTAAGAATATCATTTAAAAAATATTAAACAATTTCAAACGCGATATTGTGAATAATAATAGTGATTTTTTAGAATTCGCTATTAACTTCTATACATGGTCAAATAATCTAGTCACTATGATTAGCAATGAAGAAAATTACTCGTCAAAATTCTTTAATCGTAAAGTTAGTCATATAGATCTTAAAAACTATAAATCAAGTAGTGAAGAGTTTTATAATCTAACTTTTTATAAACTTTTGAAATCTGTATTTGACAATACCAAAACCCATATTGATGAGATAGAAAATATAAATACAGTCCATATAAATAAAGCTACAATTATGAAAGGAAATTCAACTCACATACTTCATAAAAATTCATTTAGTGAGCTACACGACTTGGGAATAACCTCACCTCCATACTTTAATGCTCGAGAATATTCTCAATGGCCAAATTTGATTCTTTACTTGTTCGATATGTTATTTAATGCAGAGGCTATATATAAATCTTTAAAATATAAAGGAATCTACGCTTATAATATAGGAGATATAGTAGATAGAGACAATATCTATATTAATTCACAAATGTCTATTAGACGCCAAATGTTAGGATTTTATAGCATGATGATTTTTGAAATTGTTGGATTTCAGATTATAGGAAATGATATTTGAGATAAAGGAGAAGTACAGTCGAAAAGGAATAGCAGTAGTAACTCATTTCCAGGATTTTTAAAGCCTATTAATTGTTATGAGCATATTATTTATGTACAAAAATCTAAAAATAACGAAACTAATATAACTTGTCAAGTTCGTAGAATCGAAACTGTGAAAAAAATCAACTCGAAGGGAGAAAATAAGTATGGACATACAGCTCCATATCCAGAAGAGCTGGTCCAATATGTTATCAATAGAACCATTCCATATTTAAAAGAAAATATACGAATAATAGATCCTTTTTTAGGAAGCGGTACGACATCAATAGTTGCTAACAGAATGGAATACAATTCAACAGGAATAGAGTTAAATGAAAATTATTTCACCCTTTCTTGTGAACGTCTAGAAAACAACTTTGAGAATCTATCCTTTAATTTTTAAAAATCTAAATGATCAATAAGTATATTGAAAATCCTCAGAAATTTATGCTCATAGTAAATTTCTGAGGTCTTTATCTATAACTTTTTTTAAACTAAAATCATTTTTTATTTTAGTCATTGTTACTCAGCAATTCTTTTCTTCGAATAGTAATTTTTTCTTGATGTTCAAAATACTCCTCTAATGTGAAGTTTTGTTGCATCATATTTGACAATTGCCTTGACCAAAAAATATTACTAGGACGTGCGGCACTCAATAATACATTTTTTTCATCATCCCAATAATACCTATCTTTATTAACTGCTTCATCATGAGCTAAATTAAGATTACGGTCATCATATTTATCAAAAATTTCAAAGTCCTTAGCTTTTATAGGAACTACTTGTATTGGATCATATAATTCTCCTTTTTTCATAGACGTAGACGGGTGATTTTCACAATAAGTTAGGAGGTTTCCTTTAAATGCTTCGGATGAATATATGCATTTTTCCAGCACATATCGCAAACTGTTCAACACATTTTGATATTCAACTATTTCTGCTTTCATGTTTTTATCAAT
The DNA here is from genome assembly GCF_903994045.1 of Jeotgalicoccus meleagridis. Classification (GTDB taxonomy): domain Bacteria; phylum Bacillota; class Bacilli; order Staphylococcales; family Salinicoccaceae; genus Jeotgalicoccus; species Jeotgalicoccus meleagridis. The sequence goes on from NZ_CAJEWD010000003.1 coordinate 292,969, forward strand.
TTCAAGGCTAACTAATACAAAATAATGTGATACTAATTGTAGCTCAACTATTAATTCTTCGTTTAGATATTCACAAGCTGGATTAAATAGCGAGAAGTCGGTTGATTCCTTATGGCTCTGTAGTGTTTCTTGCTGGCCACCTTTAATAGAGAAGTAAATGAAGCCTTCCCAATGCTCATTTCCTTTATTTTGATAGGATGTTCCTGGTTTTCTTCTAATGATATAATCTCTGAGATTGTTCTCATTTATAATTATTTCTTTCCCTTGATAATAAACTCTAGTATTATTGATTAGTTTCTGATAGTTTTCCCTTTGTAAACGCGAAGATGAACTTCCTATTTCTGATCTAATAGAAATCATTGAGGATACCTTTTCGTCTGATCCCACGCGATTGACTAAATATTGAAAAAGCTCATTTTCAAAGTTCTGTTCATTAAAATAATCATCATTAATAAATTCAACAACGACTCCACCATCAAAAGTCATAAGATGTTTTAACTTGAGATTATTCTTTTTTACTGTCTTCCACGAAATTAACACACGGTTTGCTCTGGAAGTCCTTTTTTGGTATAACTCTGCGGGCACATTGTATCTTCCTGTTTTTCCAGTAACATTAGTAAGTTTAGTGGTTGCAGTCTTTTTTAGATGCCTTTTTAGATAACCTTTAACTTCGCCAAGTATTTTCTCTTTTTGCTTCATTAATATCCTTCCTAATTTTTGATTGTTATTATTATAATACTATAATTTACATTATTTTATAACTTTATAAAACCTCATCATCGATGATATGCTTCTCCTTATCATATGAATGTGCGTGTTAACCGAATAATTTCACTTCAAAAGGTATCATTGGAAATAATCCCTTAGAAATCAGTTTTGCTTTCCTCGTAAGTTTCCCATAAAAAATATACTACTGTTATTGCTGCCCCAACCGCAAGCCTCGCATAACGTGACGGTAGTGATTTAAAAGATTTAGTTTTTCCGTGCCCATCACCATATGCATTTCTTAACATAGATATGAAATATTTGCTTTCAGAATGCAAATACAAAAATTTGAGACTATAAATATAAAGATTTCACATTCTTTCGTAATAATACAACGGGAACCTTATATTCATACCTCTACTTCTATTCGTTGCAACTGGTTTACCTTTAAATATATATTATTATAAAGAAGATTCTAACAGGAGTGAATAAGATGAAATATATAAATCATAAAAACAATGCCTTGGAGCTAGTAATTGAATTACTTTTATCTTTGGAAAGTTCCAAGCTTATCAATGATTTCATACAGAAAGTAGAAGTTTTTGATATAAGTGAAGATGAAAATAAGAGTTCAACAGAAAATTACCTCGTTCTCAACAGCAGACATTTAAATGAGCTAGCCACAACAGATTATATTTCTGATGAAGATTTTAACATGTTAGTGATAAATCGCTTTATCGAAGATTTAAAACACTATATGTATATAGTGGAAAAGTCAAATCAAGATTACATTAGACTTCGTCTTGTTGATTATGCAGATATTACCCGTGAAACCTTAAGAAAGAAATCACTCAGAGAACTTTTTATTTTGGAAAAATTAAGTTGGCGTTACGAGGAATTCCATAGCCTTAAAAAACGTCTTTTAATGGAGGAACAACTCACTGATGAACCACAACTGTTTTCAAGAAAAGAAGCCCTGAATCGTTTATGTGGCTCTTTGAATGAAGACAAAGACGGAATCAACTCCAATAATCGTGATTTGGATGATGCCGAAAATCAATTGAAGAAAATTAATGATTTTATAGAGGGAGACAGCCCATTAAAGTTTATCAAAGTACCTCACATGTTTGTAACAGATTCAAAATCAAAAACATATCAATCGTTAAACTCTTCTCATAAATTTTACAAAAAGTACATATCACCTCTAGTTCGTCATTCAAATGAAAAAGAATACAAATATTATTACACCTCGCAAAAAACTCAGCAAAATATAGATGCCTTCAACGACTTATCAATTTTTGGAACTTTTAAAAAATTAGATGAATATTTATTAATCTTACCAGATTATGAAAAGGCCGATGATAAGCCTAAAAATACTTTTAAGAAAGCATTAAAAAGAGATAACCGACGTACACTTAACCCCATGACTACAGAGACACTATCAAAAGCAGCTAATGGTGAAAAAAAATATAATGTAAAACCGGTAGATGGTTTACTTGTGCATTGTTTCTGGGCTATCCACAATGAGAGTGATATCTTTAAATCCTTTACCAGGATGGAGAGACATAATAATGTAACTGATTATCTTGATACGTTGATTCGTTACTACATATTTATTAATGAAGAGATTTTACAGAATGTGTTACCTAAATTTGCGCAGAAGAATGAAGCCTACTATAAATCATTAATTAAAAAAAGAGAGACAGCATTGACTCTTGCCGATACTACAGAGCCAATACGTGAGGATGAAAGAACACGTCGATTTAAAAAATATACAGAGTTCCATAAAGAAGCGAAAAAATTTAATTCCTCTTTTAATGAGGTTAAAGAATTAGGAGAAAAAATTATTAAAGACCATTTTCATTACGATATCTTAAAAGAAATAATCAGCTTGTATGTCAATGCCATTGAGCAGCATCAAATTATCCTAAAAGACACTGGATTAGAATAGCTTTCAATATGGCAAGTGGAATAATTTTTTTATTTAGTTTAGCCAAACCCTTTCATATCAAGGGTTTGGCTTTTTATATGGACAATTTGATTAGCGAATTGTCCGAATAAAGCATAAGTGCTCGGATAATCATAATCAAGAAGTGAAGATATTTCACTTCAAAAATTATCAGGAGGATTTCTTATGGATCACATTAGTTTACTCGGACCGGCAGCATCACCGTCGGAACACAAAGTATTAACAACTGAAGCTGGGAACATGGAGGTAGCAAGTATGCAGGAAAGATTGAGACAGCATATTGAACAGAAGCACAAGCACCTGCAATATGATCTCGAGAGCTTAACGAAACTACAGCAAGAAGAAACAGAAGCATTTAAAGTATTGCAGAACCGTGGGTTAACACTCGATATCGATGTTTTTACCCGTGAGATGAATACTGTCATCGACAGTTATCAGCAACAAGGTAAGACGACAGAAGCACATCAACAAACGATGCGACGAGATAAAATTTTGCAGTTGCATCCTCAAACTGAAGTCATTCATCCGATATTGAGCACACAAAGCAGTCGCACTGGAAGAATTACTGTCCGTAAACCAGCACTTCAAAGCTGGAAAAGCACAGTTCGGTCGGCCCTTTTGCCCTCAACTGAAGGTTACGATTATATTTATTCTTTCGATTGCAAGGCGTATGATCCAACCGTATTAGGCGTACTGTCAAAGGACGAAAATCTGCAGCAGGATTTACGTGCCGAAGATTTCTATACGGAGCTACTCAATCAAATCGGCGAAGGGGATAAAGACGAGAATTATCGCAAAGCTTTTAAACATTTATTTCTCGCATGCTTCATTAACGGAGGCGACGTGGCATACCATTTACAGAAAAACGCTCTGCCATTAACCAGGGCGCAATGGCAGAAAATTGAAGAACGCTATGCGACAGCCGTCAAATACCGAGATGATATTGAGCAGTATGGCACTGCAAAATCATTAAACGGTATTACGTATCTATTCAAATCGGAGGATAATGCGAAGTTCGCCAAATTTATACAACATGAAGCTGCATACGTGTTCCGTCATATTTTTACGACAGTCTTCAACCAGGAAACTGCTCTAGATATGCAGGTGATTCTGCCCGTGCATGACGAGATTCTAGTAGCGGTGAAAGACTCCAAAAGCATCGGGAAAATTTGTGAAATGATGATCAATGCATTTCAAATGGTGACGGGTCAGTCGGCTTTAAAAATAAAAACGGCTCCTGTCCGAGGTGGTCACAATGAATAGCTGGAAAAAGGGCATATTCAATAACACAGAATCGTTGAAGCCCAACGCGCTATATACTGCAAAATTCATAGGCGCAGAAGAGTTCGAAACTGATGCTATTCCAAAAGTACGCTTCAGCTATACCGTTGTTGATGACAATGGTGAATATCATAATGTAAACCGATCATTTTCGGTCAAAGACAAACAGTTCATAAGGAAATGGTTACAGGCTCATAGCAGTTTCGATACTACAGACCATGAAATGCGACGAATGAAAGATTCAAAGCACCTGGTGACAATTGCATATTATAAGGACTACGCATTTATTCAAAAAGTGTATCCAATGGACGGTGATCTTCATGTCGATGCGTAAAGAATATTTTAAACACCTGTGTCGTATGCGGGCATCGTTCAATACCGAAAAGTGGACTGAGATTCTGGAGATGAACAGCGGTAAACCCGCTGCTTCATCTTCGATTGAATTAAAGGAACTGATGGAAATCCTTGGCATTAATTGTTCAACAGGAGATAGTCCATTTAGCGCCTTAGTAAAGTATTTTAACCTGCAGTATAAAAATGACGGGATACTCGATGTAAATGACACGCAGCTCAGCATTGTGGTCATGACTCTATTGCACATCCGGCAACAACAAGGTCAACTGATACTGTTCTCGGATACAGGGTGGAATACTATCAGTGAACCAGAACTCAACGAACTTATTGTTGCTGTATCTGTTGTTATCTTAGAAATTAGTCCGCCGGGTAGTTCTAAGCAAAAACAGGTGCGTGAGTACTTGGAGGTTAACGCGGTCAGTTCAGACAAAAATTTAACACGTGATTATATCCAAGTAATTAACGGGTGTTTCCATGGTCAACTCGGAAAATTAGTATCACATTCACCAGAACTTATTCCTGTAGTCAGGTTAAATGTCGATCTATCTTCTTTAACTGACCTTGAACATGTAGAGATACCACCTGTGTTTGAAAAGTTCATAATGGATGTTACTGGTCACGAAGGCAAGTATTTTGAATATCTGCTGGATGTTTACGCGGCATTGCTTGACCTATCGGCGCCGACATTAGCAAAAGGAGTAATCCTTCACGGGCCTGGAGGCAATGGCAAGAGCGTGCTGATGGACCTGTTAGAAAGTTTCTTTCTCCCTGCGAATGTCGCTGTAAAGTCACTGGACGATATCGGTAAGGAGTTCGGGTTGCAGAACTTTACCAAAGCAATGATAAATGTCTCACATGAACTGTCTTCTGCTAGGCCAAAAGCGGAATCAGTTCGTCAGCTCAAAAAGCTTCTCGATTTAAAACCAGGGGCGACTGAAGTCAATGAAAAATTCAAGAGTGCGCAGAACCGCGTGATTGATTTGAAAATGATTTTTTCATCGAACACTGTCGTGGACTTCGGTAAGGGACAAAAAGAGCCTTTGAGTCGTCGGATTATTATCCTGCCTTTCAATACCACGCCTACGATTAAAGACCCTGAACTCACAGATAAGCTGAAACAACAGAAAGAAAATATTTTAGCTTATCTGTTCCAACGGCTTCATGCGATTCACTTACGGGATGGGTTTGTAGAACCGCCTGAGGTAGTTATCCAAACAAATAACCTTTGGTTTTCCAAAAGTAGCTATATTGCGAACGATCCGCAACTGGCTGCTGAGATTTCGAACTGGTTGAACATTCACACTGAAAAACATGAAGGCGAACGGGTAGATAGGGCAGATTTGAATCGACAGCTGAAAGCCGATATCCCTGAAGCCACTTCGCATGTCTGCAACAACATAATCCAGTTCGAATTCAAGTACACAGAAGTGAAGACGAACGGTCATCGGCTCTGGGAAGGTATGAGATTAAAGTCGGACAGTCACGTAGACACTACACGGTCAGAAAGTTCTGTCGAAGATGATTATATATCCGATGAATATTATTAAGCTGTAACACTGACGGCAACATGAGTTGCCGTCTCATTAAAAATATGGAGGAAATTCAAATGAAATTAAAAGTATTAGCAGTTGTTATCGCAAGCAGAACGTATAAGGTGCAGCACGCATTAGGGCCCTCAAGAACATATACAATTCACGATTACGAGAAGAAGCATGGGTACAAAAGTATTAACCCTACAGATGTCCAGGTCGATCAATATCATATCGTGCCAAAAGTGAACGCCTTCTATATGTACACTCAAGCATTTCAGTTACAGCATTATTTGAACAAGTACTCATATGATGTAGTGCATTTCTACTTCGAATACCCGGGGATAACTCAGTACGGTAAATCTTACTGGCAACGCATGTTCTCTTTTGCTTTTGCTACTGAAAACAAGAGTGGCCTGACACCGTACTTCTTTACGCGTTCTAATTACGATATACCGTTACGTCAGGTGACAAACGGACTTTTTTACAGCATACCTTCTGTTGGGTACTCGGATTTCATGGATTCTCTGCAGTATTAAGCAGCAGAAATAAAATTTATCAATAACGAGGTGAGACATGTGGCGGAAGAAATGCAACCGTATGATTCCATCGCAAGGCTAATTGCACTTTTACTTGTAGAGCAAGCTGAGCAGGGAGAGTCACAGGCAGACGGGGTTTAACCGTCTGTCTTTTTTCTTCGCCACATAATTATGATGAGAAAATTAAATATTTCGTATGCCCGTCAGTCGTTTAAGCGTACAGAAACTGATTCATCCGTGATATGGCAGAAGCAATTAATTTCCGAATATGCCGCCAAGCAGGGGTACCGCCTTGATGCACATTTCGATGATATCAAGTCTGGTAATCGAACCGATCGAAGCGGCCTACTAGAGGTACAGCGCTTAATTAACGATGAGAAAGTCGTCAGCCTTACGGTTTATCGTATCGACCGTATTTACCGGAATTATCGACAATCTCTAGAGTTTTTTCAGTTATGTGCTGAAAAAGAAATCGTCCTTCATAGCGTTGAAGATGGCACCTTCAACTTCCAGAAACCAGAAGAAAGACTGGCTTTACAGGTTTTATCAGCTACAGCTGAGAACCAACGTGAACAATCCGTTCAGCAACGGAAAATGAATAATAAAAGAAAGTTCGAGAGCGGCTTGCCGGTGAATTATGAAGCGCCATTCGGCTATCGTTACAAAGACCATCGTTTCGTACTTGAACCTATTGAAGCTCAAACCGTAGAGTTTGTCTTCAATTCCTATATATCGGGGCAAGGCTATAAGAAGATATCGGGGCTGACGAAAACAGTACCCTGGGTCTATCGATCTCCGGCTCAAATAAAGAACATCATCATCAATCCGAAGTATTATGGTGATTTTACCGGTATTCACGGCACCTTAAAGAATTTCTTACCGGCTATTGTTTCCCAGGATTTATTTGAGCATGCACAAGCTATAAGACAACGCAGAGCTGAAGACAGAAGGTCTACCGGTACGGTCAAAGCATATCTTCGTACTAAAATTATATGTCCGTACTGCTCATCAAAACTAACGCCGCATCATAACAAAAGTCAGAAGAACTCGACAGCAAAGTATGTCTGTCAGAAGCGGTTGAGCGGTCATTATAATGATTGTCTTTTAAAAGCAGTAAATCTAAAGACCCTTGAACACCATGTACAGATGTCTGTCATAAGATTACTGTCAAGTCCTGATGAGATACGGAAATTAAGTGACAGGGTTCGCCACGAATTAAGCAATCGTCAAGCGGAGCAAGTGCAAAAGGGCAAAAGTTTTTCTAATTTTAAACAAGTGAAAGTAGATCAACTCGCAAAGGGTGAAATTTCTGTCTTAGAATTTAAGCAATGGTTAGATGACCATGTAAATAAGTTAGACAGAACTGTTCCAGATCTTAAAGTGAATACGGCTGAAGTTAAGAAATTACTTCAAGTAGATATGCGCGTGAAACAAGAAATATTCGATCTCGTCGAAAAAGTACACATTAATACCGATGGTAAACCGACAGATATTCGTATAAAGGGATTAAATAAAAACATTTTGAAATTCACAGGGGAGGAAACAGTACTATGAATGTTGCTAAGAAAATAGTTGCAGGTTATATCCGGGTGTCAACAGGACGTCAAGCCAAAGAAGGTAAAAGTCTTCAGTTCCAGGAGGAAATCATTCGACAACAGGCAAGCAGTAATGATGAAGTCATATATAAAATTTATAAAGATGAAGGGATTAGCGGCGGTAGTATTGAAAAGCGTGAAGGTTTGAAGTCGCTGCTGGCAGATGCCAAGCAAGGTGAATGCTTCAGCAAGCTTTATGTATGGGATTTGTCGAGGCTCACTCGCTCACAACTTGATCAGTATAAAATTGTAGACGAGCTGCATGCAAATAATATTGAATTACTCTCGCTGAATAATCAGGGCGCTGATTTTACCACTGCATCCGGAAGATTAATGACGGGAATCTATGGTTCGATTAATGAATACTACCGATATCAGTTGAAGGAGAATATCGCTCAGGGCATGAAAACTCGAACGAAAAATGGCTATACTTCTTCTAAAGCTGCGCTGGGTTATGACAGAGGGCGCAGCAGTAAAGAGCCTTTGCAGGTGAACGCACACGAAGCCGATATCATCCGTCTTATATTTGATTCAGCTGAGTCTGGTCAGGGTTACCGCGCAATCGCAAACTCTTTAAATCAGCGAGGATTTTTAACAAAGAACGGGAATCATTTTGATACCGTCGCTATTAAGTATATTTTAAACAATAAACTGTATTGCGGCTATGTCATCTGGGGCACTTATAAGGATTGGAATAAGAAGCGCAGAAAAGGTAAAAGTGACCCCTTAATTGTAGAAGGACAGCATGAAGCGATTATCAGTAAGGAGCAGTTTGAACGCGTACAACAAGTTCTCCAGACGCGCAGCAAACAACCTCAGTACACAGAACATGGTAACAAACTGACTGGCTTACTACGCTGTCCACAATGTCGGGGTGCGATGGAGGTATCACATAACACGTCACGCCGGAAAAATAAACCAGATGTAAGATACAAACTATACTCTTGCGCTAAAAGCCGACGGTCTGGTGCTGCTGTCTGCAGTGCCAATAGTATCCGCGCGAGTGAAATCGAGCCTATTGTTAAAGACATGTTTCTTCAGTTAATGAACAATGAAGAATTACTGATAAAAGCTGTCGGTGAAGCAAATACACTCATTGAAAACCGTAGTCAAACTATACCCATGCCTAATAAGAAACTTCAAAACGACATTGATGAACTGGTCAGTAAAATAACTCAATTACAGACTTTGTCAGAATCTGACGATAGCTTAACAGACGTTCTGGCACAGCCAATTGAAGAATACACTGCTGAACTTAAAAAGAAGCAACAACGACAAAATAAAACCATAACAGACGTAGATAAAACATATTATAAATATAGTACAGAGAATCTTTCTACCGCGCTAGAAGGGGTTAAACGAGCATTATCCGGTGAGAATACAGGTTTAATTAAAAAAGCTTTCAGTGAAATTATTGAACGCATCGAATTCAAGAAAGTAGGCCGCCAGAAAGTGGAAGCGGTGAAGATATATCTTTATCCCGATGTTGCAACATTAATCGAACAAAGAAACGAAGTCGAAGGTCCAACCGGATCTTCGGCTTTTTTATTTACTCAGGGTATCGTACTTTCATATATCGGAGAGCGTAACAAAATAAAAGTTAAAAATATATTATAAATATGGAAAAATTAAAAAGGAGGTCTCTGCATGAATACAAAATTAAAAATTTATATTAAGAAGTATTTCCCCGAGTTGTCTACGTTAACTTGGTCAGATGAAGCAGTCTCAATGTCAGGTGATGAGTTATTTGAAGATACGAAATTAAAATCATTGTACGAAAATGAATCATTAGATACCAGGCTGTACTACCCAATTGAAATTAATTCTGCCATTTTGCCATTTGAGATATATAAAGAAGAAACGTTGGTTGCCCTAGGTTACACGAACGACGAATCACAAAAAATTATATATTTCAAACATGGCGCCGAAACGCTCATTAACCACCTGTAATCCGTACACTCTACAGAGATTTATATCCTTGGAGCGTACGGATTATTTATTACTATTCAGGAAGAAGGAATGTAAATGCAAAAGAAGACTACCATCATACCTATTAATCGTATATTTCAAAGACTAGTTCAAGAACACCCTGTAGCAACGAACCAGATACGTAGCCCACGAGACGGCGCTGATATCGTGAAAGAGTTGATCAGTGACGCGGACCGTGAGCATTTTGTCGTATTGAGCTTAAATAATAAACACGAAGTGACCAGTATTGAAATCGCCCATACCGGCTCTCTGAACACATGCATTGTTCATCCTCGAGAAGTATTTAAAAATGCCCTCCTCTCTAATGCTGCTGCGATTTTCATTGCGCATAACCACCCGTCTCATCATCTTTCCCCGTCAGATGAAGATATTACTATGACCCAGCGCCTAGTTAAAGTTGGCGAAATCCTCGGAATTGAAGTCTTAGACCATGTTATCGTCAACAGCAAAAACGAATACTATTCTATGAAATCATTTGAAGATATTTAAGGAGGTGGTGACATGAACTGGATTCAAGTCGTTCAGATTGGCATTATTGTTGCAACAGAAATCATCAAAGTTGTTGAAGAGAAGAAAAAATAAAAGGAGTGTTGAATTTTGAAATCATTAAAAAGTGTACTACGTTCAGAAGGTATTTTTAGCGAAGATGACGTGCACAGATTATCACTGAAGAAAACATGGAACACGAAGCAACCGATGGTCACAGTGATTACAAAGTATCCACGATTTGAAGGTGGAGTAAAAATAGACCTCACGACACAACTCATTGTTAACAATGCGAGCGAGATGGGCTATGGGGGAGTTTATTTAATGAACTTATTTACCAACGTTAATATCAACGATGCGGTGGATGATATTGAAGTACTGACGCATGAAGATGCGGATAATTACCTGCTAAAAGCAATCGAAGACAGTAATGATATCATTTTAGCTTGGGGATCGAGTTCCTCTAAAATAACATCCCATCGAATTGAAGAAGTTCATCATCTGCTGAAGGATTTTTCTGACAAGGTTAAGATGCTGATGAATCCTTCCACGAAAAAAATATCGCATCCACTGAATCCTAAAAGCCGGAGCTTCTGGATGGTAGAACAACTAAAAGAGTTACAGAAGGAGACGTAACATGCCCTTAAATATATATTTGCTGATAGAAGATAAGACGACAGGGGAGACAATCGGGTATAGTTACTATCGTAATTTTAACGCTCTACAAGGGTATTTCGACCGGAAATTCGACCTAAAAAATGGCGATGAAGTGCTACTCTCTTTCCAAGCTATCAGTACCATTTATGACATCTTAAAGACCGTTGACTATACGTCTGAACGTGCTGAGGAATTGTTACCTACCCATGCTGACCCTGACTTTGGATCCTATGAGTATGACGAGCGATACTTTTCTTTTATATCACAAGCCACATCAGACTTTCATCATGCGAAGTATATAGATTTTAATAAATATAATCTATATTTCACCTCGAATTGGTGAATAAAAGTGCGAGTAAGACATATTAAGTCTCACTCGTATTTTTTTGTCAACTACGTAATTACGACAATATATTCAGTTTATTCAACCCAATCTTAAAATAATCTGACAATAAGTATTCATCTATCTTATAATGGTAGTAAATACAATATATAGAAGGACTGAAGTGAATGAAAAAATATTTATTACTGATATCACTATCGTTAATTCTTACTGCGTGCAATACTGATGAACCAGAAACAACATCGGAGAATGAAGAGAGTGAAGAAATCGCACGTTTGAAGGAAGAGAATGAAGAACTGAAGAAACAACAAGGTGAACAATCGAAAGAGCAGGAAACTGAAGATGAGCAAACTGAAGAAAAATCTGAAACATCAAAGCACGAAGAAGATTCAGCAAGTGTTGACGACACCGACTCAGAAACCAGTGATCGTTCATCATTAATTTTTGACATTAATTCTCCTGAGGTTCAAGCTTATATTAATAAAAATGATAACTATGACGATCAAGGTAACTTTATACAAGATGCTATATCAATAGGAATGTCTCAAACTGAAGTTGAAGACCTATATGGTAAGCATGATTTCACAATGATGGATCCGGGAAGTGTAGCTGCTGTTTATGAAAATCTCGCGGTTCTCTATTCAAGTCAAATGCCTCATGGTGACGGTTCAGATAGTACTGACAGCAGTATCGACCCAGATTCCAACAGTGTAGAAATGATATTGTACTTTGCGAACATCACATCAGAAGAGCTTAAAAATGCACTCGGCTCTCCAGATAATCAACTTCAAAATTTACAAGGTAATCAGAATTATATCTACGAAAGTAATGGATGGGGAAACTTAATATTTAGTGAAACTGGAACACCTGACGGTACAAAAATAGGTACTATGCGTGGACGTGAGGTCAATACCGCAAACCAGGAAACAGTAAATGAAGAAGATATACCAGTCACTGAAGCACCGAATCCAGATGCTGAAATTCAGGATAGAATGATATATGAAGGTGCAATAAATGAGTATCTAGGTCGCTTAGCGCAATATTACAATTATGATAATTACGATAATATATATTACTACCTGAAAAAGGGCAGTGCTGCCTATGATAAAATAACAGCCAACAAAGCTTCTGGTAACTTCACAGGACATAAAACAGAAAACGTAGAACTGGTAGAAATGACAGACTTAGGTGATGGTACTGTGAAATTAAATGCAAATCGTGTTTACTCACATGACAATTCAAATGGTCGAAGAATTGCAAACGTAGACTATATTGTTAATGCTGAAACACATGAAGTATTAGATTTTGAGCAAATTTCAGATGCTGCACATTAATATTTTTCTATTAAAAAATATCTAAAAAGAAATACTGCGTTTATTCGCAGTATTTCTTTTTTTTCTGCTTCTATGACTGGGCTAAATCTTCAAAGTAACCATCGGCTTTTAATTCTTTCAAAAGCTCCGCATCCCATCGCTTCTCTTCTGTAGTAGACATCGCCTCTTTGTACGAACGATATCCGACAGCAAGAGCTGCTTCTTTTAGGCTGACACTATAAGTGGTCATGTGGTCTACCACTCGATCATCCACATTACCGTATCCCTTTACATAACTACGTTCTCTTATATCCATATTATTACCTCCGTTATCATCTTGCATACACTATACCCCAATGGTCAAAATAGGTCAAATTATGTGGTTTGACTCCTGTATAAAACGATACATGCGCGATCAGGAGGTGATGCTTACAATTGCATAGTTTCTATTATAGAATTGAGGTAAATCACTATATAGGAGCGATACATTATGGCAAGCATTGGATTTGAAGAAAAGCTCTGGCAAGCTGCAGATAAGTTACGCGGCAGTATGGATGCGTCAGAATACAAGAGTGTAGTACTGGGACTTATCTTCCTGAAGTATGTTTCAGACTCATTTGAAGAAAAGCACGAAGAGTTGTTACAAGATGAATATGCTGATGAAGAAGATAAAGATGAATATATGGCAGAGAATATATTCTGGGTACCGAAAGAAGCACGTTGGACATACATAAACAGCAATTCTAAAAAACCTGAAATCGGACAGATCATCGACAAGGCAATGATTGCGATAGAAAAAGAAAACGAATCATTAAAAGGTGTGCTACCTAAAGATTTCTCACGTCCTGGGTTAGATAAATCTAAGTTAGGTGGAATTATCGATATATTTACCTTCCCAGTAGGTGACTCAGAAAGTAAAAAACAAGACGTTCTCGGTAGGGTGTACGAGTATTTCATCGCGAAATTTGCGAGTGCGGAAGGTAAAAACGCTGGGGAATTCTACACACCTGCATCAATTGTGAAATTGTTAGTTGAAATGATTGAGCCATATAAAGGTAGAATCTATGACCCATGCTGTGGTTCAGGTGGCATGTTTGTACAAAGTGAACGTTTCATTGAAAATCATCAGGGCCAACTTGGTGATGTTGCGATCTACGGACAAGAATATAACTTAACAACTTGGAAGTTAGCAAAAATGAACTTAGCAATTCGTGGTGTAGATAATAATCTAGGTGACACACATGCTGATACTTTCCATTACGACCAGCATAAAGGATTAAAAGCAGACTACATTCTTGCGAATCCCCCGTTTAATTCAAGTGACTGGGGTCAAGAAAGAGTTCTGGATGACTATCGTTGGAAGTATGGGTTACCACCTAAAGGGAATGCTAACTATGCGTGGATACAACATATGGTCTCTAAATTAGCACCTACGGGCACAGCTGGCTTTGTATTAGCTAACGGATCAATGTCCACAAGTTCAACTGCAGAACTTGAAATTAGAAAAAATCTGATTGAAGACGATTTAGTAGAATGTATCGTTACTTTGCCAGGACAGATGTTTTATTCCACACAGATTCCAGTATGTTTATGGTTCTTAACAAAAAACAAAGAGAAAAATGGAAAAAATGAACGTAAAAATGAAATATTGTTCATCGATGCAAGAAATATCGGCCATATGGCTACGCGTACGCTTAAAGAATTCTCAGATAAGGATATTACAAAAGTAGCGAGTACTTTCCATGCTTGGAGAGGTACAAGCGATGATCAGTATGAAGATGTAAATGGCTTCTGTAAAGTTGCCTCATTAGATGAAGTTAGAAGCCACGAATATATCCTAACACCAGGTAGATATGTTGGTTTAGCTGATGTTGAAGAAGACTCTGAACCATTTGAACAGAAAATGGAAAGAATTACTGCTGAACTGAGTCAACAGTTTGTAAAGTCTAAAGAACTCGAGGACAAAATTCGGAAGTCACTGGAGGGATTAGGTTATGGAGTATAATTTAGAAGATTTAATAAAAAGTGTATCTGTTAAACATAATTTTCCAAATGACCAAATCATTTTTTTAAATACTTCCGATATTGAAGATGGCACAGTGCTGAATCACAGTTATAGTGATGTAAAGACCTTACCAGGACAAGCTAAAAAATCAATAATGAGAAATGACATTTTATACAGTGAAATACGACCAAAAAATAAACGATTCGCTTTTATAGATTATGATCCCGAAGAATATGTGGTTTCAACTAAATTAATGGTATTGAGAGTTAACGATACTGCTCAATTACATCCAAAATATTTATATTATTATTTAACAAATAAACCTATTATTAATCACTTACAAAATTTAGCAGAATCACGTTCTGGAACTTTCCCACAGATAACATTTAATGAGTTAAAAAAATTGAAAGTGAACCTACCGACTATAGAAAAACAGCACAAAATAATTTCTTTTATGGATTCAATCAATGGTCTAATCACTAATAATAACCAATCGATTGCAAACCTCGAAGAATTATCCCAAACACTTTTCAAAAGATGGTTTGTTGATTTTGAGTTTCCTGACGAGAATAGAAATCCGTATAAATCGTATGAAGGAGAGTTCCAATACCTAAAAAATCGAAAACTCCCATTAAGTTGGACGATAAATACTATAGCTGATAATGCTTCAGGAGGCATAATAACAGGGAAAACACCTAGTACCAAGATAAAAGAAAATTATGCTCCCCACGGCATTCCTTTTATTACTATTCCAGATATGCATAAAGATGTTTTCGTGTTAAATACTGAAAGATATATTAGCGAACTTGGTATGAGTAAATTAAAAAACAAAATTTTACCAAAAAATTCTATAAGTGTTAGCTGTATTGCAACTCCAGGATTGGTAACTATTACTTCAAAAGACAGCATAACTAACCAACAAGTCAACAGTTTTCAGCCAAATAAAAACAAACTCTATTATTTATATTTCACCTTAAAGAGAATGAAAGGATATATTCGCGACTTAGGCAGTGGAGGAAGTGCAACACTCAACTTAAATAAAAGCCAATTTTCAAAGATTGAAGTAGTTTCGCCAACAGACGATATTTTAGATAATTTCAATAAGCTAATAGAACCAAACTTCCATAAAATATTAAATTTACAGAAGGAAAATATGAATTTATCACATTTAAGAGATACACTTCTCCCCAAGCTAATGTCAGGAGAAATTGAACTCCCAGATGAACTGGAGGTAGATGAACATGCAGAGCTTCTTCAATGAAGATGATTTAGAACAGTTATCGCTAGAGTGGTTCAAAGAACTCGGTTATGAAATTAGACATGGTAATGATATCAGTCATGTGGGGCTCGCATCAGAACGCGATAATTATGAAGATGTCATTTTAGATCAACGTTTAGGTGCGGCATTAAGAAAAATTAATCCTGATGTAGCTGATGAAGCAATTAAGCAAGCCATTCATCTAATTTCTATTGAACAGTTTCCAAGTTTAATTGAAAATAATCGTACGTTTCATGAATATATGACGAATGGAATTGAAGTGGAGCACTACAATGAAGACGGGGAAACCTTAGTTGATTTAGTAAATATCTTTGATTTTAAACATCCAGAGAATAATGACTTTTTAGCGGTGAAACAATTAGTAGTAGATAAAGGGAACATTCAAAAAATTCCTGATATCGTACTTTTTGTAAATGGTCTAGCATTAGTCGTCATCGAACTTAAAAACGCGACGAATGAATCTGTAGGGATTTATCAAGGATTTAATCAGCTTCAAACTTATAAAAGTAAAGTACCGCAATTATTCAATCACAATGCCTTTGTAGTGACGTCTGATGGACTGAATACTAAAGTCGGTTCATTAACGGCTGATTATGATCGTTTTATGCATTGGCGAACAAAAGATGGTGAGACTGAAGCCACACTGTCTATCCCCAGTTTGGAAGTCCTGATCTCAGGAATGTTAAATAAGCATGTTTTATTAGATATGCTTAAAAACTTTATTTTATTCCAAGATAAAGGTGATGGCAAAGTCGCTAAGATAGTTGCTGCATATCACCAGTACTATGCAGTAAATAAAGCAGTAGAGAGCACGCTTAAGGCCTCGTCAGATGAAGGTGACGGTAAAGCGGGGGTAATTTGGCATACTCAAGGTTCAGGTAAA
Organism: Jeotgalicoccus meleagridis; assembly: GCF_903994045.1. Taxonomy (GTDB): domain Bacteria; phylum Bacillota; class Bacilli; order Staphylococcales; family Salinicoccaceae; genus Jeotgalicoccus; species Jeotgalicoccus meleagridis. Next base: position 309,896 of record NZ_CAJEWD010000003.1, read on the forward strand.
AGTCTAACGATGGTCTTCTTTAGTGGAAAACTCATTCAAGAGATGAATAATCCCACAATAGTCGTACTGACAGATAGAAATGACCTGGATAACCAGTTATTTGGAACGTTCTCAGATTCTAAAGGCCGACGCGGAAAAGGATTACTTCGACAATCACCGAAACAAGCAGAAAGTACGAAAGATTTGATTGACTTGTTATCTGTTGAATCCGGAGGCATTATATTTACGACCATGCAGAAATTTGCACCCGAAGAGGGTGAGGCATACATGCGTACTTTATCTAATCGGAAGAATATTGTCGTAATGGCAGACGAGGCGCATCGGACTCAATATGGCTTTAGTGCAAAAATTGGTACTGAAGGTGAAGATATCACATATGGGTATGCCAAGTATTTAAGAGACGCGTTACCTAATGCATCATTTGTTGGATTTACAGGGACACCTGTGGCCTCGACTGATAAAAATACAGAAAAAGTATTTGGGGATTATATTGATATTTACGATATGACGCAATCAGTCAAAGATGGCTCTACAGTTAAAATATATTATGAGAGTCGCATTATCCCTTTAAATATGCCTGATGACGTTAAAATCGACGATGCTTATGGAGATATTACCGAAGGACAAGAAGACAATGTAAAAGACCGATTGAAGTCTAAATGGTCCCGTGTGGAAGCACTAGCTGGTTCTAAACCAAGAATTGAAACGTTAGCTAAAGACATTATCGAGCATTTTGAAACACGACAGAAAGCGATAGAAGGTAAAGGTATGATTGTAGCGATGAGCAGACGGATCGCTGTCGAATTGTATGATGAAATTGTCCGGCAAAAACCGGAGTGGCATTCGGATGATGATAACAAAGGGGTCATAAAAGTGGTGATGACAGGTCAATCGAGTGATCCTGAAAATTTCCAAAGACATATTGGTCCAAAACAGCGTAGAGTGACATTGGAGAAAAGGATGAAAGATGAAAATGATGAACTTAAATTAGTCATTGTTCGTGATATGTGGCTGACTGGTTTTGATGTTCCGTCACTCCACACAATGTATATTGATAAACCGATGCAAGGGCATAACCTCATGCAGGCGATTGCCAGAGTGAACAGAGTGTTCAGGGATAAACCGGGTGGCTTAATCGTAGATTATATCGGCATCGCAGATAGCCTGAAAGAAGCCTTAAAAGAGTATACTGCTGACGACCGAGACCAAACAGGTATTGATACAGAAGTAGCGATAGAATTGATGCTGACCAAGTATGATATTTTACAGGACTTATTATACGAACACGATTATGCAGGATATGAGTCTGAGAATCGTAGCGAACGTTACGCTGCTTTCAATGACACAGTGAACTATGTACTGGCACTAGGAGACAGTGACAAGAAATTATTTATCAATACAGTGACTGAGCTAGCTAAAGCATACGCACTCTGTGCAACTGAAGCAGAAGCACAAGAACTGAACAGTGAAATAGCATTCTTCAAATCTGTTAAATCAGGTGTACTAAAACTAATCGCTCCACCCGGTCCAGGGGGGCAGAGAACGAAGACATCTGCTGAAATCGAAGCAGAACTGAACCAATTAGTTTCTAAATCAGTCGTAACGGATGAGGTCGTCGATATCTATAAAACATTAGGATTAGAGAATCCAGACATATCGATTCTTTCAGATAAATTTTTAGAAGACGTTCAGGCCTTGCCACAGAAAAATGTTGCGGTAGCCTTACTGGATCGTCTACTAAAAGGGAAAGTGAAATCTTTAATGCGGACCAATGCGACACAGTCGAAGAAATTCTCTGAGATGCTTGATAAAGCGGTCAATCAATACAATAAGCGGTCCATTGAAACCTCAAAAGTGATTGAAGAGCTGATTGAACTTGCAAAAAATATAGATAAAGCTGCAGCAGAAGGCGAAGCCCTCGGATTAAACGCAGATGAAATTGCATTCTACGATGCTTTATCCTCACATGACACGGCAAAGGATGTACTAGGTGACGAGAAGTTAAGAGCCATTGCGCACGAGTTAACGAAAGCAATTAAAAAAAATATGAGTGTAGACTGGCATAAGCGGGAAAGTGCACAAGCCAAAATGAGAGTAACTGTTAGAAGGTTGCTCAAGAAGTATGGCTATCCACCGGATCTTCAGAAGATAGCAGTTGATAATGTAGTTGAACAAGCAGAATTGATGGCTAGTGAGATGTAAACAATATTTTTTATTATTAGTTTTGACTATTGTCAAACTGTATAATAATAATCATTAATGGAATAATTCAGATTTCGAAAATTATTTGAAAAAAGGTATGATTAATGAAGTCATATATTTTTACAGAAAACTTAATAACATCTCCCCTTTTGTATAGAAGCATGGGGGACCTACATAATTTTAGATACGAGCAACTTTAAACCAAGACTCTAAATTTCAGTGATTAATAATCAAATTCAATACTGTAGATTATAAAATGGTAATAAAATAAATCTATATAAATACATGAAGGAGAAGGCAGATGGTGCGGGTCATAATTTATTTTTCTATGCTATGTATTTTACTACTGAGTGCATGTGCTAATGATGATCAAATGGATGTTACTGAAGAAGAAACCATAGATGATAGTGTTTCTGAGAGTATTTACTCGAATGAAGATGAAAAATTAGAAATATATGCTATAAATACTGCTAAGGCTGTTAGAGCTGCACTGTTTGATACTAATATAACTAAAGGTTGTTTTACTAATGAACAGACCGGTGAATGTGAATATCTTCCTATAAAACCTGAAGAATTTCTAAAGATTGCTCCTTGGTTAGATTTATATGAAAATGATATTGTAATAAATAATCTTTCCGAAGATAATAAAGATTTTTATGCGAAGTCACTTTTTGCAATGAGAGAGCATAAAGACCTACTTGAATCCGCAAAAGGAGAGATGTCGACTTCATTTGATGAAGTCTATGAAAATAATGACGAAAAAGATCCAGAGGAAAGATTTTTAAGAATTGTAGGAGACCACTTCCCAGAATCTATTATGGACAGTAATTTTATACCAATTGATGAAGTTGCAGATCCAAATTATGAATTACTCGATATTCCTAAACCAGTAAAACAAGTGTCTTCAACTGATAAAGAAAATCCTACAAGATCAATCAATAACTATACTGGAGATGATGATCGGAATATAGTATTGGAAGATATCATTCTAGAAAATTGGAAAGATGAATCCTCAGACTACTTAGATATCACCTTAGATGGTGAAGATAAGACATTTTCTATTCTTTACACAAATGAAGAATTAATTAACGAAATGTTTGACTACCTAAAAGGGGATAGGCCAAATCTAAAGAACTCTTGGGAAGGTTTAATAGAATCGCACAGGGAAATAAGTGAGTTTTTATATGAAAATGGCGGTGAAGGATACACAATTGAAGTATTAAACCCAAGAAATACAGAACGCTCTCTGGTTATTATAAAAGACGGTGAATATACTTATCGTGTTGATGATTAATTAAAAGTTGTTAAATTTATAAGGTAATAGCATCCACTTCTTTAAAATGTATCAATAAATTATGAGACTCCTCCATCTTCATTGAAGAGTCTCATCTATCTTTAATACCTTTCAGTTACTGTATCTCTAATAACAAAAACACGCATCAACGGTGATAAGCTTCTGGTGGTTACCACATGTACGTATCGTGTCTCAACACGCACTACTTGTGATAAGCTTCAAATCATCATAAATAATTTTAGGAAACACGCACTAACGATGATACGCTTCTGGTTACCACATGTGCGTATTGTGTCTTAACACGCACTACTTGTGATAAGCTTCAAATCATCATAAATAATTTTAGGAAACACGCACTAACGATGATACGCTTCATTCCTCAATATCTTATTCACTCTAAACAGCTGTTCTAAAATCATCACCTTCATCATCTGATGAGGATAGGTGAGGGAGCCGAATGAAATTTCTTGGTTGCTTCTTTTCTTCATTTCTCGACCAATACCATTGCTGCCTCCGATTACAAAAACAACGTCGCTTTTGCCGGTATTCATCCAAGTTTGATATTGTTTAGCCAAACTCTCACTTGTATATTCTTTTCCTTCGATTTCCAAAGTCACCACATGCTGCGAGTCTTTGATCTTCGATAAAATTCTTTCGCCTTCTTTATCTTTAATCATTTCTATATCTTTTTCACTCGCATTATTCGGTTCTTTTTCATCAGCAACTTCTATCAATTCTATTTTTGCATATTTACTTATTCTTTTTTTATACTCTTTAACAGCATCTATCCAATATTTTTCTTTTAATTTCCCCACTGTAATCACTGTAAGTTTCATCTTTTTCTCCTATTATTAAGTTTTTATTTCCATTATACAAAACTGTGGAAAATATCGTATATATACTGCAATATTATGAGTTATTCACGACTTATCCACAGGTTGTGAATAACTTTCTCACCATTAAGCGCGTCATTATCGTCTTTTTTTGGGTCTATACCTCAGTTTTTTATGCATATATTAATAATCCACATACTTTTCCACGTTATTCTCACACTTATCCACAAACTCTAAACATACTTGTGGATAAGTCGTGGAAAGCTCAAAAAAATAGCCAAATTGCTAAGCAATCTGGCTAAATATTTATATTTGGTAAATTTCTGTTGGAACTGCTTTGTCAGTATCGTATATCAATACATCGTTATTTGTATCGATGTCATACTGGTTCAAAATTTGTTCAACACTCATGCGTGCGAGTTCTTTAATATTATTATCTAAGCTGAGATGTCCTAAGTATATACGCTTAGTGTTATTAGTAATTACATCTTTCATTGCATGTGCAGCGTCTTCGTTTGATACGTGTCCGACGTCTGATAGGATGCGTTGTTTTGTATTCCATGGATAACGTCCCATACGTAACATATCTACATCGTGATTGGACTCAAAGACAAAGACATCACTTTCTTTAATAATGCCTTTCATAGTATCCGATACATAACCCGTATCTGTGATTAACGATATTTTTTTATTCTCTTTAGAAAATGTATAAAACTGTGGATCAATCGCATCATGTGAAACATTGAAAGATTGTACATTCATACCAAATAAATCTTTTTCTTCCAGAGGATTAAAGTGAAACTTTTTCTCTGGGTTAATCAAAATATCTTTTCGCTCAATTGCATCCCAAGTTTTTTCGTTCGCATAAATCGGGATATCATATTTTTTAGAAATCACTTTTAAGCCTTTAATGTGGTCTACATGTTCATGTGTAATAAAAATAGCATCTATATCTTGGAGTGATCTCCCAATTTGATTGAGCGTCTCATTAATTTTTTTACACGATAGTCCAACGTCTACTAGTACACTACCTTGTTCTGATTCTATAAATGTACTATTTCCAGTTGAGCCACTAGCTAATACGCTCATCTTCATAATACTACTCACTCTCTCTCAATAATATCTTCTGTCTGACTTAGTGCATCAACATACAAGACGCGTTCTAAATCGCCGTCCGTAATTTCAAATTGCCATTTTGGCCGCATCATGATTTGATTTTCTTCTTCTAAGATGATGTAGTAGCCAAGTTCTGCGCCTTCTATAACAGCATTTTCTGTTATTTCTTCGTTTAAGTATAATTCTTCAACGATGACTTTAGGTGGTCTCACAGTCGTCGGGCTTGAGTATTCATTTACTTCAATATTCTCTATGTAGCCTTGGGTAACTGTTTGACTTTCTTCACTGAAAAATAAGCGGGCAGCTTCGTTTGAAAAGATAGGGTAATTTTCATAGTGTTGATTAAAAATTATCGAATCTTTTTCGCTCATTACTTCATCATAATAGTACTCATTACCTTTGTAAACTGAACTGTTTTTAAATGTTGTTAAACCTTCAGGTGCAAAGGTTACACCTTCTGAAACTGGAATTGTTATTAGCTTTTTTTCTTTATCTTCAGAAATTTTTTCTTCATTTTTAATTTTTGCAGGTTGCCCAACTAATATTTGCATTTCCGCGCTCACAGCATCGTCTAGGGCGGAAGTGTCGATATTCGTTTCATCTAAGACATCAGTGGTCTCTGCTAATCTTTCGACTTCCGCGTTTGATTCATTGTAGAGAATATAAAGTAAGATTAAATTGATCAATAAGAAGGCTGCTATAAAAATAGATTTCGATAATTTCCAATCCATTAAGACAGACCTCCCTTATTGAACTTCATCCATACACCGTCGTATTTCACATACCACTGTGGCGTATAATCGATAAATTCAAAGTCAGTATCATCATCTGCATAAGTCATCTCGTATCCTAAGACGATTTTGGATACTTTTTGTAAGTCTAACTGATCATCTAGTGCGATTTGATAACGGACATTTTCTATGTCTAGTAGTTCTACATCTTTACCATCTGACACCTTAGCGTTGGTTCTTATTAAAGGTCTATTGTACTCATAAACTGAGTTAGAGCCATACTTAACAGTTGTTTGTGATGCAATACTGTTAGAGAATATGACACGTCCTTTGAGGGTAGTTCTAAATGTTGCTGAACTGTCTTCTGCATTAAAATCAAACAAGATATTATTCTGTGATAAACCATTATGAGAGTTCAAGAAGTAATAAATATCTTGTAAGGTTCTATGAGAATCATCGGTCGCTTGAGTCGCTTCGTTTAAGTTAGTATAACTATACTCAAAGGTTTCTGGATTAAAGGTCGCAATGTGATTTTCACTTTCAAAAATAGAGACATCTTCGGATTGCTTACTTTCGTTTGGCGTATCCATAAACATAATGCTATTGATGACATCTGTATTAATTTGAGAGAGCATAAAGTTTTCAACCTTCATCGTCCCAGGTGAGGACGGACCATAAATCGACGTCATATTACTAGATGTGTTTTGATTAGTAATAATACCTGTATAGGCTTCAAAACTATCTATATGTTCATCTACTAAGCCTTTTAAAAATCCTGCATCGATATCTGTTTCGACAATCGCCACTCTTGACCGGCTTTCATCGAGTAGGTTAAAGATGACATTATCTTCTTTAATATCAACGACAATACGATCAAAATCAAAGTCTGGAATTGTTGAATCATGATTCAGACCCAACATATAAAAGAGTGATTTAGAAGGCATATCAGAAAAATAGTCGATAATTAGAAACTCTTCTTCACCAGTTTCTTCCCCTCGCACGCTCAAGTGGTTCGTCGTATTGTATATATTCATATCGGTTAAGTTAGAACCTGCTAATTCTTCTCTAACACCGATGAGTACTTCGGGATTTGTCGTTCCTTTAATTTCTTCACCATTGACTCTAACCATCTGATAGGTCGACATAACCTCTTCAAAACTTACTCTTTCATTTTGACCGACGTTATTAGTACCTTCTAAAGTAGTGTCAATCTCTGAAAACTCTGGTTCATAACTCCAAACCTGGTAAGTTAAAACAGCACTCACTGCAACAAGAATCAGGAGGATAAATGATCTGATTAAACCTCTATACATCCCACTCATCCTCCTCTATCACTTCACAAGGTAAGTTGATAAAGATAGTGGTCCCTTCATTTTCTACACTATTTGCCCAAATTTTACCGTTATGTGCTTCAACGATTTCTTTAGTAATGGCAAGACCAAGTCCTGTACCACCCATCTTACGTGCTCGGCCCTTATCGACACGGTAGAAGCGTTCAAATATACGCTCCACCTTATTACTTGGTATACCAAGTCCATAGTCTTTGATGCGCACTGTCATCCGGTTATAGAGGGTGTTTTGTTTAAGGTGAATATCAACACGTTTAGGATTACCGTGTTGGTACTTAATCGCATTTGATAAAACATTATCAAGCACTTGTCCCATCTTATCGACAGAGATATCCGTAAAGAGTGGGGCATCTGGAATATGACGTGTAAAGATAACATCATCTTTATGCGTCATTTCAAAACGGTCAATAATTCTATTGATAAATAGTTTGAAATCAACAACTTCTGTTTGTATTTCTTCTGCTTCATTGTCCATTCGAGACAGCTGTAGTAGATCCTCTACTAAGCGGCTCATACGATCTGTTTCTTCTTTTGTTACTGATAAGAACTTCGGTGCAATTTCTTCATCTTTCCATGCACCTTCTTGAAGTGCTTCTAAATAACTTCTCATAGAAGTTAGTGGAGTACGAAGCTCATGTGAAACATTCGCAACGAATTCTCGTCGCTCTGCATTGATGCGTTCTTGTTCTGTAACGTCATGCAGTACAGCGATATAACCATTGATAAAGCCTGTATCTGTGACGATAGCAGAGAAGTTAACGCGTAGCGTTATAACGCCTTCTTGAGTGTCTCTAAAAATCAAGTGACTTTCATTTGCTTCTTGAATAATATTCTCGAGGCTTAAATCTTCACCTAACTTTAAGATCTCTAACATATCTTGTCCTTGTAAATCTTCAGCAGATATATCTAAATTCATCATTCCTATCGCCATATCGTTAACGATACGAATACGACCTTTTCTATCTGTTGCAATAATTCCATCAGACATGTGAGTGATGACAGAGTCCAGTCGTTTTTTCTCACTTTCTGTATTTGCTTGTGCTTCCTGCACACGTTTAGAAAGTATGTTAAAACTACCAGCAAGCTGTCCAATCTCATCATCACTGTAAATTTGTACACGTGATGTATAGTCACCTTCTGACATAAGGAGGGCTTGGTTTCTCATATCTGTAATTGGTTTTGTAATTGTTCTAGCAACAAATATCCCAAGTATACTTGTAATTACTAGAGAGAAGAAGGTTGCAATGATAAAGATGTTGTTAATTGATTCAAGCTGTACATACACACCTTCAATATTTGATTCAACGTAAATAACACCGACAACTTCATCGTCGATGATTAAGGGCTGATTAAGAATCCACACGCGCTGATTGTCTTTATCGACGTTAACAAAAATCTCATCATTGACGATACCTGAATTTAAGGCATCCTCAGAAAGCTTATCGTTAATCCGTGAGCCAACTAGTGATTCATTTGATATACGGCTCGTCCCGATAAGGACGTTATCTGCATTGATATATCGTATTTCCTCAATATCAGGACGGTTACCATAATCTGCTAGAAGCGTTTGGATTTGATCGTACATTTCAGCACGATTATCACCAACGTCATCATTAATTTCTTTAATTCTCGTATCAATAATGGCGACTTGTGATTCAATACTGTTTTTGAAGTTACCGACCAAATCACGCTCTAAGCTATTTGTAAAATACAATCCGATAATTTGCATACCGATAATAATCAAAAGCATATAGATGATTACCAGTTTAAATTGTAAGGACTGCAGCTTCTTAAAAAACTGCTTCATCTAGTCATCACCTTTAATAAAGTAACCCACACCACGACGTGTCATTATATATTCAGGATGACTCGGGTCATCTTCAATTTTTTCACGGAGGCGGCGCACAGTAACGTCTACAGTTCTCACATCACCAAAGTAGTCATATCCCCATACTGTTTCTAGTAAATGTTCTCTAGTCATGACTTGAGACTTGTGTTTAGCAAGATACAAGAACAGTTCAAATTCGCGGTGAGTCAAATCAATATCTTTACCAAATTTCTTAATTGCATAAGAATCTGGAATGACTGTTATATCTCTAATATAAATATTTTTATCTTCAGGTTCTTCTTCCTTATTAGCTACAGCATGATTTCTTCTTAAGTTAACTTTAACTCGAGCAATTAACTCTCTAGTTGAAAAAGGTTTTGTTACATAATCATCTGCACCGAGTTCAAGTCCTAATACTTTATCTATTTCAGAGTCCTTAGCAGTCAGCATGATAATCGGCATATCATGTTTTTTCCTAACTTCTCGACATATCTCCATACCATCCATACCTGGTAACATGATATCCAGTAGTACTAAATCGGGCACGGTCTCCATTATTAAATCTAATCCATCATTGCCGTCATAGGCACAGTGGACTTCATATCCTTCTTTTTCTAAATTAAATTCTAGAATATCTGCAATTGGTTTTTCATCATCAACAACAACAATTTTCTTAGCCATCTTCATGTTCCTCCGTTTCCGCTCATACAAGAGTATACGTAAACTTATCCATCTTTAAATGTATCATTTTTTCATAAAATAAAAAAGCCTGCTAGCTTATTTGCTACAGACTTTACCAGACGGTCTCGACGGGAATCGAACCCGCGATCTCCTGCGTGACAGGCAGGCATGTTAACCGCTACACCACGAGACCAATATATATTTTTTTAAAAAAGTGACCCGTACGGGACTCGAACCCGTGTTACCGCCGTGAAAGGGCGGTGTCTTAACCGCTTGACCAACGGGCCATATTAATAAGCTAGGAATAGCACAAGATATATTATACCATGATGGTAATTTTTAATACAAGACTTTTTTTCTTATTTATAAAAAATTTGATAAACTCTCCCATCCGCTTGGATGAGGAGAGTTTATCAATATATTATGACCAGAAGTTTTTAAGAAGATTTGTCTGGTTACGATCCGGACCAACTGAGAAGATTGAGATGTTTACGCCACTTAATTTTTCAATTTCTTTTAAGTAGTTATAGGCATTCTCTGGGAGCTCATCTAAGTTTTTAACACCTGTAATATCTTCTGACCAACCTGGCATTTCTTTATAGATTGGAGTTGCACGTTTTAAATCTTCTAATGTTGCTGGATATTCAGTAATTTCAACACCATCAATTTCATAAGCAACACAGATTTTAACCGTATCTAAACCGCTTAGAACATCGATTGAGTTTAGTGATAGATCAGTAATTCCACTCACACGACGTGAATGACGTAAAACGACTGAGTCAAACCAACCGACACGACGTGGGCGTCCTGTAGTTGTACCATACTCACGACCAACTTCACGGATATGGTTACCATCTTCATCAAATAATTCTGTTGGGAATGGACCATCTCCAACACGTGAAGTATATGCTTTACATACACCGATTACATTTTTAACGTTGTTAGCAGCAACACCACAACCTACTGTTACGTTACCTGCTATTGGGTTACTAGATGTTACAAACGGATAAGTTCCGTGGTCTATATCTAACATCACACCTTGTGCACCTTCAAATAGCACGTTTTGACTAGCTGTAAAGGCATCGTCAAGAAGTTTAGATGTATCACATACGTATGGTGCTAGACGTTCTGCTGCTTTTGTATATGACTCAAATATTTCATCAAAAGTAAATCCATCATGGTCATACAAAGCTTTTAAAGTATGATTTTTAAGTTTTAAGTTTTCTTCTAAACGGCGCTTAAAGACCGTATTATCGATTAAGTCAGCGATACGGATACCGATACGTTGTACCTTATCCACATAAGAAGGTCCGATACCACGCTTAGTTGTTCCAATCTTATTATCTCCACGTGCTTCTTCTTCTAGCTCATCTTGTAAGATGTGATAAGGTAAAATCACTTGTGCACGATTTGAGATGCGTAAGTTATCAACACCTACGCCACGTTCGATTAATCCATCAAGTTCTTTTATTAAAGAAATTGGATCGATAACAACACCGTTACCGATTACTGCAAGTTTGTCATCGTAGAATATTCCAGAAGGTACTAAGTGAAGTTTGTAAGTTTCTCCACCAAACTGAATTGTATGACCTGCATTATTACCACCTGAAAAACGTGCAATAACGTGTGCATCTTCAGAAAGGAAGTCTGTAATCTTACCTTTACCTTCATCTCCCCACTGTGTTCCAACAACTACTGTTCCAGACATATGATTGCCCCCAAATGATTGATTATTTTAACCGTTACCTATCTTACCAATATATCCAGCAAAAATCAAGAAAGTCCGAACGTTTTTCTTGTTACTTTCGAAAAACATTCGGACTTTTAAGCTGGTGGTATATAATTATCACCAAAATCACGAGTATCTTGGTCGAAAAAGCTAGAGTAGGACTTATTAAAGATTAGCTTAACAGTACCGGTTGGACCGTTACGATGTTTCGCTAAAATAATTTCAATTTCATCTTGTACACTCTGTGCGCCTTCTTCATCATCTTCTCCGTCTCCGCGATTATAATAATCATCACGGTATAGGAAAGCGACTATATCTGCATCTTGCTCAATGGAGCCTGATTCACGTAAATCACTCATCATCGGTCTTTTATCCTGCCTTGATTCAACACTACGAGATAACTGACTTAAGGCGATGACTGGACACTGCATCTCACGTGCGAGCCCTTTAAGCATACGAGAGATCTCAGATACTTCTTGCTGTCTATTTTCGCCTTGGCGACTTCCAGAGCCTTGGATGAGTTGTAGGTAGTCAATGATGACCATATCAAGTCCATGCTCCTGTTTTAACCTTAAACATTTCGCACGAATTTCATTCACTCTTATACCTGCTGAGTCATCAATAAAGATTTTAGAATTAGCAAGTGTCCCAATCGCTGTCGTAAAGTTGTCCCAATCTTGATGATCCAAAGAACCTTGACGAAGCTTAGTCGCATCGATCATACCTTGACTCGATATCATCCTACTAACCAATTGATCTGCTCCCATCTCTAGAGAGAAAACGGCAACAGTATAACCATCAGGTGATGTACCAACATGACTCGCAATATTTAAAGCAAATGCTGTCTTACCCATGGAAGGGCGGGCAGCTAAAATAATTAAGTCGTTACGCCCAAAACCTGAAGTCATAAAATCAAGATCTCTAAAGCCTGTAGGAATACCAGTAATACCAGTATTATTTCCTGCTAGTGCTTCAATTTGTTCATACACTTCATGGACGACATCTTTCATCGATTTAAAGCCATCATTCCGACGTCCTTCAGACACACCCATAATGCGTGCTTCTGCTTCAGATAAAAGGTCATTGATATCCACATCATTTTGGAAACCATCATTTGCAATCTCATCTGCAACTCTAATTAATTTGCGACGAAGTGATTGACGTGCAATAATCTCAGCATAGAACTGCCAGTTTCGACTAGTTGGAGTCACACTCGCTAGCTCTGCTAAATAACGCGGATTGACAGTTTGAAGCTTATCCATCGTTTTTAAACGGTCGATAATAGTGACAGTATCAAGTTCAGCATTCTCTTCGGATAAGAGCATCATTGCCCTAAAGATATCCTGGTGTTCAGGACGAAAGAAATCCTCAGGTTCTAAAATTTCTGTCACATTTAAAAAGATGGAGGAATCGATAAAGATTGCCCCAAGCACCGCTTGTTCTGCATCATTATCGTGCGGCATTCGGCGATTCATTTCCATTATCGATTCCTCCATTCATAAATTTACTGTTCAACAACGTGTACTTTTAACTCGGCTTCAACTTCATGATGAAGTTTAATATTTACCTTGTGATAGCCTAAGCTCTTGAAAGGTTCAGGCATATCTAGTTTACGCTTATCTAATTTGATATCGTGTTGTTTTTGATATGCTTCAACAACTTGTTTAGAAGATACTGAACCGAATAGTCGGCCATCTTCTCCAGCTTTTGTTTTAATTTCTACTTCTTTACCTTCTAGTTCAACTTTAAGATCTTTTGCTGCTTGAAGTTCCGCAGCTTCTTCTTGGCGAACTTCTTCTTTTTGAGCTTCTAATTTCTTCAAGTTAGCTGGTGTTGCTTCTTCAGCTAGATTTTTTTTGAAGAGAAAGTTATGTGCGTAGCCCGTTGCTACTTCTTTAACTTCACCTTTTTTACCTTTATTTTTAACATCTTGTAAAAAGATTACTTTCATCTTTATTCACTCCTATTTTTAATAAAAGCATCGATCGCTTCTTTAAGTTCATTATATGCTTCATCGATAGATTTTCCTTCAAGTCGTGTTGCAGCATTGGTTAGGTGTCCGCCACCATTCATCTCTTCCATAATGATTTGAACATTAACCTTACCTAAAGAACGGGCTGAAATACCTATGGTATCATCTTCTCTAATTGCCATCACAAATGATGCTTGTACGCCTTCAATTTGTAAGAGCTGATCTGCAGCTTGAGCGACAGTCACTGGGTGATAAGTCATTGTATCGTCCGCTTTAACAATGGCAATTCCATCATTAATCTCAGCTGATTTAATTAAATCACTTCTTGCGATAAAGGTATCAATATCATCTTTTAAGAAGGTTTGCGCAAGTACTGGATCTGCACCACTGCTACGTAAATAACTTGCAGCGTCAAAGGTACGAGAACCTGTTCTTAGCGTGTAGTTTCTTGTGTCCACAATAATACCAGTCAGCATAATTGTCGCTTCGATACGTGACAGTTTCTTCTGGTTGTTTTGGTATTCAAGCAATTCAGCCACCAATTCACTCGCACTTGAAGCATAAGGCTCCATGTAGACAAGTAGGGGACTAGAAATCATATCATCTGCTCGTCTGTGGTGGTCGATTACAACTTTTCTAGTTGCTTTATTTAAGATATCTTCATCTAGTACCATTGATGGACGATGAGTATCGACGATAACAACCGTCGTATTAGGTGTCATCTTATCCCAAGCATCATCACTGTTAATAAAGATGTTGTAGAGATCTTCACGAGCTTCAACTTCCTTCATTAAGCGAGAGAGCGTGTCATCAATATCTTCATCATTTAAAATGATATGTGCTTCAATATTGTTGGAACTCGCAATTTTTGCGACCCCAATTGAAGATCCTATGGAATCCACATCTGGGTTTTTATGTCCCATGATAATTACATTCTCACCCTCTAAAAGAATATCCCTTAGAGCATGTGCCATCACACGGGCTTTAACACGCGTTCTTTTTTCCATCGGATCCGTCTTACCACCATAGAATCTGGCACTTCCATTGATCGTCTTAATGGCAACTTGGTCACCACCACGACCTAAAGCAAGATCCAAGCTCGATTGTGCAAGTTCTCCGACCTCGATGTAGTCTGCAGAACCTTCACCGATACCAATACTTAAAGTAATTTGGGCACCATGTGCATTAGAACTTTCACGAATTTGATCAAGGAGTCCAAATTTTGTCTCCTCAATTTTTTCTAAACTTTTTGCCGACATGACCATGATAAAACGATCGTTTGAAAAACGTCGTAAATAAACATGATTTTCTGTTGCCCAGTCATTAATTGTGTTGGTCAAACTATTATTTAAATCACTTTTTAAAGCTTCAGTCATATTTTGAGTCATATCATCGTAGTTATCTAAAAATAATATGCCGATGACTGGATCTTTATCCTCTAACTTTTGAGAGAGTAGTTTTTCATCTGTAATATCTAGTAATAACAGAGAATTGTGATCTTCATAATAATGCACTCGATAATTCTTATCTCCATACGAAGTATCAATCGAATGAATGTTGTTTGATTTTAAGGTCGTCATGATGTTTGGAAACACTCGGTTAACAGGTGCATTGTGAAATTCTTCTGGAATTTCGTCATAGATAAAGTTATTCATCCAAGAGATTTCCTCATCATCGTTTAACAAGATAATACCTAGAGGTAGATTATCTACTACATATTGTCTTGCACCTGCTAGGTCCTTAGATAGTTCCACCATTCTATATTCATTAAGGGCTAACCATCTCTGTAAATAGATATATACCAAGACAAGGATGGTGATGCTGACAATAATGGCAATCACACCAAACACGGTATAATTGACCACCATAGCAATGCTAAGTATTGAAATGTGTAATGCTAGTACGATAAAAGGTATGAGCATTAATTTTTTATCTAACACTTTAAACATTGCTATTTCCTCCTCAATTCCATGATAAGTCTAATTCTAAAGATCATTTCGAACAGTCCAATAAATATTGTGATTGGTCTAAGAATTGCTAGTGGTATCAAGATGAGAATTGCAACTGCTTTATTTACTTTCTTACTGAGTAAAAAGTAATAAGAGAAAGCAAGACCATGTATAAATATTGCCGATTCAACAATAATAGAGATATTGCTATATAGAGAAATTGTACTTTCTTCAAAAGAGCCACTGAATAGTGTAATCAAGATGATGATGATGTAGAGATGTAGTAGAATTCTAGGCATCATCCACTTATCAAAACTTCTATAAGGCCACATTTTAGAACTTTCAAGTGGCAACACTCTTACAATCAAGATGATGTATAGCGCTAAAAAGAAGGCGCCAATCACTAAAAAGGCTGGTAGATTTTGATAGTAAAGATCCATGGATTGTAAAATCAAATCCGGCTCAATTGCATCGGGTGTTAAATCACTGACAGCTGTCAGCTGTTCTCCGTACCATTCTCGAAATCTTGTGTAGATATCAGAGAGTGGACGCAAAAATCCCAACATTTGTAACACAACTACAGCAGCCATTGTGCTGAGTGCAAGTGTAAATGTGGCATAGAAAATCGTAATTTCTTGAGATAATTTTTTCTCTAACGTATAGGAAAGTAAGCTAGTTACCATGTATAAAATTAAGAAACAAGTCGCTGCGAGCGGAGATAAAAAAAGCAATGCTGGAATTAGGAAACTGAAAAACAGAATCCAATAATTCGTGTTCGATTGCTGCTTAAGTTTTAACAGTAAGTATACCGCAAAAGGCATCACTACAGTCCCAAAGACTAGAGTGATTTCCGTAAGCATTATATAAGCTGTAACAGCGAGCAGTGTAAGGGCTAGGGTGCCCACAGATATTTTATTATTCAATGTTACACTCCTCTTTTATAAATAAATGCTCCTATTGATTGTAAATAGGAGCATTTAGTATTTATATTATAACCTTTCGAGCTTCTCCTGACCACCCATATATGGTCTCAAAACTTCTGGAATTGTAATTGTACCATCCTCATTTTGATAGTTCTCTAAAAGTGCTGCCATGGTTCTTCCAACAGCAAGACCACTACCATTTAAAGTGTGTAAAAGTTCTGGTTTTGAGTCTTTATCACGCTTAAATTTGATATTACCACGACGCGCTTGGAAGTCAGTCATATTAGATACTGAGCTGATTTCTTTATAGTCATTATAACTAGGTAACCAAACTTCTACATCATAAGTTTTAGAAGAACCAAAACCGATGTCTCCTGTACATAAAATAACTGTACGATGAGGAATCTGTAGTAAGTTTAAAATATTCTCAGCGTGTTCTGTCATTTCTTCTAAAGCATCCCATGAATCTTCAGGACGTTCTAAGCGTACCATTTCGACTTTGTTAAATTGATGTAGACGGATGAGTCCACGAGTGTCACGACCTGCTGAACCCGCTTCACTTCTAAAACAAGCAGTTTGTGCTGTAAATTTAACAGGCAGATTTTCATCTTGCAATGTTTCATCCTTATGGAAGTTAGTGAGAGTTACTTCAGAAGTTGGGATAGTGTACATCTCTTCATCTTCAATCTTGAACAAGTCCTCACCGAATTTTGGTAATTGTCCCGTCGCATACATAGCATCCGCACGAACAATTTGAGGTGTCATCATCTCTCTATAACCATTTTGATTGTGCACATCTAACATAAAGTTCATTAAAGCACGTTCTAAACGTGCACCATCACCAGTATGATAAACGAAACGTGCACCAGACACTTTAGCAGCACGATTGAAATCGGCAAGCTGTAAGTCTTCTAAAATATCCCAATGTGCTTTCGCTTTGAAATCAAACTCTCTTGGCTGACCTGTACGTCTAATTTCAACGTTTTCAGAATCATCCTTACCTTCAGGTACATCATCATGAATTAAATTAGGAATGCGAGACATTTTATCGTGAAAATCTGCTTCTACTGTATTTAGACGGTCATCAATTTTTTTGATATCATCTCCGACTTGACGCATTTCAGCGATGACATCATCTGCATTTTCCTTATTTCTTTTCTTTTGTGCAATTTCTTCAGAAACTTTATTACGTCGACTTTTAAGTTCTTCTGTCTCCTTGATTAATGAACGTCTTTCCTCATCAAGTTGTAAGATTTCATCGATTTCTGCAGGGTCCATGCCACGAAGTTTCACCTTATTTTTAACTGTGTCTGTGTCTTTTCTTAATAGTTTAATGTCTAACATAATTATGACCTCCAATTATTTTTTGCTAAAAAGATAACAAAAAGACCACGTCCCGTGAAAGGGACGTGGTCTACGCGTTGCCACCCTAATTAGCATTATTAATAATACTATCTCTACTTTGATAACGGCTATTGCCGACTACTTTATTTAACGAAGGCTAGAAATTCACAAGTTCACGGATCATTTGCACCACCATGACCTCTCTTTAACATTCCCTTGCTACTGCTTCCTTCAAAGTAGTATTTATGAACTTGTTGCCATTTTATAATGTCTTTTAAAAAAAGGCAAGTTTAGATCATTAGTCCAGGACGCTCAAAGATTAATTTACCATCAGCAAATACTTGATATGCATGGTTTACACCGTAATGGTAGGGGATATACTCATGATTTGGTGCATCCCAAATGACCAGGTTCGCATTATCGCCAACCTCTAATGTGCCTCGGTCTGCATCGATTGCGTGAGCAGCATTAACTGTCACTGCATTCCAAATTTCATTAGGCGTCATCTTCAATTTAAGTGCCGCAATTGCCATGATCATTTGTAAGTTATCTGTGACACAACTACCTGGGTTGTAATCTGTCGCAAGTGCAACTGCACCACCATTGTCAATCATGCCACGAGCATCTGCAAAATCATTTTTCCCGAGATAAAAAGTTGTTCCTGGTAAAAGTACAGCTACTGTATCTGACTCAGCTAACTGTTGTTTACCCGCTTCACTCGCTGCTACTAAATGATCCGCACTAATCGCACCTTGATCAATCGCAAGCTCTAAGCCACCAAGAGGATCAATTTCATCGGCATGTATTTTAACTTTAAAGCCTTTGTCCTTAGCAGCTTCCATATATTTTTTAGATTGTTCAACTGAAAACACACCCGTTTCAGTAAAGATGTCTGCAAAGTCTGCATAGTCTTTTGCTTCATCCAATAAATCTATCATTTCATCCAGAAAAACATCTGAATCTTTTCCTTTAGGAATCGCGTGTGGTCCTAAAAATGTATGACGCATTAGAATAGGGAAGTTATCTTCAAGTTTTCTTGATACTTTCAACTGTTTTAATTCATTATCACGGTCCAGTCCATAACCACTCTTACTTTCTACCGTTAAAACACCGTGTTGGATCATTCTTGTGATATTGGTAGCTGCTTTGTTATAGAGCTCATCAAAACTTGCCTGTCTTGTACTTTCGACTGTATTTAAGATGCCGCCACCTTTTTCTAAGATACTTAAGTAGTCCATACCTTGTCTTTTTAAGGTCATTTCATGTTCTCTTGAACCGCCATGGACAACATGTGTATGGGGCTCAATTAGGGCAGGTGAGACAATTTTATCATGTGCATCAATGGTTTCACTTGCTTGATAGCCTTCTGTCTTAGGTCCTCTATAAACCATTTTTCCATCTTTAATAACAATCATTGCATCGTCTATTATAGTTAATTCATCCATTTCTTTACCTTTTAGAGCATGTTCACTTTTTTTAGGTAAAATTAAAGATTTGATATTAGTGATGATTAAATCATTCATTACTTATTCTCCTTTAGCATTGGAATATTAACACCTTTTTCTTTAGCTGTTGCAATTGCAATGTCGTAACCAGCATCTACATGTCTAACTACTCCCATACCCGGATCAGTCGTTAGTACACGTTCTAATCGGCGTGCTGCACGGTCGCTACCATCTGCTACGACCACCATGCCAGCGTGTAGTGAATAACCCATGCCAACACCGCCACCATGATGAACGCTAATCCAAGAACCACCTGCTGCGGTATTTACTAAGGCATTCAGTATTGCCCAGTCTCCAACAGCATCACTGCCGTCCTTCATGCTTTCAGTTTCTCTGTTTGGACTCGCCACAGAGCCTGAATCTAAATGGTCTCGTCCAATGACAATTGGTGCTGAAATTTCTCCTGTTTTAACCATGTCGTTCAGTGCAAGTCCCATCTTGACGCGCTCACCATAACCTAACCAAGCAATTCTTGAGGGTAAGCCTTGGAAAGCAATCTTTTCTTCGGCCATATCTAACCAGCGTAACAATTTTTCGTTGTCAGGAAAAAGTTCGCGCATCTTTTTATCAGCTGCTGTAATATCATTTGGATCTCCGCTTAAAGCGACAAATCTAAATGGTCCTTTACCTTCACAGAAGAGTGGACGAATATAGGCAGGAACAAATCCCGGAAAATCGAATGCATTTGTGACCCCTCTATCAAAGGCTACTTGACGAATGTTATTACCATAATCAAAGACAACTGCACCTTTATCCTTAAACAAAAGCATGGCTTCGACGTGTTTCGCCATGGAAGCACTGGATAGCTTGACGTACTCTACAGGGTCCGCATCGCGTAAAGCTTTTGCTTTTTCTAAAGAATAACCTTCAGGTATATAACCGTTAAGAGGATCATGGGCAGAAGTTTGGTCAGTGACAACATCGATTTTAAAATCACGCTTTAAGATTTCATGGTGAATTTCTGCTGCATTACCGATTAAACCGATTGATAATGGTCTTCCTTCATCTCTCGCTTCCTCTGCTAATTTTAGGGCCTCATCTAGAGAGTCTGTCTTAACGTCTAAGTAACGAGTGTCAATTCTTTTATCAATACGACTTTCATCAATTTCTACACATAGGGCTACACCTTCGTTCATGGTTACAGCGAGTGGCTGTGCACCACCCATACCTCCAAGACCTGCTGTAAGTGTAATCGTGCCACGAAGTGTTCCATCATAATTTTGATTAGCCAATTCAGCAAATGTTTCATAAGTCCCTTGAACAATACCCTGTGAACCAATATAAATCCATGAACCTGCCGTCATTTGTCCGTACATCATGAGACCTTTTTTATCGAGCTCATTAAAGTGTTCCCAAGTTGCCCATTTTGGAACTAAAACAGAGTTCGACATCAGTACCCTCGGTGCCTCTTCATGTGTTTTAAATACCGCAACTGGTTTACCTGATTGAATTAGCATTGTTTCATCTTTTTCTAAGTTTCTTAAAGTATTCTCAATCGCTTCAAAAGACTCCCAGTTCCTTGCAGCTTTACCGATACCACCATAGACCACTAAATCTTCAGGTCGTTCTGCGACTTCTGGATCTAGGTTGTTATAGAGCATACGAAGTGCTGCCTCTTGTTCCCATCCCTTACATTCAATTTCTAAACCTGTTTTTGCTTTGATCTCTCTCATCATGTCATCCCCTTTAATTATTTATAAAACTTCCCTTAAAGCATTGGATAAGTCATTTATCTCTATAGAAAAATTACGATCTCGATCGATGAAATCTGCAATGAGTCTGTATTCCTTAAACTTATCTAAGGTTTTAGGTGATAGTTTATCTTGTCCTTTAATCTCTACTGCTGTTAAAGCGATAAATAACTCAGTTGCTAGCACGTTTCTTGTATTATTGATAATATCTCTTGCATGCCTTGCCCCAATTGTTCCCATAGATACGTGATCCTCTTGGTTTGCTGATGATGGAATAGAGTCGACACTTGCAGGGTGAGCGAGTGTTTTATTTTCGGATACTAAACTTGCTGCAGCGTACTGCAAGATCATTGCTCCAGATTGGAGACCTTCTTCTGGACTTAAAAAGGCGGGTAAGTCTCCATTTAGTGATGGATTTACTAATCTTTCAATCCGTCTTTCTGAAATATTCGCTATTTCTGCTACACCGATTTTTAGTAAATCCATAGCAATCGCAATCGGTTGACCGTGGAAATTTCCTCCAGAAAAAACTTCATCTTCACTAAAAATAAGTGGATTGTCGTTAGCAGCATTCATCTCTATTTCTAGTTTTTCTTTTACATACTTTAGAGTCTGTAAAGATGCCCCGTGAACTTGTGGAATACATCTTAATGAATAAGCATCCTGAACCCTAATTTCACCTTGATTCGTCGTTAATTTTGAACCATCAAGATAGTCGAGCATTTTTTCGGCTGCATAAACTTGTTCAGGATAACCTCTAGATTCATGAATTTGATGGTTGTAAGCATCAACAATGCCGTTTAAAGCCTGATGGGTTAATGAAGCAATCCAAAAGCTGTCCTGCATCATTTTATCCGCTTCAATGTAATTCACTACACCTTGAGCTGTCATAGGCTGAGTTCCATTGATCAAGGCTAGACCTTCTTTTGCCTCTAGAGTGATTGCTTCTATTTCAAGTTCATCTAAAACCAGATGCGTTTCTTTTCTTTCTCCTAAATAGAAGACCTCTCCTTCTCCAATGAGAGTCAGTGCCATATGAGAAAGTGGCGCTAAGTCACCTGAGGCACCAAGCGATCCTTGTTCGGGAACCACTGGAATAATCCGCTTATTAATATATGTTTTTAATTGGTCAACTAAGTGACACGTTACTCCTGAATGTCCTTTTAACATCGTGTTCAGTCTAAACACCATCATCAAGAGTGCAACAGACTCATCAAAAGGTGTGCCAACACCACAGGCATGAGAGCGAATGAGATTGACTTGTAAATCCCTTACTTTTTCCTTAGAAATTAATACGTCACAAAAGAGTCCAAATCCTGTTGTAATTCCGTAGATTGTCTTTTCTTCATCAATGATATTTTCAACTACTTTTCTTGATGCTTCCACACGCTGATAAGCATCATTTGTAATAGCGACCTGGCTATCTGTATTTCCCAGGAAATCTTTAACTTCTTCAATTGTTAAATTTTGTCCATCGAGCTGTAACACCGACATAAAATCCCTCCTATTTTTCAACAAAAAAAGACACAAAAATCCCATATAGGATTCCTATGTCTCTAATAACTAATATCTATGACAATGTATTAAATTTTAAATATGATTAATGCCTAAACCTAAAGCTTCATGTTCCTTACCTCTGATTGGTGCCCCTATGGTACCGTAAAAACATACAGCGATCCATTCGCCTTCAGCTTTTAAATCATAAGGATTTCCTCTGACGATCGAAAACCTCAAGCCGACTGTACGCATAATCTCACCAACACTTAAATCACCACGGGTTACACCTTGTAATGCTTCTAATATGGCATGGTATAAAGAATGAGTCTCACGATAAACGTCCTCATTAATAATCCCACCGCGTTTTGCTGCGGTTTCGACAGAAGCAATTACCTTACTTAAATCCATGGAACCTACCTTACCCGTCATTACTTTAAAAGACTCGAAATGGGGTAAAATATTGAGAGCTGTCGCCTCATCTGTTAGGGCGACTAGGGTAGTGAACTTTCCAAAATCACGATGCTTAACTGAAGTCATATCAAACTACCTCATATCACTAATAACTAATTTCTCCATTCAGTATAGCGCTTTCATTTTCAGAACACAAGAAAGATTGTCTTTGTTTTCAAGTTAAGATGGACGTGTATTTTTTACTTACTTAGTTAAATAAGAGTTCTCCCATAAAGGCAATTTAGTTCCTAAACCTTTTTCCAAAGCATTTTGATAAATTCTATATCCCCATGCCGCATCTTCAGTAGGTAAGCCACCAGTTAACATCACTATAACTTCATCTTCTGATTTTCTACCTTCTTTATTTCCAGCAATAATATCGCCTAGGTCATCGACTGAACTGCTATCAAAATCACCGCTGTTAATCATTTTTAGTAATTGATAAGTCATCGCCCAATCGATACTATCTAAGCCTGCTGGATGATTTAAGCCATCCTCTAACCATTTTTCATGCATGGCCCATAAATCTGAAACTAGACGACTATTTCGATAAAAATCTTCTTCCAAATCTGCTGATCCAGTCAAAATAATTAAAGTCCCTGGTTTTATACTATCCGTATTTATTTTAGGTTTTACTGCTCCAGAAGTTGCAACAGTAATGATATCCGATTGTTCTATAGTCTGATCTAAATCATCAAATGCTTCAACTTCCACGCCATGCTTATCAGCTAATTTTTTTGCAATTTGTTGACCTTTTTCTAAATTGATATCATATAAAACAATTTTTTCAATGCCATCAACTGCTTTCATAATGGCATCTATACAGGACTGATTAATTGCGCCACCACCGACCACACCAATTACCTTCGCATCTTTCTTAGCAAGATGTTTTGCAGTGACCCCAGGAACCGCCCCTGTACGCACTGAGGAGACTAAATTACCAGCCATGATAGAAAGTGGGGCACCAGTGTCTTTATCGTTTAGGGTAAAAGTATGAATGGATCTCGGTAAGCCTTGTTCAATATTAGCAATATTTGAACCGTACCACTTATTACCGACAACATTGAAGTCACCACCTAAGTAAGAGATCAGTGACATAAAGCGTCTGTCAGGACCCTTAGTAGGGATATTAGGAAATTCCTCATTTTCATTAAACCAAAGCATCAAACCATGATCATTTCTCTTAGGACCACCAAGTAAATAGTCACCTTTACTTAAAAGTACAAACATTTCCTCTAGTGTTTCGATACAACTTTTCATATCTAAGGCGCCGGCTTCAATCATCTCTTCTTCAGATAGGTACAAGAACTCAACTTTACTAGACAAAAAAATCACTCCTAATTTTTAAGAAAATGGAATTTATATTCCTTTCAGTTACTACAATTTAACAAATAAAAAGGAATGAGTAAACTTTTTAATATTATAAATGGAATATTTATTCCTTATGATATAGTGTAAAATAAAGTTTATAAGATTTAACTGTGAGGTGGAGGCCATGACTGACAATATAATTAAAAAAATCATCGAAGAAAAAGATAAGATGAGTAAGAAGCAAAAACAGTTTTGTGAATTTGTCCTAGATAATTATCAAAACCTTGAAATATACACTATAAGTACTATGGCAGAAAAATCAGGAGTAGGCACAACGACCATATTAAGAACGATCAATGCTCTTGGCTATGACAGTCTGAATGATTTTAAAGTTGCAATCCATGAGGTGAGAATCGATAGTCACGCACCAACTTGGTGGCAATTTGAAGATGAAGAAAAAACAGATAAGATGAGTCAGGCTAGAAATGTCTGGAAAGATATTAATTTACTACAGCAACATTCTATGGATAATAACTTAGAAGAATCAATATTAAAGACAATCAATCTATTTAAAGACACTAGAAACATAAATATATTTGGACTAAGAACTTCAAGATCAGTCGCAATCTATCTTGAAAACTCTATTAATCAATTTTATCCAAAATGTAATCAGTTGAGTTATGAACCTCATTTTATATTCGATAGATTGTATCATGTGAATCAAGATGAAGTGTTGGTACTTATTGCCTTATCTCAATATACTCAATTAACTTATCAAGTTGCAGAATATGCAGTTGAAAAGGGGATCCCAATTATTTTAATAACGGATAACCCGAACAACACTATAATTCCTATGGCGACAGTGACCATGAAACTTGCACATTATGATAAGCATTATTCTTTAGTCCCTGCAATTTCATTAGTCGAAACATTAGCAGTTGTGCTTGGAAGTAATCTCGATGATGATAGACAAAAAATACTTAGAGAAGTTGGTTCTCTAATAGCCGATAAAGATATTACCCAGCTATGAGCGAAAAAAAAGCTGAGATATGAATTCATATCTCAGCAAATTTTTATTCTTCTTCTTCAGAATCTTCTACAGAAACTTCAACGTCGTCTTCTGCATCTTCATCTAAATCTTCTTCAGCAATTTCACTTTTCACAACTGCTACTGTTCCGACATCTTGATCTTCATCAAGTCGGATAAGTCGTACGCCTAGAGTGCTACGGCTCGTGATGGAAATATCTTCAATGGCTAGACGAATAATGACACCTTTTTCAGTCACAATCATCATATCTTCATCCCTATCAACTGAAGCGATAAAGACCAACTTACCATTCTTATCATTCAAGCGTGCAGTTTTAACACCAAATCCTCCACGGTTAATTGAACGATACTGATCTTCGTGTGTCAGTTTTCCGTAACCTTTGTCAGTCACCACTAGAACGTATTGATCATTCTCTAATACGTCGACACCAACTACTTGATCATCATCTCTAAGCTTAATTCCTCTTACACCAGCAGCGGTACGGCCCATGGTTCTCACTTGTGTTTCTTCAAAGCGCACTAGGGAACCGTCTCGTGTACCGAGTATGACTTCTTTAGATCCATCTGTTAGACGGACACCAAGTAATTCATCTTCTCCTCTAAATTGAATCGCAATCTTACCATTTTTGTTAATCTGCTTAAATTCATCTAGAGCGGTGCGTTTAACTAAACCATTTTTCGTTGCAAACAGTAGATTATAACCTGTAGTTTCTTCCTTATCCTTAACCCCGATCATGGTTGAAATTGACTCATCTTTTTCAATCTCAATCATATTGACAATCGGTAAGCCTTTAGATTGTCTAGAGAGTTCAGGAATTTCATAACCTTTCAGACGGTATACACGTCCTTTATTGGTAAAGAACAGAATATAATCGTGAGTGCTCATAGTGACAATCTGACTCACAAAGTCTTCATCAATAGTATTCATACCTTGTATACCGCGTCCTCCACGGTGTTGTGAGCGATAAGTGGATACAGGTAGACGCTTGATGTAGTTGTTATGACTTAAAGTCACTACTATGTTTTCACGAGGAATTAGATCTTCATCTTCTATATCAGAGATATTTCCGATAGTAATCTCTGTACGACGATCATCTCCATATTTCTCGCGAATTTCTGTGAGTTCTTCTTTGATAACTTGAATTAATTTATTATCGTCATCAAGTATTGATTTTAAATACTCAATCGTTTTCATTAATTCATCATGTTCCGCTTGGATTTTATCTCTTTCTAATCCTGTTAAACGGCGAAGTCTCATATCTAAGATTGCTTGAGCTTGTCTTTCAGAGAAATCAAATTTCTCCATCAAGCCATTTTTAGCTTCTTCATCATTTTGAGAGGCACGAATTAGCTTGATAATCTCATCGATATGGTCAAGCGCAATTAATAAGCCTTCTAAGATATGCGCACGGTCTTCAGCACGTTTTAATTCATACTTAGTACGACGAGTCACAACTTCTTTTTGATGCTCTAAGTAGTGATACAGTACTTCTTTTAGACCAAGTACTTTTGGTTCTCCGTTAACTAGTGCAAGGGTATTAACTCCAAATGAAGTTTGTAATGGTGTTTGTTTGTAGAGATTATTTAGAATTACATTGGCATTCTTATCTTTACGAATCTCAATGATAATTCTAACGCCTTCTTTTAAGCTGGTCTCATCTCTTAAATCTGTAATACCTTCGATTTTTTTATCGCGTACAAGTTCTGCAATTTTTTCTACGAGTCTTGCTTTGTTCACTTGATAAGGTATTTCAGAAACGATAATTCGTTCTTTACCATTTTTCATTTCTTCGATTTCACAACGTGCACGCATAATAATTGATCCACGACCAGTTTCATAGGCACGTTTAATACCACTTTTACCGATGATTAAGCCTGCTGTGGGGAAGTCTGGACCTTGTACTATGTCCATCAACTCAAGCGGCGTCACATTCGGATTATCCGCAATTTCAAGTACAGCATCAATAACCTCACGTAAGTTATGTGGTGGAATGTTTGTTGCCATCCCTACCGCAATCCCACTTGAACCGTTAACTAATAGGTTAGGGAAGCGTGATGGTAGAACTGATGGCTCTCTTTCATTCTCATCATAGTTCGGTTGGAAATCCACTGTATCTTTGTTGATATCACGCATGAGTTCCATGGAGATTTTACTCATCTTAGCTTCGGTGTAACGCATTGCCGCCGCACCATCACCGTCCATAGAACCAAAGTTACCTTGTCCATGAACGAGTGGATAACGGTAAGAAAAGTCTTGAGCCATACGTACCATTGCATCATAAATTGAAAAGTCACCATGTGGGTGATATTTACCCATAACATCTCCGACAATACGTGCAGATTTTTTAAATGGCTTATCTGAAGTCATACCGTTGTCATGCATACCATAAAGAATTCTACGATGTACGGGTTTCATTCCATCTCGAACGTCTGGCAGTGCACGTGAGACGATGACACTCATGGCATAGCTTAAAAACGAGCTGCGCATCGTTTTTGTTATATTAATCTGTTGAAATTTTTCATCATGGTCAGCCATAATTCAAGTCTCCTTTTTAAACGTCGAGATTTTCTACATATCTCGCATTTTCTTCGATAAAGTTACGACGATGCTCAACAATATCCCCCATCAACATTTCAAATGTCTGGTCTGCGGCAATCGCATCATCCAGTTCCACTTGTAATAAGGTTCTATTCTCAGGATCCATCGTTGTTTCCCATAACTGATCGGCATTCATCTCACCAAGACCTTTGTATCTAGAAATTGAGATCTTAGGTGATTCTGGTAATGTACTACGAAGTACATCGAGTGCTTCATCATCATAAACATAGTGTTTTTTCTTACCTTGTTCCACCTTGTATAGTGGTGGCTGGGCAACATAAATATAACCATGTTCAATCAGTGGTCTCATAAATCTAAAGAAGAAAGTTAAGAGTAGTGTTCTAATATGCGCACCATCGACATCCGCATCGGTCATGATGACTACTTTGTGATATCGTGCTTTTGTAATATCAAATTCATCACCAATACCACTACCGAGTGCGGTTACCATGGAACGAATTTCATTGTTCCCTAGTATCCTGTCTAAACGTGCTTTTTCAACGTTTAAAATCTTACCTCTAAGCGGTAGGATTGCTTGATGCTTAGAATCACGCCCTGATTTTGCTGAACCACCAGCAGAGTCACCCTCTACGATGAAAAGCTCACTTTTAGCAGGATCTTTACTTGAACAGTCAGCAAGCTTACCTGGAAGACTTGATACCTCAAGTGCTGATTTACGACGTGTCATCTCACGTGCCTTTTTAGCAGCAACTCTAGCATGCTGGGCAGTGATACCTTTATCAACAATTAAACGTGCAGTTTGAGGATTTTCTAATAAAAATCTCTCGAAACCTGCTGAGAACAATTGATCTGTAATTGTTCTTGCTTCACTGTTACCAAGTTTAGTCTTAGTCTGACCTTCAAATTGCGGGTCTGTGTGCTTGATAGAGACAATAGCAGTAAGTCCTTCTCTAACATCTTCACCAGATAATCTCTCATCAGCCGC
This sequence comes from Jeotgalicoccus meleagridis, assembly GCF_903994045.1. Classification (GTDB taxonomy): domain Bacteria; phylum Bacillota; class Bacilli; order Staphylococcales; family Salinicoccaceae; genus Jeotgalicoccus; species Jeotgalicoccus meleagridis. The sequence continues at coordinate 338,894 of NZ_CAJEWD010000003.1, forward strand.
TTTGATGATGTTTTGTTTAGTTGCATAACTGTTAATGACTTTAGTTAAAGCACGCTTAAAGCCATCCTCATGTGTCCCACCTTCGTGAGTGTAGATGTTATTGGCATAAGTTAAGAGGGAAGTCGTGTAACCCTGGTTATACTGAAGGGCAATCTCAACTTCGATATCATCTTTTTCATCATCCATATAGATAATTTCATCATGAAGTGTCTCTTTTGTTTTATTTAGTTCTTCGATGAAAGACTTGATACCACCTTCATAGTGATACTCATATCTAACCGCTTCATCTTCTCTTTCATCGATTAAGTTAATGTTTAAGCCCTTGTTTAAAAAGGCTAATTCTTTAATACGTTTTTGAAGTATTTCAATGTCATAAACTGCAGTTTCTTTAAAGATTTCTTCGTCTGCTTTAAAGCGGATGACTGTTCCAGTTTTGTCCGTTTCACCGATTACTTTCAAGTCAAAATCTGGTACACCACGTGTATAGCTTTGATGATGAATTTTACCATCTTTATGAACGTATACTTCAAGTGTTGAACTTAGTGCGTTAACAACTGATGAACCTACACCATGTAAACCACCAGATACTTTATAACTTGAACCATCAAATTTACCACCAGCATGGAGTACTGTAAGAATTACTTCTACTGCCGGACGTCCCATCTTCTCTTGAATATCGACTGGAATTCCACGACCGTTATCCGTGATTTTAATCCAATTATCTTTTTCTACAACGACATCAATTTTACTCGCATAACCTGCAAGTGCCTCATCGATACTATTATCAATAATTTCCCAAACCAAGTGGTGTAAGCCTCTAGATGAGGTAGAACCAATGTACATTCCCGGTCTTTTTCTTACCGCTTCAAGACCCTCAAGTACTTGTATTTGACTAGCACCATACTGATCTATATTTTCTTGAGCCATGATTTCACCTTCCGTTATTCTTCGATTTTAATCCGACCATTTTCTATCTCGTATAACTGCATATCATCCATGATGGCATGGTTGATATCACTGATTGAGGTTGTTGTAACAAAGGTTTGCACTCGGTCTCTTTTAGAGGTCAAAAGATGCGCCTGACGCACTTCATCTAACTCACTTAAAACATCGTCCAATAAGAGCACCGGATATTCTCCGACCTCTTCTTTGATCAATTCTAATTCTGCAAGTTTAACCGACAGAGCAGTGGAGCGCTGTTGACCTTGTGAACCATATGTTTGGACATCAAAATCATTTATAGTAAAAGCAATATCATCCCTATGTGGTCCAACTAGAGATGTGCCCCGTTCAATTTCCTTCTCCAAGTTATCCATCAACAAGTCGAGAATCTCTTTTTCGAGTTCCTCTGAATCTTTATGCTCGTATTTAATATTAGGCTTATAAATCACCCTTAAATCTTCTTTGCCATTAGAAATATCACTATGAATTTTCAAGGCATGTTTTTCAATCGTATTAATAAACTGCTCTCTCTTTAAAATGATCCGACTTGCATGCTCTGCAAGTTGCTCATTTAATACTTCAATCATCAAGCTATCTACCTGACGCGTTTTTAAATATTGATTTTTTTGAGCTAAGACCTTGTTATAAGACGATAAATTGCTCAAATATACCTTGGATATTTGTCCACATTCCATATTTAAAAATTTTCTTCTAACTTGAGGTGAACCTTTGACGATATTGAGGTCTTCTGGGGCAAAAAGCACTGTATTTAAATGGCCAATATACTGAGAAAGCTTAGCTGACTCTAGATGATTTACTTTAGCTCTTTTACCACCCTTACCAATTGATATCGATAGGGGAAGATTAGATGAACTTGTCGTAATCTGACCATTAATAAATGCTTCTTCCTGATTAAATTGAATGAGCTCCTTGTCCTTTGAAGTCCGATGACTCTTTGCCAATGATAAAAAATAAATCGCTTCTAAAAGATTCGTTTTACCTTGAGCATTCGGGCCAATAAATATATTTAATTTCGGATGAAAGGATAAAGATAAGTCATCGTAATTTCTAAAATTAGAAAGCGTAATGCTATTTAGGATCATTGATCAGTGTACTTAATTTTGTATTCGCCAACACCAGTAATGACTAACTCATCACCATCGTGAAGTTTCTTCCCACGACGATTTTCCGCTTCCCCATTTAAAAAGACTTCATTTTCACTTAAGAACCATTTCGCTTCTCCGCCTGTTCCTATGATGTTTTGATACTTCAAAAACTTTCCAAGCGTAATTAAGCCGGTCAGATGAATCGTTTCCATAGATATAACCTCCTAGAACATACTCATCTATTATACTACATTTTCAATACTTTTTCACTTTATCAAGCAAATAAAAGCGCATAGAGCGTTTTAAATGAAAAAAGGTGTTTACCTACCTAGATAATAAAAAAAGTGACCAGAGGCCTTTTTTAAAAGAAAAAAGACATGGTCACCAAATATTTTAAGTGAAATTTATAAGTTAATAAGTTCTAATCGGTAAGATCAATTGCACTACTTCATCTGAATCACTCGGTGTAATAGTGAATGGTCTCATGGTACCGAAGAATTCAATTGATACTTCTTCAGACTGAATCGCACGTAAAGCATCCATCATGTATTTAGAGTTAAAGGAAATCTTAATATCTTCCCCTTCAGTATGTGAGGCATTAACCTCTTCATTCACTGTACCGACTTCAGGAGAGTTAGAAGCGAGTTCAACTTGAGAATTTTCTACAGTCATGCGAATCACGTTATTTCCACCTTCTCTTGCAAGAAGTGAAACACGGTCTATGGCATGATAAAACTCATCGTTGTTCACTGTTACTTTAGTCTCATAGTTTTCAGGGAAGAGTCTAGTTGTATCAGGGTAGTTACCTTCAAGTAAACGAGAAATAAATCTCATATTGCCATAAGTAAAGAGTACTTGGTTTTGAGATAAGTTAATTTCTACATCATCTTCTGAATCAGATAAGATCTTACTTAATTCAGATAAAGACTTACCAGGAATAATTGCACTAGACGCATCTGTATTAAATGTTTTATCTAATAATTTTCTTAATGCAAGGCGGTGAGAGTCTGTTGCTGTAAATGAAATATGATCATCTTTAAAAATCCAGTTAACACCTGTTAGAACAGGACGTGTTTCTGAAAGTGAGACAGCAAAGTTTGTCTGATTAATAATTGTTTTTAACACAGCTGATGATAAGACTAAACTATCTGCATCACTTACTTCTGGTAGAAGTGGATATTGATTTGCATCTTGTCCACTTAAATTAAATTCTGATTTACCGGCGGTAATTTTAGTAGAAAATGATTCGTTAGTTTCTAAGTCCACAAATTCACCGGAAAGTTTTTTAATAATATCCACGAAAAAACGACCTGTTAAAACAACAGAACCTGTTTCTTCAATTTCTAGTATTTCTTCATTATTAATTTCTGTAGGAATGGTAATTTCAATAGATATTTCTGAATCACTACCTGTAAGTACCATCTGATCATCTGAAACATCGATTTTAATACCATTTAAAATTGGTAAAGTTGTTCTCGGTGAAATAGCTTTTAAGCAATGGTTTAGTTGTTCGATGAAATATTGTCTTTTGATACTGATTTTCATAAGTACGTACTCCTTATTTATATAAATATATATTAATAAAATAACAGTAATAATAGTAGGCCTTGTGAATATGTGGAAAAGTCCCTTAGTTATATAGCTATCAACTTATCCACATGTGCATAAAGTGTTAAGTCAAGTGTAACATTTATCCACAGTATTCACATTATTTTAATTGAGCTTACTTTCTATTTCTTTTAATTCTTCTCTAAACAATTCGTCTTCAGCCACAAGCTTAGAAATTTTCTCATGTGCATGGATGACTGTTGTATGATCACGACCTCCGAACACTTCTCCAATTTTAGGTAGAGAGTTATCCGTTAACTCACGAGAGAGGTACATGGCAACATGTCTAGGAAAAGCGATGGATTTAGTACGCTTTTTAGATGCCAGTTCATCAATATGAATACCGTAATATTCACTGACAGCAACTTGAATATCATGAATGGTGATGCGTTTAGATTGCTTTGTTGTGACAAGATCTTTTAAGGCTTCAGAAACAACTTCAGGTGTCATTGGTTGATTAGAAATCTTAGCATAGGCAGCCACACGCGTTAAGGCACCTTCTAATTCACGGATATTCGTATGAATATGGTTAGCAATATAAATCATTGCTTCATTAGGAATTTCTACGTTTTCTTCTTCGCATTTCTTTCTTAAAATCGCAATTCTTGTTTCCAAGTCAGGTGGTGTCACATCAGTCATGAGACCCCATTCAAAACGTGAGCGGAGACGGTCTTCAAGGGTTGGGATTTCTTTTGGTGTGCGGTCACTTGAGATGACAATTTGCTTATTATTTTCATGCAAGGAGTTGAAAGTATGGAAGAACTCTTCTTGTGTGGATTCCTTGCCTGCTAAAAACTGGATATCATCGATTAATAAGACATCGACGTTACGGTATTTATTGCGAAATTCTTCTGTTTTATTATCTCTAATTGAATTTATGAACTCATTAGTAAATTTTTCACTCGATAGGTAGACAACTTTTGCATTCGGTCGATTTTCTAAGACGAAATTTCCAATAGCATGCATAAGGTGGGTTTTACCAAGGCCCACACCACCATAGATAAAGAGCGGATTATAAGCTTTAGCTGGCGCTTCGGCGACTGCAAGGGATGCAGCATGAGAGAAGCGGTTGCCGTTACCGATAACAAAAGTATCAAAAGTATGTTGTTCGTTTAAGGTGTTAGGGACTGGTGTAGCTGTATCGGCTATCTTAGTTTCATTTTTAACGCCATCAGTTGAGAGGTCTTTAAGCTCATCTTTAACGATAATTTTAATAGAAACTTTTTCACCAATAGTTTGGAAAACAGCATCCTCTATTAATGTAGTGTATTGATTAACTAACCAGTCGCGCTGGAAGTCATTATCTGCTTTAATCAATGCTTTTGTAGTATTTAAGTCAATTAACTCTGTTTCTTTAAACCAAGTTAGGAAAGTGACTTCAGAAATATTAGTTTTGACTTGATCTAAGACATTTTCCCAAATACTATTTAAACTGCTCATAAATAAATTCCTTTCTTATTCACAAATAACAAGCTGTGGAAAAGTGATTTGCACAGCTGTAGAAAACTATACACAAGTTATCCACAATCTGTGGAGAAACTAGACAACTTTTCAACTTATCCACATATATTCTGTTAAAATTATAGATTAATTCGCTTATGATATCAATACATTTAAGACTTATTCACATAATTAACAGTTATCCACAAAAATACACGCAAGACTTGTTAACTTGTGAATAAAGTCATAAAAAGCTGTGAATATGTACGAATCCTTGTTAAAGTTATCCACAGTTTCTTCTTTTCAAATCTGCTTATGCTTGATAAATACGCAAATAAATCTTGAAATGATAGTGTATTTTTGGTATTCTTTAATAGTTGCAATTCTAAGATGAAGATAAAAACAGAGAAATAGATTTAACGGAGGTGTCATACATGGTAAAACGTACGTACCAACCTAATAAACGTAAACGTGCTAAAGTACACGGTTTCCGTGAAAGAATGAGTACTAAAAACGGCCGCAAAGTTCTTGCTCGCCGCAGAAGAAAAGGAAGAAAAGTTCTTTCTGCATAACCATTAGATCATCTGACGAAGATGATCTTTTTTTTTGCTTCCATGTTGAAAGTTTTATTAAATAAGGGCTTTTTAGTATAATAATTAATCATAGATATGAAAGAGCGTAGTTAATGATGAAAAAGCGATTCAGGATTAAGAAAGAAAAAGATTTTAAAGTTATATTTAAACGTGGCAAATCATATGCGAATAGACAATTTGTAGTTTATTTAAAGGATAATCAAGAGATACCACATTTAAGACTCGGTATCAGTGTCTCTAAAAGATTAGGTAACGCTGTTAAAAGAAACCAGATTAAAAGACGGATTAGAGCTTTTTATCAGCTTCATAAAAACGAGTTGAAATCACTAGAGTATGTAGTGATTGCTCGTAACCCAGTCAAGGATATGGACTATCACGAAATAGAAAAGTCACTTTTACATGTTTTAAGAATCGCCAAATGCATCAAATAATACGGGGGTTGTATCATGTACAAAACTTATACTGAAAAGACAGTAAACGATGCTGTTGCAAAAGGTTTAGCGGAACTGAAAGTTACTGAAGATGATATTAAAATAGAAGTCTTAGATAGTGGTTCAAGTGGTTTCTTAGGCTTCGGTAAGCGTCCAGCTGAGGTCAAACTCACTGTTATTAATCCTGAATTAAAGACTTACGAGACAATTGAAGCTTTGATAAACAGAGTCGAAAAAGATGTTAAAACAAAAGTTCCAAGTCAATCAACAGAAGAAGCTATAGAAGAAACTGAGTCTCGTGAAAGAGTCAGTCAGAAAGCTGAAGACCTAGAAGAGAATAGTCACGAAGAAGTAGAAGAAAAAGACGACTTATCTCACAGTGAAAAAAATCATCCTATAGAACAAGCTGCTAAAGATACAGAAGCGTATATTTCTAGCATCGTTTTAGACATGGGCATAGAGCATACAACGAAAATGACAGTGAAAAAGAATAATATAGATATAAATTTTGATGCAAAACTTGCAGCTAAAATCATCGGTAAACGCGGTCAGACGCTAAACGCACTTCAAGTGCTCGCACAGAATTATTTTAATAGTATTTATCGTAGCTATGGACAAGTCATCATTGATGTTGGTGACTATAGAGCGAAACGTAAAGAAACTTTAGAAATTCTAGCTTTAAACATGGCGGATAAGGTAAGGCGAACTGAAGAGAGAGTTAAGTTAGAACCTATGCCTAATTTTGAGAGAAAAATAATGCATAATGCGCTGAGTCGAGAGCCCGGTATAGAAACGTATTCGGAAGGTAAAGAACCGAACCGTTATCTTGTAATAACTAAGAAATAAAGGAGTTTTTTAAGTGCAATTTGAAACGATCTCAAGCATCTCTACACCAGTCGGTGAAGGGGCGATTGCTATCGTTCGTCTGTCAGGAGAAGATGCGGTTGAAATTGCAGATCGTCTGTATAGAGGAGCGAAAAAATTAAGTGAGGTAGATTCCCACACGATTAACTATGGGCATATCATCGACCCTAAAACGAAAGAAACAGTCGAAGAGGTTATGTGTGCGGTGATGAGAGCCCCAAGAACATATACGAGAGAAGACATCGTAGAGATTAACTGTCATGGTGGGATTCACACAGTTAACCGTGTACTGCAGTTAACTTTAAGTCATGGTGCTCGCATGGCTGAACCAGGTGAGTTTACTAAGCGTGCCTTCTTAAATGGACGCGTCGACTTATCTCAAGCTGAAGCGGTTATGGACTTTATCAGGTCAAAAACTGACCAGGCATCTAAAGTTGCAAACCAACAAGTTCAAGGTCGTTTAAAAACATATATAGAAAATTTACGTCAGAGTATTTTAAATATACTTGCTCAAGTTGAAGTTAATATCGATTATCCAGAATACGATGATGTTGAAGAAGCAACGACAGCCTTTTTATTAGAAGAAGCGCAAACAGTTGAAAAAGAAATTGAGAAGTTGCTTAAATCGAGTGCTGAAGGGCGTATTTTACGAGAAGGCTTGTCAACGGTCATTGTCGGTAAACCTAACGTCGGTAAGAGTTCACTCCTAAATTATCTGATCCAAGATAATAAGGCTATTGTTACGGATGTTGCTGGTACGACACGTGATATTTTAGAAGAATATGTCAATGTCAATGGAATTCCTTTAAAACTAGTTGATACTGCGGGGATTCGTGAGACAGATGATGTCGTTGAAAAAATTGGAGTTGAACGTTCACGTGAAGCACTAAAAGATGCTGAACTTATCCTTTACGTCATGAACAATAACGAAGAGATTACAAAAGAGGATATCGAGCTTTTAGAAACTATTGATGATAAAAAAGTCATCGGTATCATTAATAAATTAGATTTAGAAAATCATCTAGATGTAGATTATTTAACAAGTCACTTTGACATCCCATTAATTAGAACATCGATTATTAATGGTCAGGGTGTGGATGACTTAGAAAATGAAATACAACGCATGTTTTTCGATGGCAGCATTTCATCAGCAGACTCCACATATGTATCAAATAATCGTCATATACACTTGTTAGAACAAGCGAAAGTATCTATTAGCGATGCGATTTCATCAGCAGAAATTGATGTTCCTGTCGATATTATTCAAATAGATCTGATTAAAACCTGGGAACTTCTAGGAGAAGTTATTGGTGAGGATGTTTCAGAACAGCTCATCGATCAGCTCTTCAGTCAATTCTGTCTAGGTAAATAATTTAGGAGGTAAAATAATGACCGAAGCAATAAAATACGATGTGATTGTTATTGGTGCTGGCCATGCAGGAGTCGAAGCGGGACTTGCAGCAAGCCGTAAAGGTTTAAAAACGTTAATGTTAACAATCAACCTTGATAACATCGCATTTATGCCGTGTAACCCATCTGTTGGTGGACCAGCCAAAGGAATTGTCGTTCGTGAAGTCGATGCACTTGGTGGTCAAATGGCTAAAGTAATCGATAAAACCCATATCCAAATGCGTATGCTAAATACTGGTAAAGGGCCTGCTGTACGTGCTTTACGTGCACAAGCAGATAAAGTTCTTTATCAACAAGAGATGAAATCTGTTTTAGAAAACGAAGAGAACCTTGATATTTTACAAGGTTTAGTTGATGAACTGATTGTCGAAAATGATGAGGTACGTGGGGTAAGAACAAATATTGGTACTGAATATCAAGCGGATGCTGTTATTGTGACCACAGGTACCTTCTTAAGAGGTGAGATTATTCTTGGAGACCTTAAGTATTCAAGTGGTCCTAACCATCAAATTCCTTCACTTGCTCTAGCAGATCAATTGAAGGAGCTTGGCTTTGAGATTATTCGTTTCAAAACAGGGACACCACCGCGCGTCAATGCAGATTCTATAGATTATAGTAAAACTGAAATCCAACCTGGTGATGACGTACCAAGAGCATTTAGCTTTGACACAACAGAATTCATCATGGATCAATTACCATGTTGGTTAACTTATACGTCACCTTCTACTCATGAGATCATTACTGCGAACTTACATTTGTCAGCAATGTACTCAGGTGTCATTCAAGGAACAGGACCAAGATACTGCCCATCTATTGAAGATAAGATTGTTAGATTTAATGATAAACCGCGTCACCAAATCTTCTTAGAACCAGAAGGTCGTAATACTAAAGAAGTTTACGTTCAAGGCTTATCTACTAGCATGCCTGAAAGTGTACAGCGTGAAATGTTGTCGAGCATTCCTGGATTAGAGAATGCGCGTATGATGCGTGCTGGTTATGCGATTGAGTATGATGCACTTGTGCCGACACAGCTATGGCCAACTTTAGAAACTAAAAAGATCAAAAACTTATATACCGCTGGTCAAATCAATGGAACTAGTGGTTACGAAGAAGCAGCAGGTCAAGGTTTGATCGCTGGTATTAACGCTGCTAACAAATTACTCGGTGAAGAAGAGTTAATTTTAAGTCGTACAGATGCTTATATTGGTGTACTCATAGATGACCTTGTAACTAAAGGTACAAACGAACCATACCGTCTCTTAACATCTCGTGCAGAACATCGTTTACTACTACGTCATGATAATGCTGATATGCGTTTAACAGAAATCGGTTATCAAAACAACTTAATTTCTGAGGAACGTTATGCCCGCTTTAACGAGAAAAAATCAAACATTGAAGCGGAATTAGAACGCTTGAAAAAAGTAAGAATTAAACCGAATGCACACACCCAAAATATTGTTGAACAACGTGGTGGTACTGCACTGAAAGATGGTATTTTAGCAGCTGATTTACTCCGTCGTCCTGAGATGGATTATGCATCAATTATGGAAATTCTTGGTGAGGATATCAGTCTAAAACAAGAAGAGTTCGAACAAGTTGAAGTACAAATTAAATACGATGGTTATATTAAGAAATCTCTTCAACAAGTTGATAAGATGAAACGTATGGAAGATAAGAAAATTCCTGAAAACATCGATTACGATGCAATCAATTCATTAGCAACTGAAGCACGTATGAAGTTAAAAGAAGTAAAACCATTAAACATTGCACAGGCATCTAGAATTTCTGGTGTAAACCCTGCAGATATTTCTATTCTGCTTGTCTACATCGAACAAGGAAATGTGAAGAGGACTGGATCATGACAGAAACAGAATTTATAAATCAATTAAAAGAACATGGCATTGAACTTTCCACTGAACAAATCGGACAGTTTAAAACTTACTTTGAAATGCTTGTAGAGTGGAATCAAAAAATTAACTTAACTGCAGTAACAGAAATGAAAGAAGTCTATTTAAAGCACTTCTATGATTCTATTACACCACTTTTATATGCTGATATTGAAGAGGGTGCAAGTCTATGTGATGTTGGTGCTGGTGCAGGTTTTCCAAGCATTCCTATGAAGATTATTCGCCCGGACTTAAAAGTGACTATCGTCGACTCACTCAATAAACGTATTACCTTTTTAAATGAGTTGACTACAGTGCTTGGTTTGGATAAAATTCATCTCGTTCACGATCGTGCAGAAACCTTTGGACAATACGGACAAAGACATATGTTTGATGTGGTCACAGCACGCGCTGTTGCCCAGCTGAATGTCTTAGCTGAATTATGCTTACCTTTAGTTCGTACTGGTGGACAGTTCATCGTTATGAAGGGTAAAAAAGCTATGGAAGAGATTGAAGAAGCGGAGTTCGCGCTTGATTTACTAGGTGGAGACATTAAAAAAATCAATTCGCTAACCTTACCTGAAGAGGAAAGCGAACGCTATATTATTGTTATTGATAAAGTCAGAAAGACACCTAAAAAATACCCTAGAAAACCAGGAACTCCAAATAAATCCCCATTAAAATAAAGGATGGTGGAATGTGTGAAAAAACCATTTTCAAAACTATTCAATTTAATAGATAAGAGTGAAATGGCTCATGATGAAGACTTGGTACATGTGTCATTGGAAAACATTGTCCCAAACCAATACCAGCCAAGAGCAGTCTTTGATCAAGATAAAATTAAAGAGCTCGCACATTCCATCGAAAAGCATGGTTTACTTCAACCTATTACTTTAAGACCAATTGAAGAAGACATGTATGAAATTATTGCCGGGGAAAGACGTTTTAGAGCTTTGAAATATCTTGCCTATGAAAACACTAAAGCGATTGTTAAATACCTGACTGACCAAGAAACAGCTGCAATTGCTTTGATTGAGAATATTCAAAGAGAAAACTTAACGAGCATTGAAGAAGCTAGGGCATATAAGCAGCTTCTAGACATGGATGATGTTACTCAAAAAGATTTAGCTGAGAGCATCGGTAAGAGTCAGTCTTTTATCGCTAATAAATTGAGACTACTTAAGCTTTCTGACGACGTTATAACGGCGTTAGAAAAAGAAGAAATCACTGAAAGGCATGCGAGAGCACTGCTTTCATTAGATAACGATGGCCAATACGATGTTTTAAACAATATCGTTAGCGATAAACTGACAGTTAAGGAAACTGAACTCGCAGTTAAAAATCGTCAAAAAAAACGCACAGAGCAAATTAACTTTAACGATGATGTGACTTTTGTCTTAAATGACTTTGAACGTGATATTAAAAAATTACGAGAAAAAGGCATGGATATCCGAATCGAGAACAGTGAAACGAATGATTTTCATGAGGTTATTATTAAGATTTACAAGTAGGGTGCCTGCACACAGTGTAGGTACTCTTTTTCACTTACAAACGCGTGCGTGACTGCTATAATATAGTGTGTATTTTAACAAATTGAAGTTGGTGACGAGTTTGGAAATTATCGATTTGCCTATTGCTTCTATTAGAAAAAATCCTTATCAACCAAGACAAACTTTTGATGCGGAAAAACTTGAAGACTTATCCAGAAGTATTGAGCAACATGGTGTCATGCAACCAATTACAGTGAGGCTGGCTACAAAAGGCTATACATTAGTGGCTGGAGAAAGACGTCTAAGAGCAAGTAAGTTAGCAGGTCTATCTCATATCCCTGCAATTATTACTGAGATGACTGATTTAGAGATGATGGAGCTTGCGATTATTGAAAATCTTCAAAGAGAAGATCTGAGTCCACTAGAAGAAGCAGAAAGTTATAGAGACTTGATGACAGCAAGTGACTTGACCCAAGATGGTTTGTCTCATAGGCTAGGTAAGTCTAGGTCATACATCGCTAATACTTTAAGGTTGTTAAATTTGCCTTCTAAGGTCAAAGTCATGATTAATAATAAAGAACTTACTGGTGCACATGGGCGCACACTTCTGTCCTTAAAAGAACCACATTTGATGGAAATGGTGGCGTCTAAGGCACAACAAGAAGGCATGAGTGTTAGAGCTTTGGAACACTATGTAAAGTCTTTTAAACCTAGTAAAAAAATTAAGAGGACTAAAAAGAAACTTAAGTTTATCGAAGGTTATGAAAGAGACTTAAAAGCACGGTTTGGAACTAAGGTTGAAATTAAAAAAATTAAACAAAAAGGCGTCATTCAACTGGAGTTTACATCGGAAGAAGAGTTTAAAAGAATACTCTCTATGCTTCAAAATCACCAATAGAAAGAGGGAAACAGATGAACTTTTTAAGCTTGTTTAATACATCAGTAAATGAAGGACTTGAAGAACAATTAACATTTATTGAAACACTAATAAAGCGTATCGGAGAACCGGACCTATGGATTAATATCGGTCAGACTATACTATTTGCTTTAATCTTAATTATTGTAGGCTACATTTTGACACGTGTCGCAAATCGTCTGATAGAAAACTTCTTTAAATATAAGGCAAAGTCTCGCTTAAAAGGCTCTGATAAGAGAAATAACACGCTGATTAATGTCTTACAAAACAGTGCATCCATTTTCATTTGGTTCTTTATTGTTGTAGCTATACTTGAGTCATTTAATATCCCTGTATCCACACTACTAGCAGGGGCTGGGGTAGTTGGTCTGGCTATTGGTTTTGGTGCACAGAGTCTAGTCAAAGATATGATTACTGGTTTCTTTATCATTTTAGAAAATCAATTTGATAAAGGTGACTTTGTGCGTGTTAATACGTCAGGGACTACTGTTGCCGAGGGTGAAGTGTTATCATTAGGTCTACGATCATCTCGCATTCAAGGCTATGAAGGCGAGTTATACATGATTCCTAACGGTACAATCAATGAGGTCGTTAACTTTTCTCGATATAACTCTATTTCTTTCTTAGATATGAACTTTTCTATTACAGAAGATTTAGATCAAGTCGAAAGTATATTAGAATCTTACCTTGAATCTCACTGGAGAGAAGAAGAGGTATTGGTTGAGCCACCTGTTGTTCAAGGGGTTCAAGATATTAAACAAGGAGAAGCAACGATTCGTGTAATGTTGACTTCTCGCCCGATGGAACATTTTGGAGCGACACGTCGCATGAGAAAACGTATTAAGCAGTACTTAGAATCACAAAACATTTACATTTCTGTTCCTACTATGGATATTAACGATTTCGAAGGCGAAAATGATGAGGTGTAGATATGGAGAAAAACTATGAGTTAAATAGTTTTGTTGAAATGAAGAAAGCTCACCCATGTGGAACGAATAAGTTTCAAATTGTCCGAATGGGTGCAGATATAAAAATCAAATGTACCCACTGTGACCGTACTATTATGATGGCACGTCGGGACTTTAATAAAAGATTAAAAAAAGTATTATAATTTAAAGGAGAAAAAATCATGTCTTTAACAGCTGGAATCGTTGGCTTACCTAACGTTGGTAAATCAACCTTATTTAACGCAATCACAAAAGCAGGTGCGCTTGCTGCTAACTATCCATTCGCAACAATCGATCCTAACGTCGGAATCGTAGAGGTTCCTGATGCACGTTTAGATAAACTTACTGAAATCGTTGTGCCAAAGAAAACAGTTCCTACTGCATTTGAATTTACAGATATCGCAGGCATCGTTAAAGGTGCATCTAAAGGTGAAGGTTTAGGAAATAAATTCCTTGCTAACATTAGAGAGGTAGACGCGATTTGCCAAGTGGTTCGTGCGTTTAATGATGAGAATGTCACTCACGTATCAGGTAAGGTTGACCCAGTTGATGATATTGAAATTATCAATATGGAGCTGATTCTTGCAGACCTTGAAAGTGTAGATAAGCGCTTGCCTAAAGTTGAAAAAATGGCCAAGCAAAAAGATAAGGACGCTGTGGCAGAAGCTAAAGTGTTAACGAAGATTAAAGAGTGCTTAGAATCAGAACGTCCTGTTCGTGCACTTGATTTCTCTGAAGAAGAATTTAAGCTTGTTAAACACTTCAATCTCCTAACTCAAAAACCAATGTTATACGTTGCCAATGTCGCTGAAGATGATTTATCAGACCTTGAAGATAACGAACATTTAAAAGCAATCCAGGAATATGCCAATGAAGAAGATTCACAAGTTATTGTTATTTCAGCAAAAGTTGAAGAAGAAATTGCTGTTCTAGAAGATGATGAGCGCGAAATGTTCCTTGAAGAGCTCGGTTTAGATGAGTCAGGTTTAGATAAACTGATCAGAGCATCATATGACTTACTAGGTTTAGCGACTTACTTTACTGCAGGTGTTCAAGAAGTTAGAGCGTGGACCTTTAGAAAAGGAATGACAGCACCTGAGTGTGCCGGCATTATCCACACAGATTTCCAAAAAGGTTTCATCCGCGCTGAAACTGTAAGTTACGATGATTTAGTAGAGGCTGGTAGTGAAGTGAAAGCTAAGGAAGCTGGTAAGGTTCGTCTAGAAGGAAAAGACTATATCATGAAAGATGGAGATGTCGTTCATTTTAGATTTAATGTCTAGATATACCTTGTAAAACAGCTAATTTATTGCTATAATATCTGATTGTGAGTAATGAAAATTATTCCTTGCTGAAAACAAAGGTTTTCAGCCGCAAAGTCCATAAGGAGGTGCACAAGATGAGAGCATATGAAATTTTATATGTAATCCGCCCAAACATTGAAGAAGAAGCGAAAGCAACACTTGTTAAACGTTTCGATGAAATTCTTACAAACAATGGTGCGGAAATCGTCGAGTCTAAAGAGTGGGGTAAACGTCGTCTTGCCTATGAAATCGAAGATTTCAAAGATGGTTTTTATCACATCATCAAAGTTAACGCTACAAGCGAAGCTACTGATGAGTTTGACCGCTTAGCTAAGATCAACAATGACATCATTCGTCATATCGTTGTTCGCGACGAACAAGCAGAAGAGAAAAAATAAGTTAAATATTTAGTGGAGTTGATTACATGCTAAACCGTGTAGTTTTAGTAGGTCGCCTAACAAGGGACCCGGAACTAAGAGTCAGTCAAAATAATATCGCTGTTGCTACTTTTAACTTAGCTGTCAACCGTCCTTTCACTAGTCAAAATGGTGAAAGAGGTGCGGATTTTATCAACTGTGTTGTTTTCCGTAAACAAGCAGAAAACGTCAACCAGTATGTTAAAAAAGGTAGTTTAGTTGGTATTGACGGAAGAATTCAAACTCGTAACTACGAGAATAAAGACGGACAAAGAGTATATGTAACTGAAGTTGTGTGTGAAAGTGTTCAGTTCTTAGAGCCTAAAGGTAGCAGTAATCAATCTCAAAGCAATAACGATTATAATAATTCTGCAGACTCTTATACCAATGCCTATAGCAGCGGTAATCAGTCGACAGGTCAAGGGCAAAGTCGCCAACAACCTGTAGAAGATAATCCATTTGCGAACTCAAAAGGACCGGTAGACATTAGCGATGATGATTTACCATTCTAAATTTAAAATATAACAATCCAAATTTTGTTATCGTGTGTTTGAAGATGTGTGTGTAATATGTGTGAAAAACCTGAGATAGTATATATCTCGGGTTTTTATTTTACTTCAGAAGATACATAAGTTAATTTTATTGTTTTAATTTCTAGTTTTTGATGTCTTTTGTCTATACAGTGTTTATAATAATATATGAAGCATAATTTTTAAGATGTAGGAGCGAAAAACGCAATGATTAGAAAAAATGCTCTAAGATGGGCACTTTTACTATCGCTGTGCGTGCTATTGGCAGCTTGTAGTAATGACGATGAGAAAGAATCATCAGAAACTGATGAGCCAAAAGAAAATAGTGAAGTGACTAAAGAAGAAGAAGCATCTGATGCTACAGCTTCTGAGGAAACTGATAGTGAACAGACATCTGATACTGAGGAGCCTGTGAGTGAAGAGGAAGAATCACAGGTTGTACATATGACTGTTGAAGAGAGTCTTGAAGATGTCATGACAGAATTGATTTCTATATTTGAAGAAGAACACGAAAATGTTGAAATAGATGCTCAGTACGGCCATACAGAATCACTCACTGAGGACTTGATTAATGGTGATGATCAAGATATGGATATTTATTTCTCAAGTTCTGATCAAGGGTACGAGTCATTGGTTGAAGCGGGTATTTTAGATCAGCTAGCGACTAAGTATTTACTGATTAATGAAATTGTTTTAGTGACTACTGAAGATAATGAAGATATCACATCTTATGACTCAATCTTTAAAAATGATGATGCCACTTTATCTATTGTTAACCCTGAAAGTTCCTTATCAGGCAGTCATGCTGAGGAACTGATTCAAGCCGAAAAGAGTAATGAAAGAACGATAGAAAACATAGAGAAGAGTAATGATATTGATACGGCAGTGTCAGATATTAAAGAAGGCAAAACTGATGCCGGTCTTTTACTTAGAACAGAAGTGTCTGAAGAGGAAGATTTAAAAATCGTTTCTCGTGCACCACGTTCTTTAACTGATCCTTTTGTTTACAGTTTAGGACTATCACAAGATATAGCTGATGATAGTGTAGCTAAAGAATTTTATCGCTTCCTACAGTCAGAAGAAGCTTTAGAAGTGTTTGCAAATTACGGTTATATAGTATAAATTTCTGAGACAGACTAGGATTCTAGTCTGTCTTTTCTAATGTATAATGGTAATGAAGTGATTGAGACAGAAGGGAAGATACATAATGTTTAAAAGTTCTAAATTAAGTGTGTTTCTTTTATTTTCAATGTTATTAATTTTAGCAGCTTGTGGTAATGGTGAAGAAAGTTCAGCTGAAAGTGATGACCAAGCTGATGAGACAAGTTCAGCTACAGTGACAATTTCTGCAGCAGCGAGTCTAACAGATGCAATTCAAGAAGTTGGCGAACTCTTTAATGAGGAAAATCCTGATATACAATTAGATTTTAATTTTGGAGGATCAGGCGCCCTTCAACAACAGATTTCTCAAGGGGCACCTGCAGATATATTTTTCTCAGCGTCTCAGAGTGATTTTGATACTTTAGTTGATGAAGGCGCAATCGACCAAGAAAATTCGAGTCAATTATTAAAAAATGAACTTGTCCTTGTTGTTCCGGAAGACAAAACAAGTGTTACTTCATTTGATAATTTAACTTCAGCAGAAAATATTGCTGTAGGTACACCAGAATCAGTTCCAGCAGGAGAATACGCTATGGAAACTTTTGATTCTATGAATCTGACTCAAGATTTAGAAGATAAATTAATATATGCAGAAGACGTTAGAGCAGTCTTAACTTATGTTGAGCGTGGAGAAGTTGATGCTGGTTTAGTTTATCGCACGGATGCAATGACAAGCGATAAGATTGAGATTGTTGATGCTGCTAAAGAGGATACTCATACACCGATTGAATATCCAGTTGGTTTAATCAACGATTCAGAAAACCAAGAAGCTGCTCAGGCTTTCTATGAGTTTTTACAAACAGAAGAAGCTCTGAAAGTTTTTGAGGACTATGGATTCGTTACTGAGTAATTTTGGTGTGACGACAAATGAGTTTCTAACCCCTGTACTTTTGTCATTGCAGGTTGCGTCAATTGCACTTATATTTTCCTTTGTTTTAGGTACTTTGATGGCAAGATTCATGACAAAAGTAGAGTTCAAAGGAAAAGTCATATTAGAAACAATTATGATGTTGCCAATTGTCTTACCTCCTACTGTGGTTGGATTTATACTCATTGTCATATTTGGAAATAACAGTTTTGTTGGAGATTTTATAGAATGGTTATTTGGCGGTTCCATCATCTTTACTTGGTACGCTGCTGTACTAGCAAGTACAGTTGTCGCCTTTCCTTTGATGTATCAATCAGCCAAAACTGGTTTTTTGAGCATTGATAAAGATATAGAAGAAGCGGCAAAAGTAGATGGTGCAAGTGATTTTCGTATCTTTATGAAGATTACTATGCCACTTGCTGCTGTCTCTCTTATTACTGGAGCGATACTTAGTTTTGCACGTGCACTAGGTGAGTTTGGTGCGACTTTAATGATTGCTGGTAATATTCCTGGCAGAACTCAAACCTTACCAACCGCGATCTATGTTGCCTTACAATCAGGTAATATGAACCTTGCTTGGTTATGGGTAATTACAATCATTGGAATTTCCTTTATCATGTTATTATTTGTACGTACAAAAGCTAAAGAATAAAATATTGACAGCCTCTAAATGAACTATCTTACATTGTAAGATAGTTCATTTAGAGGCTGTCTTTTTTAATAATCAACTACCTTGCAATGTAAGATAGTTGACTAGGAGGTAGGCCGTGTCAGTAAGTAATCAAATCATGAAAGGTCTGTTAGATGGGGCAATTCTAGGGCTGATTTCTCAAGGTGAAACTTATGGTTATGAGATTACTAAGAAATTAGAAGCGCATAAATTTCCAGATATCAGTGAGGGGAGTATTTATCCAGTACTTCTGAGGTTGAGTAAAAAAGGATATGTAAACACAAGGATGGTTAAGTCAGATAGCGGTGGACCGAAGAGAAAATATTATTCAATTAGTGACACTGGTAAAGCGGAATTGAAAGTGTTTAAAGACAAATGGATTAAATTAAATGATGGAATGAATAGTTTAATAAGAGGTGAATAAATTGTTAAGTAAAGAGGCAGATAAATTTCTAACAGAATTTCGTTTAGAAATGATGGCACATGGTAAACAAGATGAAGCAATTGATGATATGGAAGCTGAGTTGGAAGACCATTTGATACAAGCAGAACAAGACGGGAAAAGTTTAGAAGACGTTACGGGCGGATCAGTTAAGGAATATATTAAAAATATTTCTGGGGAAATGCCTCGCGTAAATAATATTCAAAAGTATGTGGCCTTGTTTATTATTTACCTCGCTGGAATTTTAACTGTACCCAATTTAATAAGTGGTGATTTTGAGTGGACTTTAGCGAATCTCTTATACTATGTGGGAATTATTGTCCTCGGACCCTTATTGATTTACCAAGCCTTTAAATTTATACTCATAAATTTTGCTAGCTTTAAATCAGAGAAGATTGAATTAAAAGGCATGGTACTAATTTTCGTCTTTAGCTTTTTATTTATGGGACTATTAGTCGGTTCAATTTTCCTTGTGAGAAGCTATCCAATCATCACATTTTTTGAACTAGACCCTAGTGTAAATATAACGATTGGCTTTATTTTGTTAGCGATCTTGGTCATCGGAACACTTGTCATGAAGCAATGGTTCTATACGATATTAGCTTTAATACTTGCTGCTCCAGAGATAATTGCACAAGTCTTTACAAGTGATGGACCACAAAGTGAAAGCTACTTGATTATTTCGTCAGTAGGACTCTTGTTAGGAGTTATCATTTTGTTTATTGGTAGCAGAATCGCTATGAAAGCTAAAAAGTAATTGACTTTTTACTCTTAAAGTTGTAATATATATCGTGCACATACACACATTTAAAAACACACGTTCAGCTAACGAAATTATGGATTACGCATTCGATCCACACAGTCGAATATAATAATCTATAAAAGGAGGGCTTACCTATGGCAGGTCCAAGAAGAGGCGGTCGTCGTCGTAAAAAAGTTTGCTATTTCACAGCTAACGGAATTACACACATCGACTACAAAGAAGTAGAACTTCTTAAAAAGTTCATCTCTGAACGTGGAAAAATTCTTCCTAGACGTGTAACTGGTACTTCAGCTAAGTACCAACGCCAACTAACAGGCGCGATCAAACGTGCTCGTCACATGGCATTGTTACCATACGTTAAAGAAGAACAGTAAGATCAGTAAAACCGCTCTAGAACCTTGTTCTATAGCGGTTTTCTTTTACTCTTTTTTACCATCTCTTGTATATGAAATCACTTTAGAATTTTTGTTATCTGCAATGTCCTGAGCACGTTCTAAAGCTTCTTTTTTATACTCGTATCTTCCAGAAGCACGTTCGGCTTTGGCTGTTTTTACGACCCATTCTTCATTCTCATCATCAAATTTTACATGTACATTGTTGTCTAATAAGTCCGGATTAGCACTTTCTGTGTCATGAGAATCATTTTTGGAAGGATTGCTTTCTTTCTCAAATGATTTTAATTCTTCTTTAGACGCGTTTTCGTATCAGTCTTTTCCTTCTGATGTGGCAATAGCAATCGCACGGCTTTCATCATAACCACTGTCTAGTAGTGCATTTGCGATATCGATAATTTTTTTACGTTCGAGTGCATCAAAGTTTTTTAAAGAATCAGGGTAGTCTTGCATATTCCATGCCATAATATCACCTTTATCTTATAGATTTCTTTTTATACTCTTCCCCTATATCAACACCCTAAACGCTTTTGTCTATTGTGCTTTTTTGTAGATGCAATTTCTCTTATCATTATCGTTTCTTAACATTCATTTGTTACAATTATTTTAGAAATTAACCTAGGGAGATGAAGATGTGAAGTATCAAAAAATTGTTCCACATTTATGGTTTGATACAGAGGCAAAAGAAGCAGTTGAATGGTATACCGATATCTTTCCTGATTCAAAAATTACAATGAGACAGACCTTGACTGATACACCTTCAGGAGACAGTGAACAGTTTGCTTTTAGCTTGATGGGTTATGAATTTATGGCAATTAGCGCAGGTCCATTTGCAAAGAAAAATCCATCCATTTCTTTTATCTTGCAAATAGATGAGCAAAATGAAGAGTTGATTGACGAATTATATGACAAGCTGATGGACGGTGGTAAGGAACTGATGCCACTTGGAGAATATCCATTTAACAAGAAGTATGCATGGATAGAGGATAAGTATGGAACATCATGGCAGTTCTGGTTGAGAAATCACCGCAGTGGTAAGAACCATATCGTCCCTTCTTTAATGTTTGCGAATGAAAACACTGGTAAGGCAACTGAAGCGATGAAGCTCTATGTTGATACTTTTAAAAAGAGTGAACATCTAGCTTCTAGAAATTATCCGCCAGGTATGGAACCTAATACTGAGGATTTGGTCATGCATGCTGAAGTACGTTTAGCTAAAAAACGTTTTTCTTTCCAAGATAGCGGTTATGAACATGATTCTCAGTTTTCAGAAGGCGTTTCTCTAATGGTTAAATGTGATGATCAAAAAGAAATTGATAAGTACTGGAAAGCTTTATCAGCTGATCCTGAGGCTGAACAATGTGGTTGGTTGAAAGATAAGTTTGGTGTGTCCTGGCAAATTGTCCCTAAGGTTATGGATGATATGATGGAAAATGGTAGTCCAAAACAACTGAAAAAGGTAACTGAAGCATTCTTGAAAATGAAAAAATTTGATATTGAAACTTTAGAAAAAGCTTATAAGAAGGCTGATAAATAAAAAAATAATCCTGAAAGGAATAAAACTTTCAGGATCTCTTTTTATTTGCTTTTATTCATATCAACTATTGTAAAAGTATTGTCATCTAAGGATACTGTACGTCTACTACCATCTTCTTCAACGATTTCTGCTGCATCCATATAACTATCATGTTTTTTCTTAGCTTCTGCATGTTCTTTTTGCTGATTCACTTTTTTAGCATCAGTAATGCCATGTTTATTAGTGACTTCACTTTGATTAGTGTCATCTTCTTTTGCATTTGAAACATCTACAGTCGAGTTATAAGGAAGAGCTTTCTTATCTTCTCTCTCATTTGTCTTGTCTACATTTTGATTCTTTTCATCTCTAACGATTAAAAGAATTTCCCCATTGTCTATCGAATCTTTAAAGTCTTGTTGATTGAGGTCAACATCTTTTAATTGGTTAAGCACACGTTCTTCACGGTTCTCATCTAAGAACTTGGCAGCTACAGTATCCCACATGTTACCATTCGCTTTTTTAAAGCCGACATTTGTGTATCTAAAAAAAGTAGCTTGGAAGCGGTCCTTACTCACGACCATCATATCAGTATCTTTTACACCGTCTGCACGTAATTGGTAGATTTTATCACTTAAGTCATTGATATTAGAGTATTTTTTAATAGTAGTCATAAATCTTCCTCCATCACAGTCTTTCTATACTATACCCGTTAGAAATTGCCTGAAACTCCCATGACAATTCAATTGACAATTTATTCTTATTATTTATATTTATAAATGAGGGAGGGCATTTATGCAAATCAATTGGTCTATTGTGTCGGAACGTCGCCAAGAGTATAACTTTTCTCAAGAAGTTTTAGCGAGAAAAGCAGGTGTATCAAAGTCATTTATTAGCCGTTTGGAAAACGACAGGGATAACAAGCAAAAATTTAACTTTTTATCGACTTTAAAAGTAATGAATGTACTAGATTTACAACTTGAAGATTTAGTGACTTACGTTTCAATGAGATCAAATATGTCCATCCTGGATAATTTGGATAAGATAAGAGAACAAGGTAACTTAAACTTAATAGATAAAACGCTCAATGAGTTATCTATTGCAGAATGGCGACATTCACTAAAGTATTCAGTTTATTATGATTGGCACAAAGCTTTGTGGTGTATTCATCAAGAAGACTATATAGCAGCATCAGTTCATATTGATAAAGCACTCGAGCGTCTTGAAAGAATCGATTCCATGAATAATATTAAAATCAATATCTATATTGCAAAAGGATATATTGAACAGCTTAAAGGTGAGGATGGGGGAGCTTTTTACCTTAGATCAGAAGCACTCTATAAAGAAGATCCCACGATTATCAACTATCGCACGAGAATTCGTTTGGTGTACTACATAATAAAAGGCTATGTTATACAAGAAGAATATGATAAAGCAACATGGACTGGACGCATGATAATGAAGTTTTTAAATGACAATCAGTCAATTTATATGAAAAAGGAAATAGAAAATCTCTTGAAAGAAATTGATGAATAATTTATAAATTGTGTGCTGTTTACAAACAATCTCCCAAATATAAGCATTGGTATAATTTTCTATTAATAGAATACTTCTGACAACTTATAATAGAGTTACTCTGAACACAACAGAGAAATTAACAGAAGGATTGATGAGATAGAATGTCCAATGTAGATTATTTTTCAAATTCACTTAGGAATAAGGCGACTTTAAGTATGAACATTGCTGGTAACAGACGAGCGATTTTACCGCTTAAGCATGCTATTTCTGTAACTGCATACGTAAACATATGATGAAAGCACACTTACAAGAAACACCATTCTTTAAAATGGAAAAAGATAGGATGAAGTGGATTAGTATTTTAGAAGCTAAGAAAGCAAAGTCAGATGACTATGAATATCAAATTCTGTGTGATTTTTGTATTCACACTATAAAAGAAGGTATCCATTTTCATTATGATGAAGTGCTTGATTTACTTGGCTTAAGGAATGAAGCGATTCCTATCGACGTATCTGTTGAGGTTGAATTTATAATGTCTATGTTTAAACATGTCACAAAATCATTGCTTCAGTTGACGCCTAGCAAGATGGAATTAATAGAAAGTCAGTTTTATACGAATTTTACCGGCTTTGATATCCAAGAATTTCAGCACTTAAGCTACTATGTATTTTTAGTGAAAACTAAACGTGCTGTGATTTCTATAAAAAATCAAGGACACAACTTAAATTTAAAACAGTACAGACAGATGTTAGCTAAGTATGAAAAGTATAGAGAACATGAATTTTTATCAGAAGATCATTTGACCGAAATCCTTATCGCACGTCAGTCACAAATGAATTTTTTACTATAGAAAAAACCTGAAGAATATTTATTCTTCAGGTCCTTTTTGTATTGTCGCTTCAACTGAGTCTCGTCGATCATTTTGTTTTAAGGAATCACTGTTATAAACGAGTAAAAATCTTCCTTCCTCAACGAATTTAAGGTAGGATGAAATTAAATCAGACTCTAAGCCACGTGCTTCAAGATATTTCTCTGCTTTTACATTATTAGTGAAGATATCTTTAAAAGTTGTACTGTTGGAATGTGGGTTATACACTAAACCCATGTAATCTGTCCAGTCTGGTTCCTTATCCTCTAGACCAATAACATGAAAGTATTCTTCGTAATAATCTTGTTCCGTTTTAAGTTGATCGACTCTTTCTAAGATCTCATTATCAGTATCGTACTTTTCTATGTGTAACATCATGATTCACCTCAAATTTTTATCTTATTTCACTATTCCCTAGAATCCTAATATTAAACTTTCGAAAGCAAGCAAATGTCTAAAAATTCCGAACTTTAACTCTGACTTTATAAAAAATATGCATTGTTTTATAATAAGATATAATAAAAATGAACAAATCTTGATTATCAGTTCGGTTTTTTGCTATAATTGGTCAATTAACATTTTATAGCCTAGCAGTTTACGATTTGATTACAACATTTAGGAGGCAGTTTTTATTATGTGGGAAGATAAGTTTAAAAAAGAAGGACTAACGTTCGATGATGTGCTACTTTTACCAGCACACTCAGAGGTATTACCTAAAGAAGTTGACCTGTCGGTTGAGCTTGCTCCAAATTTGAAGTTAAACATTCCATTAATCAGTGCGGGAATGGACACAGTCACAGAATCTAAGATGGCCATTGCTTTAGCAAGACAAGGTGGACTTGGTGTTATCCATAAAAACATGTCTATTGAACGTCAACGAGATGAAGTTGAGAAAGTAAAACGTTCTGAAAATGGCGTAATCAAAGATCCATTCTTTTTAACTAAAGAAGAGCAGGTCTTTGCTGCAGAACACTTGATGAGTAAATACCGTATTTCAGGTGTACCAATCGTTAACAATCCAGAAGAGAAAAAATTGATTGGTATCATCACTAATAGAGATATGCGTTTTATCGAAAACTATTCTATCACTATTGAAGAAGTCATGACAAAGGATAACTTAGTGACAGCACCAGTTGGTACTAAGCTTGAAGATGCAGGTAGAATTCTACAAGAACACCGCATTGAAAAACTGCCATTAGTTGATGAGAATAACGTCTTATGTGGACTCATTACTATTAAAGATATTGAGAAAGTGATCGAGTTTCCTAATGCTGCTAAAGATGACCAAGGACGTCTACTAGTTGCAGCGGCAATTGGGATTGCAAAAGAAACTGAAAAACGCGCGACTGAGCTTATTGCGGCGGGCGTAGATGCATTAGTTATCGATACAGCACATGGACACTCACAAGGTGTTTTAGAGGCGATTAAAGACATTCGTAATAAATTCCCAGAAACGACATTGATTGCAGGGAATGTAGCGACTGCAGAAGGTACACGTGCACTAATTGAAGCGGGTGTAGATGTTGTTAAAGTTGGAATTGGACCAGGTTCAATCTGTACAACTCGCGTAGTTACAGGTGTTGGTGTTCCACAAATTTCAGCAATTTACGATGCAGCTTCTGAAGCACGTAAACATGGTAAAGCAATTATCGCTGATGGTGGTATTAAACTTTCAGGTGATATCGTTAAAGCCCTAGCAGCAGGTGGACATGTTGTCATGTTAGGTAGTCTACTTGCAGGTACAGAAGAAGCACCTGGTGAAACTGAAATGTTCCAAGGCCGTCGCTATAAAACATATAGAGGTATGGGATCATTAGGCGCAATGGAACAAGGTTCAAAAGATCGCTACTTCCAAGAAGATACAGAAGCTAAGAAATTTGTACCAGAAGGTATTGAAGGCCGTACAGAGTACAAAGGACCTGTTGCTGATACGGTTTACCAATTGATTGGTGGCCTGCGCTCAGGTATGGGTTACACAGGCTCTAAAAATCTTGAAGCACTAAGAGAAAGTAGTCAGTTTGTTAAAATCACAGCTGCTGGTTTAATTGAAAGTCACCCACATAATGTTCAAGTAACAAAAGAAGCCCCAAACTATAGTAGATAAGGAGTCTTAACCGAATGGAAATGGCAAAAGAGCAAGAACTTATTTTAGTAATAGACTTCGGTAGTCAGTATAATCAATTGATTACACGTCGTATTCGTGACTTAGGAGTCTATAGTGAACTGCATAACCCAAGTATTTCACTAGAAGAAATTAAGGAATTAGATCCTAAGGGAATTATCCTATCAGGCGGCCCACGTTCAGTATATGCAGAAGATGCGTTTAGCGTAGATCCAGGTGTCTTTGAACTCGGCGTGCCTGTACTTGGAATTTGCTATGGTATGCAACTCATGATGCAAATGAACGGTGGAGAAGTTGTGAACTCTGATGAGAAAGAATCAGGCGCAACTGAAATGCACCTAAATAATGAAGTTGACATTTTTGAAGGTTGGGACAAAATCGAAACAGTCTTGATGAGTCATGGTGATAAAGTGACTCAGCTTGGCGATGGTTTTAAAGCAGTAGCAGAAACTGTGAACTGTCCAACAGCAGCGGTTGTTCATGAAGAAAAACCGTTCTATGGTGTGCAGTTCCATCCGGAATCTAGACATACAGAAAATGGTAATCATTTCATTGAGAACTTTATCCGTAAAATCTGTGGTTGCCATGGTCAGTGGACGATGGATAACTTTATCGATATTGAAATTGAAAAAATTCGTGAACAAGTTGGAGATAAACAAGTACTCTGTGCCATGAGTGGTGGTGTAGACTCATCTGTTACAGCTGTGCTGCTTCATAAAGCAATAGGAGATCAGTTAACTTGTATCTTTGTTGACCACGGCTTACTTCGTAAAGGTGAAGCGGAGATGGTAATGGAGCAATTTGGTGAAGGCTTTAATATGAATATTATTAAAATCGATGCTAAAGACCGTTTCATGTCTAAACTTAAAGGTGTTTCTGACCCAGAACAAAAACGTAAAATCATTGGTAATGAATTTATTTATGTCTTTGATGATGAAGCTTCAAAACTTAAAGGTATTGATTTCTTAGCACAAGGTACGCTGTATACAGATATTATAGAATCAGGTACAGAAACTGCTAAGACAATTAAATCTCATCATAATGTTGGTGGGCTACCTGAAGATATGCAGTTTGAATTGATTGAGCCATTAAACACACTCTTTAAAGATGAAGTACGTGAATTAGGAATTGAGCTTGGTATTCCTGAACACTTAGTGTGGAGACAACCATTCCCAGGACCAGGACTTGGTATTAGAGTTTTAGGTGAAATTACTGAAGAAAAACTTGAAATTGTGAGAGAAAGTGACTGGATTCTAAGAGATGAAATCGCGAAAGCAGGGCTAGAAAGAGATATTTGGCAGTACTTTACAGTATTACCGAATATCAGATCAGTCGGTGTAACAGGAGATTATAGAACATATGATTACACAATCGGCGTCCGTGCAGTAACGAGCATCGATGGAATGACAAGTGAATTTGCAAAAATTGACTGGGACGTATTAGAAAAAATTTCAAAGCGCCTAGTGAATGAAGTGAGACACATCAACCGTGTTGTATATGATGTGACAAGTAAACCACCAGCAACGATTGAGTGGGAGTAAGAACATAATTTAAAGTACGCTTAAGCTAGATATACCCCTTTATGTAGACACTTGAAAAGTGAAACTTAAAGGGGTTTTTAATTAGACAAAGTTGAAATTTATATCCTAATAAAATTCGGGACTCATTTATCGATGTAGACCTTACAGAAGTGCTTAACGATTTAGTTGAAAGACAAGAGAAATAAAGTAGCCAATAAGAGAAGATTTTCCACTTGATAAATCGTAACAATTACGATATATTACCATGTACGTATAAATCAAAATATAGGAGAGATTATTTGGCTAAAAAATCAAAAGTTGTTAAAGCTCAAAAGCGTGAACAATTAGTTGAACAGTATGCAGAGTTAAGAAGAGAATTAAAAGCAAAAGGTGATTATGAAGCACTACAAAAATTACCTAGAGACTCATCACCAACGCGTGTAAACAATCGTTGTGGGGTAACGGGTAGACCTCGTGGATATATGAGAAAATTTGATATGTCTCGTATTGCTTTTCGTGAATTAGCTCATAAAGGACAAATTCCAGGTGTGAGAAAAGCGAGCTGGTAAGAAAATAAATTGCATAACAAGCTAAAAAGCCAAAACTTTGTATGATATACAGAGTTTTGGCTTTTTATATATGCTTATTTAACTATAAGAACAGGACAGTTCGCATTTTTCATGACTTCATGGCTGACACTACCTAATACCATTTCTTGTAAGGTATTAAGGCCACGGCTACCTATGACAACCATATCTGCTTTTTCTTGATCTGCATGTTCAATGATTGTTGGACCAGGGTTGCCACGTAATATTTTAAGTTGGTAGTTTATATTCTTAGAATTAATCTTTTCTTCTACAGGAAGCATTTTTTTGCGACGAGCATATTCTAACTCTTCTTTTCCTTGGGCATGAAGAATTTCATTTTTTGACTTAGAAAAATCAGCAACGAATACAACGACTATTTGACAATCTGGAATTAGAGATGCGATTTTTACTGCTTCGTCAGTTGCCCTTAAAGAGTTTTCTGAGCCATCAACAGCAAGTAATATTGTTTTATACATTTTGACCGCCCCAATCTTATTAAGTATAAAGAACGTTACCCTTTATTATATACGGCTAATTCATTCAGTAATTTTTGACTGGATGTATCTAAGTCTTTAATGGTTACTCTATTATTTTTCTCTCGGTATTTCATTACGACCTTATCGACGGCACCCACAGCAGAGTCATCCCATATACGAGCGTTTGAGAAATCAATGATGATATCTTCATTCTCAACACTAAAATCAAACGACGCGATAAAATCCTCAGTTGACGCGAAAAATAATTGACCATCTACTTTAAAAATCAGATGTTTGTTATCGTGGTGTTCTTTGACTTTCAGTTTAGATATTTTAGCAACAAAGAATATTGCACTTAAAATTACACCAGCAAAGACACCTTTTGACAAATCGTTAGTTGCTACAACGATTCCAACAGTGACTAGCATTACAATAGCATCTGCTTTTGGTGCTTTTCTAAGATAAGTAAATGATGACCAATCAAAGGTCCCGATTGATACCATGATCATGATTCCTACTAGAACAGGCATGGGTATTTGTACCACTAAATTTCCTAAAACGATAATGAGGAACATCAATAATGCACCTGCAGTTAGGGTAGATAGTCGACCACGTCCACCGGATTTAACGTTGATGACAGACTGACCAATCATGGCACATCCAGCCATACCACCGAAGAAACCTGTAACGATATTTGCGATACCTTGACCTCTAGCTTCTCTATTTTTATCACTCTCAGTATCTGTCATATCATCGACGATAGAAGCTGTGAGTAAAGACTCCAGCAAGCCGACAATTGCTAGTGCTAAAGAAAAAGGAAAGACGATTGCTAGTGTCTCAAATGTCAAAGGAACATTTGGAATAAAGAATTCTGGTAATGATCTTGTGATTGCACCTAAATCACCAACAGAACGTAAATCTATATTTGCATAAAGTGCGACGGACGTTAAAACAACAATTGCAATTAAGGGAGCGGGAATCGCTTTGAAGAATCTTGGAAGAATGTATACGATTGCTAAAGTAATTGCTACAAAAAGGTAGGTCATATTTGAAATACCAATAAAATGAGGCACTTGAGCCATAAAAATTAAAATGGCTAAGGCGTTGACGAAACCGATCATGACAGCCCTTGGTATGAACTTCATAAACCTAGATACCTTGAAAATACCAAAGAGTAGCTGAATTATACCTGTTAACACTGTAGCTACTAATAAATAATCAAGACCATGTTCTCTTACTAACGGCGCCATAACTAAGGCCATTGCACCAGTTGCAGCGGAAATCATTCCAGGACGTCCACCAACAAAGGCAATGATGACGACTATACAAAAGGAGGCATACAAACCGACCATAGGATCGACACCCGCAATAATGGAGAAAGCGATAGCTTCTGGAATTAAAGCTAAGGCAACCACAGTACCTGCAAGAATATCAGCCCTTATATTTGAAAACCACTCTCTTTTAATCTTTTCTACCACTTATTTCTACACCTCTTAAATTTATAATAGCTCTATGAAAACGAGATACGATTGAACCTAGCTTATTTTACCATATTTTAAGGGAATAATTAGCAATTATGTGAAATATTTATCAAAATAAAACAGCCAATCATCGGTTAATTTTGGATGATTGACTGTAAATATATAAAAATTTTATGCTGTCGCAGGTTTTGCTTCAACTTCTTCTGGATAGTGTTCCGCTAAATAAGCATCTCTTTCTTTTGAAGTAATCCTAGTAATTCCAATACCAGTCGCAGCTAAGATTATGGCGATAATCGGAACTGAGAAATTAAGTACAGCGTAGGGTGCATACTCAAATGCTGATACACCGAGTGTTCCGTAAATAAATACACCACATGTGTTCCATGGAATGAAGACTGAAGTAAGCGTACCTCCATCTTCTAGTGAACGTGATAAATTCTTCGAATGTAGCTTGTTTTCAATATATGTTCTTAAGAACATTCTTGAAGGCACAACGATTGAAATATATTGTTCAGAACAAGTAGCGTTAGTCGCAAAGCAAGATACAATTGTCGCTGTAATAATGCCCACTGTCCCTTTAGCGATTTTAAGAATCTGATTCATAATTGATTTGAGCATACCTGTATATTCAAGTACACCTGCAAATGTCATAGCAACGATTGTCATGGAAATAGTGTACATCATTTCCATCAATCCTCCACGGTTAAAGAGGTTGTTGACCATGTCATTACCAGACTCCATGACAAAACCATTCATTAAGAATGAAGTAGAATTCGCAAGTGACTCTCCTTGAACAAAAATAGAACAAATTATCCCAAGAAATACACCGATAACCAGCGCAGGCACAGCCTTAACCTTCATAATAATACAAAGAATGACTAAAGCTGGAACGAGGAGCAACCACGGACTAATTACGAAGTTTTCATCCATAGTTGTCAGCATCTCTTGAATATCAGCAGATGATGCTGTATTACTGCCAATGACATTAATGCCGATAAAAAAATATGCAACTAAAGCGATAAGTAAACCTGGAATCGTTGTATACATCATATGTTTAATATGTACAAATAAATCTGTATTTGTTAATCCAGAAGCGAGATTGGTTGTATCAGATAGTGGCGACATTTTATCACCAAAATAAGAACCTGAAATAACCGCACCAGCAATCATAGCAGGATTAATTCCCATGCTGACACCAATTCCCATCCCAGCAACACCAATCGTTGCCATAGTAGACCATGAGCTGCCGATAGCCAGTGACACGATACTACAGATTAAACAAATAGTTAGTAAAAAATATTGAGGATTAATTATCATTAAACCGTAGTAAACCATGGAAGCAACAACGCCGCCACCGATCCATGAACCGATAATTAAACCGACTAGCATGATAATAATTACAGCAGGTAAAGCGAGACGTATCCCCTTATACATCATCTCTTCAAGGTCATCAAATTTAAAACCGCTCAAAAGAGCAACAATCGCTGCAGTAATTGTCCCAATAATTAGTGGGAGATGTGGATCAGTTTCAATTACAACAATGGCGTATAACATGGACACAACCATAACGACTAATGGAATCAAAGCGATAAAAAAATTAAATTCCTTTTTTGTTTCATCATTATCTAAATTATTTGGCATAAGACACCACCCCTTTGTGGCTTTAATTATACATAAATATAGAATTTTCTCAACATTTAAAATACATAATTATAAGTTATATTACATTTTTATAAATTAATAAAAAACGCATATGCTTTTAACATATGCGTAAATATTTATTTCTTATAGTTGTTCTAATAGGGTCTTGGGCACTTTCACTCTTACGGTGACTAGAGGGTTCACCACTTGAGAAATTCGAATGTCACAGCAGGCTGACAAGAGTCTGTAGGCAATATCGTAGCTTACATCTAAAGCAGCTTCTAAATAATCAACTGTATTTTGTGAAGCAAGCTCTATGGCTTCATCTAAGGTTTTAGCTGATGCGATAAAGAAAAATGCATCAGAGCTTTCTACAATAGGGTTTGTAAGAGACAAGCCTTCAATTTTTGAAGCGGTTAAGGTAACGAGTCCATCAATTTCGACACCTGTGCCATCAAGCTCCCCATCTCCCATAGTGGCATGTAAATCTCCCATGGCAAGGAGACCACCATCTTGAAATACTGGAAGATATAATGCATTACCTGGTTTAATATCGGTTGTATCCATATTGCCACCATGACTGCCTGGTGAGGCAGTATGAATTTTATCTTGTGCAGTTGCTAAACCAATCACACCAATCATTGGTTTAACAGGCATACTTAGATTTTCAGTAAATTTTACTCGTCCATCTTGGACAGGTAAAAGTTTAGTTGAAGCGGTTTGAATTGTGTTTCCTAAAACACCGAGGCCATGGTCTGTCATCATAATGCCGTAGGAACCAAGCTCGATATTATCAATATTTAACTTCACAACGTCACCTTTTTTTAAACCATTTATAAATATAGGACCGGTCGCTAAATTTAAAATAGAGCGGTCAATATTCCCTCTTAAAGTATCTTCATCCTTAACCTGACCACCATAGCAATCATGCGTTTCTACCATAAATTGCTCGTTTAAATCTACTGTCATTACACTTTTTAAATCTGGAGAAAAATGATTGATGGTATGATCTTTGCTTAATTTTTTCAAAAAATCACCAACCTTTTGGTAATAAGTTTAGTAAACCTAAAAATGTATAAAGCGCTGCTGAACTAAAGAGAATGATGAGTGCTGTCTGGATGGCAGGGTGTGCTAACCGTCCACATGTCCAGGCGGGCTCTTGTTCATTTACCTTCCGGGCTTTATTGATCATCATAACTGGAATGACAGCCATAATCACACCTGCAAAAGCACCTGCGATAGATATAGCATCTACGAAGCCGACGAGTCCACTGTATGCGAGGACGAAAGGCGGAACTACAACGAAAGCTAAGGATATCAAACGATATTTAATATCCCATTCTGATGGGAATTTAAATTTATCAACAATATTAGTTAAAAAGCTCTGACCGATTGCCCAAAATGATGTCATCATAGCTAAAAGCGCAAAACCATTTGCAGTAAAGAATGCCCATTGACCTAAAGCATCTGCCCAGGCAATAGTCACCACTTCAGTTACATCATCTGGTCCTGTTAAACCGAGAGCAGCCATGGGTACAAGTATTAAGAGAACAGCAGTAATTGTCATTCCCAGAATTATTGCTTTAGGCAACTTCTTAATTTCATCTTTGTCATAACCACGAGCGAGTTCGGGCACTGTGTACTGAGCTAAGAAAGCAAAAATTGTTAGTGAGAATACAGGAATGGCAAATTTCCAGTTAGAGTACAAGAGAAATTCTGACTTAAGTCCTGGTCCAATAATAGATGCAGCAATTAAAATAACAATAAGTGCAAGCATGCCGAGAGTAATAAATTTCTCTGCCACTCCTGTAGCTTTTAAGCCAAACCAAATTACAATAATAGCTGGAATGAAAAAGATAATACTTCCGAGTGTAGGTGGTATATTAAAGAATTCAGCGAGGATAGATCCACTACCTGCTGTATATGCAATCAATGCTCCAATAGAGTTGACTGTTACAGATAAAAACATTAACCATGAGCCGAGTTTACCAACGTACTTCTCGGCTAGACCACTTAATTGGTAGTCTTTTTTAGTTCTCAAGGTCGTTTCTGCAACGTAAAGCATAGAAATAGTCGTGAATATACCTGCAACGATGACCCAAAATACAAGTACTGGCCAGCCAGCATTTTTAGCACCGAAAGCCAGACTAAGAATACCTGCACCAATGTTGGCACCAACGATTAATGATACGCCTTCTAGTAAAGTGAGTCGGGTCCGAGTTAAAGCAGAAGTAGAGTGATTAGACATGAGAACCTCCTATAGTTACAGAATTTTCAAACAATATATTGGTATTATAGCACTTTTAATTAAAGTGGCATATGTTCTATTAAATCTGAAAATGTTACAGGTACGTATTGAGATGGGTAGTATTATAAATATATAATTTTCAATAGAAAGAGGAATAATATGAAAAATTTATTTAGGTATATAATGGCAAGTGTCTTTACAATTGCGGGTATTCTTCATTTTAAGAGATTGGACGGATTTAAAAAAATAGTCCCGAGTTATCTACCTTTTAAACAGGGCATCGTGATTATAAGTGGGATCGTAGAGATAATTTTTGGTTTAGTTCTACTCGTTAAACGTCCAGGAACATTAATGAAAACAATGATTAGTGGATTTTTATATGCAGTACTACCTGCAAATATATACATGGCTAGAAAAGAAATTCCTCTGGGTGAAATTAGAGTACCAAAACCCTTACTTTATCTAAGAATTCCACTTCAATTCATTTTAATAAGAATAATCAAAAGATTATAGTGAAGTGTAGGTGATTATGTGCAGGAAAAGACACTCGGCTTAATTGTTGCGCCAGGTTACGTGGAAGCAATTATTAAAGAGTTAGTAGAAGATCTACCAAAGCAGTTGAAACGCTTTGTAAATAGTGATATCACTTGGAAGATTGAATGTCATGTAGATAGTTGGACTGGTGGTACGAACTATGCAGAAAGAGCAATAGAGTGGACTCGTTTTGAGATGGAAAACAAAGACTGGGATTATGCAATTACGCTGACAGATCTTCCTTTATTTGATGACAGAAAACCGATTACTGCTGAGGTTCATAGTGATAAGAAAATTGCTTTTATTAGTTTACCTGGTTTTGGTTTTACTCCGATGAAAAAGCGTGTCAGGGAATCTATCATTCAAATGATGGATGAAATTTATTTTGGAAGTTCTGACCAAGAAAGAAGAGAATCAGAAGTTAAGCAAGATCAAGAGGAAGATAATGAAGTTAAATATCAAGGACCGAAAAATCTTGTGGGTAAAAGATTCTTTGAAGTCATTTCACCATTAAGGCGTGAGGTGTTACATGAAAAAGACAGTAGTGTTCATGCAAGGTACACTTTAGGTTCAGACACTGCTGGTTTGATAAAAATCATTTCTGGAATGGTGAATGCCAATCGACCGTTTAAATTATTTCAAGCATTTCTAAAGATTATAATTATCGCTTTTACTACTGGAACTTATGCTTTAGTCTTTCCGACTATTTGGGGACTGAGTACAAATTATAGTGTTGGACGGTCAATATTATTGATGTTAGCAGCTATCATTACTTTAGTAGTGTGGATTATCATTTCTAATAATTTGTGGGAGAAAAAAACTGGGGAAGAACAGCCACATATTAGAAGGTTATATAATGTCACGACAGTCTTGACCCTTCTTATTACAGTGATCATGTATTATGTCTTATTATTTGTAATGTTTTTAACGATCATTTTACTGTTAATTCCACCTAGTCAGGTCGCACAAAACTTGTCAGTAGATTCTGTTGGACTAGGTCCATATTTATACACTGTATGGATTGGAACCAGTCTATCTACATTTATTGGTGCGCTAGGTACCGCATTTAATAATGAAAAGATACTGTTAAATAGTACTTACGGCTATAGACAACAACAAAGAAGAAAAACGACGGAAGAGATTGAAGAAGAAGCGGAAGATGATTAATTTTTAATCTGTTTCAGCTGCATAAGGATTTTCTTTAGGATGGATATATGAGTATTTATCGATATTCTCTTGTTCGATTGTTCTGTTTGTAATTTCATGGGGTGTGTTTAAGTTCATTTCTGATATATCAATGGAGCCATCTTCATTGATATTTTCAATATAGGCCACGTGACCAATCGGTCCAGATTCAGTCTGTAATAAGGACCCTTCTTTTGGTGTATCGTTTACCTCATAACCATCATCTTTGGCACGGTTTGCCCAATGTTCAGCATCGCTCCATGATTTTTCAATCATCATTTTGTCCTCATTAACTTTATCAAACACATATTGAGTACACTGCCCATCGTCATAAGGATTATGTGACATAGGATCCCTTATTTGCCTAATCTCTTCTTTTATTTTGGATATAAATGTTTCTGACTTATCATCCACATCAGTCACTATAAAAATTGTTCCAAGAGTCAAAATTAGAATGATGATTACAGCAAAAGATAATAATTTTTTCTTCATAATAAAACCTCTAAAATTTTTGCTAAGTATATCATGTTAGATGGTGTTAGACTAAGAAAAACTATTGGAAAGTATAGATCATCTAAGTTCAGGGTATTGAACAATAAACAGATTTTTAAGGGGTGTAGCAATGATTTTAGTCACTGGTGCAACTGGACAAATTGGAAGTAAGATTACTGAAGGGTTAATTCAATCAAAAGCGGATGTAAGGGTCTTTGTAAGGGATGAAAATCATTTAGGTGATTTAAAAAATGAAAATATACAGGTTGCTGAGGGTACTTTTGAGGATATGGAGTCGCTTGAAAAAGCGCTTGAGGGTGTCGATCGTTTGATGTTGATTGGACAAGATAATCCAGATCAAGTTCAACAACATCTTAATGTCATCCAAGCTGCTAAGCGTCAAGGTGTTAAACATATCGTTAAATTATCTGCTTTTGGTGCTGATAAAAATTCACCAGTTGCTTTGATGAGAGATCATGCAGAAATTGAAGATGCAATTAAAGATTCAGGCATGGAGTGGACCTTTATCCGGCCGCATTTATACATGCAAAATTTACTTCGTTTTGGGGATTCTGTGGCTGAAAACAATACATTTTTGGCGCCTATGGCACATGATGCGTACTCTTTAGTGGATATTCGTGATGTTGCAGAGGTTGCCGCAACAATCCTAACTACAGAAAATCATAATTCAAAAATTTATACACTGACAAGTCCACATGCCGAAAATTATGATGAGATAGCAGAAACACTTTCATCTTTATTAGGTAAGACAATCACATATCAAGCACAGTCACCTAAGGACTTTGAAAGAGATTTATTAGAAAGTGGAACTCCTGAATGGCGGGCTTATGATTTAGCTTATATTTCTAAGGCTTATAAAGGATCTGATAAACATCTTATCACTTCTGATATAGAGGATTTATTAGGCAGACCTGCTAGAAGTGTCAAAGACTTTTTGAGTGACCATTTATCCACCTTCAAAAATTAACTGACTGTTTACTATATCTTATGCACTTGACTCAACTTAAGTCAGGTGCATTTTTAAATTGCTACAAAAGTTTATAGTTTTAGAATTAATGCTTTGGTTTATGAGACATGATAGCCTATATTTAATGCAATAGATGATTTAAGGGGTGTGATGGAGTGAAAGAGCGGGGACTGATTTTTACATATGGTTTAGTATTTTTTATCACTGCGATTTGGGGTTTGAATGTTGTCTTTCTTAAAGTATTGGTAGAAAACATGCCAGCTCAAACAATGACCGCTTTTCGTATTATGATTGCTGGTGTGACTGCTTTAATCATCGTTCTTTTTACGAAGGAACTAAGACGCTTAACAAAAAGAGAATGGACATTTACCATACTTGGTATGATCTTTGGGGTCATGGCACACCACTTATTTTTAGCACTTGGTTTACAATCAATTCCAGCATCAAACGCATCCTTAATTTTAGCTTTAGTGCCTATAGCTACTGCAGTTTTAGGAGTGATTTTCTTAGGAGAAAATCTAACCAAAGCTAGAATCACTGGTTTTGTCTTAGCTCTATTTGGTGTGTTCTTAATTCAAGGCGCTACTGTAGATGCTTTTAGTTTATCCATAGGTGAAGGCATGCTGTTCATGTCGATGTTTGCTCAAGCAATCAGTTTTATCTTTATAAAGAAAGCAACGGCAACCTTAGATTCAAAAGCTGTGACGACTGTCATGTATTTAAGCGGTTCACTGGGTCTTTTGATCCTTGCTTTAGTTATGGAACCATCTGGATTAGAAGGTATGGCTGAGGCATCTGTTGGAGTCTATGCTGTCTTATTTATGTCAGGGATTGTTGCAACTGGTATTGGACACATGGTGTTTAACTCAGCCATTCAAAAAATCGGGGCATCAAAAACAGCAATATTCAATAACTTCGTGCCTTTCTTTGGAGTAATCTTCTCTGTAATATTCCTCAAAGAAGTCATTAATATCAATCAAATTATCGGTTTTGTTTTCATAGTGACTGGGGTTCTGTTTGGCACAGGGTATATAGAGAGAGTATTGAAAAAGCGCAAGTTGAAAGAGTTGGAGGAGTGAGGATATGGACCGTAGGCAGAGACCAGGAAAAAACAATCAGACACTAATCCTGTTCTCCTGGCCTTTCAAGAGTCTCTTTATATTAGAACGATGCTTAATAATAATGACTAAAGCCATGACACAAATTAATAGACTAAAGTACGGTGTGTGATCAAAGACAGGTAGACAAGACAAAATTGCTGCGATGGTTGTAGCTGTTATGGTCGCTAGAGAAACATAGCGTGTGGTTAGTGTGATAAGAATAAAAATAGTGATACAAATCAGACCGATTTTCCAGTCAGCCATACACAGGACTGCAAAAGAAGTGAGCGCACCTTTACCACCTTTAAAGTTAAAGTAGAGTGGCCAATTGTGGCCAATAATTGCACCTACACCGGCTGCTAAAAGACTCACTGAGTGCATGAATGGATCGGTAAAGAAGAACATACCAATGGCTAAACCAATTACAGACGCAATAACACCTTTTAAAACATCACCAAGTAAGACATAAAATGCGGCAACCTTACCCATTACTCTATATGTATTAGTCAGTCCAGCTGTTTTGCTGCCGTGTTCTCTAATATTGATACCATATAGTTTACTAACGATTAAGGCGGTATTTAGGCTGCCTAGTAAATATCCTATAGATACTAAAGTGATTATATAAATAAGATCCTGCAAATGTCTCACCTCTATAAATTAATCTAACGATTTTCTCTTATAGATTAACCCAATTATTAAGTAAAGAACACTAAAAGGATATCTTCACTCTCAATTTGGTTGGAAGAATGTGTTTAGATTATTTTCTATATATTCCAATAACAATTGCGAATTACTTAGTAAAGAAGTAAAATTATTAACATGACAAATCTGTTTAATGGGGTGCATTCATTTTGGATTTAATTTACAAAGGAAAGACGAAAGATGTGTACAAGGACGAAGAAGGTGCGACGGTCTTATATTTTAAAGATGATATGACTGGAAAGGACGGCGTCTTTGATCCAGGGGAAAATCAGGTGGGTCTAACAGTTGAAGGTTCTGGTATTGTTGGGCTAGAGATGACTACTTATTTCTTTGAAAAACTCAATGCTGCCGGTATACCGACACACTTTATTAGTTCAGTAGTTGATAATCGCTTAATGAAAGTGAAAAAAGTTTCTGTCTTTGGTAAAGGCTTAGAAGTCATTTGTAGATTTAAAGCAGTTGGCAGCTTTTATAGACGCTATGGTGCTTATGTTAAAGAAGGCGAATCACTACCTGCTTATGTTGAAGTGACTCTAAAAGACGATGAGCGTCAGGATCCAGTAATCAATAAATCAGCACTCGATGCATTAAACATTTTAGATACTGAATCATACGATGAAATTTCAGCACTCACGGTGAGAATTAGCCAGCTAATTAAGGATGAACTCTCTAAAAAAGGCTTAGATTTATACGACATTAAATTAGAGTTTGGTAGAGATGAAGAAACTGGAGAAATCTTACTAATCGATGAAATTTCAGGTGGTAATATGCGAGTGTATAAAGACGGCAATTACATAGAACCGTTAAAACTAAATGAATACTTTTTTGATAAGTAAGATGATAAAAGACACTTTGGAATGAAGATATTTCAAAGTGTTTTCTTATAGAAAAATAAATATATTTAGTACAATGAACATAAGACAAATTAGGGGTGGTATGAAAATGGAAATTACGATTACAGATCAAGCTCTAAATTGGTTTAAAGAAGAAGTGGAAGTTGAAGCGGGAAACAAGGTTCAATTCAACGTTCAAATTTACGGCACAAGTCCAATTAGGGAAGGCTACTCACTCGCTTTTAAATTGGATAATGATGATTCTAAAAAGTCTGTGTCTGTTGAAAAAGATGGAATCGAGTTTTATGTAGAAGAACAAGATGTGTGGTTCTTCGATGGATATGACTTAAAAGTGGCTTATGATGAAGATAAGGAAGAAGTAAAATACGAATATATAGAACAATAGGAAACATCCCTTAAATTGGGTTTTAAACCCGACTTAAGGGATGTTTTATATATCTATAATGTCATAGCTTTTATTATCGATTTTCTTGATAACACCTTGTTCTTCAAGCTTTTTAAAATTACGAGTCAGCGTTTCAGGTTGCATACTTAAGTAAGAAGCAAGATCTTTCTTAGTCATTTCTAGCTCTATTTTATCTTCTTTTCTGTGAGTGCGGATATATTCTTTTAACCTCTCACTCGTGCTGAGAAGTGAAATATTTGAAGTCAATGACTCAGATTCATTTAACCTCTTTGCAAAGCTCTCCATAAATTTGATACTGATATTAGGATATTTTTGCATGAGCTCATAAATATCTTCTCTGTCGATGACACATACCTGAGCGTCTTCCATTATTTCTGCGTAAGACTCATGTTGATGTGCCTGGTTGAAAAGCGCAAGTTCACCTGTAAAATCAGCATGACCCAGTACTCTAACTAACTGCTCTTTCCCTTGGTCATTTAAGCGATAAATTCTCGCTTTTCCAGCGTGTAAAACATATAAGGAATGATTATTGTCTCCTGCCATATATAGATAATCGCCTTTATTCAATTGTCTGGTATTAATTTTATCGAAGACTTCCAACAGTTCTTCATCTGCAAGGTGGTTGAATATTGGCACTCTGCTGACACATAGCTCATGACCTTTTAATTCCAATTGATATCCCTCTATTCTTAGAAGATATTAAGCCTCTTATATTAAATCATAGCGAACCACTTGTAATAGTCAAAGAAAACGAAACACAATCATCTAACCCTAAGAAAAACTTGAGAGCTAGATGATAAGTGTAATTTTGTTTATGAAACTATTGAACAGGTGCTTCTTTATGAGCAACTTTTTCTTTATTCTTATCTTTGGTTTTCATCGGTAACAAGCGCATTGCATTAACAATTACTGCTAACACGCTGGCTTGATGAATTAACATACCGGATGCAAGGTGGATGTAGCCGTAGATGACACCGAAGAGTAAGAGAATAACTGTAATTAAAGCGATGGCAGTATTTTGTAACATGACATTAAAGGTTGATTTTGACATGTTGTAACCGAGAGTGAGTTTAGAAAGCTTATCACTCATTAGAACGACGTCTGCAGTTTCCATAGCGATGTCGGTTCCGCCATGACCCATGGCAACACCCACTTCACTCAGTGCTAGGGCAGGGGCATCATTGATTCCGTCACCAACCATCATGACTTTACGATTATTTGTTTGCTCATTTTCAATATAAGCCATCTTTTCAGCAGGTAAGAGTTCTGCATGGAATTCATCCAGACCAAGAATATTTGACACTTTCTCAGCTGCATAATAGTTGTCTCCTGTAAGCATCACTAATTTTTTAGCACCGTTAGCTCTAAGGTTTTTAACAGCAGCATGAGCATCACTTTTAATTTTATCCATGATGGAGATTAGACCAATGATGTCCTTATTCTTAGCGATAAACATCGCGGTTTGCCCTTCTTTTTGTTCTTTAATGTAATAGTTTAAAATGTCGTCAGAAATGGTGATATTCTCTTCATCGATTAATTTCTTATTTCCAATGAAGTATTTGTCATCACCGACTGTACCTGCCACACCACGGGCTTTAATTGCCTCAGCATCCGTAACTTCGACATACTGTTCTGTTAGTTTTCTATCATCTGCTTCTTTGATAATTGTTCGACCAAGATGGTGTTCACTGACTTGTTCAAGAGATGCAGATAGAGCTAAAATTTCATCTTCAGTCATATCATTATAGATTTTGATATTAGTCACACTCGGTCGTCCTTGTGTTAGAGTACCTGTTTTGTCAAAAATGACCGTATCGATTTTAGCGAAGCGATCTACGATATCTCCACCTTTGATTAGGACTCCGTTTTTCGCACTATTACCGATACCCGCAACATAAGCGACAGGGGCTCCAATAATTAAGGCACCTGGACAAGCAATTACTAGGAAGGTAATGGCAAGATGAACATCTCTTGTTAATAGGCCAACGAGTAAACTAAGAACAACGATTGCAGGTGTATAATACTGGGCGAAGCGATTGAGGAATTTCTCT
The DNA here is from genome assembly GCF_903994045.1 of Jeotgalicoccus meleagridis. GTDB lineage: Bacteria > Bacillota > Bacilli > Staphylococcales > Salinicoccaceae > Jeotgalicoccus > Jeotgalicoccus meleagridis. Next base: position 381,359 of record NZ_CAJEWD010000003.1, read on the forward strand.
GTACTACTTTTTTGTTCAGATGCTTCTTCGACAAGTTCAATGATTTTAGAAAATGTCGTATCTTCACCGACTTTTGTTGCCTTGAGTTCAATATAGCCAGTATCAATGATACTACCACTATAGACTTCATCTTCTAAAGTTTTATTTTGCAGCACCGATTCACCTGAAATGGCAGACTCATTAATCTGTGCTTTTCCTTTGATGATGGTACCGTCAACAGGAATTTTACCACCCGGGTGGACTAGTACTGTTTCACCGACTTCTACATCATCGATATCGACTTCTACAATTTCACCGCCACGCATAACCTTTGCAACGTTTGGTGCCATATCGAGTAGGGACTGGATAGAATTTCTTGTTTTTGCCAATGTACGTTTTTCAAGGTAGGCTCCAAATAAGAAAAGAAAAGTAACGATTGCACCTTCTGTATACTCTTGTATAAATAGTGCGCCAATCACTGCGATAGTAATCAGCAGTTCAATACTGAAACTTTTAACGGTAAGTGCACTCCAGGCACGTTGTATAATCGGTCCAATACCTATCAGTGTGGCCATAATAAAGGTCAGGTCACGGATAGATGAATAGCCAAAATACATGAAGATTAGGCCAATGACAATCAACGCACCAGAGGTAAACATCAATTTGTTCAAATGTTTGTTAAACCATAGCGCCATATTAATTCCTCCTGAATTTATGAACTTGTTTTTACAGATTTAACAGGGTAACCTAATTGCTCGATTGTACTCTTAATATCTTCACCAGTGACTCTGTCGTCGTGTTCTACTGTGACTTTGTTTAAGTTAAATTTCACGTCTACTTTACTTACACCATCTTTTTTACTAATGCCTGTCTCAATTTTCTTAATGCAGCTTGGGCAAGTTAAATCCTCTGTTCTTAAGTTCGTTTTCATAAGTAAATCTCCTCCTGAATGTATTTGATTTCCTTTACTAACTTCATTGTATGGTAAGCTGTCATGCTTTAAATTGACCTAGGTCAATATTTTCTTGTATTTAAGAGAAATCTTGTCTTTAAATAAAAAAATGGCCTTAGAAGCTTAGTGAAAGCTTCTAAAACCATTAATCTTAATCGAATTTGAGTCCTTTTAATTGTTCAGCTAGAGCATTGTTAATAGGCTCTTCTTTTTGATTTGTATATTGATTGATCGTTCTTTTATCTACTTTACCTTTATTAGCTTTACTACGACGCGCTTGGAAGGTTGATAGCTTTTCTCTATGTCCACAAGTACAAGTGAAAATCTGACCATCACCTGATCCGCTCAAGGTCATTTTTTTCTTACAGTTCGGACAACGTGCATTAGTAATTTTCGCCACATTTCGTTTATAACCACATTCTCGGTCCTGACAGACAAGCATTTTACCCTTTTTCCCTTTCACTTCTAGTAAAGGTTTACCACATTCTGGGCAATCACGACCTGATAAGTTATCATGCTTAAAGGTTTTTTCACTAGCTTTAATGTCAGCTACAATTTCCTTGGTATGTTGTTTCATGTGGTCGATAAATTTATCTTTTTTCAGCTGACCTTTTTCAATTTGCTCAAGCTGTTTTTCCCACTCAGCTGTAGTCACAGGAGATTTAAGAATGTCTGGTGCTAAATCTAAGAGTTGTTTTCCTTTAGACGTCAGCTTGATGGCCTGTCCATTTTTCTCTAGATAAAAAGTATTAAACAGTTTATCAATAATATCGGCTCTTGTGGCAACAGTACCTAAACCACCTGAAAGAGATAAAGTTTTCTTATGTTTAGCATCCATATCAAAGTACTTAGCTGGATTTTCCATCGCCTGAAGGAGAGATGCTTCTGTAAATCTCGCTGGAGGTGTAGTTTCACCAGTCGTTTGAGCCACCTTATTGATAGGGAGTGTATCGCCCACTTTGATGCTGTGCTCAACATCAGAAGTTGCTTCATTATATAGAATTTTAAACCCTTGATTAATTACTCGATTAAACTTGCTGACGAGTGTTTCACCATTAATTTCAGCAGCAACTGTCGTTTCTTCATATTCATAAGGAGGTAGAAGGACACTTAAGAAGCGCTTAACCACAAGTTCATAGATGCGTTTTTCCCTTTCAGAAAAATCGGAGAAGAAGACTGGACTTTCAGTTGGAATAATAGCATGGTGGTCACTCACTTTTTGATCGTTAACGAATGAGCCATGTGCCTTTATAGGTGAACGTAAAATCTTAGCACTAGGCTTACTAAACTGACCAATGCCACTCGCTTGAACTCTTTCTTTCAAGGTTTCTACAATATCAGATGATAAAAACTTAGAGTCCGTACGCGGGTAAGTTAAGACCTTATGACGCTCATATAAGTTTTGGGTTGTCTGTAAGGTTTCTTTAGCTGACATACCAAAGATATTATTGGCATCTCTTTGGAGTTCTGTTAAATCATATAGTCCCGGTGCATACTGCTTTTTCTGCTTTTTCTGAACGTCTTTAACAGTCAGCGTTTTAGCCTTTAATTTTTCTTCGACTTGGTTGATTTTATCTTCATTAAAAATACTTGTTTTACCATTATGATCGCACCACTTGAATTTCAAAACATTCGTTTGGACATCGATACCATAGTACGTTTTGGGTTTGAAATTCTTAATGACTTCCTCACGCTCTTGAATAATCGCTAAGGTCGGTGTTTGTACGCGACCACAGTTGAGTTGGGCATTATGTTTGGTTGTTAATGCTCTTGTCGCATTCAAGCCGACATACCAATCTGCTTCACTTCTAGCAACAGCAGCATGATAGAGATTAAGATACTTCTGACCTGGTTGTAAGTTTTTAAAACCGTTTTGGATTGCTTTATCAGTGACTGATGAAATCCATAGACGTTTGATAGGTTTGTTCACTCTTGCATAATCTAAAATCCAACGTGCAACGAGCTCGCCTTCACGGCCCGCATCCGTCGCAATAATCACTTCATTGACGTCTTTTCGTTTTAACTGACTTTGCACCGCTTTAAACTGCTTGGTCGTCTTAGGAATATGGGTCAGTTTAAGTGGGCTAGGTAGCATCGGTAAATCGTTTAAATCCCATTTTTGATATTTAGTATCGTATTTCTCAGGGTCTCTTAAAGTTACTAAGTGACCGAGCGCCCAAGTAACGATATATTGACTACCTTCTAAGTAGCCATTGCCTTTCTTATTACAATTCAGCACACGAGCAATATCACGTGCAACTGATGGTTTTTCGGCGAGTACTAGACTTTTTGCCAAAATATTCATCCTTTCGTGCGTACTTTATCTATTTTTAGTGACTGAAATCATGAGAAACATCGGTCGACGGACCTCGTCTTTCATTTCAATCTTATCTTTTGTTAGTGCGTTCGGTGGTAATGTTTCTTTAACTGAATTCACAGTAAAACCAGCTTGGATCAAGCAATTAATATAAGTTGAAAGTGTACGGTGATACTTCGTGACCTTGTGACCTAAAAACTGTGCCTCTCTTACACTCTCTATATTGTAATCATCTACTGGCCAATATAAAGGCTCGCCCTTATTATCATAAATCCAATCTTGTTCAGGACGTGAGGTGAAAATAGGGTGTTCAACAGAAAATACAAATGATCCGCCAAAATTTAAGTAAGCATAAATTTTTTGACATAGACGGTCAAACGATTCAATGTAGTGGAATGTTAAAGAACTAATGACCACATCAAATTGTTGCTCGATAAAATCAATATCTTCAACCGCTAGTTGCAAGTAAGTGATCTTAGAGTCATCAGTCATGCTTTTTGCTTTTTCTATCATTTTCTCTGATAGGTCTACACCGATGACTGAACTCGCCCCTTGTGCTCTCGCATAACGGCAATGCCAGCCGAAGCCACAACCTACATCAAGTATATTTTTATCATTTAAGTCCGGTAGGAGCGCTTTAAACATCTCCCATTCACCAGCACCTTCTAAGCCATTGACTGAACGTGACATCTGACTGTAGGCAGTAAAGAAGTCAGGATTATCGTATTTATTTTCTTTCATTGAAGCACCGCCTAACTATGATTGTTTATTATACTAATTTAACATGAAAAAAGCATACTGAGGATAAACCCCAGCATGCTAGAGACTATATTATACTTATTTACTTACATCGTATGACCAATTCCAGTGTGTTCCATCATAATCAAAGTGGAAGTCGAAACTACCATATTTGAAATTATAATCATAAGGAACATTATGAAGCGGTGCTTCATTTAATACTTCTGGAGAGTGTAATGCTAACTTGGCAAGATATGCTTCATCTACTGGTTCTGTTAAAACCTTGTCCTCATATGACCATAACCACTCATTACCGTCATAGCTAAAGTTGAACTCACGATTGTCATAAGTGAAATTATAGTTATAAGGAACATCGTGAAGTGGTGCGTTATTCAGTGTTTCTGGTGAATTTAAGGCTAAATCAGCCAGTTTTTCTTCAGTCCATGGTGCTGTGATTTCTGTTTCATCATCATTGTCATTAACTGGTTCGTTTGCTGGATCATCGTATCCGTCTGGGATACCTTTGTTTTGTTCACTTGCAAACACTTCCGCTACTGCTTCGTTAAATTCTACTTGGGACAATTCACCTGAGTCTTTCTGACGTACTAAATCAGAAACTTTATCTTGAGATTCCTGTGGCATCCAAGATACGTCAAAGCCTACGTTTGCCCATCCGTCACCATCTGGGTCAGTACTTGAAGGTAAGTATTCGCCCCAGACAGTCTTTGCTCCATTCGGTTCTTTTGCCTCGTCCGCTTGTGCAGTTGCACTGAGTCCGCTGAATGCGACTAGGCCAGCTATTAAAGCTGAACTAAAAAGTGTGACTTTCTTCATAGAATTCACCTTCCTAATAGGAGTCTTTCTTACTATTAAATTATCATAAGTAATGAAATATCACAAATATGTGACAAGATTTAAGTCAATTTATAGGCCATATTTAAACTATTTTCAAACATGGTCATAGATGCGTGACCGTGCGTAATGACAATAGGTGATGGTAATCCGAGAATAAAACCTCCACCGATTTCTTCATTTGTATATCGTTTAAGAGACTTAGCCATGATTTTTTCTATAGTCTCTTTAGATTTAGCGTCTATTTCTTCTACTTTGATGTCTTGTGAGATTTTATTAATGACAGCCTTAGCAGTCCCTTCCACTGCTTTTAGCATAATGTTACCGTCAAAACCATTCGCTAAAATAATGTCGTGATTACCATTAATTGCTTGGTTAGGTTCTACATTTCCGATGAAATTTATCGATGTTTCTGATTCTAGCAGAGTATGTGCTGTTTTAGTGAAGTCATTCCCTTTAGTTTTTTCAGAACCGATATTTAACAGTCCAATTCTCGCTTGTTCGATTTGTAAAAAGTTTTGAGCTAAATCTTGGCCAAGTTTTGCATATTCTACTAAATGTTCCGGCTTACTCGCAATGTTAGCACCTGAGTCGATGAGTAAGTAGCAAGGTGATTCTATTGAAGTTGTTGGCATAACCGTAACTGAGGCCGGTCTTGAAATGCCTGGTGATTTGCCGAGTATTTTTAAGCTACTTGCATAGATTGCTCCGCTATGACCAGCAGAGACAAAAGCATGCGCCTCATGACCAGCAACAGATTGTATCGCTTGGACTAAAGCAGAGCTAGGTTTAGACCGAACAACTTTTAAAGGCGCATCATGGTCAGTGACTTCATTTTCTGTATGGATCACACTGATTCTATCTTGAGATTGAGGTAAATGTTTCATGATTTCATCTTGATGACCAAAAAGTAGACAGTGCACATCATCTTGGCGATTCAAAAAATTTAGAACAGCTGGAATGGTAATCTCTGGACCGTAATCGCCACCCATAGTGTCAACGGCGATTTTAATCATGTGGAAACTCCTTGTAGGTTGGCATGAAACCAACTGATAAAGCCCCTTTACCTAGGTGAGAACAGAAAGCTGTTCCAATGATAGACAAATCGACTGTTTGATCTAAGGCATCCTGTAAATTTTCTGCTAGTTCTTTTGCTTTTTCTTCAGATAAGGTGTGACCAATACTAATTAGTAGATTTTGGTTTGGATGTTGTGAGCTAAATTCTTTTCCTATATCTGTCATGGTTTTTATCATTTGTTTATTTGTTCTTAAAAGATGTCTAACTTCAGGTGTAGTCCCGGGTACATATTCTAAGACTGAGCGTGTTTTTAGAGCTTGATTTTCATATTGAGTGAGTGCTTCGCCTCGGCCACCTTTAATTAAATTATCGTTCGTTTCTAAACAGATGAAAAAGCGGCTATCTGACATTAAGGTTTGTGCATTTTTAATAATGGATTCAGCTTTTAAACCTTGATCAATCATCGTTGATATTTGAAGAATAATTTGTTCCATATTCACAGATAGACCCACAGCATCTAGATTATAAATATTGAGTCGATCTCTATATTCTTCACTGACTAACTCAGCAGTATTGAATGTTCCGCTGACCCCTGAGCTTAAGTAAACACCAAATACTGTGTCATAACCTGCTTTAATAATTTCCTCATAGCGGTCATGATAATCTTGAATGTTTGGCTGAGATGTTTTTGGCTGGCCAGTATCTTTAGTCATCCAAGTTTTAAAAAAGGTATCAAGATGATTTTCGTCCGTAGATTCTGTAATGACTTCTCCGTCAGGTAAGACTAGAGTAAAGTCGACTTGGAAAATATTCTCTTTATCTTTTAAAGGATGTTTTAAATATGCTGAACTATCACAGAGTATTGCTGCTTTCATTAAAGAAATCCTCCCTAATATTATGTGTCAGTATTTTTTAAATAATAGTGATGCGTTATGTCCACCAAAGCCAAAAGAGTTAGATAGGGCGTAGTTGATTGTTTGACTGCGGCCTTTTAGTGGCACAAAGTCCAGGTCAAATTCAGGCTGGTGTAAGCCAAGCGTTGGTGGGATAAACGACTCATTTATCGCTTTAATGCTGACTAAGGCCTCAAGTGCCCCAGATGCCCCAAACATATGTCCAGTGTAACTTTTAGTACTGGAAATTGCTGTTTTTTTACTCTCTTTGCCAAAAGCGATTTTAATGGCTCGTGTTTCACTCTCATCATTTAATGGTGTCGACGTACCGTGAGCATTTATATAAGAGACTTCAGTAGGACTAACCTTTGCCATATTTAAAGCTTGGCTCATCGCTCTAGCAGCACTTTCTGCCGATGGATCCGGTGCTGTGGCATGATAGGCATCCGTAGTTGCCCCGTAGCCAACAATTTCGGCATAGATAGGTGCCTGTCTTTTCTCAGCTGAAGCTAGAGATTCTAGCATCAATATTCCAGCACCTTCAGCAGGAATAAAACCATCGCGTTCTTTATCGAATGGCCTCATGGCAGAATCAGGATCATCATTAGTAGACATTGCTCTTAAAACTGAAAAACCACTGTAGGTAGAATCGCTCAAAGTACCTTCCGCACCACCTGCTAAACAGGCGGATAATTGGCCAGTTTTAATTTTTAAAAAGGCTTCTCCTATAGCGTTTGTACCACTAGCACAGGCTGTTGCTATGGACATAGAAGGACCTTTGATGTGATAGTGCAAGGCAATATTCGCTGCTGCCATATTACCAGGAGTCTTAATGTGGAAAAAAGGTTCGACTTTATTCGGTCCCTTACTAGCTAGCTTCAGAACATTCTCTTCCATGGATACATAACCACCGGAGCCAGAACCAACAATCACACCGATGTCGTATTGATTATCCTTAGTGATTTCGAAATGGCTATCTATTAGCGCTTGATGGCTTGCTGCTAAGGCATATTGTGAAAACAAGTCCATGCGCCTGATTTCTTTTCTATCAATAAAAGAAGAGGGATCAAAGTTTTTCACCTGACCAGCGAGTTTAGTCTTGTAATGTTTTGGATCGATACGACTGGCAAGAGAAATACCATGTTGACTGTTTATAAGACTGTTCCAGGTCTCATCTACATCAAGACCAATTGGATTTACTGTCCCCATACCTGTAATTACCACTCTGTTCATTTTGTCACCTCTAAACATTGTTACAAAAAGGTCTTGTATTTGACCATATTATATCATACAGCTAGGGATTAAAGCCTTGTAAACAATTCATAAAAAAAGGTAAAAATATCCTTCAAATTTTTGACACAATTGATGATGAAATATACAATTAGGGGGAGTCTGTTTTAAACAATTTTAATGAGGGGGTATGAGCATGGCTGACGAAAAAAATGAGAAAGTTTTCTCCCGTCGTGATTTTCTAAAAACAACTGGTGTAGCAGCTGGGGGAATTGCTGGTGGTGCTTTACTAGGTGGCTTTACTGGATTTAAGTTTGGAGAGGATCAAACTGAGGAAGGTGACGCGAATACAGAGACTGGTGGAGAAACTGCATCTGGCGAAGGAGAGTCAGGCAGTTCACTTGTAGATGCTAGAACTTACATTAGTAGACAAGAAGACTTTGCAGCACTCGCAGCAGCAACAGAGAGAATCTACCCAGAAGACGATAATGGTCCAGGTGCGATTGAACTTGGTGTACCGTACTTTATCGATAGACAGTTATACGGAACATGGGGTACAAATGGTACGGATTACCGTATGGGACCGTTTAGACCAATGTCTTCGGACACACATGGTCGTCAAGAAAAGATGGACCGTGGTGAGATGTTCTTAATGGGTATTAGACGAATGATGTCTTATGCAACAGAAGAATATGACGATGATTTTGTAAATCTTGACGGTGAACAGCAAGATGAAATTCTTAAGGCATTTGAAGCGGATGAAGTCGAAATTGAAGGAATGAGATCGTCTGCCTTCTTCTCACTTTTAAGAAGTACAACAATTGAAGGTGTCTATTCTGACCCAACATATGGTGGTAACCGTAATATGGAAGGTTGGAAGATGATTCAATATCCAGGTCCTAGAATGGGATGGATGGACCAAATAACAGCAGAAGAGTTCCAAGAGATTGAACCAGAAGCTCTTAGAGCTTACCAAGGGGGCGGAATGTAATGGCGACTGAATTAGAAAAAGTAGATGTTGTCGTTGTCGGCATGGGCTGGGCTGGCGGTATCGTCAGTGCTGAACTTGCTAAAGCAGGCAAAAATGTAGTCGGCTTAGAGAAGGGTCATAATGCAAAGCGTAGTGACTACATTGGTGTTAAAGACGAATTAAGATTTGATAATAGATTTGAGATCATGCAAACACTTAAAGGTGACACGATTACATCTAGAAACGAAATTGATGAAACAGCCCTACCAATTCGTACGATGAAAGATATGCAACTTGGTGCTGACGTTGGTGGAGCGAGTGTTCACTGGGCAGGTGCGACTTATCGTTACTGGCCATATGAATTTGAAATTCGTAGCCAAACAATCGAGCGCTACGGTGAGGATAAAATTCCTGATGACATGAACCTACAAGACTGGGGTATTACTTACGAAGAGTTAGAACCATATTATGAAAAATGGGAAAAAACGGCTGGTATTTCAGGTGAACAAGATCCTCTTGCACCTGAGCGTAAGATGGAATGGCCAAACCCACCGTTAAATGAAACGCCATCTTTAAAATTATTTAAAGAAGCAACAGCGAATCTCGGATTACATCCTTTCCAAATCGCTGCAGGAAACATGTCACAAAACTATGAAAACCCTGATGGTGAAAAACTGAATGCATGTATGTACTGTTCATTCTGTACACGTGCAGGTTGTGACTTTGATGCAAAATCAGATCCATTAGCAACAGTTGTTCCAACAGCACTTAGACATGATAACTTCGAATTAAGAACACGCGCTAACGTACGTCGTGTCTTATATGATGAAGATAACCAAAAAGCAACAGGTGTTATGTATACAGATGAGCAAACAGGTGAAGAATTCGAACAACCTGCAGATGTTGTCGTCTTAGCTGCCTTTGCCTTTTCAAACAACCGTTTACTTATGTTATCTGACATTGGTGAGCAGTATGATCCAGAAACACGTGAAGGTGTAATTGGTAGAAACTTTAATGGTCAGTATAACTCTGCTTTCCACGGTGCAGTTGGTTACTTTGAGAACGAGAAATGGAACCTTTACATGGGAGCTGGGGCACTTGGTGCTGCGGTAAATGACTATGCAGCGGATAACTTTGACCACACTGATTTGGACTTTATCGGTGGCGGCGCTATTGAGTTAAGACAGTATGGTTTTGCTGCGATTTCAAGTAGTAATAACTATCCTAAAGATACTCCAAGCTGGGGTGCAGAATATAAGAAGCAATCACTGAAATATGCTTATAGTGCACTGCATATTTGGTATACAAGTATCGCAATGTCTTACTGGCATAATTACTTAGACTTAGACCCAACATACAAAGATGAGTACGGTGATCCATTACTTCGTGCAACATATAAATTTGGTTCAAATGAACGTCCAATTGCTGAATTTGGAGTAGAAAAATGTGTTGAGATCATGGAAGAAATGGGAGCAGATATTGTTGAAGCGGATGAAATTCCAGATGAGTTCGACCATGTCTTCTCAGGTGGACACTACACTGGTGGCGTCGTTATGGGAGCAGATCCAGAAACGTCAGCAGTAAACAGTTACTTACAAATGTGGGATGTAGATAATCTATTCGTAGTCGGCGGTTCAGCCTTCCCACAATTCGGAGGACATCACCCAACACCAACAATCGGTGCCTTAGCATATCGTGCGGCTGAAGGTGTTGAGCGTTACTTAGAAGAAGAAGGACAACTAGTAGAACCAGAAACTGAAAGTTCAAATGCTTAAATATTTATGAGACCGACTGATGAATCAGTCGGTCTTTTTTTACTTGGAGTATAAGCTAAGCAAAAGTGTATAATTAAGATATATGAAAAGGGGGATTTTGTGTGTTTAAACAAGAAGAAACGGTACAGTTTTTAAAAGAGTTACTGACAATTAATAGTCCAACAGGTTATACAAGTGACGCCATTCACTTCCTTAAAGGTGCAGTGGAGAATCTTGGTTATGAAGCGAGCTTAACACCTAAAGGAAATCTACTTGTTAATGTTGAAGGGGAAGATAAAGAAATAAGTAGAGGTTTAAGTGCCCATGTAGATACGCTAGGTTTAATGGTGCGTTCTATTAATGAAGATGGTACTTTATCATTAACAAAACTCGGTGGACCTTTAACTCCAACTTTAGATGGTGAATATTGTGATATTATCACACGTGATGAGACGGTCTATACAGGTACTATACTTTCTAAATCACCGTCTATTCATGTCTTCAAAGATGCATCTACTAAAGAAAGAGATATAGACAACTTAGTAGTTAAACTAGATGAACGCGTTGAAAACAAAGAGGATGTTAAAAAGTTAGGCATTCAAAATGGGGATTTTATTGCCTATGATCCTAAAGTCTCAGTGACGAAATCTGGTTTTATTAAATCGAGATTTTTAGATGATAAAGCGTCAGTTGCACTTTTAATCAGCATTTTAAAAATGTTAAAAGAAGAAAATGTAACACCTAAAACGAATCTCACTTTTATTTTTTCTACTTATGAAGAAGTCGGTCATGGTGCTGCATGGATTCCAGAAGATATCAGTGAATTACTAGCAGTTGATATGGGATGTATAGGACTTGATTTAGATTGCACAGAATATGATGTGTCGATTTGTGCCAAAGATTCGTCAGGTCCATATGATTATGAACTGACAAGTAAGCTCATTAATTTTGCTAAAGAAGACAACTTAAATTATGCAGTAGACATTTATCCAATGTACGGTAGTGATGCATCCGCTGCACTTTCAGGTGGTGCAAATATAAGAGCAGCCCTAATCGGTCCAGGTGTTGCAAGCAGTCACGGCATGGAACGTACTCATGTAGATGCTTTGAAGAACACCTTTGAATTAATCAGCAAATATATTATGAACTAGGTGACAAAATAGAATTAGAATCATTATTGTAGGGTAATGGAAAGTAAGACAATTTCCACAAGGTGATAGTAGTGCGTAAACTAGAATATGTTGTAATGAATTTTATCTTTCCAGCAGTAGTTATATATACTATAGTTTGTGATTTTTTATATGAACATGAGTGGGTTACCTTTGGCCTCCAATTCGGGCCATTATTTGCAACGATTGCTTTTATTATATTGATGGTGCTATTGGATTCACGGGATTCAGAAGACATTGAGGAAACTGAAGCAGATAAAAAAGCAGGGCAAAACAGAGTTATATTCATCATTGTTCTAATCATTTCTTTAAATATATTTTGGGGTCAGCCTCAAATGTCTGTTCTGAACATTACACGCTTTGAATTTTGGCTAGTATTTATAATTCTGCCTTTAATGAATAAATTTGATTATAAAAAGAGAACTGATAATGCTCGGAGTGAAAAAAGAACATTTTGATAAGAGAGTGGTCATGACTTATCACCACTTCTAATATCCTACTTAAACCAAAAAAGACAGCTTAGAAATTTTTAGATTTCTAAGCTGTCTTTCTTATTTTTTAATGGAGCCAAGGGGGTTCGAACCCCTGACCTTTGCACTGCCAGCGCAACGCTCTCCCAGCTGAGCTATGGCCCCCAACAAACAATATATATAGTCTAAGCTAAACTTGAACTTAATTCAAGCTTAGCTGAAGAAGTTGAAAATTACATACATAAGTGGCACTACGAGTAGGGCTGGTAGATAGTTCATTGTTTTAAAGGATTTGATGTTTAAAATTCCTAGACCGGCCATCAAAATTAAAATACCACCAATAATATTAACTTCGTTTAATATATCTACGTTGATTGAACTTTCCATAAACAAGGCAAACAAGTAGATTGAGCCTTGCCAAAGAAAGACCGCAACTGCGGACAAGACAATGCCAAAGCCGAAGGTTGAAGCGAGGACAATAGAAGTGATACCATCCAGAATCCCATTAGTAATCAGGTATGTGTAGTTTTGATTCACTGCAGCTTCAACTGGTCCGAGTATAGATAAGGTTCCAATACAATAAAGTAAAATAGCAGTGGATAAGCCTTGAGCTAAATCTCCTTTTGAATATTTACTAACAGCATTATTAAATTTATCTTCTAGGTTTAACATCTGTCCGATTACGCCACCTAAAGCTAACGATAAAATAAATAAAACTGGAAATTTACTTTCAGGCATATATTGAACGATAGCATTGACACCTATGGCGAATGCAACCAAGCCCATAGCAGTCATCAGGACATCGTGATATTCTTTTTTAATTCCTTTGTTGAAGAGACTGCCAATCGTTGATCCTATGATGATCATTATTACATTAAAAATAGTGCCTATCATTAAAAATTCTCCTTATTTCAAACGCAAGATAGTTATTATATTACGCTATTTTAGTATAAAGTAGTATGTGAAATAGAAATTTTTTGAATAGGGGTGTTGAATATGGCAGACAAATCGGTAGTAAACTTAACAATGGTAAGAGATTTTGAAGTGGAACCAGATAGAGTATTTGAAGCATGGACAAATCCAGAACTCTTTAGAAATTGGTTCATGACTCTACAAGCAACAAATAAAGTTGCAAAAAATGATTTACAAGTCGGTGGTGATTGGGAAGTCATTGACCACAGACAAGGCCAAGATTTCAGAGCCATCGGAACTTATAAAGAAATAGTAGACAATGAGAAATTAGTTTTCACTTTTAAGATGCCACAATTCAGCTCGGATGAAGATCTTTTATCAGTAGCTCTAAAGCAAACCCCAGCAGGAACGAATATGATCTTTTCACACGATATCACAGTATTACACGAAGATAATTGGACAAAAGAAGATATTGAAAGAGCAGAAAAGGAATATCATGACAGTACAGAAGAAGGCTATAACTATATGTTTATGGGCTTAAAAGAATTAGTAGAGACTGGCAAGGTCAGTTATACAGGAGAAGGAAATTAAGAAAGAGCCCTGAATATTCATCAGGGCTCTAAATTTATAAGTCGGTTTGGTCTACACCATAAGTGGCTTCTTCAACGCTAAAACCTTCAAAGACTAATTGGTCTATTAATTCTACTCTTGAAAACGGCATAGTATCCAAATAATCAATTGCTTTAAGTTTAGCTTGTTCCTTCCAGTCAACCTCAATTTGATCGACCGCATAACTCGCATCTTCTGCAGGGTAACCTTCAAAAACTAGTTGGTCGACTAAACCAGATTTTGAAAACGGCATACTCTTCAAGTAACTTTCAGCCTGTTTTACAGCATTAGCTTGAGACATTGTCTCACCAGTTTTACTACTATTACTATTTTCTGCATCTTCAACTTGAGTCGCACCGTAGTTGGCTTCTTCTTCACTAAAACCTTCAAAGACCAATTGCTCAATTAAACCATCTTTTGAAAATGGCATAGTTTCCAAATAATCTTGAGCCTTAAGTTTAGCTTGCTCCATCCAGTCAACATCTAGTTTTTCTACAACGTTAGTTGCTTCTTCTGTTGAATAGCCTTCAAACTCTAATTGATCTATTAGTCCAGATTTTGAAAAAGGCATTGTTGTAATATATGTTTCCGCTATAAAATCAACTTCAGAGGAATTATCTACTTCAACTTCTTTTTCTTCTGTAATATCTTCAGTTTTTTCATCAGCGCTTACCTCTGTTGTTAAGTCATCACTTAAGCTGGATTCTTCTTCATTATCCAAATCAGTATCTGGTTCTGTGTCAGCTGTTGTTTTAGACTTACTGTCATTAGAAATATTAGCTTCCGGTTCTTCTTCTAAATCTTCATCGACTCCACCAATTAGATTGGATAACAAAATAATACCGATAAACAAGGTTGGGACAAGGAACCAAAGACGTTTGTAAAAAGGTTTTTTCACTTTTTCTTTAGACATGTTTTCTCCTTTGAATTTATTTACAATATCAGGAATAATTGTATCATGATAACAAATATAAAACCATTAATTTGAATAGAATTCGAAATAAATTCAAAATCATATTTATATCTTAAATTCTAAGCAAGTTAGTTAGAATAAAGGTATGATAGATAAAAGATTATTTGAAAGTTTTTTAAAAAAGGGGAATGAATATGGAACAAAACGGTTATCTGTGGCAAGGTGCAGTTGATATCGAAGCACTTTTATACGAATTAGTATCTTGGCAGAGTTTATCTGGAAGCCAAGGGGAGATTGATTTTCCATATAAATTAAAGGACAAACTATTAGAGCTAGAATATTTTAAAAAACAAGAAGATAAAATTCGTTTGTTTGATGCTGGTTTTGCTAGAAATGCGCTCTCTGCTTTATATAAAAATAAAAAGACACAGGATACGGTTGTCTTGATCAGTCATTTTGACACGGTTGGAGTGGAAGAATATGGGCAGCTCTCTCATTTAGCTTTTGATCCAAAGACTTTAACAGAAAAGCTGAAAGTTTCAGATGTTAATTTATCTAAGGAAGCTCAAGCAGATCTTGAAACAGGGGAGTTTGTTTTTGGACGTGGCGTGATGGATATGAAAGCAGGCTTAGCGCTACATATGCATATTTTGGAACAGGCAATCAAAGAAGAATGGGACATTAATATCTTACTCATCACTGTACCAGATGAAGAGGTGAGTTCTGCAGGCATGCTAGCAGCTGTGCCGGGTCTGGTTCAATTAAAAGAAGAGTATGAGTTAAATATTAAATTGTTCTTAAATGGAGAACCTTCATTTACTCAAGAGCCACAAGATAATAATCACTACATATATTCAGGCTCAATCGGTAAAATTATGCCAGCTGCTTTATTTTATGGCATTCCTACACACGCTGGTGAGCCCTTAGGCGGTATTACTGCACACTTTTTATCGTCTTACTTGAATAAGAAAATGGAATTCACTGACCGATTTAAAGAGTCATTTGACGGTGAGACAACGCCGTTACCAATCTGTCTACAATCAAATGATTTAAAGGAGAATTATGACGTTCAAACTTCTCACCATAGCTATTCCTTGTATAATGTTGTCACTATGGAGCAGAGTGCACGAGATGTCATGATGATTTTTAAGGAAATTGCTGAAGAGGCAATGGATGAATGTCGAAAAGATTACTTAAGGATTGTAGAAGATAATAAGGTAGAAGCTTTACAGTGCATTAGGGTGATGGAGTACCGTGAAGTTTTAGAATATTTCATTGATAAATACAGTCAAGAAGAAGCGGAACGTTTAATTAAACCGATGGTTGAAAATTATCAAGGTGATCAAAGAAAGCTAACTTTACTTATTGCTGACCGTTTAATGGAATACTGTCAGGAACTCGCACCAGCGACAATTCTAATGTTTGCTCCACCTTATATGCCAGCAGTAAACTCATCAGATGATGAATTAGTTAAAAAATTGATTGATGTGACAGAAAAAGCATTTGAAACTTCCTACAACCACACGGTTGTAAATAAACATTATTTTAATGGGATTTCAGATTTATCGTATGTGAATTTTTCTGCTGAAGATGATGATTGGGAAGTGTTCAAGCATAACGCCCCACTTTGGGGAGAGACCTATTCAATTCCATTTGAAGATATGCAAAAACTGAATGCACCAGTGATGAATATCGGTCCTTTCGGCAAAGATGCACATAAATTGTCAGAGCGTCTGCATAAGAGAAATGCATTTGAGATGTTACCTCAAGTATTAAGAGAGGTTATTTTATCAATATAAAAAGAAAAGGGCTGGGATATAAATCCTAAACCTACAAGTAAAAAATGACCTGGAAAACAGAAATATAGTTTTCCAGGTTTTTTTCCATTCGACATCATTTCTGACAGATCCAATGGAATTTTCATCGATATTTGACCTAGAGACTGGACTTTTGTCCCAGCCCCTTTTTTTTTAAGATTATAACTTCAAATTAACAATTGTACGTCCTTTTGTTTTTCCATCGATAATATCGTGAAGTGTTTGTGGTAGCTCATTCAAGCTCACTTCAGTCACTGCTTGTGAGTCAAGAATATCTGGTTTTAAATCTTCACCCAGTCTTTTCCAGGCTGCAATTCTTTTTTCTTTTGGATAGTAAACTGAATCGACCCCAAGCCAGTGAATACCGCGTCCTATAAAGGGTAGGACACTTGTATGAACTTCAACGCCGCCAACTAAACCGAAAGTTGCTAATGCACCTTCAGGTTTCAAAGTTTTGATAATATATTCAGTTGTTTTACCACCAACAGGATCAATCGCTGCTTGGTAGAGTGGCTTGTTGACTGGTTTGTCATGATTATTTTCTACTTCACTTCTATCGATAACATCATTAGCACCAATTGATTTTAAGTAATCTGTGTTTTCTTTACTGCCACTACTTGCGACAACTTCGAAACCTAATTTGCTCAACATATTAACTGATAAAGACCCTGATCCTCCGGAAGCACCTGCAACGAGAATTGGCCCTCCCTCTTTGTGTAGACCGACAGCCTCAAGTTTAGTAATAGCAATTGCTGCAGTGAGACCTGCAGTCCCTAGAATCATTGACTCTTTTAGAGTAAGCCCAACGGGTAGGTGATGGACATAATCAGCGGGGACTTTAGCAAGTGCTGCATAACCACCGTTAATGGCAGTACCAATATCATAGCTTGTTGCGAGAACATCATCACCGACTTTAAAGTGATCATTTTCAGATTTCACCACACGACCTGCTAAATCAATCCCAGGTGTAATCGGATAAGTTGTAGCGATTTGTCCGAGCGCTGCAACCATGCCATCCTTGTAGTTAATGCTGGAATAATGCACATCAATCAGAACCTCATCTTTAGCTAGATCATCATCCATAGTAAGAGTTTGAATACTCATTTCGGTCTCATCGTCTTTCTTATCTACGACTAATGCCTTATAATCCCTCATAAAGAGCCTCCTTTAATCTTGTAACTTCATTTTAACTATCAAAGTTGGCTAATGCATGTAATATCTCTTCTTGAGCGACTTTAAAGAAGTATGGTGGGTGTAACAGATGCAATCATAAAAAACTATCAAATCTAACAGATTTATGAGGGTGAGTAGGATGAAAGTAATTGTTGGCATGGATTCTTTTAAGGGGAGTTTATCTTCTGTAAAAGCAAATATGGCAGTCAAAAGAGGTTTTCAAAAAATATATCATGATGCTGACATCGTGACTTTTGCAATGGCTGATGGTGGAGAGGGTACAACAGAGACTTTAGTAGATGGTATGAAGGGCGATTTAATAGAAACGACAGTTCTAGGACCACTGAAAAAAGAAGTCACTGCTTCATATGGTTATATAGAAAGTGATGAGCTCGCAATTATAGAGGTTGCTTCAGCATGTGGACTGACCTTACTAAAAAATGAGGAATTAAATCCCCTTAAAGCAACGAGTTATGGTGTCGGTCAGATGATTCAGCATGCTTATAAACAAGGAGCTCGAAAGTTTATTATTGGTCTCGGTGGAAGTGCGACAAACGACGGTGGTGTTGGTATGTTGCAAGCCTTAGGTTTCAAATTTTTAGATAAAAACCATAAGGAGATTGAACTTGGAGGCGACTATTTAAGGGATATCGCTGAAATTGAACCGACTCAAAAATTTAAAGATTGTCATTTTAGAGTAGCCTGTGATGTGACCAATCAGTTATATGGTAAAAATGGCGCTACATATGTATTTGGTCCTCAAAAAGGAGTAACAAAAGATCAATTGGAACCACTCGATGAAGGACTTAAACATTTCGCTCAAAAAACTGAGAGCCTACTAGATATAGATATTGATTCTATAGAAGGTGGGGGTGCTGCTGGAGGTTTAGGAGCTGCCTTTTATGGTTACTTGAACGGAGAATTAGAATCAGGTATTTCACTGATACTTGATGTGTTAAAGGTCGAAGGTGCTGTCAAAGAAGCGAATTTAGTAGTTACAGGAGAAGGGCAGTTAGATGCTCAAACGTCCATGGGGAAAGTGCCAGCAGGTATGGCAAAACTTGCTAAAAAACACGACTTACCGATTGTCGCAATCGCTGGTGCTTTAACAGATGATGCTTATAGCCTAAATGAATATGGCATCGATGCACTTTTTAGTATTCAAGATCGACCAAGAGATATAGAAGCGGCTATGGATAATGATGTCACAGAAGATGGCATTGAAAAGCTAGCAGAACAAATTGCTAGAACCTTACACATAAATCTATAAAAAGAAGGGCTTGGATATCTATCCAAGCCCTTCTTAGTCTTAAATATTATTTATCATTGTAAGTCCAAGTCCAATTTTTTCCGTCAGATTCGAAGTGATAGACATACTTATCATCAGAGAAGGAAATATCATAGCTACCTTCTTTAACAGGTCGCTCGATTAGAACTTGTGGGTCATTATGAACGAGATTAATTAACTCTTCTTTTGATAATTCATCGTACTCATTTTCAAGTTCATCGTATGACCAAGTCCAATCTTGACCATCATAAGCAAAGTGGAATTCACGACCGTCATATTCAAAGTTGTAATCATAAGGTACGTTATGAAGCGGTGATTTATCCAATTTTTCTGGTGAGTTTAAAGCTAAGTCCGCCAGATATTCTTCACTTGGTGGATCTGTTAAAACGTCTTCATCACTAGTCTTATTTGCTTCTGCAGTATTTCCATCACTTTCATCATTACCATCATCTTCTAAAGATACTTGTTTATTATCCTGGAATTCTTCAGGTAGTGGTTGGTGTGGTCCGTCTGCATTAAATACTGTATCATCCGTCACTTTAACGGGACTGTTAACTAGAGCATCTTCTTCTGCAAAGATTTCAGCAACTTGTTCGTTATAATCCGCTTGTGATAATTGTCCACTGTCTTTTTGTTGTGAGAGTTCATCAATTTTATTTTTTTGATCTTGAGGTAACCATTCTGTAGAAAATCCACCGTCAGCCCAACCGTCTCCATCTAGGTCAAATTGAGGAGGTTCTAGAGTACCCCAAACTGTTTTAGCATAATCTTGATCAGCTGTTTCGTCCGCTTGTGCAGGCGTATTAAATCCGCTAAATGTAAGTGCACCGGCTACTAATGCTGTTGTGAATAAAGCTTTCTTTTTCATTAGAGAAGTCCCCTTCCTTAGATTTGAATCTTTATTCTACTGACACGGGAACACATGATTTATTATATTTCAAATATATTACAAAATAATAAGAAATCGAAATAAATCTGATAATTAAAGATGTCTATATAAAGCAAAAAGAATGAAACAGAGATTTCTGCTTCATTCTTTATAGTAGTTTTATTCAGCTTGTTCTTCAGCGTAAATTTTTCCTAAAGCTTCTTCAAATAGTTCGACTGGTTGTGCACCAGAGATTGAATATTTGTCATTGATTAAAAAGAATGGCACACCTTGCACACCAAGTTGTGATGCTTGAGAAATATCGACATTGACGTCTTGATCATAGTCTTTATTCTCTAGTATCTTTTTAACTTCTTCGGCATCTAGACCAACAGATTCAGATAAACGAATGATTGTATCGAAATCGTTTAAAACTTCACCATCTTTAAAGTGAGCTTGATAGAACGTTTTGAAGAAATCTACATCTTTGCCTTTTGTTTTAGCATATTGGAAAACTCTATGAGCATCTAGTGTACTTGTCAGCTTAGCATTATCATAATTGATTTCAACACCAGCATCTTTAGCTGTCTCTGTGACTTGTGACAACATACCTTGTGCTCTTTCTACAGGCATGCCTTTCATTTTAGAGAAAGTTTCTGCATATGCTTCTCCTGGTACATATTCAGCATCAGGCATCAAAAGGAAACTCTTATACTCTATGTTCACATCATCTTTATGCTCAAATTTACTTAAAGCATTGTCTAAATTAGCTTGCCCGATATAGCAAAACGGACATACGAAGTCTGACCAAATTGTAATTTTCATTATTACTTATCCTCATTTTCTGTTGTTTTATTATCATTGACTGGACCACAGATGCCGGTTTCAAAATCACAAACCATACCTGTTTGACCGCCAAAAGAAAGTGGCTCCACTTTTTGATCTTTTACATCTGTTTGCTTGGATTCTTTATTTTCGACCATCATGTGCACCTACCTATTACTTATATATTGTAAGTATATTTTAACAAGTAATTGATAATAATACGAAAAACTTGTCTGGATAAGCTATAGAATGTCTTAACGATCAAATGTAACATCTTCAATTTCTTCTAAGTTGATCGTAGTTTCGCTCGGTTTAGTACTTGCGATGAGTTTACCTTTTCTAAATGAATGCGTAACTACAGCTTGTTTACGGATAACTTCATATTCATTATTTGCATTTAAAATGATAAAATTCGCATCTTTTCCTACTTCTATTCCATACTTGTCTTCGATATGGAGTGTTTTTGCACTATTCTTAGTGACTAAATCTATTGAGTTAATAATTTCATCTTTCCCCATTAACTGTGCAGCATGAATACCCATATGAAGAACTTGCAGCATATTACCCGTACCTAACGGATACCATGGATCAAATATATCATCGTGACCAAAGCAGATGTTCATACCTGCAGCTTGAATTTCTTTTACTCTTGTTAGACCACGTCTTTTTGGATACGTATCAAAGCGACCTTGTAAATGAATGTTTATCAGTGGGTTTGAAACGAAATTAATATTTGATAATTTTAGGAGTCTGAACAATTTTGCAGTATAAGCATCATTATATGAACCCATAGCTGTTGTATGACTAGCAGTTGTTTTCTCACCTAAACCACGTTTTAGTGCTTCGTTGGCAACAACTTCAACAAATCGTGATTGTTCATCATCAATTTCATCACAATGGACATCGATGAGTGTATCGTATTTTTCAGCGAGATCAAAAGCGATTTTCAGAGATTCGACCCCGTACTCACGAGTGAATTCAAAGTGTGGGATCGCACCGACCACGTCAGCTCCAAGTTTAAGCGCTTCTTCTAAAAGTGTTTCTCCATTTGGATATGACAGAATCCCTTCTTGTGGAAAAGCGACCAATTGAATTTCAACAAAGTCAGCTAGTTCTTCCTTAACTTCAAGCATTGCTTTTAAAGCAGTGAGTTCTGGATCTGTGACATCAACATGGGTACGAATATATTGAATACCTTGGGCAATTTGCCATTTTATCGCTTGTTTAGAGCGTTGTTTAACATCTTCTATTGTTAATGACTCTTTTCTCTCAGACCATCTTTGAATTCCTTCAAATAATGTACCGCTTAAATTCCACTCAGGTTCACCAGCAGTCAGTGTTGTATCTAAGTGAATATGAGGTTCGATAAAAGGAGGCAAGACTAAAGCGCCATTGATATCGATAACATCTTCACCTTGAATATCTTCCTGGCTAATTTTTTTGAACTTACCATCTTCGATTAAAATATTCCATAAACCAACTTGGCCTCTTAAACTTGCATTTTTAATAATCACGTACAATTTCTTCCTCTCTATTTATTGGATTTTTAACTGATACCGTTTGACGATAGCTTGCTAGTTTCATTGTAATGATATAGATCACACTTGTACCAATTAAAGCATTCAGTGGCGGGATACCCGGTACAAAGTTCGCTAGGATAATACCACAGAGCCATGCGAATAAGGCTATAGGATTGACTGCTTTAAATTTAGTCGTTGAGAAGGCTTGGTATTCTCTCTTTCTGACAATAAAGTAATCTGCTAAAATTATTGCTCCAATAGATGGAAGTGCTGAGCCGAGCAGTGTTAAAAAGTCTACAAAGTTATTGTATAACCACATTGCGCTCAATGTACCTAAGATGCCATTAACAACGACAATTTGTTTCTTAGGTAATTTAAAAATGTTTGCAAAACCTAGTCCAGAAGCATACAAGGCACTGTCATTAGTCGTCCAGATATTTAAGCCGAGAACAATGATAGCTGGTATCATCAGACCCTGTAGCATCATGACTTCAGAAACATCGGCAACTCCAAAGGCCATTGCACCGATTGCACCAAATAGAAACATAAGAGAGTTACCGATGAAAAAAGCTATTACAGCAGAACTTACAGCTGATTTAGGGCTTTTGGCAAAACGAGTGAAGTCAGGTGTCAAGGTGCCAGCACTAATAAATGATCCAACACAAATGGTAAGTGCCAAAGATATACTCATTGCTTGACTTGGTTCATAAGCCATCAGGGCTTCCATACCGCCCATTGAGTCTATAGCGTTAGTCATTGAATAACTACCGAAAATTGTAATTGTAGGTACTGAAATAAAACCGAGTATGGCTAAGGCTTTTAAGCCAAAGATTGATGAGATTGTCATAGCGATGCCGAAGACGCCAATGAGGATATATACATTAATACCTGTGGCCATTGATACTGGTACTGCAAACATTGCTAGACCGACACCGAACCAAGCAACTTGAGTTGCTGCAAGTAAAAATGAAGTGAGATATGAGCCTTTTTCACCAAAGGCGTAACGAGCGAGTAGATGAGTAGATAGTCCTGTTTTTGCTGAGATATAAGCGAGGGCGCCTGTGTATAAACCAAGAATTAAATTACCGCATAGGACAATTAAGATGAAATTCCAAAAAGATAATCCTTGGCCAAGTGTGCCTCCAGACCACATGCTTGCAGAGAAAAAGCTGAGTGAAACCATTACAACTAAAATATTCCAAAAACTTTTGCGATTACTTTGAGGTACTGCCTCTAATGAAAACTCTGTGTCTTTTGTAGACATAATCATTCCTCCAGATTCTTAAATTAAGAAACTGGCGCCGAAGGGCACTTACTTGAATGTTTCTGACAAAAAAAGCTTCTTGCCAGAAACATGACAAGAAGCTTTTGTATATAAGAAAATATGACAAGATAAGGCTAAATAAGCCTAGACCTGTCCATTTTCATTATATCGCGCTGTCCTTGTCAGTCTCTCTGGACTGATTTAAAGGCACCAGTATTTGATTACTAAAAGTATTACATAAAAATCTCTAAATGTCACGTCCATATTATAATGATTAAATATACAATATTTAGGTTATTTATAACATTGATTTGTGGTAGTATATAAACAATTACATAAAACAAAGGGGGAAACATATTTGAAACACACAAAGACCAAGAAAAAATGGGAATTTCCTGATACATATGTCATAGTGTTTGGAGTTTTATTACTCGCAGTTTTGGCAACTTACATTATGCCGGCAGGTACTTTTGATCGTGAGGAGATCGATGGGGTTACTACGATTGTTCCAGATACATATGAAGGTGTGACACAAGCACCTGCAGGTTTAATGGACATCTTTTTAGCAATTCAAACAGGGATGATTGAAAGTGCAGATATTATATTTTTAGTATTATTTGCAGGAGGAATGTTTGAAGTCATCTCTAGATCAGGCGCAATTCAAGCAGGTATATATTCTGCGATTGATGTAATGCGCGGGAAGGAATTTTTACTACTAGCAACAATTATTACAATTTTTTCTATAGGTGGGGCAGTTGGAGCGCTCGGCAACTCAGTTATCGCTTTTGTCGCGCTTGGGGTCATGTTAGTTAAGGCCTTGAAGTTCGATGCAATTGTAGCAGTAGCAATTACCTTTAATGCGGCTTTTATTGGTTTTGCGGCAGGTTTTTTAAATCCTTATACAGTCGGTATTGCACACAATATTGCAGAACTGCCTTTATTTTCAGGTCTTGGTTTTAGATTGATTGCCTTTGTAATTTTAACAGGTGTCACGATTTGGTATACTTGGCGCTATTGTAAAAAGATTTTAGAAGATCCGAATAAGAGTCTTATTGGAGTAGAAGATAGTGAAGAATCACTTGAGTTAGATAATGAATTTACCGCTCGTCACAAGTGGATACTTGCTATTACAGCTTTAGGTTTGATTTTCTTTATTTTTGCAGTGATTAAGTTTCAGTGGACGACTAATCACATGGCTGCATTATTTATCCTAATTGCCATCATTACAGGTTACATTGGCAAAATGAACTACAATGAAATTGCGATTACTTTCATTGAAGGGTGTAAAGGCTTAATTTACGGTGCTTTAATTATCGGATTAGCAAGAGCTGTCTTAGTTATCATGGAAGATGGTTTGGTTTTAGATACACTTGTTAATGCTTTATCAGAGCCACTTTCAGCACTACCACCCGTGGCAACAGCACTAGGTATGTTTATCATGAACTCTATCTTCAACTTCTTTGTACCATCAGGGAGTGGTCAAGCAGCAATTATGATGCCAATTCAAACACCGCTCGCCGATATGATTGGGATTACGAGACAAGTATCGGTTTTAGCTTTTCAATTTGGTGATGGCTTTTCGAACTCCCTTTTCCCAACTTCAGGTACCTTAATGGCGAGTTTAGCAGTGGCAGGTGTGCCGTGGGTTAAGTGGGCAAAATGGTTCTTACCTTTATTTATTATCTGGTCAATCATTGCTATGATATTATTAGCTATAGCAGTTATGATTAACTTAGGACCGTTTTAAGACAACATTTTAGGAATAGGAGAGGGCACAATGGAAATTTACAAATACAAAAATGAAGACATCGCAGCAAGCCCAGAAGATATCTTTCGTTTTGTTAATGATGATAAAGCGTTAAAGAGGATTTTTTCTATCTTAAAAGATGTTGAATATCATACCAAGGGTAGACGTGTGAAAGGTTCAAAGTTTCGTATAACGCTAGGCGTTAGAAATAAGACCTATCGTTTTAGAAATGAAATCGTAGAAGCAGTTAAAGACCGCAGTATTACAATGAAAACGAAACTAAAACAGGGCGTTATAACGACGGTATTTAATGTTACCCCAGTAGGTGAACATTCAAAACTAACTGTACAATCTAGTATTGAGAGTGGTATGGGTGTTAGAGTGTTTGTAATGACGACTAAACCGCTAGTAAAGGTTATAATGAATAAGGAAATGAACAAATTTATTGAAGAGGTTGAAGAATATTCAGCTTCATAAGTGGGGATTTAGAATGCACAAAAAGAAGAGAGAAAGTAATGAATGGTCTGTAGAAAGTAAGACTACACTGTTAGAATTTCTGTTTACAGTTATGCCGAAGAAAAGCCGAAGCACTGTAAAAGGGATTTTAAAACGTGGACAAGTCACAATTAATGGTAGACCAACGACTCAGTTTGATGAACCTTTAAAAAAAGGTGATATCGTCACTGTCAAAGACAGAGCAGCATCATCTGATATAAAACTAAAAGGTATCGACATTGTCTATGAAGATGATGATTTGATGGTGATCGATAAGATGCATGGTCTATTAACGATGGGATCTAAAACTGAAAAGAAACAAACCGCTTTTCGTATGTTGATGGATTACGTTAAGAGTATGCATGAGAATAATAGAATTTTCATTGTGCATCGACTGGATAGGGATACTTCTGGACTGTTGATTTTTGCGAAATCCAGAATGATTCAACAAAAACTACAAAACACTTGGACAGAGACAGTTGATAATAGAAGTTACGTCGCTTTAGTAGAAGGTAAGGTTGAAAAAGACGGTAGTATTACATCTTGGTTAACTGAAGATAAGATTTATAAAATGCATTCTAGTCCTAAACCAAATAAAGAAGGACAAAAAGCAGTTACTCATTATAAAGTAACCAAATCAAATCGTAGATTTACCTTATTAGAAGTGAAATTAGAAACGGGTCGAAAAAATCAAATTCGTGTGCATATGGAGACAATCGGTCACCCAATTGTTGGGGATAAGAAATACGGAGCGTCTACCAATCCAATTAATCGACTGGGCCTTCATGCAAGCGTACTAGAATTCACTCATCCAACGACTGGTAAGAAATTAAAATTCAAATCGAACGCCCCTAAGAGTTTTACTAGAGGGTTTAAGTAAAAAAAGATGAGCATTTGCTCATCTTTTTTTAATTCATTTCTTTAGAAATATCTACCCATTTAGGGAAGTTTGTAAAGGTTTCTAATTCTTCTATAGTGATTTCAATGGCACTATTCGCACTGCCACAAGCAGGATAAACGGTATCAAATCTTCTCAGTGATTCATCTAAGTAAACTGTGACATCATTCTTCAAACCAAATGGACAAACACCGCCAGGTGGGTGGCCAGTTAATGCTTCGACTTGGTCACCTTTAATCATTTTAGCTTTAACTCCAAATTCAGCTTTGAATTTAGCATTTGCTATTTTTACATCTCCAGCCATAACGACTACGACGGTCTGATCATTTACATGAAATGCCATAGTTTTAGCAATTTCTTCCTCTTTACAATTCAGTGCTAAAGCAGCATCCTTAACTGTTGCACTTGATTCTCCCAATACTTGAATTCTATCATCAGCTTGATGCTTTTTAAGGCTTTCTTTAACGGATTCTATTGTCATAATTATCCTCCATCTAACTTTCAAATAATTCACACGGTTTTCAAGTTGAAATTTGTATGTTAGTATACCATATTGTCTAATGCTTTTATATAAAGCTTAAATAACTTCCGTTTAGTTAGTGAGTTTTTCTCACTGCGTTTACCTATATGCATTTGCATATAGCGATTACTTTCATTTTTTGTGCAATTTTTTTAAGGGATGGTTTATTCCCAAATTTTCACCAGCAACAAGCATCATAAGTGCTGATAGTTTTTATGTGTATTTGATGATGCCAATTTTACAGTATTATAGGAGGGTATTTTTTATGAGAGAAAAAAGATCAGTCCTCACACCGGTCTTTTATGTTTCGATCATAGCAGCAGGTATCTTCATTTTATGGGGTGCGTTTTTCCCGGGAAATGTTGAGTCTGTTTTAAGCATCGTCAACGACTTTATTTCGAATAAGCTCGGTTGGGTTTATATGTTAGCGATGACGGCATTTGTAGTATTTGCAATCTATTTAATCTTTAGTCCCTACGGAAAAATCCGTTTAGGTAGACAGGATGAGAAACCACAATATAGTTACTTCACTTGGTTCTCTTTCTTATTTACAGCAGGTATGGGTGTTGGACTTGTCTTCTATGGAGTCAATGAACCTGTCACTCACTTCCATAACCCACCTTCAGCGGAACCAGCATCAGTTTTAGCTCAAGAAGAGTCTATGATGCACACATTATTCCACTGGGGATTACATCCATGGGGTGTATACGCAATAGTTGGTTTAACACTTGCATACTTTAACTTTAGACATAACGCGCCACTTCTAATGAGTTCAGCGCTATCTCCATTAATTGGTGATCGTTCTAAAGGATGGTTAGGTACAGGTATTGACTCACTTGCAGTGTTTGGAACAATTTTTGGTATTGCTACTTCTCTTGGACTTGGTGCGACTCAAATTACAGCGGGTCTAAGTTATAGTTTTGATGGTATTGAAAATAACGTTTGGACTCAAACGATTATCGTTTTAATTATTACAGTGGCTTTTGTTATTTCAGCTTCTACAGGCGTCAACAAGGGAATTCGCTATTTGAGTATAGGGAACGTCATCATAGCAGTTGCATTGATGGTCTTTGTATTTATATTTGGTTCATCTGTACAGATGATTGAATCATTTATGACTAACTTAGCGAACTACTTAAATAACATTGTCAGTATGACGTTAGGTATGAATTCATTTACAGGTGATCGTTCATTCTTAAATGACTGGACACTGTTCTACTGGGCATGGTGGATCGGTTGGTCAGCCTTTGTAGGTAGCTTTATTGCACGTGTATCACGTGGTAGAACTATTAGAGAGTTCATCATCGGTGTGATGGGTGTACCAGTATTATTCAGTGCAATTTGGTTTGCGATTTTCGGTGTTGCAGGAATTGAATCGGATAATCTTTTAGGTGGAGGTATATATAGCCTAATCGAATCTCAAGGGAATGAAGTTGCATTATTCGCATTCTTAGAAAACTATCCAGCTGCACCAGTGATTATGGGTATTGCAATTCTACTTATTGCATCATTCTTCGTCACTTCAGCAGACAGTGGTACATTTGTATTGAGTATGCTAACAACAGGTGGTTCTCTCAATCCACCACTTAAAGTTAAGTTAATTTGGGGTGCTATTTTAGCAGGTACAGCAATCGTGCTATTATGGTCAGGTGGTTTATCAGCCTTAGAAATGGCAATGTTAATCGCTGCCTTCCCGTTCACTTTCATAGTACTCATGCTTGGGATATCTCTGTTCAAAGCATTGCGGAGCGAGTATGGAATTATCAAATTAGAAAGAGAACAACTACTTTATGAATCTTCTTATAGAGAAGAAACTAAGAGAAAACTTCAAGAACAAAGAGAATCTTTCGAAGAAACATTACCAGAAGAAATTGCACCACATCTTGCGGATGATGGTAGTGGAGAAGATAATAAATAAGTGATTGATTAAGCCGGCCAGATGGTCGGCTTATTTTTTTATGATTAAAGTTATAAAAAAAGGGGATAGTATAAAAATATAGAAATTCACTAGGAGTGTGTGTGATGGGAATATTTGATTTCCTAAAAGGTGAAAATAATGAAGAAGACACATTGCCAAAAGAGAAATTTATAGAATTATCCACTGGTTTAGACGATTTTGAAGATCCATCTTGGGCTCAAGTTGAAAGTGCACTAAAAGATGTTGACGAAAGTGAAGATAGCTTTGCGACTTTATCTTTTAATCATTATGGTCTAGCGATTGATGCGATTCAATGTGCCATGGTGGATGGAGAATATGTTTTTGAAGCATTGCCTGCTCAAGAGTCCGAAGAATTTGGTAAGATTTATCACCGAGATGATTTGACCTATGAAGAGGTACTGGAACGTTTTAAATTATTCTATGAAGAACAAAAAGTTAAGGATTACCATACATTTGAAGAAGATTCATTTAATTCATGAAGAGAGATAGAAGATTTAGTGACTAAATAAACCCGTGCGTTAGCTTCTCCCCTTGAGATCTAACGTACGGGTCTTCAAACTGTTTTAAATGAGATACTAATGTTGAAAATAATATGTTTTAAATTTTTAAACAATACCCTGTATTCTTAAAATGATTTCTGCAATTATTGCAGAACCGAGGTAAGTGCCAAGTAGCACTAACATGCCAACAATTATCGTTTTCCATCCCATCTTTGCAAAATCCACCCAAGAGTTACCGATAGAAATTCCAGCATAAGCTAGAATAGGTGTAGTCAATGAAAGTAAGTTTACTTCGGATGTCCACTCTGAAATTTTTTCAGCTCCTGGAACACCTGGAATAGTAACAAAGAAGGCTAATAAACCAATATATGCTATTGAAGGTAGTTTGAATGGTAAGATCTCATGAATAACCATACCTATCAAAACAATCACCATAAGTGTAATGATACCTGGTAAAGCTGTCACAGGCATGACTTCGTAGCCAATGAAATTCCCGACTAGAGTCATGATAGCAACAATACTTAAAGTTAATGTCCAATCTATTAATTTACTAATCATGACTCTGAGTCTCCTTTAATTTTTCTGTTTTTAAATTTACTTACAAGTTGATAATATTTTTCTGTCAGCGGTAGTCCAATAAATATACTCATGTAAAGTCCAGTAACTGAGGTGAGTAAATTACTTGCACCAGAATAAGCAGTGATTAAGTCAGCCTGTTCAGGATACATGGCAACCAGTGGTCCGAGTGAAGCCGCGGTCATACTCCCACTACCAATTCCTGTTGCCATAGCGAATGATAGAGGACTGATTGGTAATATGGAAGCAAGTAAACCAGAGGTAAGACCTAGGAAAATTGCACCAAAAATAGTTCCGAAAATATACATTGAAACTACTCCGCGACCTTCTGGAGAAGAGATACCATATTTTTCTGAAATAAGTGCCAAGTTTGCCTCACGTCCAATAGAGTGAGTCATTCCTATAGTTTCTCTTTTTAGACCTAAAAATACTGCAACAGGTAAAGCAACTAAGATAGTTGCTAGGTTACCAAACTCTTGAAAGATGAGTGCTGGTCCAGCCTGAATGAGCTCAGGTAATGCGGGTCCTGCTTGAACACCAAATTTCGCGATTAATAATGTCACAGACATAAACACTAGAGATTCAGCTTTACTTGACTGAACTTTGTTAATTAATGGAGTGAAAAAAGTAAGTAGTCCAATAATAACCGCATAGAGCATTGGAAGTAACAAAATTGTTCCGGGACCAATTGAAATTTCATGTGTACCAATCAGTTCAGTGATGATGACAATTGCGAAAACTACAAAGTGTAAGCGCCAGTCAGTCCATAGATTAGTTTTAGTATTTTCCATGTATGATCCTCTTTTATTTGTTTTTATTCATATACTCGACAGTAGTTTTGGCTAATATCTTTGCAGCCACACCGAGTGCACGTTCATCAATGTCGAATTTTGGATGATGGTGAGGGTATGGTTCTTCACTTCCTTCAACTTGTGCGCCGGTAAAGAAGTACGTCCCTTTCACTTCTTGCAGATAATAAGAGTAGTCCTCGCCGCCCATAATTGGTTCGGTTTCATTAATTTCTTTAACTTCAGGTACAGTTTTCGCAACATCGACTAAGAAGTTTGTTTCATCTTCATGGTTTATTAAAACAGGATAACCTCGCTCATAGTTAAATTCAAAATCGGCACCAGATAAATGACAAGTACCTTCAATCACTCTCAGCATTTCTTCTTCCATCAGTGCTCGTGTTTCTTCATTTAATGTTCGAACAGTTCCCTTAATTTTTGCAGTATTAGCAATTACATTGTATGGTCCGATAGCTTCAAAAGAGCAAACTGATAAGACAGCAGATTGAAGTGGATTCACTCGTCTACTTACTATTTGTTGGAAGTTGCTGACTAGTTGTGAGGCAATCAAAATGCTATCTTTAGTATCTTGAGGATAAGCACCATGTCCACCTCTGCCAAGAATAGTTACTTCAAACGAGTCTGAAGAAGCTTGTAGTGCGTCTGTTCTGTAGTTGATTTCATATAAAGGCATTTGAGCTTGAAGATGTGTTCCAAAAATTACATCTACCCCTTCTAAAGCGCCGTCTTCAATCATTGGTCTAGCACCACCTGGTGGTAACTCCTCAGCATGTTGATGAATGAAAACAACAGTTCCATGTAGCTCATCTTTATGCTTATTTAAGGCTTTAGCAACACCGAGTAAAGTTGCAGTATGTCCATCGTGACCGCAAGCATGCATCACACCATCATTGACTGATTTAAAATCAAGTTCAGTCTCTTCCTGAATCGGTAAGGCATCAAAGTCAGCACGTAAGGCAACTGTAGGGCCGTCATGACTTCCTTTTAAATATGCAACTACACCATTACCCCCAACACCAGTTTTTACCTCATGACCTAATTTTTCATGAAATGAAGCAATAAATTTTGGTGTTTCAACTTCCTCAAAAGATAATTCAGGATGTTTATGTAAGTGTCTTCTTATCTCGATTATCTCCTCATTTAACCCCTCAATTGTTTTAAAAAGTTCTTCCACAGTAACAAACCCCTTTCTTAAATGTCTATTATAGTGTAAAAGTATAAACTTAATTATCTTTCAAGTCAAAATAGTTTGAAATAAATAAGTGATAAAAATATACTTACCAAAATTTATGATAAGTATATCTTTTCACTTATTAAGTTCCTCTAATAATTTTGTTTCAGCTAAGGGACTGTCGATAATACTTCTAATAATATACTGAGCTGCCAAGGTATGGTGATGGCTATCGCCTTCTAAGTCACTTAATAAATATTCATATAATTCATTAATAGAATATTGTTTCATGAGTAACAAGTTGCGGTATTTATCTAAGGTGTAGTGATCGATATTAAAGAATGAGTCAAGATAGATGTCATTTTCTAAATATCTATTGATGGCATTTAAAACAAGTGACATAGCAAAGTGGTTTAAATGTCTTAAACTTTCTCTCTGGTCATTAAGTTTTTTATAGTAATCTGAGAGAAATAAGTGACATTTAATTATGAGATAAGTATTCTTGGATTGTGCAATCTTTTCTTTATATAGATTGATAATTAAATCTTCATTCGACATAGCTTGATGTTTTAGATAAAAGGCATAACCTTCTTCAATGCTAAGGGGGCCATTCATGCTGAGGTAGACTAAGAAAGTAGTGTATTTTATAAGTGGTAGTATATCGTGATTAGCTGTGTAGACAGGCTTGATAGTGAGATTTTCAAGACTTAAACTTGTTTCATGTTCACCTAATCTTTGGAGCAATTCATTTTTGTTACCTGACACTTTCAAATGATGTGCTTTTAAAAGTTTTTTCAAAGTAGGTATAGTGAATTGTGATAATCGAAGGGTGATGTCATTTGATTCGTATAAGTATTCATGATCTAGCAATCTATGAAGACGAGCATCGTTAGGTTCTTCATGATTTTGTAACCAATAATCGTAGACACTTAGCTGATCAAAGGTTTTATTGTTAATCTGTTGGATAAATAAAAGATCGCTTGCACTTATCATGACACCACCCCTTTTGCGAACGTACGTTTGATATAAGTATAAACAAAATACAGAGTGAGGTGAAGAAATATGGCAGGACATAAAATTTATTCTATGAAGTTCAGTGGTGTTTATCCTCATTATGTTGCTAAGGCAGAGAGGAAAAACCGAACACAAGAAGAGGTAGATGAAATCATTACATGGTTAACTAATTATTCAACAGAAGATTTACATAAACAAATTGATAATGGAGTAACCATGGAAGAGTTTTTTGACCAAGCACCAAAGATGAATCCAAATCGCCGTGAGGTGAAGGGGGTAATTTGTGGTGTGCGTGTTGAGGATATAAAAGAACCTTTAATGCAGGAAATTCGCTATATGGATAAAATGATTGATGAGCTCGCTAAGGGTAAAAAGATGGAAAAAATATTGAGATAGCTATGAGTATGCCTTACAAGATTATTTCTTGTAAGGTGTTTTTATTAGAGATATATTATATGTGAAATAAAATTTTTAACAAAGGGGAACTTGCAATGACGATTTCGAACGTAACAATAATTGGGGCAGGAAACGGTGGTATTACTGCAGCAGCAGACTTATCAGACAGAGGATTTAAAGTTACTTTATATGAAAATGAAAAATTTGCGAGTAATCTCGAGAAAATTAATGAATTAGGTGGAATCTACTTACAAGAAGATGGTAAAGAAAAATTTGTGAAGGTAGAAAAAGTAACAAGTGACATTGAAGAAGCGGTAAAATCTGCAGAAGTGATTATGTTAACTATTCCCGGTTTTGCTATTGAAACAATGGCAAAAGACCTAGCACCAGTTGTAGATGAAAACCAAGTAATCTTATTAAATGGTGCAGGAGCCATGGGAACTCTAAGATTTGTAAATGAGATGAAAACTTTAGGAATAAATAAGAAGCTTAAGATAGGTGAAACGAACTCACTGACTTATGGTACGAGAGCTTTTCCTGAAACCGCAAAAGTTGAGCTTGGTTTAAGAGTGAAAAAACTATTTTTCTCTGCCTATCCAGCTGAGAATACAGCAGAATTAATAAAAGTATGTCGTCAATTATATGACTGCTTAGTACCTGCTCAAAATATTTTACACTCAACTATGGAAAATGGTAATCCAGAAGTGCATCCAGGACCATCTTTATTGAATTCAGGACGCATTGATTATTCTAATGGTGAATTTTATCTCTATAAAGAAGGGATTACTGAACATACGGTGCGTTTGTTAAGAGGAATTGAAGCAGAAAGAATCGCAATCGGTAAAGCTTTTGGTTTTGAGCTAGAGGATGCCATTACAAGTCGCTATAACAGAGGATACTTTGACCGTAATGATTTAAGCTTACAAGAATTATTTAATACGAGTAAGGTATACGGCGATATCAAAGGACCGACTGCCGTTGATTCTAGATATTTTACTGAAGATATCTCCGAAGGCTTGGTGTTCTGGTCCAACTTAGGAAGAATTGTAAATGTTTCAACTCCAAATATAGATTCGGTTATTACTATTGGTGGCACTATCTTGGATAGAGACTTTTATCAAGAAGGATTAACATTAGAAAAAATAGGTTTAGCAGATCTGTCTAAGGATAATTTAATTAATAGTCTTTAAGATTTTGAAAAAACAAAGGGGAAATTTATGAAAAGAAAACCAACGCTATTTGAATCGATTTCATGTTTTGTAGTTTTAGCAATAGTTATTGGAGCTGGTTTTGGATATTTTGAAATTCCGATCCAACCGCTTCTACTAATTTCAGCAGCTTACGCTGCCTTTATTGCCCATAGAGTGGGTTTAACTTGGGAAGATATGGAAAAGGGAATTGTTACACGATTAAACACAGCCATGCCAGCAATTTTTATTATTTTTGCAGTCGGTGTCATCGTAGGGACTTGGATATATTCTGGTACAGTTCCGATGTTAATTAACTATGGGCTCTTAATCATTGATCCAAGATATTTCTTAGTGACGGCCTTTATTATTACAGCAATAGTTTCTGTAGCGACAGGTACTGCTTGGGGCTCATCTGCCACAGCTGGTGTTGCCTTAATGGGAATCGCAGTAGAAATGAATCTTCCTTTAGGAATTACCGCAGGTGCAATTATTTCAGGTGCAATCTTTGGTGATAAACTATCGCCGTTATCTGATACAACTAATCTTGCCCCTCTTGTGGTTGGCGTAGACTTATATGATCATATAAAACATATGCTATGGACGACAATCCCTGCCACTATAGTCGGTATGATAGTGTGGTTTGTCGTTGGTCTTGGTTTTGAACCAGACAGTACTTCAGGAGATAGTGTTGGAGGATTAACGGCAGAGCTGAGCTCAATCTTTAACTGGAATATATTTATGTTACTCCCATTTGTAATTATTCTTTGGGGTGCCTTTGCTAAAAAACCTATTGTTCCAATCATGCTCTTGTCTTCAGTCGTTGCGGTCTTTATTGGAGTATTTTCTAACGGCTTTTCTTTTGTAGATGGAATTACATCTATGGCCAATGGTTTTTCAGTAGATATGGTTGCTTCTAATAGTGACTTCTCTGAAACCGTTAATTCACTACTGAACCGTGGTGGAATCTTCTCTATGGTCACCATTGTTGTCACTATTTTTTGTGGTTACGCTTTTGCGGGAATTGTTGAAGCTGCGGGTTGTTTAGATAGAATTTTAGAAGCATTTACTAAGATGGTTCAATCGACATGGCAGATTATAGGCTCAACGATTATTGGTAGTATTTTAATCGTCTTTACAGCAGGTGTCGCTTCGATTTCTATCATCATGGTCGGTGTCTTAATGAAGGATGCCTATGTTAAAAAAGGTCTAGATCCGTTGAATCTATCTAGAACACTTGAGGATGCAGGTACTATGATACTCGGATTTGTTCCATGGGGGGTATCGGCAATCTACTATTTAGAAGTTCTCGGTGTTGGTGTCGGAGATTACTGGATGTGGGCTGTACCATGTTACTTATGTATTGTCTTCGCTATGATTTATGCTATAACAGGTATTGGAATTAAGAAGATTGACCCAGAAGAAAGTAAATAATATCTTGTATGTGATATCCTTAAAATAAAAAGAGGAGTATTATTATGAAAATTTATTTAGCAAGTCCATTTTTCGATGCAGAGCAAGTTGAAAGAGTGAAACGTGTTGAAGCGGCTTTGGAAAAGAACCCAACAGTTGATGAGGTGTTTTCACCACGACTTCAACAAGATGACCATCTTGAACATGGCTCTGATGAGTGGAGAGAGACTATCTACAATAATGACATTAAACATGTAGAGTGGTGTGATGCGGTTGTTGCTGTACATGATTATGTTGGTGAGCATGTTGACCCAGGAACAGCATTTGAAATTGGTTACGGTAAAGCCTTAAATAAATTTATTGTCTTGTATCAAGAAAAAGATCCAATTGAAGAAGCGCCTGTGAACTTGATGCTAACAGACTCACTGAACGCTTATCTTCAAAGTATTGATGATTTAGCGACTTATGATTTTAACAAGAAAACACCAATCCGTTATGAAAACTATACACATGCACCAGTTGCAAAAGAAGATTAAAACTTTAAGACTAGAAATCATTGATTTCTGGTCTTTTTTTATGAATTGACTAACAATTCTATTTTTTTATCATTTTTGTATGTTATAGCATACAAAAATATGTTATGTTACTAAAAATGAATTTTGAGGTGATAAATTTTGCAAGAAAATATAGATGTGATTGGTCAGAATTTACAAGTGCTCAGAAAAGAACGGGGACTTAGTTTAGAAAAAGTCTCAACCTTAACAGATGTAAGTAAGGGAATGCTTGCCCAAATCGAGCGTGGAGATTCTATACCTACTGTAACAACCTTATGGAAGATTGCCAAAGGGTTAAAAGTATCATTCTCCTCTTTAATCACTCAACAGCAAAAAGCCATGAAAGTCATTAAGAAAGCAGATATCCAAACGGTCACTGAAGAAGATGGAGCTTATAGAGTCCATAATATTGTCCCTTTCTCACCTGAAAAATTATTTGAATTATATATTGTAGAAATTGATGGTGGAGCGAGCCATTTTTCAGATGCACATCCTAATGGAGTTGAAGAACATATCTATGTTAATAAAGGAACATTAAAGGTGGATGTGAACGGTAAACTTACAGAATTATGTGAAGGAGAAGGACTGATTTTTGATGGTAGTCAGCCTCATACATATATCAATACAACGGATGAACTCGTCAAAATTACTTTAATCATGTACTACAACAAATAAAAAGAGAAGGTGCAAGCATGACATTTGATGAACATATACAAACAATCAAATACGTTTTCCCTAAGACCATTCCCATTATGGCAGGTTTTACTTTTATTGGTTTAGCTTATGGAATATATATGGATTCTTTAGGATTTGGCCCAGCCTATGCAATTTTAATGAGTATTTTTATATTTGCAGGTTCTATGGAATTCGTTGCAGGAAGTATGCTGATTGGTGCCTTTAATCCAGTCAGTGCATTTTTACTGACCTTGATGATAAATGCTAGACACTTATTTTATGGTATTGCTATGTTAGATAAATTTAAAGAGACAGGTAAGAAAAAATTCTATCTGATCTACGGTATGTGTGATGAAACTTTTGTAATTAATAGTACGGAAAAAGTACCAAAACACATTAATTCCGGTTGGTTTATGTTTTATGTAACAGTGCTCAATCAAATATATTGGGTCGGCGGTACAACGATAGGAAGCTTCTTTGGAACTGCAATACCGTTTAATACTGAAGGAATTGAATTTGTCATGACTGCCTTATTTGTAGTGATCTTCTTAGATCAATGGATGAAAGAAAGATATCATGTGAGTTCAGTCATTGGAGTTTTAGCTTCTGTAATCAGCTTAGTCGTATTTGGCCCAGAGAATTTTATCATACCGGCAATGGTGATTATTTTAATTGCTTTAACTGCGATTAGAAAAAGCATGGCTAAAAAAGAGGTGATCTCGTAATGACTTTGACCGAACAGATTATTATTATTGCGTGTGTCGTCCTTGGGACGATGACGACGAGATTTTTGCCCTTTTTAATTTTTAATAACGATAAAGAAACACCAGCTTATGTAAAATATTTAGGCTATATGTTACCACCAGCAGTTTTTGGTCTCTTAGTGGTTTATGCACTCAGAAATGTAGAATTTACTTCTGTAGAGGGCTTCTTACCAGAAGCTCTAGCAGTAGGATTGATTGTAGTTTTACATTACTGGAAGAAAAGCATGTTGATATCGATCGCAGGTGGAACGATATTTTATATGATTTTAGTGCAGATGGTGTTTTAGAAGTGTATTTAGCTATTAGTATTTACATCACTTAGAATGTAGCTTATACTCGCAGTACATAAAGTCAAATTCAATAAGTAAAAATATAATATATATGAGGTGCTTTTGTGAGCGCGGTAGTGTCTAACTAGGAAATACAAGTACATGAAAAAATAAAAGGGCAAGCCCCTTTATTTGTTGTACCCTTATTTCCCATATTGAGATACCTACCGACTTTAAACAAGCACTCTATTCATGGATATTACATAAAAATATCTATGGCTTATTTATGCTTGTTCAAAGCTACGGTGGAAACCGTAGCTTTTTCTTTTTCTCATACTTATTGAAAAAAGGTTTCTTCAAATATGGATAATTATATACATTGAGGAGAAAAAATATGAATGAAAATACTTTTGAAAAATTAGAATATAACGAATTAAAGGAACTAGTAAAATCATACTGTGTCAGTAGTCTTGGTAAAGCTCTTTTCGATAAACAAGCACCAAGTTCTAACTTAAAAGTCGTAGAGCATAGATTAAAAGAAACTACAGAAGCAAGAAAAATATTGGATAGTGGGGCAAAGATGCCTTTTATGAATGTTTCTAATATTGATTTTTTAGTTGATAAAGTAGAAAAAGGTATCATTTTAACAGCAGAAGAACTTGTGTATGTGAATGATTTTCTTAGAGGATGTCGAAGAATAATAGACTTTATGTCTACTAAAGAATTTCTTGCACCGACTTTATCATCCTATGTGAATTCAATGACAGAGCTAAGAAGCTTGGAAGAAGAAATTAGCATTGCGATTAAGAATAATAGAGTGGATTCACACGCAAACAAAGAGCTTAAACGCGTTCGTAGTTTTATTGATGGAAATGAAATGAAGATAAAAGACAAGCTTAATAAATATATAAATAGCAATAAGAATTATGTTCAAGAAGGGATCATCAGTGTTAAAAATGATCGTTATACAGTACCGATTAAAGCATCTTATAAAAACCAGGTAAACGGTACAATTATTGAACTATCATCTAAGGGTACGACTGCTTATGTTGAGCCGAGTGTGGTAAGAAAACTAAGCGATGAGCTAGAGGGCTTAAAAGCAGAAGAATCAATGATAGAGTATCAAATACTTGCGACACTTACTGGGATAATAAATGACAATCTGCATACAATCAACATCAATATCGACTTAATAGCACAATATGACATGATTAATGCAAGAGCAAGGTTCAGTAAGAGTATTGATGGCATCTCACCTCACATTAATGATTATGGGAAGATTAAACTCTTAGATTGTAAACATCCTCTACTAACAGGAGATATTGTACCTTTAGATTTTGACATTGGTAAAGATTACCGTAGTTTAGTAATAACTGGCCCTAATGCTGGAGGCAAAACGATTGTCTTGAAAACAATTGGACTCATCACCTTAGCGACAATGTCGGGTTTTCATATCTCAGCTTCTGAAGATACTGAAGTTGCAGTATTTGATCAAATATTTGTTGATCTTGGAGATAATCAAAGTCTAGAAAATGCACTCAGTACATTTTCATCTCATATGAAGAATCTCTCAGATATACTTCCCAAAGCTAATAATAATACACTGCTCTTATTTGATGAGATTGGGAGCGGAACAGAACCAAATGAAGGTGCTGCTTTAGCAATTGCATTGTTGGAAGAGTTTTATCATAAAGGCTGTATTACCGTAGCAACGACACATTATGGTGAAATCAAACGT
Source organism: Jeotgalicoccus meleagridis (assembly GCF_903994045.1). Lineage (GTDB taxonomy): Bacteria > Bacillota > Bacilli > Staphylococcales > Salinicoccaceae > Jeotgalicoccus > Jeotgalicoccus meleagridis. The sequence goes on from NZ_CAJEWD010000003.1 coordinate 421,555, forward strand.
TATTCTGAGATGCATAGTGATTTTATGAATGCTGCTATGCAATTTAACCAAGAAACTTTAGAGCCTTTGTTTCAACTGCAAATTGGAAAATCAGGAGACAGTAATGCTTTATGGATTTCAAGGAAGATGAAAGTTCCAGAACATGTTTTGACTCGAGCGGAAAAATATATGGTGGATAAAGAATATGGATTAGAAGTTTTAGATCAAAACAAAGTTAAGAAGGAGAAAATAATCGAGACCACACCAACAGATACAACCTTGTATGAAAAAGGGGACCGAGTGAAGTTACTGGATTATAACGATTTTGGATTGGTGTATGAACTCCAAGATAAATTTTCTAATGTCACAGTTTACTATCAAAATGAAATGATAGATGTAAATAAAAAAAGACTTAAGTTAGAACAAAAGGCAAAAGACTTATATCCCGATGATTATGATTTAGATGCTTTATTTACAGATTATCAAACGAGAAAATGGCAGCATGATATAGAGAGAGGGTCGAAAAAAGCACTACGTAAAATTGAAAAAGAGATTAAAAAGAATAAGTAAATAATTTATTGTAGCCCGACAAACTAAATAATTGTCGGGCTTTCCTATTTCTACTTTTAAGTTATGATTTAAATTTAAGATAAGTAATCTATAGAACCTAGCGCTTCTAAAGTCATGGACAAGTGCTTGTCTATCTTTTCTTCAAACGATGCTTTATTATTTGTTTCTATTGTTTCTACAATATCTAAATGTTCTTGAATAACATCTTTCATACGGCCTTGTTTTGTGATGGCTTTGGAACCAATGAGTATGGTTAAGTTATGAAACACGTCATAGGACTTCAGGAAGATATTGTATTTAGCAATCATAAACATATTTCTATGGAATTCTTTATCCAGCTGCATGAAGTGATAACTATTATTTTCTTCCATAGCTTGTTTTTGATCGTCAATAATATTTTTCAGCTTTTGGACATCGTGAGACCCAACATTTTCGAATAATGGATCTTTAATTCCCTTTTCAATAATCGCTCTTAAAAGGAATATTTGTTTAACTTCTTCATTAGAATGTTGTTTTAAGCGATATCCTTTTCTTGGTCTAAACTCGATTAAATCCTCGTTTATTAAATCATACATTGCTTCTCTTAAAGGTGTTCTAGAGACGTTGAGTTGAGTTGCCAAGCTTTGCTCATTTATATAATCGTCAGAAGGAAATCCATCGTTTAGAATAATGTCCTTTAAAGTAGAATATATAGTATCCTTTAAAGTTTTATGTTTGATGCCTTTAATTTTGAAATCTTCCATACGTATCATTCCTTCTGATATTATCTAGCCATTTAAAAATTTAACTGGTGCCATAATAATGCTTGGTAAATAGGTAACCGCAAGCAGTACTAAAATAAGAATACCGACTTGTGGGAAAAGATGTTTGAACATCGCTGGAATTTTTTGTTTTGCAATGGAAGAAACAACGAATAGGCAGACACCTAGTGGCGGTGTTACCATACCGATAGTTAAGTTCACTGCGAGAATAATTCCAAAATGAACCGGGTCAATGCCTGCTGCTACAATCATTGGTGCGAACAATGGTGTGAAAATTGTCACTGCACTGATTGTATCTATAAATGTTCCAGCAAGTAACAAGATAATGTTTATGATGAGCAGTAGTAATATTGGATTTTCTGCTGCAAAGCCAAGTACACTCATTAGTTGATTAGGAATATTTTCATAGTTGATGTACCAGATAAAGATTGCAGCTGATCCAATTAAGAAAATAATTCCTGTTGAAGTGTAAGCGGTACTTTTTAGGACATCTAGAATGTCCTTCATAGTGATTTCTCTATATACAAATATACAGATGATTAAAGCGTAAAATACAGCGATTACACCTGACTCAGTGGCTGTAAACATACCTGAGACGATACCACCGATAATAATTACAGGCATGAGTAAAGCGAGAATTGCATCTTTAAAGTATTTAAGAAAAACTCCAACCGTAATTTTTTCATCTCTTTTAATGACATAATTATTTTTCTTACCAATATATATACTGTAAACCATTAAACCTAGAGCCATCAGTATACCAGGTATGAATCCTGCTATAAACAAGTCACTAATTGAAACTCCCGCGATTACTCCATAAAGAATGAGTACAATACTCGGAGGAATAATAGGGCCAATTGTTGAAGCACATGCAATTAGAGAAGTTGTGAACCCTTTATCATAGCCTTCTCTCAGCATAGTTGGAATTAACATACCACCGATAGCTGCTGCAGCTGCTAATGCAGTACCTGTCAAAGCAGCAAAGAACACACTACTGATGATTACTACTAAAGCTAAACCACCAGGTATTGGTCCAACTATTATTTTAGAGAAATTGACAAGGCGCTCAGATATTCCACCTCTTGCCATAATTTCACCAGCAAGTACAAATAGTGGTATGGCTACAAGTGTAAAACTATTTGTACCACTAAAAATACTTCTAGGTACGTTCGCTAAGAGTGATACATCACTAGCCATAATACCAAGTAATGAGATAAAGGCCATTGCGAAGGCGATAGGGACACGCATGATGATGAGTATAAATAATAAAATAATCAGGAATATCCAAAGCATACTTTATATAGCCTCCTTACATAAAAATAAATCATAAACAGTGATGATATTGGCACGGCCATATACAAATACGCTCTTTGTAAAGGAAGTAAGCCAAGAGTTTGTCCTGAAATTAGGTTTTGACTCACTAAAATGCTGCCATAGATTGTTAATATTGATAGTACAAATAGGGCGACAAAACACTCTACTAATCTAAAAAGCACGTCGTATTTTTTAGGTAATTTTTCGAATAAATCAACAACTAAGTGTTCATTTTTACTAACAAGTACAGCGGCTCCGGAGAACACGCTATATACAAAGCAAATCATCAAGAATTCTTGAGACCATGGGATGCTTACTTTAATGAAGTAACGGAGAATTACCTGCACAAAGGTCACTATTACTGTCACTGATAAGCTGAAAATCATTATGAACTCTAAGAATTTTGTGATTGAATTATCGATTTTCTCAAACATTTAACCACATCCTTATTATTGTGCATCTACGAAACTTTGAATAATTTCTTTAGGTACTTTGTCAGAGATTTCATCTCGAACAGAAAGCGTCGCTTCTTCAAATGCTTTTCGATCAGGTTCAGTAACAGTAATACCTTCTTCATCTAACATAGTAAGAATTTCATCTTCTTGAACACTTAGTTCATCTCGTTGATAGTCTCTTGCTTCTTCAATTGCCTTGTTTACTGCTGTTACTTCTTCTTCAGATAGAGAAGAATAGAAATCATCACTCATCAAAATTACTGCAGGAGTGTAGGTGTGTGAAGTAAGAGAAATATATTGTTGAACCTCATATAACTTCATGGAGTTAACTGTTGGTAATGGGTTCTCTTGTCCATCAACCACACCCTGATCTAAAGCAGAGTACAGTTCATTGAAATCAACAGGAATAGGGTTTGCACCGATTGCTTTAAAATACATTGCCCAAACTGAAGCGGGTTGAATTCTTACACTGAGATTTTCAGCATCTTCAGGTTTGACAATTTCTCTTTCGTTATTGCTTAGGTGTCTAAAGCCAACTTCCCAGTAACCTAGACCTTTCATTCCTTTTTGATCTACGTATTCCAACATTTTTTTACCTGGCTCACCATCTAAAGCCTTATAAACATGTTCTTTATCTTCGAAGATAAAAGGAATACCGAATAAGTTCATTTCAGGAACTGTATTGGCTAAATTACTATCCGCTGCAACTGTTGTCATTTCTAACGACCCATTAATTACCTGCTCAATAGCATCCCCTTCTGAACCAAGAGCAGAGTTTGAATGGATTTCAACTGACAAGTCTACAGAATCATCTGCTTCGAGAACTTCTTTAAACTTTTCAGAAGCGATGTGATATTGGTGAGTTTCAGAGCCTGTATGAGCAAGCTTAATCACTTTTTCGCTTGAATTCTCTTCAGGTGCTTCGTTACTACAAGCTGATATAAAAACTAGTAGAAACAAGAGCAGAGAAAGTTTTTTCATATTTGATCCCCCTTTGCTTGTGCTTAAAGATTTTTATATAAATCTTTACGACGGCTATCAAAAATCGGTATTTCTTTTCGAATTTTTTCGATATATTCTAAATCGAGATCAGCTGAGATTACAGCTTCTTCATCACTAGGCGCTTCGCTCAGAACTTCACCAAAAGGATTAATGATGATGGAATGACCGGCGAAAGTAGTTTGGTTACTCTGTGTTCCGACAATGTTTGATGCTACAACATAGCATTGACTTTCTATTGCTCTCGCTTTTAGTAATGTGAGCCAGTGATCAGTTCTTTCAATTGGCCACTCTGCTACTACAAAGATAACTTTAGCGCCAGCCATAGCAAGGTCACGGAATAATTCTGGGAAACGTAGATCATAGCAGATAGCAAGTCCTACATTCTCACCATTTAAAGTGAACGGCTTCGCTGATTCATTACCAGCTTCTAAATATTCTGGCTCATTTAACATAGGTACTAAATGCATCTTAGAGTACTCATGGACAAGTTGACCTTTGGAGTCCACTACAAAACCTGTGTTATAAACTCCTGGTCCTTCCTTGATATTAGGTACAGAGCCAGCAATGATATATACATCATTTTGCTTCGCTAATTCTGACATTATGCTAAAAATGGACTCTAAATTACGCTCTGCATATTCTTCAATGTTTGGAAGGTCATAGCCTGATGTCCACATTTCTGGTAAGACAACTGCATCAGTTTCAGAAAGATTTTCTGAATCAAACATATTTTTAACTTTCTTGATATTTTCTTGAACCTTTCCATCTTTTACATCGAATTGGAAAACTTTAATTCGCATTTATAACTACTCCTTTAATTTGTCTAATTTATATTCAATACTGATTGTTTTATTTAACTTGTCTGAATGGATACCACATCTATAACCATCGCCATAAACAAAGCCGTTAATAAGTGGGACAGTACCTGAGTAAACTATCGCGTCTTTTTTTGGAACATCATGTTTTTCTAAGAAATTTAATATTTCAACCAACGGAATGATAGAGGCAAATGTACCTTCCTGATATTTTTGCCATTCTCCATCTACAAGAACATCACAATATAGTTTGATATCGTCCCATTCATCTTCAATATCAGCTAAATCAATCGTTTCTTTGGCTAAAGGTTTATCGCAAATTTGTTTAGATTTTTGAATCGATACAGTTTCTAAATCTCGATCCGTATGATCACTACCGACTGTTACTTTTACGTCGCCATTCTCATCAAAAATTAAAACTATTTCCGCTTCACCGCTTGTTTTGTTACCAACTACTGATATTTCCTCAGATTGATCGATGAGAGAAGGGCTTAAGGCATACAGTTCTGGGACACTTGAAGGTTCTGGAACACCAATTTCCTTCAATTCTTCAATGTGTTCCCATGTTTTTTCTTTATCTCTACCTGCGTATCCAATTGCAAAAAGTTTTACCATTAAAACATCCCCTTTAATGTATTATGTATACATTATACAAAATATATATAGTTTGTAAAGGCTTACATTATGGAAATTTCAGATTATTTAGTTGAGATATTTTTAACTTAGAAAGTAGGTTAGAAATTTAAATAATATCCCTTGTAATAATCATAGTGTTCTAGTATGATTTGGAATAAGTTAAATTCAGAAAATTCAAGCTGATTAATGGAGGATGACTATGACTAAAGATAATTGGAATTTAGAAACCTTAGCAATTCATGCCGGACAAACTGTGGGGGATACAAAATCTCGAGCGGTACCAATTACCCAGACGACGAGTTATGTGTTTGATGACACGCAACATGCCAAAGATTTATTTTCACTAGTTAAGCCGGGGAATATTTACACAAGAATCATGAATCCAACACAGAATGTCTTTGAAGAGCGAATTGCAGCACTTGAAGGTGGTGTTGGGGCACTGGCGACATCTTCAGGTCAAGCAGCTATTCATTTAGCTTTACTAAATATTGTCGAAGCTGGTGATGAAATTGTTGCTTCTGCAAATTTATATGGTGGTTCATACAATCTCTTGAATGTCACTTTTAAAAAGATGGGAATTACAGTTCATTTTGTAGATCCTGATGATCCTGAGAATTTTAAAGCAGCTATTAATGATAAAACCCGAGCAGTTTATGCGGAGACTATTGGTAACCCAAGAATTGACGTTCTAGATATTGAAGCAATTGCGAATGTTGCTCATGACAATGGCTTACCTCTTATTGTAGATAGTACTTTTGCAACACCTTATTTACTTAGACCGTTTGAATTCGGAGCAGATATTATTGTTCATTCAGCAACGAAATTCATCGGTGGACATGGTACATCTATCGGTGGAGTGATTGTAGATAGTGGTAATTTCAATTGGGATAATGGAAAATTCCCAGGTCTAGTTGAATCAGATGAAAGTTATCACGGTGTATCTTACGTTAAAGATGTTGGGGCAGCGGCCTACATTACCAAAGCTCGAGTACAACTATTACGAGACATAGGATCTGCGATATCACCATTTAACGTTCAGCAGTTTATCCTAGGTCTTGAAACACTTCATCTTCGTATGGAGCGTCATTCTGAGAATGCACAAAAAGTGGCAGAATTTTTAGAAGCACATCCAAAAGTGACTTGGGTCAATTATCCTGGCTTGAAGAACAATCCTTACTATGAACTCGGTCAAAAATACTTACCAAACGGTCAAGGCGCAATGCTAACCTTTGGTATCGATGGCTCTATTTCAGAAATCTCAAGCTTTGTTGATGGACTTGAACTATTTAGTCATGTTGCCAATGTAGGTGACTCTAAATCACTTGTTATTCATCCAGCAAGTACTACACACCAACAGCTATCAGAAGAAGAACGACTGGCTTCAGGAGTTTTACCGGAATTGGTGAGATTATCAATTGGTACAGAAAATATAGATGATATTATTGCCGATTTAGAAGAGGGATTAAAAGGAATATAGAAGGCGCAAGTAGGTTCAATTAAATTGAACCTACTTTTTTGTTTTCTGTACTAGTAACTGAGGGTATTAAAGACTAATTAATAAAAAGCAGGTGAAGCTGTGATTAATAGTGAGATTGAAAAGAGCACCAATTATAATCTACCAAAATGGAGATTAAATGGTGCTCTAATTTATTTACATAAACTTACTTAAATCAGGATAACCTGTGATTTCCCAGCCGCCATCAACAACTAAACTAGTGCCATTGATGTAAGAGGCATCGTCAGAAACTAAGAACACAGAAGGTGCAGCAACTTCAGCAGGTTCTGCTGGGCGCTGTTCTGGAATTCTTTCCATAAATGCCTGTTCTAAATCCTCATTTTTGAAAAAGTCTGCAGTTAATGGGGTTCTAATTAAACCTGGTAAAATAGTATTCACTCTAATGCCATACTGAGCTAATTCTAAAGCAGCATTTTTAGTGAGCATTTCAACCCCCGCCTTAGCAGATGCATAAGCACCTCCAAAGAACATTGGGACGTGAGAGTTAAGAGACGCAATATTCACTATTGCACCACCATGTTCTTTCATCGCTTGAGCTTCATGTTTAACTGATAAAAATACGCCATGGAGTACTACATCAACTGTAGCCTTCCAATCTTCAAAAGACTGGTCCATAATTAAACCAGACTTGCTCATTCCAGCGACGTTAAAACCGTAATCCAGTTTACCGAACTTTTCAACTGCAGTAGTGAGAAGCTTTTTAATATCTTCTTCTGATGTAACATTTGTTACAACTCCAACAACTTGATCAGGATAGTTGTCTTCAATTTCCTTAAGTCTTTCTTCGTTTAAATCTCCAATAGCAACTTTAACGTTACTTTCTAATAAACGTTCCACAATGGTATATCCAATTCCAGAAGCACCACCAGTCACCACAGCAACCTTACCATCTAAACCTTTCATATTTCTTACCTCCTATAATATTGAATATTCTATCAATTTCAATTATACGCCTTGATTCACGCACTACCAATGAAAAGCATTAGGTAGATTTTATCCTAAATATAGATTAAGATATGTTATATATACGAATAATCGAAATATTAAAAATATAAAGGGGTTATTTAAGTGAAAGATAATATTTACGGTAACATTCCATGTTTTTTAGACGCTGAAAACTTAGTGCAAAAAGGAGAATATGACACTGATGTTATTTTTTACGGTGCACCTTTTGAAGGAGAGAGTACCTGGGGTGACTATACAGGAGTAGAGCTTGGACCTAAGCAAATAAGGGCGTCTTCTGCTCGCTATAGTGGTTACTTACCTGAACTAGATCATATTGATGTTAAAGAACATTTATCTTTCGGTGATGCAGGTGATGTCCCTTTTGTAGCGCATGATAATGATCAGTCTTATCAAAACATTGAGGATTTTGCTAATGAACTTTGGAAAACTGGTAAATTCCTTGTTGGTTTTGGAGGAGAACATGGTGTAACGTATCCAATTTTAAAAGCACTTGCGGATAGTGGAAAAACTGTCGGAATCATTCATTTAGATGCGCATTATGATAATATGCCGGACTATGAAGGAGAAAAGTATGCGAGAAACACACCGTTTATGAGATTGTACGAAACTGAGGGTGTGAGAAATGAGTCCATTATACATACCGGTATTCATGGACCACGAAATAAACCAGAAACTGGGAAGTATGCTAAAGAAAATGGTGCTGTAACGATTGGAATTAATGAAATTAAAGAGTCTAAGGATTTAAGAGCCTTAGCAAAAGAAATATATGCCCAAGCTGCTAAAGATGTAGATGTTGTGTACTTATCAATTTGTAGTGACGTTTTAGATTTTGCTTACAATCCAGGTGGGCCAGTTGATGGTAATGGTTTAACATCTTACGAATTGCTTACGCTTATTCATGAATTTGGAAAGCTTGGTTTAATTGGTATGGATTATGTAGAAGTGTATCCAATGATGGATGCTAACCAACAGTCCGCTCATTTTGTAAGCTATGCAGTGCTTTATGTTTTAGCTGGTCACATTAAACATTTAGGGAAGATCTAAATTGTCACGACAAAGGGGATGGTGAATATTAGTAAAGTCTTGAATGTGGTTAAAGCACTTGGTCCTGGAATGATTATTACAGCTTCATTTATTGGACCTGGGACAGTTACAGCCATGACGCGTGCTGGTGCGGGCTTTGGTTACAGTTTGTTATGGGCCGTATTATTTTCAGTAATTACGACTATTGTATTGCAAGAAATGATCATTAGATTAACACTTGTTACCAGAAGAGGTTTAGGGGAAGCAATTTATGATTTATTCAATCATAAAGTCGGTAAGTTTTTAACCGTCTGGATATCTATGATTGCAGTTGCGGTAGGCTGTGCTGCTTATATGAGTGGAGACCTATTAGGTACATCACTCGGTTTAGGACACTTACTTAACATACCTACAAATATTCTAGCACCAATAGTTGGAATTATTATCTTTATCATCGGTATTCAAGGAAGCTATAAGTTAATCGAAAAGATTATGATTGGACTCATGGTCATAATGGGTCTCACCTTCATCACGACTATGTTCTTAGTCCAACCAAACTGGGGAGAAGTATTTAAGGGAATGTTCGTTCCTACAATTCCAGATGGTTCAATTATTATGGTGATTGCCTTGATTGGAACTACAGTAGTACCTTATAACTTTTTCCTACATGCGACGACTGTTCAAGAACGTTTCAGCGGTATGAAAGACTTAAAGTTAGCCCGTTGGGATACTGTAATTTCAATCACTATAGGTGGAATCATTTCAGCCGCAATTCTAATATCTGCTGGTGCTCTAATTGTCGGTCAAGAAATTGATAGTGTGATTGCCTTAGCTGGTCCGCTTGTACCTGTACTAGGTGATACATGGGCACCGATATTCATCAGTGTAGGCTTATTCGCTGCAGGTTTTTCATCAGCTTTAGCGTCACCAATGGGTGCAGCAGCGACAGTCAGTTCCTTTTTTAAATGGGAAGGTGGCATGAAAAACACTAAATTTAAGATTATTTTTGGTACAGTCATACTAATTGGAGTCATTACTTCAGCAATTGGTTTTGAACCGTTAGAAGTTATTCTTTTAGCTCAAGCTCTAAACGGTATTATCTTGCCGTTAATCGCTATATTAATCTTTGTTATCATTAACAAAAAAGGATTGATGGGCCAATATAAAAATGGTCCATTAATGAACATCATTGCTTTTCTAATTGTTGTTGTTGTCTCATTTTTAGGTGTTTACAGTGTGGTTGATGCTGTTAGTGGATTTTTAGCATAATAAGAGATATGACAGTATGACTTAAAGCTGTCATATCTTTTATTTTTTTAGATATTTATCATTTATAAATAAGGAGCTTTCAAATGAAAATAGGATTAATTGGTGCAGGTGCGATTGGCCAATATTTATTGAAGTATATTAACGGTAAGCATCATGAAAAAATGGAAATTACGAGCGTGCTTGTACGAGATTTTGATAAGTATGCGAATTTACAGAAAGAATATAGAGTGAAGCTGTACACAGACATAGATGAATTTATCGATAGTGAGATAGATATTATTGTTGAAGCGGCTAATGTTAGTGTGGCAGTTGACCTACTTCCTAAGATAATCAAGCGTAAAGAAGTGATGTTAATCAGTGTGGGAGCATTAGCGAATCAAGAAACTTTAAAGTTAGTGGGGCAGTCAGATAATCGTACATTGCACTTACCATCTGGTGCGATTGGTGGTTTAGATTTAATCCAAAATGCCAAAGGGCTTGGAAATCTTGACTCTGTTTCACTAACGACTCGTAAACCAGCCCTGTCATTAATAGATGAACTGCCAGACAAGGAAATGATCGTTTTTGAAGGTCCAGCAAGTGAGGCGATTGATAAGTATCCTAAAAATATGAATGTGTCTATTGTGCTTTCTTTAGCGGGACTTGGTATGGAGCATACCAAGGTGACTTTGATTGCGGATCCTAATGTCGATAAAAATATTCATACGATTCATGCCACAGGTAATTTTGGAGAAATGGAGCTCACAGTTAAAAACGTTCCACTTTTAGAAAATCCAAAGACAAGTAGTTTGGCTGCTTTGAGTGTATTTTCTACTTTAGAACGGTTAGCAGAGAAAGTAAAAATTGGTTAAAAAAATTGACCTAGATTTTAAGTCTAGGTCACTTTCTTATTCTGAAACTTGTCTGTTTTTTCCTGCTTCTATTCCTGTATATACCATGGCAAATGAAACGATGATCATTAAAGTGAGTGGCAGCATCCAAGAGCCTGATATGTCTTGAAGCCCTCCGACTAAGACTGGTCCAAAAGCAGCGAGTAGGTAACCTATCGATTGTGCCATTCCTGATAACTCAGCAGCTTGGTAACCGTCTCTTGTTCTTAGAGTGTAGAAAATCATGGACAGTGAAAAAGCACTACCGTTACCAATACCCAGTAAAATCACCCACAGTATCGACAAGTCAGTGAAACCAAACAGTAAGCCTGCAATTCCGATCAAGATAGTGATACTGCTCAGGGCTGCGATAAGCACTTGATTTTTCATCTTATCTGCAATAACTGGAATGATAAAAGTAAATGGAATACTAGAAAGTTGGAAGATAAAGACACCCCAGCCCGCTAAGTGAATATCATAACCATTGGCAGTCAAAATGGTCGGTAACCATGTGATTAAAGTATAGAAAATTAAGGATTGTGCACCCATAAAGACAGTAATTTTCCAGGCTAGAGATGACTTAAAGAGCCCACCTAATTGCTGATTTTGTAGACGCACTTTTGATCTATCTCTGTTTTTTAATTGAACGAGCCAAACTAAGAGCGCCAAGATTGATAAAGTGACCCAGATTAGTAGAGCACCACGCCAAGTGAAATAATCTGATGTTGCAAGAGGTATACTCAAACCTGATCCAAGTGCACCAAAGACATTCATGACAATAGCGTAAATACCGGTCATGAGACCAATCTTTTGAGGAAAGTTCATCTTCACAATCCCAGGCATTAAAACATTACCGATAGCAATTGCTAAACCGACAAGTAAAGTACCTGTAAACAAGAGTCCAATACCACTTGCAGAACGGATAAACATCCCTAAAATCAACAGGACGAGTGATAAGGCAATCGTTGTTTCCATACCAAGACGATTAGCAATTTTAGGTGCAAAAGGCGACAGGAGAGCGAATGCTATTAGAGGTAAGGTTGTAATACTACCTGCTAGAGCATTGCTAATTCCAAAGTCATCTCTAATAAACGACACCAAAGCCCCAGCAGAAGTCAAAGGGGCACGCAAGTTTGATGCGACTAAGATAACACCTATAACTAAAAAAACCATTAAATTTTTATTATTCTGTTGTTCCAACTGCTTATTCAAAGTCAGTCCTCCTAAAATCTTAAATCAATTCTTTCTTGAGAATTAAATCAGTTTGTTCATCATCACCCATGAAAAAGGAATGTGCACCGACTTCTTTAAAGTTTTGTTTTTTATAAAAGGCAATGGCATTACTGTTATATTCCCAGACACCTAGCCAAATGTTCTTTTTGCCTAGACGCTGAGCCTCATCGTGAGCAAGCTTCAACAAAGCCTTGCCAAGGCCAAGTTTTTGAAAGTCATTAAGAATATAAATTCTTTCAACTTCTAGAGCATCGTCACCCATGGGCTCAGATTGAGCAGATAAAATATTTAACTTTAAAAAGCCAGCAAGTTCATCTTTATAAAAGATATAGAAAAATTGTGAGTGTGGATGCTCAAGTTCACTAATAAATTTTTCTTTTTGATAAGTTTTTTCAGAGTAGGCACTCATATTTTCTTCGGTATTTTGTTTCTCAAAAGTTTCATAGAATGTCTTTTTGCTGATGTCTAGTAGACTGTCTAAATCACCAATCGTGCACTTTCTAATATGTATTGTCATGTCATCACTCCTATAAGTGTGTATTTTGCCACTTATCCTCATTTAAAGTATACAATAACCGCTCGTAACCACCTTGGTTCTTTGCCTGATAAAACTCCACTCTTGAAGGAATAATCTTATATACCATTAAATCACGAGTCTTAGCATCAAGATAGTCTTCTACGTGGTCAAAGTTTGCTGTAGAATCAGCTATCCCTTGTATACGGATTTGTCTACCTTGTTCTCGCCAGTATATATTAATGGCTACATGTTGATTGTAAGCAATTTGGTCCACTTTTGCTTGTTCTTTATTTGTTTCTATGAAAAAACCTTGATCATCCATTGCTTTAATTATCATGACTCTAGAGTCGGTGATTCGTTCTTTATCATAAGTTGAAACAACCACACTCGTTGGTTCTTTCACTTCACTGTTAATTGCATCTTTAAACCACTCTTTAAAATGCAACAAAGGATTTTCATAGGAGCGCTTATCGAAGTCAGGAAACGGGCCAGTCATAATTTTAGATTCTTGTATCATATCGTTAATGTTCATCGTGACACCTCTATTTATATTATGGTTGGATTTTACCACATTAAGGTATATAGATATGTAGTGAAGTTTTTTAAGTATAAGGAGTGAAGGTATGAATAAGAAAAAAATTGCCATCATTGGTGGTGGAGTGGCAGGGACGTCTTTAGTGAAATTTTTCGTCAACGATGGACGTTTTAATGATGATTATCAAATCGATATGTACGATAGAAAAGAAACCTTAGGACGAGGGTATGCATATCAAGAAGATAATGAACATCTAGTAGTAAATTTACCAGCAGAACAAATGTCATTAAATGATGATCCATCAGATTACTTAAAATGGTTAGAGAATAACGGGTATAAAGTTGAAAGTTATACGAGTAGAAGTATTTTTGGTGAATACATTCATGATACTTTAATGAGCTGTATAAAAGAGCGCGACAATATACATTTAATAGAATCTGTTGTCGATGACCTAGTTTTTGATGAGGATAAAAAATCTTATACTGTATTTTTTAATGAACAAAAAAATTCTTACGATGCGGTATTTTTAACGAGTGGTGAAATGACTTACAGTGACCCTTATGATTTAAAAGGTGAGACAGGTTATATATACAATCCTTATCCTATAGAAGAAAATTTAAATACTGTTAAAGGTAAGATCGGTATCATAGGAAGTGGCTTATCTGCCATTGATTGCTTTAGATATTTGATTAAGCACAATCACTCTACAGTTACTGTCTTGTCTAGAAGTGGAGAGCTACCGTCAGTCAGGGGTACATATTATGAAATATCTTGTCAGTATTTAACCTTAGAGACTGCTTTTTCTTATCAAGAAAATGGTTTAATTCCCCTAGATGATATAGTGAAATTATTTGAAAAAGAACTAAAAGCTCAAGGAATCGATAAAAAACTAATGGATAGAAAAACGGATCGTCCTGAAATTGATTTAAAGTTTGATTTAGAGCATCTTGATGAAGTGGGTAAAATACAATATCTAATCAGTAGCTTAGAGGATACTTTTAAAATAATTTATAAATATCTTTCAAGAGAGGATAAGAAAAGATTTTTATCGGACTACCATCATCTAATACAAAGCAATCATTCTCCTATGCCCCCAGAAGCGGCTAAACAGATTCTGGATTGGATAGACGAAGGACATTTAATCTTTATAGATGATATGGCAAGCGCAGAGGTAAAAGATGACTTCATAGTCGGCTTTAAAGATAGAAGAGATGAGCATTTTGATATTTTAATCAATGCGACAGGCCCTGTATCTGATATTAGAAAGGATGATACAACACTCATAAAGAATCTGTACAACCGTATGTTGGTAGAGCCTGATGAGTTTGGTGGTGTTTTAATAGATAAAGATCATAGAGTGATTAGTCCGCGCTTTGGCACTCTAAATAATTTTTATACGATGGGGGCTTTAACTGTTGGTTCAGACTATTTAATTAAGGGAGTTAACATGCTCAGTCATGAAACTTATGATTTAGTTAATCATTTTTTAACTTATAACAATCAAGATATTTCTCATAAGAACTAGACAAGTGAAGAAATTAGGCGGAAAATATTATAGTCAATTAAATTATAAGGAAGTGCTATTGTTTTGTCTGAAGTATTTAAAGAAAGACTATGGACTAAGGATTTTATCAATACCTCAGTTGTTAACTTTGCCTTGATGATGTCTCAGTATCTTCTACTGGTGACCATAACGATGTATGCCATTGAAGAATATGGTGCATCGATTGGCTTAGCAGGATTAGTATCCAGTTCATTTATTATTGGTTCTTTAATCGGTCGGCTTTTTGGTGGTCGTTCAATTGCGAGTGTCGGCAGTAAAAGAATGCTCGTCATTTCTTCGGTTTTCGTTTTAATCGCCGCACTCACATATTTTATTCCAATGGGTGTTTATCCCTTAATCTTAGTGCGTATATTTCATGGTATTTCCATGGGCTTTGCCATGACAGCTACTGGTACCATTATTGCCCAGGTAATACCGCCAAGTCGTAATGGTGAAGGTATCGGCTACTTTAGTATGTCAGTTGTTTTAGCAACTGCTGTCGGTCCTTTAATTGGAGTATCACTCATTAATGCTTATGGTTTTACAAGCATCTTTGTCTTTTCTACTATAATGGCAGTGGTTGGTCTCATACTAGGGCTTACAGTAAGAGCACCTCAGATGAAACTTGCAAAACCTACAGGTGGAAATGCATTTAGTCTAGGGAATTTCTTTGAGAAAAAGGCAATACCAATTTCTATTATTATGTTCTTATTAGCTGTGGCATGTTCAGGCATATTATCATATATGACTGCCTATGCAGATAGCATTAATCTTACTCAAGCAGGTAGTTTGTATTTCACTGTTTACGGGATTACAGTACTCTGTTCTAGACCAATTACTGGGCCATTACTTGACCGTAAAGGTGCCAATATTGTAATGTATCCAGCAATTATTTCATTTGCCATTGGTCTTTTTGTAATTGGCCAAGCAAACATCACTTTGACTTTCCTCTTAGCAGCTGTCTTTATCGGTTTTGGTTACGGTAATGCTCAATCAATTACTCAAGCTTTAGCGATTAAAGTAACACCTCCAGAACGAGTAGGCTTAGCTAATACAACCTACTTCATCGCCTTAGACTTTGGTCTTGGTTTTGGACCATTTATTTTAGGTAGCATCGTTGGAATGTTTGGTTATAACGGTATGTACCTCATTCTTTCCGTATTTGTACTTCTAGTGATACCAATCTATTTCCTTTTACATGGTCGACGCGATAAAGAAATCAATCAGCTTTAATTCACTTTAAAAATTTCTTCTACTGTGTTTATACAGATATGCTCAGGGTATTGTATTGGAATTATCTGTTTAATAATGAGGAGGAGATTACTAATGTCTTTAGCTGAAATTATTGAAGAAATCCAAGGAAAAGAAGACGATACAGGCGTACTGACGATTTATTTAAATACAGATGCAAGTGAAGGTAACGTAAATAAAAGTGAATGGAAAATTCACTTAAAAAATGGTTTGAAAGAATTAAAAGAAGAAGCTAAAAATAGAGATGCAGAACAAGAAGTGAAAGCTCTTAAAAAATTACAGGATAAGGTAGAGAAAGAAATTACCTTACATCAACGTGAAATGCGTAAAGGCTTTATTTTAGTAGCCTCTGCAGATGGTGAACTCTGGCGTGCTAGAGTATTACAAGTGCCAGTCACTACAGCTTTCCACTGGGGAAAAAAGGCTGAGACTGAACAGATTGAAGCGCTTGAACAAAAATTCCCTGAAACTGCGATCATAGCCGTTCAATCTCATGATGCGACTTTCATTGAAACATCTTTAGGTATTATTAGAGATGTGAAGAAATATAGTTGGGACGTAGATAGTGAGAGTTGGTTGGATTATGAAGAGGCAGCCCAGCAGCAAACTAGAGGTGGCGGAAAAGATGAGTTCCAAAGACGGTTTGAAGAAAATCAACATCGCTGGTACAAATCTCTTGCTGAGGATTTATTGAAAGAAGTAAAATCTAGAAAACTTGAAGGTGTTTATTTGGTAGGATCTAAAGAAACAGTTCAAGAGATAGAGACACATATGGATTCTAATAAATTACTCGGAGTTGTTACTAAAAACTTAGGTTCCAATTCTGCTCATGATATTGCAAGTGAAGTATTTGAAACATTAGTCTAAAAAGGATTTTAATAAGGCTCTTTATTTCCGGTGAGATACTGGAGATAAAGAGCCTTATTTTTATATTGATTTTCCTAAATCATAGTACTCCTGATAAACCTCATCAGGCACCATATTACCACCCGTTGCCCAAGCGAGATGTACACCTTTTTCTTTAGTTTTAATAGGACCGACTATACCTACAAGCGCTGAAGGCTCGAGTTTTATACCTTCTGAATCATATATTTGAGTTAATAGTTTAAACATATTTTGATCACTAACTGTATATACACCCTTAACGGCATGCTCAAGTAGTTGACCTACAAAACCAGATGGTCGACCAACTGCAAGCCCATCTGCAGCCGTTTCATTATCTAAACCAAACTCTTGAACAGAAATACCGTCGTGATAACCTGTCATCATACCAAGTAACATACAAGGAGAGTGAGTAGGTTCTGCAAAGTAGCAGTTTACAGCATCCTTAAAAATTACTTTTAAACCAAAAGAAATCCCACCAGGTCCACCACCGACGCCACAAGGGAGATAGACATTTAATGGATTATCTAGACTGATATGGATATTTTCTTGTTGAAGTTGTGCTTTAAGTCGGATGGCAGCGACAGCATAACCTAGAAATAGTGTTTTGGAGTTTTCATCGTCGATAAAATAACTATTACTTTGTTTTTGACTATCTAGACGTCCTTGGTCAACGGCTTTAGAATAATCATCTTCGTGTTCAATGACTCTGACACCTTTGGAGCGTAGTAAATCCTTTTTCCAAAGTCTAGCATCTTGTGACATATGAATAACGACTTTAAAACCGAGTTTAGCAGCCATAATGCCAATGCTCAAACCTAGATTTCCGGTAGATCCACAGACAAGTTCGTATTTAGAGAATACGGACTTAAATTCATTGCTATCAAATTTTTTATAGTCATCTTCAACTGTGATCATGCCTTTTTCCAAAGCGATTTTCTCGGCAAAGGTCAAGACTTCATAAATACCACCACGAGCTTTAATAGAACCAGAAATAGCTAGTAGATTGTCTTGTTTTAAGAACATAGGACCATCGATAGGTGTGTTTAGAAGTTTAGGCATGTGCTCTAGTTTAGTTAAGGGAGACTCAATAATGCCTGCATGCTCAATGGTCTCTGGAAATACATGGGCGATATAGGGAGCGAAGCGTTTTAAACGGGCTTCAGCATCTAAGATGTCTCTTTCTGATAAAGAAGCGTGAGCTAAAGCCTCGTCAGTATTGACTAGTTGATTATTAAACCAAGTGGTTTCTTCATAATTAATTAAGTCTTTAATCTTAGGGAAGGATTGTATCCATTCTTCCATAGTCTTGTCTTGAATCATGAAATCTACTCCCATACAAAATGTCTTTCTTTAAAAATAACACAGATAATGATTAAAGTAGGCTATATGTAAAAAATCCCTAAAAGATTTTAGGGATTTTGATATCACTTATTCATTTAGTTTGTCCATATCGATAACTACTGTACCTGGGTCGTAATCAAGGTCTTTAAGTTCAGTCGTTTCCGCGCCTTCATAAGCCGGATTATCAATGAAGAGAACTGATTGATGATTTTTAAGAGCGAATCTATAGGCTTCTTCTTGCTCATGAGTTAAATTCATATTTTCAATTCTTCTATCCTCAGGACCACCAGCTGAGAAGTAACTAACGAACTTATCTCCAGCTGTTCCATCAATGGTTTTCGATTGTACATCTTCATTAAGTTCTAAGCTTTCAAAAGTATCATTAGAGTATACGGTTAATTGACTACGATCTACATTGTCAGTATCCTTTAATTCCTGAATTCTTTTTAGTAAATCTTCTTCGTTTACAAAAGTTTCTATTCTTGACATCAGAAATCCTCCTCCGAAAATCATTTACTATATATCTACCCTGTAGTGTCTACTTAAAACAAAAAATATCTGACAATTAAATCAGATATTTTTCGTTAAAGGTTTTATAAAGTTGATTTTCAAAGTAATGGCTACTTGCTTCTATATAAGCTTCAACCAATAGGTAAGCAAAGAATGAGTAATATGCAGCGCCGATAATTACCCAGTTATTTCCTGAGCTCAACCACATGAAAAAGCCGAGACCGATAATTAGAGCTAAGAAAGCAATGATGGAAATAAAACGATATAAATTATTCACTCTTCTTTGGTCTCTCACTGAATCTCCAATTTGATTCATAAACATTTTGTAACTTTCTTTTTCTTCAGAGTTCAACTCACGCTCTTTTTTATTAGTCAGAAACTGACTAACTTCAATATCACCACTAAAACGTTCTTCTTTAAACTTAAGGTTTACGTTAGGGTTATGCTTAAATAAATACTTGAAAAATTGATTAAATGGTATGTTCACTTTTATAGCCTCCTGAATATTTTAATTGTAATAAAGAGTAGACTTATTGTCTAGATTATGAAACAATATTGTTATTAAAAAAGCACATATAAGTAAGAAGTAACTACGTTACTTTTAGTTAACTTAACTATATGTACTCACTATAGCTTAAGGAGAGAACAAGATGGCAGACGAGTTTGAAAAAGAAAAATCCCTTTCCAGACGTAGCTTCTTAAAAATGTCAGGTGTAGCTACAGGATCACTTGTCGCTGGTACATATCTAGGATCTTTAATTCCGACAGATGAACCAAAGGAGTCAAAGGAATCTGAAGCACCTTCAGAAAATGAAGGGGGAGAACAAGCTTCAGCACAACCAACAGAGGATTATACGAGAGCTTATAAATACTTTATGAATGCTGATCACTTTAAGACAATTGAAGCTGCAGCAGAGAGAATCTTCCCAGAAGATGACCTTGGTCCAGGTGCTCTGGCTTTAGGTGTAGGTTGGTTTATTGATCATGAGTTAGCAAGTGGTTATGGAGATAATAAACGAGAATACATGAAGGGACCTTTTAAGGAAGGAACACCATATCAAGGGCCACAATATCCTTTATTACGTCGTGATTTATACGATGAGGGTATCCGTGTTATGAACGAAATTTCTCAAAAAGATCATGATGCTCTATTCCATGAACTCGAAGCGGAACAACAAGATGAAATTTTGACGAAATTAGAAAGTGACGAACTTGAACTTCGTGGCGCTAAAGCAAGTGACTTCTTTGAAGAATTAAGATTAGCAACACTATCAGGTGTGTATGCTGACCCACTTTATAGAGGTAATAAAGATATGCAGGGTTGGGAAATGAAGAAATTCCCTGGAGCTTATATGAGTTACATCAATGAAGTAGAACAAGATGGGGCAGTTGAGTTAGAACCTACTCCGTTATCGAGCCATGCAGAATCAAGCGAGTAATTTAATACAGGAGGAAACTTAATGGCAAAACGACTAGATAAAACAGATGTTGTCGTTGTAGGACTAGGCTGGGCTGGTAGCATTGTTGCTGCAGAGCTCTCAAAAATAGGACACAACGTTGTTGGATTAGAACGTGGTAAAGAAAAGAAAACAGAAGACTATTTGACTGCCCATGATGAATATAGATATGTGATTGGCCATGAAATGATGCAAGATTTATCGAGAGAAACTCTTACATATCGTAATAGTACTGATGAAGAAGCACTACCTATGAGAAGATACGGTGCCTTTTTAATCGGTACAGATGTCGGCGGTGGTGGTGTTCACTGGAACGGAGATACGTGGAGATACCATCCTTATGATTTTGAGATAAAATCCCAAACTGATGAAAAATATGGAGCAGATAAGATATCTGATGAATATACTATCCAAGACTGGGGCATTACTTACGAAGAACTTGTGCCATATTTCTCAAAATATGAAAAGAACTCAGGTGTGAGTGGGGAACAAAATCCTTTAGGTCCTGAACGTGAAGAAAGCTATCCAACGCCGCCTTTAAAAGAAACACCAGTCTTAACAGAATACAAAGAAGCTTGTGAAAGATTAGGTTACCATCCTTTCATGGTGCCTGCTTCAACAATTTCACAACAGTATGTGAATCCGGATGGTCAAACTATTAATGCATGTCAATATTGTGGTTTTTGTGAAAAATTTGGTTGTGAGTGGGGAGCTAAGGCGTCTCCAATTGTAACGACGATTCCAACTGCTAAAGAGACAGGTAATTTTGAGTTAAGAACAGGGGCAAACGTTGTAGAAATCGTCAAAGAAGACGGTAAGGTCACAGGTGTTTTATATGTTGACTTACTCACTCAAGAAGAAGTGATGCAGCCTGCAGATGTTGTAGTGGTAACAAGTCATACGACAAACAACACAAAACTGTTATTACATTCTAAACTTGGTACACCGTATGATCCTGAAAGTCGTGAAGGTAGCGTAGGCAAAAACTATTGCCTTCATATCACACCTTCTGCTACTGGTTTCTTCGATAAAGAATACAATACAGTGACAGGTGCCGGTGCGCTTGGTATTGTTATAGATGATTTTAACAATGATAACTTTGACCATACTGATTTAGACTTTATCCATGGTGCGAGTATTGCGCTTAAGCAAACAGGTAAAAGACCGATTGAGCAAAACACTGTTCCACCAGGTGTCAAAAACTGGGGAGCAGAGTTTAAAAAAGAATCAATTAAAGCATTTACTCAGTCTTTAACTTCACATGCTCAAATGATTACTTTACCTCATAGATATAACTATTTATCTTTAGACCCGACTTATAAAGATGATTATGGTAGACCACTTTTACGTGTGACATATGACCTTACAGAACATGATAGAGCTGCACACGAATTCATAGGTGGGAAAATTGAAGGAATAATGGAAGAAATGGGAGCAACACAAGTTGTTAGATCCGAACTTCCAGATCACTTTGATATTTATCCAGCACATAATGACCACATTGTAGGTGGTACAATTATGGGAGCAGATCCTGAAACTAGTGTTGTAAATAATTACTTACAAATGTGGGACGAAGACAACGTCTTTGTTATTGGTGGTTCTAACTTCCCTCATAACGGAGGTTACAATCCTACAGGAACAGTGGGTGCTTTAGCTTACCGCGCTGCTGAAGGTATCGATATGTATTTAGAAGATAATAGACAACTTGCTTCAGCTGGAGAAGTCGCTGGAGCTAATTAAAGAAAAACTCGCGAGAAATTCGCGAGTTTTTTTATGCTTTTGGTCCATTTGGTCTCTCTTTGTAAAGTCTCACCCAATCATCGACTGTCATCTTTTCTGCTAGTTCGCCTAGTAATGTATAGGGAATTTTTTAGGATTAGTAAATCGAATACAACTTTTCCCCATGTTTAATTTTGTCGTCATATGATTTTTATATTCATTTGTAAACCACTCATACAAATTAGAGTCTCTATACATGCTCATATGATAAACTGCTAAATGTCTTTTCTGAGCAGCGATTCCAATGAAAGGTAATGGTGCACCGTCAACATGATACCCTTCTTCGAAGGTAGATAAAGGTACATCAAAACCCGGCATACCGTGTGAAACATTAACTTCAAAACCAGGAGGTAAATGCTGTTCTATGGTTTCCCATGTCTTTAAAAATGCTTCTTTCCATTTCTCATCTAGCTGATCCACATACTCATCAAAGGTCATAATAGGCGCTCCTTTTTCTTATGATTTATTCAATCATACCCTTTTTATTTATTTAATACGCTTAATTCTATTTTCTGGATGGATTGAGCGTGGAATATCGTTATAATGGACATAAGTACGAAGCTTAGGAGGACAATCGTGAAGAATATTATAACTTTAAAAAACATAATTTGGCGGCGCGATGGTTCAGAAGTACTTTCGGATATTAATTGGCAAGTAAACGAAGGTGAGCAATGGGCGATTTTAGGATTGAATGGTGCAGGTAAAACTTCTCTGTTAGACATTATTATGGGTTATAATTATCCAACTCAAGGTGAGGCTACTGTTAATGGGACAGAATTTGGCAAGATGAGTTTACCTGAGATGCGAAAGCGAATTGGTTATGTTAGCTCAAGTCTTGATAAGTTTAATCAAACTCTAAATAGGGAAACTGCTTTAAGCATCATCCTCAGCGGCAAATTTTCTTCTTTTGGTATTTATCAAGAAGTAGATGAAGCTTCTAGACATGATGCTGAGAAAATTCTTCATCAATTAGGACTTACATACTTAAAAGATCGAACATATGATAGTTTTTCACAAGGAGAAAAAAGACGTATTTTAATTGGACGTGCTTTGATGGGACAACCAGACTTACTAATTTTAGATGAACCTTGTAGTGGTTTGGATGTTAGGGCAAGAGAAGATGTGTTGAACATTGTTAGACAGATTCCAAACGATAACAGACATTTAATTTATGTAACACATCATATTGAAGAATTAATTCCGACTATTAGTCATGTCTTGTTGATTAAGGATGGAAGAATTTTATCGGCTGGTAAAAAAGAAGATGTTCTAACCGATAAAAACTTATCTGAAACATACAAGACAAATGTCGAAATTATTTTTAATAATAATCGACCGAGCTTAGTTATCAAAGACCTGGAGGATAAGGATGAAAAAAATATATAAGATACTTATTCTATTTAGCATAATGCTGCTACTTCCTAGACCAACCTATGCAGTCGAAGGCGAAGGTGAAACTAACCAAGGCTATTATGATGCTAATGGAGTATGGGTTGAAGAGGGACAAAATAACGATACATATACAAATGAAGAAGATACTAGTAATTGGGATAATGGTAATCAGTCTAGTGGTTACTATGATTCAAATGGTGTCTGGATTGAAGAAAATCAAGAAGCTACAAATTCTAATAACAATACTGATAACTGGAACAACAATAATACTGATGAATATAATAACAATGGTTATTATGACTCAAACGGGGTCTGGGTTCCTGGAAACGCAGAATCTAATAACTATAATGAACCGTACACAGAAACAGAACCTTACACTGAGCCATACGAAGAAGAGGAAACATATTATGAGGAACCAGAAGTATATTATGAAGAACCCGAGCCTTATATAGAAGAAACAGAACCGATAGTAGAAGAAAGTGAGCCAGTAGTCGAAGAAGAACCTGTCGAAGAGAAAGATGAAGATGGCGTTTCGATCAAAGCGCTTGAAGGTGAAGGTCATACGATTAGTGGTTTTGTTACTAGTGACTCAAAACCAGTAAGTGATGTAGCCGTTACTTTATCTGATGGACAAGAGAGTTTAGAGATGGTGACGAATGAAGAAGGAGAATTTTTCTTCGAAGACATATCTGAAGGAACGTATACTTTAAATATTAAAGAATCAGATGATTATGAAGTTGTGACTGATGAAGTAGAAGTTGAAGTGGGGAATAGAGATAAGCTCGGTTACAAGTTAGAAATAAGTGAGCCTAGTCCTCCAAGTGAAGAAACATCCGAGGAAAACGAGGAGCCTGAAGAAGAAACAAGTGATAGTGCAGAGACAAAAAATAAATCGGAAACTACAGCGGATGAGGGTATGACGAGTGTAGAACTCATTTTAATTTCTGCAGGGGTAATCCTTTTGTTAGCAACAATCATCATCTTATTATTTAGGAAATTTAGTAACAGATAAAACTTCTTGCAAGCTAATCTGTAATTTGATATTATATAACTTATCGTGCTAAGCGGGGAGGTAGCGGTGCCCTGTACTTGCAATCCGCTCTAGCAAGGCTGAACTCCATCTTTGAGGGTTTGAAGTGTGAGGACTGCCTCGAAATTCTCGGTGTTGAGATCGCGGTCCTATGCAATAGAACGTCATGAATCATGTCAGGTCCGGAAGGAAGCAGCATTAAGTGGCCCATTCTATGTGCCGTAGGGTTGCCGTGGTTGAGCTGAGTTTTCGAGTAACGCTTGTGCATTAGATTCGATTAGATGGTGCACGATATTTTTGACTTCAATTATGAAGTCTTTTTTTATGCTCAAAATCAAGTAAACATAAAATGTCCTATGGTATAATTAGGCTTAGAAATCATAAAAAGTAGAGGTGCCATATTCATGGAGTACCAGGCGTTATACAGAGCTTTTCGGCCTCAAAGCTTTTCCGATGTTGTGGGGCAACAGCATGTAACTAAAACTTTGCAGAATGCAATTCAACGTGGTAAAGAATCTCACGCTTATTTATTTAGCGGTCCGAGAGGTACAGGGAAAACTAGTATCGCTAAAGTATTTGCCAAGGCACTGAATTGTCCTAACGTACATGACGGTGAACCATGTAATGAATGCGAACTCTGTGTGTCAATTACGGATGGTAGTGCCAATGATGTCATAGAAATTGATGCGGCGAGTAATAATGGTGTTGATGAAATTCGCAACATCAGAGACAAGGTGAAATATGCACCAGCTGAAGCGAAATACAAAGTATATATTATAGATGAAGTTCATATGTTAACGACTGGTGCTTTTAACGCACTCTTAAAAACTCTAGAAGAACCGCCAAGTCATGCAGTTTTTATCTTAGCAACAACAGAACCTCATAAGATTCCTGCAACTATTATTTCTAGAACTCAGCGCTTTGACTTTAAGTCCTTAGACTTACAAGAAATCACAGATAGACTTAAACTCGTTGCCGATAAAGAAGGCATGCAATACGATGAAAAGGCATTAAAATATATTGCGCGTATTGCCGAGGGTGGTATGCGAGATGCTCTATCTATTATGGACCAGGTAATTGCCTTTAGTAATGATGAGATTACTATGGAAGATGCAGTCATGATTACCGGAGGTATAGAAAGAGAAGAACTCAACGCGTGGTTAAAACTAATAGAAGAAAAGAATACAGAAGCGGCTTTTAAAAAGTATCAAGAATTTATAGATGAAGGTAAAGACTCAACTAGATTGATTCATGAGTTAGTTTATTTCATTAGAGATGTTATCTTAATGAAGCATTCAGGAGAAGATTCAGAAGGCACAGCTTTTTTACATACAGCGAATGAGTTGCTGTATGAAATGATAGATGTGTTAAACGATGCCATGGTCAGTATGAGGTTTTCTATCAATGCGAGTGTGCATTTAGAGATTGTCATCGTTAAGTTAATCAGAATACTAGAAAAAGAACAGCCGTCAGGTAATGTTATTGCTGAATCATCACAAGAAATTGATGAACTCAAAGAACAGATTAAAGCATTAGAAGAAAAAGTGAGTCAGGGTGTTCCTGTCAAAGCTAAAGCGAAGCGACCTGTAGGTCGAAACAAGCAGGTTTTTTCAGTTGAAAAGATTGAAAGAGTCTTAAGTAAAGCGAATAAGGAAGACTTGGTAAAACTAAAAGATGCTTGGCCTGGAGTTTATAAATATATAGAAGATAAAGGATTCCAGTCATTAAGAGCTTTAATAAAAGATTCTGTTCCAGTTGCAGCTAGTGATACACATGTATTGATTAAGTTTGATAATGATCTGCATTCAGAATTAATTAATCAAAATGCTGAAAAGAAAGAGGAACTAGAAAACCTTATTCCAGAAATTATCGGGAAGAAAGTCCAGGTTGTGGGTGTCCCTGATTCAAGCTGGAAACAAGTGAGACAAAACTTTATTGATCAGCACCGAGAACAGCTGCAAGCTAAAGAGGAAAAAGAGAAGTCTTCAGAAGTTGCAAAAGAATTATTTGGAGATATCGTTGAAGTCAATGATTGATACTTTGTAAAAAAGACATAATCGTTTATAATATGTAAGAGAAAATATGTATCGGAGGATGAAAACATGCGCGGTGGTATGAATAACATGCAAGGCATGATGAAACAGATGCAGAAAATGCAGAAGAAAATGGAAGAAGAACAAGAGAAATTAAAAGAAGAAACAGTTGAAGGAACTGCTGGTGGCGGTATGGTCACTGTCGTAGTATCTGGACATAAAGAAGTTTTAGATGTCGTTATTAAAGAAGAGGTTGTAGATCCAGATGACATCGATATGCTACAAGACCTCATCGTTGCTGCTACTAATGAAGCAATGAATAAGGCAGACGCTTTAACAAGTGAGCGCTTAGGTAAGCATACAAAAGGGCTTAATATCCCAGGGATGATGTAAATGCATTATCCTGAACCGATATCTAAGCTAATTGATAGCTTCATGAAATTGCCGGGTATTGGGCCAAAGACAGCCCAACGTCTGGCATTTTATGTTCTTAATATGAAGGAAGACGACGTTGTAGACTTTTCTAAGAGTTTAATGGAGGTCAAGAGAGAGCTGACTTTCTGTAG
The DNA here is from genome assembly GCF_903994045.1 of Jeotgalicoccus meleagridis. Classification (GTDB taxonomy): domain Bacteria; phylum Bacillota; class Bacilli; order Staphylococcales; family Salinicoccaceae; genus Jeotgalicoccus; species Jeotgalicoccus meleagridis. The sequence continues at coordinate 448,802 of NZ_CAJEWD010000003.1, forward strand.
TGTTTGTGGTCATATTACAGATATCGATCCTTGCTATATTTGTTCAGATAAAAATAGAGACCGTTCAACTATCTGTGTAGTTCAAGACACAAAAGATGTCATCGCTATGGAAAAAATGCGTGAATACAAGGGACTATATCATGTTCTGCATGGAGCAATCAGTCCGATGGATGGTATTGGACCTGAAGATATTAACATACCTCCATTACTAGAGCGATTAAAAGATGAAGAAGTTAAAGAATTGATTCTAGCAACCAATCCAAATATCGAGGGTGAGTCTACAGCGATGTATTTAACAAGGCTGATTAAACCAATTGGTATTAAGACGACAAGGCTCGCACACGGACTTCCTATTGGTGGAGATTTAGAATACGCAGATGAGGTTACCTTATCTAAAGCAATCGAATATAGAACGGAATTATAAGAGCCGAAAGGCTCTTATAATTTTTTTAAAAAGAATTTTAAATAAAGTCTTGCATTCATTTTAATTGTCCTGTATAGTTATATCTTGTTGAGCGACAAACACACACTAAACAAAACACAACAAAGCATTTAACAAAAATAAACAAATTAATGCTTGCATCCAAATCGCCAACATGTTATGATAGTTAAGCAGTCAACGAGAGATACACAAACATAACAAAACTTTACAAAAAGAACATTGAAAACTGAATGACAATATGTCAACGTTTAATTCCGATAAAAACAGACTTCTTTAAGGAGTTACTTGAGGCGCACAAGACAAACGCAAAACAGTGATATTGAATTATCACACGAGAGCTTAGACAAGTTTTCCAATCATGGAGAGTTTGATCCTGGCTCAGGATGAACGCTGGCGGCGTGCCTAATACATG
>NZ_CAJEWD010000004.1 GCF_903994045.1 Jeotgalicoccus meleagridis
GCGCTCGACTTGCATGTATTAGGCACGCCGCCAGCGTTCATCCTGAGCCAGGATCAAACTCTCCATGATTGGAAAACTTGTCTAAGCTCTCGTGTGATATCTCTATCACGTTTTTGCGTTTGTCTTGTGCGCCTCAAGTGACTCCTTAAAGAAGTCTGTTTTTATCGGAATTAAACGTTGACATATTGTCATTCAGTTTTCAATGTTCTTTAATGTAATAAAATAATGGAGCGGGTGATCGGGATCGAACCGACGACATCAGCTTGGAAGGCTGAGGTTATGCCATTTAACTACACCCGCATAAGATGTATAATATATATGAGCTTTAATGGTGCGGCTGAGAGGACTTGAACCTCCACGGGATTTAACTCCCACTAGGCCCTCAACCTAGCGCGTCTGCCGATTCCGCCACAACCGCGAAAAGAAAAATTTAAAAGGTAAATTATATCTTTCGTTTTTTAGCGACATCTCCTATTGTAACACTTTCGATTCTCGCTGTCAACAACGAATTTTTCTGTTTCACTTTCGCTTGGTTGCTTTAAGCTCAAACAGTTTAGATATAAAATTATAAATCAATGATTTCTTCTTGTCAATAATTTATTGTAAATTAATTAATGAAATATTAACCTTAACAATAATGGTGACCCGTACGGGACTCGAACCCGTGTTACCGCCGTGAAAGGGCGGTGTCTTAACCGCTTGACCAACGGGCCATCTATTGTAACAACGTTTATTAATATACCGAGTTTCATAAACAAAGTCAATACATTATTCATCAATTTTTTATATTTGTTGTAAAAAAGTTTTTCCTACTATATAAAGCCATTTTAAATTTGTTTGGAATTCTCATTTAGACCTTTTTATTATCTCTAATTATTAAGATATTGTTAATTTAAAACAATTGTCATATAGTCGCAATCTTAATATTTATTTCAGTTTAGAAGCTTGATTTTAAATGATTTGCTTGTTATAGTTTATTTATAATAATTCTAATTAATGGAGGAAGTTCTTGATGACGAATAAAAATAATAGACTTACCACTCTTTTCGGTAACCCTGTTGGCGATCGTGAAAACACAGCAACCGCTGGACCTCGTGGCCCACTAGTAATGCAAGACCCGTACTTCTTAGATATGATGGCTCACTTTGACCGTGAAGTAATTCCAGAACGTAGAATGCACGCTAAAGGTTCTGGTGCTTTCGGTACATTTAAAGTAACTCACGATATCACTCAGTATACTAAAGCTAAAATCTTTAGTGAAGTTGGTAAAGAAACAGAAATGTTCGCACGTTTCTCTACAGTAGCTGGTGAACGTGGTGCTGCGGATGCAGAACGTGACATTCGTGGTTTCGCACTTAAATTTTATACTGAAGATGGAAACTGGGACTTAGTTGGTAACAACACACCTGTATTCTTCTTCCGCGACCCTAAACTTTTCCCAAGTTTAAACCACGTTGTTAAACGCGATCCTAAAACTAATATGAAAAATGCTGAAAGCAACTGGGATTTCTGGACAAACTTACCTGAGGCACTACACCAAGTAACAATCGTAATGTCTGACAGAGGTATTCCTAAAGGCTTTAGAAATATGCACGGATTTGGTTCACACACATATAGCATGATTAATGAAGATAACGAACGCGTGTGGGTTAAATTCCACTTCCGCACTCAACAAGGTATTGAGAACTATACTAATGAAGAAGCAGAAGCAATCGTTGGTAAAGACCGTGAATCTTCACAAAGAGACTTGTTCAATGCAATTGAAGAAGGTAACTTCCCTAAATGGAAGGTTTATATTCAAGTAATGACAGAAGAACAAGCAAAAACTCACCCAGACAATCCATTCGACTTAACTAAAGTTTGGTATAAAGGTGACTACCCACTTATTCCAGTTGGTGAGTTCGAGTTAAATAGAAACCCTGAAAACTACTTTGCTGAAGTAGAACAAGCAGCATTTGCACCAACAAACATTATCCCTGGTATTGGTTTCTCTCCAGATAAGATGTTACAAGGTCGTATTTTCTCTTATGGAGATACTCAGAGATACCGCCTAGGTGTTAACCACCACCAAATTCCGGTAAACTCACCTAAAGGTGCGACAAATGTTTGCCCATTCAGTAGAGACGGTGCAATGCGCGTTGATGGTAACATGGGTTCTGGCATTAACTACTACCCTAACAGTTACGGTGTTCACAACTCAGATCCTGATGCAAAACAACCTGCTTTAGAATTAGAAACTGCATCAATTTACGAACACAACTTCCGTGACGACGATGACAACTACTTCGAGCAACCTGGTAAACTATTCCGTTTACTAACAGAAGAAGAAAAACAACGTCTATTTAAAAACACAGCAGATGACATGGCAGAAACAACAACTCGTACTAAACACCGCCATATCTACAACTGCTACCAAGCTGACCCTGAATACGGTAAAGGTGTAGCAAGTGCATTAGGAATCGACATCAATGATGTTGACTTAGAAAAACCTGATTACTTCCACAACATGTAATTAAATTAAGAAAAAGGAGAGATTTTAAAATCTCTCCTTTTTTTATATGTTTTTCATGGTTAAAGCGATTCTATTTTTCTTCACATCAACATCCATAACTTTCACTTCTACAATATCACCAGTATTTACAACCTCTAAAGGATGCTTGATAAAGCGATTTGAAAGCTCCGATATATGAACAAGTCCATCTTGTTTTACACCAATATCCACGAATGCCCCAAAATCTGTTACATTCCTAACCGTTCCAGATAAAATCATATCAGCTTTTAAATCTTCAATATCTAGAACATCTGATTTTAACATTGGCGTATCATATTGATCACGGACATCGCGAAGAGGCGCTTTTAAGCTTTCTATTATATCCTCTAAAGTAGGGACACCAACATTTAAAACCTGAGCTGTCTCTCTAATATTTAAAGTAGATAACTTCTCTCTAATTTTTTCGCTACCGAGATCATCAATTGTTAAATCCATCATATCGATCAACTGATAAGTATTCTTATATTGTTCAGGATGAATTGGAGTAACATCTAACGGTTCTTTACCATTAAAAATTCTCAAGAAACCTACACACTGCTCATAGGTTTTATCACCTAATCTAGCAACTTTCTTTAAATCACTTCTCTTTTTAAAACCACCGTTCTCTTCTCTATAATCCACAATATTTTTACTGATTACAGGCGTCAAACCAGCAACATGTTTCAAGAGCGTAACAGAAGCACTATTTACGTCTACACCGACTTGGTTCACAGCGGTTTCTACGACAAAGTTTAATGATTCAGTTAGGAATTTCTGATTAATATCATGTTGGTACTGACCCACACCTATCGACCTTGGATCAATTTTAACGAGCTCACTCAATGGATCATGCACTCGTCTAGCAATAGACACAGCACTTCTTTCTTCGACATTAAAATCAGGGAATTCTTCACGTGCAATTGTTGAAGCTGAATACACACTTGCCCCTGCTTCATTGACGATAATATAAGGTAAATCAAGCTGGTGTTCCTTAATTAAACTACCTATAAATTCTTCTGATTCACGCGAGGCTGTACCATTACCAATAGCCACTAAAGTGACATCATGCTTTTCTATAAGTTCTAATATTTTCTTTTTAGCTTCTTCTTTTTTGTTAACAGGTTTATGAGGATAAATAACATCTTTCGCTACAAAAGCACCACTCTCATCAATGACTGCAAGTTTACAGCCTGTTCTATAAGCTGGATCTAGACCTAAAATAATTCTTCCTTTTAGTGGTGGCTGAAGAAGCAAGCGTTTTAAGTTCTCTTCAAATATCTCAACTGCATGCGCTTCACTTTTTTCAGTGAGCTCTGCTCTAACTTCTCTTTCTAAAGAAGGTAATAACAAGCGTTTCAGGCTATCTTCGATCGCTTCTGTTATTAAATTTTCTGTCTTATGAGAATCTGAGAGCAATTGTTTTTTTAAGTATCTTTCAAATAGCTCTTCTTTGTGAGCAAATTTAACTGTTAATACCTTTAACGCTTCTCCACGATTTATGGCGAGAATTCTATGAGGAACAATTTTTTTAACTGCTTCACTATAATCATAGTACATTTCAAATACGCCTTCAGGATCATCTGCATTCTTTTTAACTGTCGTAGTTATCGATGATGAATCTTTTATGACTCTAATAATATATTGACGATATTTTGGATTATCTGAAATATATTCAGCAATGATATCCTTAGCTCCATCAATTGCCATCTTAACTGTCGTAACTTCTTCGTTTAGATAATCCTGTGCGATCGTTTCGATATCCGCTTCTGTACCCGCTAAAATAATTTTTGATAAAGGTTCTAATCCTAGTCTTTTAGCTTCTGTTGCACGTGTTTTTTTCTTTTGTTTATACGGACGATAAAGATCTTCAACTCTAGATTGTTTAGTCTGTTTTAAGATGTCTTCTTTTAGTTCATCTGTCAGCATACCCTGCTCATCTATCAGTCTAATAACTTCATCTTTTCTCTTGTTAAGATTTTCTAGGTAAAGATACTCTGTTTCAATATCTTTGATAACAACTTCATCTAAGCCGCCCGTTGCTTCCTTACGATACCTTGCAATAAATGGCACAGTGTTTTTATCTCTTAAAAGTTCTAAAACCTTAGAAACGTACACTTTTTTAATTTTCATATTTGTCGCTATGTGTTTGATTAACTGTTCTGTCATGTGAATGTTCGCTCCTAAGAAAAAGCCCAATCTGTGAACAGACTGGGCAAATCATAATTTTATTCTACCTCTTTAACTGCTTCTCTTAACTTTTTAATGGCAGAACGTTGTAACCTCGAAACATGCATCTGACTGAGTCCGATACGTTCGCCAGTTTCTTTTTGACTAAGCCCATCTATAAAGGTTGAGTGAATAATTTCTTGTTCTCTCTCACTTAGAATAGGTAAGACTTTTTCTAAAATCATTCTCTTTTCAGCGAGGTCATAATTATCATCAGCTTGTCCCATAACATCTAGTAGAGTAACTGTTGAGCCATCCTTATCCGCTTCAATTGAATGATCGACAGATAATGCATTGTAGCTCTGACCCATCTCCATTGCTTCTAGAACTTCTTCTTCAGTAACTTCTAACTTATCAGCAAGTTCTTGAATAGTTGGAGAACGCTCTAACTCATTCGTTAGCTGGTCAGTAGTATTTTTAATACGTGGTCCAAGTTCTTTAATGCGCCTCGGTACATGAACACTCCATGTCTTATCCCGAAGATAGCGTTTGATTTCTCCGACCACAGTTGGTACTAAAAAGACTTCAAATCTGCGTTCAAAAGAAGTATCAAAACGTCTGATTGCACCAAGTAAACCAAGCATTCCCACCTGCACTAAATCTTCGTGATGAGACTGCCCCCTTGAATATCTGTAAGCTAACGATTCAACAAGTTTTGTATAGTTTTCGACGAGCTTTTGTTGAGCAGCTTCATCTTCTTGTTCCTGATAGCTTTTAATCAGCTGATTGACCTCTTCAGGTGGCAGTCCGTAATTATTATCTTGAGATTGCTTCTCCATTCGGTTGCACCTGACTTTCACTAATATACTTCGTCATGCTAATTGTAACTCCTGCTTGTCTTTTGAAAGACACTTCATCCATAAGCGTTTCGATAAGGAATAGCCCAAGGCCTCCTTCTCTTAAATAATCAATGTTTTCATTCTCATCATATGGTCCAAGTTCGTCTTTAATTGTTTCGTAGTCAAAGCTCTGTCCATTATCAGCAACGATAATTTCTACCTTGTCATCAAAAACTGCGAAACCAACAGAGACTTCACCTTTTTCATCTTGTTGATAAGCGTGTTTCACTGCATTTGTTACAGCCTCAGATACAGCAATTTTAGAATCTTCTATATCATCATAGGTTGCACCAGCGCGTGATAATACACCAGATAAAGTTAATCTAATCAAACCTACATATTCTGCACTAGACGGAAACTTCATTTCAATAAAATCATAATTTCGAGTCATTTCAGTCGACCTCCGAACGCTTGTTTACATACATCAAGTCACGTAAGCCAGTAATTTCAAACAGTTTCATTATTCTATCGTTAACTCCCAATACGTGGAGTTCCTTATTGTTCTTGTTTAAATCTTTTAATGTGCCTACAAAAATACCTAAGCCTGTTGAATCCATATAGTTTAATTCACTTAAATCGACAACCAAGTTATGTTCTCCACTCGAAGAAATGGGCTCAAACACTTGTTTTAACTCAGGAGCAGTGTAAACATCAAGTTCACCTTTTACACTGACAAGATACTCCTCATTATTTTCAGTTACATCTATATTGATATTCATAGCTATTTACGCACTCCATTCGCTTATTTCTGTACATTATACCTAGTTAATTTTACCCTTAAAAATCAAACTTGAAACTTATTGAGTATTTTTATTTTTAATAATGAACATTGTTAAATCATCTCTATAACTTTGATGACGCATGCGCGTTAAATTTTCGTATATGTATTGCACAATATCTTGAGGATGCTGATCCTTAGATTCTCTAATCATATCTTTAATATCTTCCATATCGATAAAGGACTCATCGTGCTTTCTTAATTCGGAGACACCATCTGTATAAACAAAGACCATATCATTATGTCCTAATTCCACAGATACTTCTTCATAAGAAGTGTCACTTAGTACGCCTAAGACTAGACCCTTACCATCAATTTCTTCAAAATCATCTTCTTCATGTCGATAGACAAAAGCTGGTTCGTGCCCTGCACTCGAAAAACATAACTTTCCTGTCATAAAATCGTATAGACCATAAAACATAGTCACAAACATATTTTTATTGACGTTTTTCTCAACCAATTGATTTAAACGCACAAGTGAGTCTGAAGGTGGGTTTGATGATGGTGTCATGTCCATACCAAACTTTAACATGGACATAGCAATGGCAGCAGGAATCCCCTTACCGATAACATCAGCAACTGCAAAAGTGAGTTTATCATCTTTATGCTCGATAATATTATAGTAGTCCCCACTCACCTTCCTAGCAGGTACGCTAATTGCTCCAATCTCCAGTTCTTCGATTGACGGTATAGATGTTTTTAGCATCGTTTCCTGAAGGCTTGCTGCTACATCCATTTCTTGGTCATGACGTTCAAGCTTATTCAGCATTGCCTTATAGTCTTTATATGTAAAACCAAAGTGAATCATTACTTCTTGCAAGATATCTAAGGAATCTTTCAAGGACTGATAATCATCAAGCGGCATAGCATCGATTAGTTCTATATGTAAGGCAATCATTTCATCCGGAGAAATATCTATATCAATAGCTCTCTCACTAAAGTCATGCGCCGCATCAAGAAGTGTATTTATATCTTTTGTTTTTAAGTAGTCTGTGATGAGCATCTTGTACTCTTCTACTATATCGTCTATGTAAGTCACCTTATCCACCTCCGATTTTAAAAAAGACTTTTGTTCCCAAAAGTCTAATTCGCTGTCTTCTTATATTTTTTTGTCTTTTTCTTTTTTGGACCTAAGGCTAGACTGATTATAAGCGCTTCATTAACTTCACGCATCTTTTCTTCGTCTAAATATGTAAGTTTTTCTTCTAGACGTGTTTTATCCACCGTCCGAATTTGCTCTAATAATATTACTGAGTCCATATCAAGCTTATAAGTATCCTTGGAAATTTCAACATGTGTAGGTATCTTGGCTTTATTTATTTTTCCAGTAATGGCGGCAACAATCACAGTCGGACTGTGACGGTTACCCACATTATTTTGGATAATAACAACAGGGCGCTTCCCCCCTTGTTCAGAACCCTGCACAGGTGAAAGATCAGCTAAATAAACTTCTCCTCTTTTCATCTATTCACCATCTTTTCTGTCATTGCATGCTGCACCATTACTCTTTAAATCTAAAAGACTGACATGATAAGCCTCACATTCAGCGGAAAAGCTTTCACGAGCAATCATTAAATTTAGTTCAGCCATCTCTAAATAGCCTACAACTAATTCTTTTTCCAACTCGCTGTATCCTGATAAGTTCATCAACACTCAGCTCCAAAATCTATATCTTAATTCAATCATAACATCTTGAACAACGGCTTGTCATGTCTGTTATTATATTCAATTTATTATTGCATTATATACCAGTTTTTCATCCTCTGTTAAATAATAACGAACTAATCTTCTACCTAAAGCACAAAGTGCTTCATATGAAATCGTGTCGACATATTCGCTATATTTTTCTAGAGCCTGATCACTATCGCTTGAATTATCAATAATAGTAACACTTTCTCCAACTTTTGTATTGTCTGGAACTTTAATTATTAAAGCATCCATACAAATTGTACCAATGATTGGCACATTTTCATTCTTAAGCTTTACATCGAAGCCTCTATGCTGACGCCATAAGCCATCCGCATAACCAATTGGTATAGTTGCCACTGTTTCATTGTCTGATGCTGTGTATGTTCTACCGTAACTCACACTTTCACCTTTTCTTAGGTGATGAATTGCACAGATTTGACTGACTAAGCGTACAGACGGCTGTAGCTTAACTGTGGTATTTTCTTTAGTATAAAGACTAGGATAATAGCCGTAGAGTGAAATACCGCTTCTTACGGCAGTAGTAAAATCTTCATCTAACAAGAGCGCACCACCAGAGTTAGCAATGTGAACATAGCTAGGTCTTTCGACTGCTTCAACAATTCTCTTAAACTCATTGTATTCTTCTTCAGTTGCTTTCCCCTCTATATCGCTAGAAGTAAAGTGACTATAAATTCCCTCATATATAAAGCGTTGATAGTGATTAACTTTGTTGATCATTGTCTTAATTTCTTCAATATCTGATGTACCGTACCGGTTCATGCCAGTATTTACTTTAATGTGAATCCAAACTTTTTTGTCGTACTTTTCGTCCACCTTATCAATTGCCGCTTCCACCCAAGAAAGATTGGGTGCAGTCACTGCGATTCGATGTTGAATCGCTTTGTTGATATGCTCTGGATGAATTGTTCCAAGTACTAAAATTTTCTCTTTAATACCATGCATGCGAAGAGCAATCGCCTCGTCTAAAGTAGCAACAGCAAAAAAAGTTACCCCTTTTGCTGCTAAATGGTTACTAACGACCTCAGCCCCTAATCCATAACTATCTGCTTTGACAACTGCAATAAAAGTCTTGTCATGATTTTTTCTTTGAATGGCAAGATAATTTTTTGTAATTGCATCTAAATCTACTTCTAAAACAGTATCCCTATAGTATTTATCAGACATTTATATCCCCCTCAATAATCACTGTAGCAGTTGCATAGTCACGAGAATGTGATATCGATACATGAACGTGTGGTGAGCCGTCGATTAACGGCTTGCCATGTTGATCATTTATACAAGTGATTTCATTAAAGCTCACAGTCTTACCAATTCCTGTTCCAAGTGCCTTGCTATAAGCTTCTTTGACTGCAAAACGCCCACCTAAGAAAGAAATTTTTCTAGTCTCATTATCTATATTTTTATAGTACTCCCATTCTTTTTCGCTGAGTATTCTTTTAGCTAAACGGTCATCTTTATTTACCTTACTAATTCTCGATAACTCAATTATGTCAGTACCGAGTCCCTTTATCATATGATGTCACCTTGATTCTGTTTGTTTACATTGTAGTTAATTAATTCTCTTATGTCTTGTCTTAATTGGTCTGCTTTAGGCGTTTCAAGTTCGGGAATATACAATCTTTCTGCTGAAGTTTGTAGGGATATTCCTTTTAGATCCATCTTTTTCATGATTGGTCCGACAGTCGTGTCAATATTTTGGACTCTAAAAAGAGGGACTGCATCTTCATGTTTAAACCAAATGCCAGAGTGAATTCTGATTTCATCTTTCAAAACTTCATAGGTGAAATATTTATAGCGTAATTTAGGCATAATCCAAACACTGACTAGCAAAATGTAAAAGACCACAGCTAAAGGAATTAATAATGACCACCAAGGTATAAAATCGATAAAGATAGCCCCTATTCCTAAGGCTAGTGATATGACTAACCATATGCCACTGTTAATCAGTGCTCTGATTCTCCACAGTTTGATGGCTCTCGGTGAAATTCTCGTCATGTTCTTTCCCCCTCTCTATATAGGCCCATATTCTTTCTATATCTTCTTTTTCGATAAACTTAATTTCCGCTGATGATTCGCCAATTCCACCAGCTGTACTCACTTCTATATGCCCTAGATCTGCTCTGTGTAAGAAAGGATTGCGTCGATAAACTGTATTAATTATTTTATCGTGCTTTATCGCATAGTGATGTCGTGTAAAAAGAGAAACCGTCATCACATTTATTTCATCGTTAACAATAGTATAGCCAACGTTCTTGGCACTGTATATACCGCTCACTATAACGGCAATTAGTATGACTAGAGCTGCAATATAAATATAAAACATGAAAGTTTCACCATGGAAGAAGTATGCCAAGACACCAGTAATAATCAGGATGAACAAGATAGAAAACTGAAAGTAGCGTCTATATGAGCGCAGTGGGACAACTCGTTCAGGTACATTTATATTGTAGTTAGGGAAAATATCTTTAAGAATGCCATAGAGTTCTTTTTTCTTGATAAATGGTAGTAATTTCACCTTACCATCTATTTGCTCTGATTCTAAAGAGTCACTAGTAATTGAAACTGATAATGCATAGTAACCGATTAAACGGCGGATGATGCTATCAGAAATAATGACATTTTGTACGCGGTTAATATTTACACTCTTACTTTTTTTAGAAAAAAGACCATAGTTCACTAATAGGTCATCCCCACGTCTTTTGAGTGTATAGTCATAATTTTTAATCAAAATGATAATCGTTCCGATGATATAGCCAATCACAACAAAGATTAAAGAAGCAACGACGATTGCAAAGACGACACTTCTTATTATAGATTCAAAATATGATAAATAATTCTCTATGATTATTTCTCCACCGACAACATTTAAAATACCAAAGAAGATCGCAGCAAAGACTCCGAGTCCACCGCTTGTCATCGCCATTAATAACAATTCTTTAAAGGACATTTTCTTGACTGTTAAAAAGTCTTTCTTCGTTTCATTTTGAACGTCTTCTTCATCTCTTGGCCAAGGGCTAGCACTGCCAATTTCAATTTCTTTATTCTCTTGTGCCTGATAGATCGCTTGTCTAAGTTCGGCTGCTTGAGATTTTTTTATTGTATCTATTTTAATCCCATCACCAGGTGTTAACACATCGAGTTGGACTGCCCCAAATAATCTGTGGAAAAAAGGTTCATTAAAGTCGATCGATTGGATTCTCTTTATATCTAAATCTTTTTCATTTCTTGTTAAAACACCATCTTTATAAACAAACTTATCGTCTTCGATCCAAAAGCGAGTTCTCAGTTTATTTAAGATATCAAATGCTGTAAATAGAATAAAAATAAAGAGCAGAATCCCGCCACCGCTTAAAATCATCCAGAGGTTGACTGAACCAGATAGCAATTCTTCACGCATATTAAAAAGAATGATAATCGCTGGGAAAAACATTGTTTTTATCCCTTTAATCACACTGCCTAAATAAGCAATTGGATGTAATCTTTGAGGACTATACATCACTTGTTTCCCCCTTTACTAGTTCAATAATTTGAGTTTTTAACGATCTAGCTTCATCAATTTTTAAGGGTGGTAAATGTATACCAAAGCCTGCCGTTTTAATTTCTATATGTCCAAGTCCAAATCGTCTAGAAATTGGACCACTAGTAAAACTAACACCCTGAGCTCTTTTTATGGGAATCATTTGAGTCTTAACTGTAAAGAAACCTTGTCTGACGATGATGCGATCATCAAATAGTTGATAAGAGGTGACCTTACTATAAATAATAGGTTTTAAGATAACAAAGCCGATCAACCATAATATTGTAATGCTTCCATATATGTAAAATAACCATGGTGGCCATGAAAATTTAAAGGTTAAGATAGATAGTGTAGCTAGAATGGCTAAGACTAATAACCATAGTATTAAGTTCCTGACCATTATATATGGTCTAACGCTTGTAGACATGGGTATCATAATTTCACACCTTTCTTCTATACTTCTATAATACATTACTCATAATAGAGAAAAAAGAGTCAGGAAATCAAAGATTTCCTGACTCTTTCTACTTATTTCTGATGGTCTTTAAAGACACGACCTTGTTTGGAAGTGCGTCCACCATGACTACTGCGTTTGTTAGTGTTTTTACCACGTGGTTTGAAGTTATCTCTGCCGCCACGTCTTTGACCGCCTCTTTGGCCGCCTTTACTATAATTTGGTTTACCTCTGCGTCCGTTACCTTTGCGAGAAAGTGGTTTTTCAAAGGATAATTGAATATTATCATCCTCTTTGGAATACAGAAGTTCGTTTACAAGTGATGCGATAATTGCTTTTGGCTCATGTTCTGTCATAAGTGATTCAGCAATTTCTAAAGTATGTTCGTTATCATTTTCTTCTAACCATTTACCAATTTTTTCAAACACTTCTTTTTCACGAGCTTTTTCCACTTCTTTTTTACTTGGTGGACGAAGTGCTCTGATTGGTTTTTTCTTGTCATTTTCAATCTGACGTAAGAAGTCCATTTCAACTGGATTAACAAATGTTAATGCCATACCTTCTTTACCAGCACGGCCTGTACGACCAATGCGGTGTGTATAAGACTCAGTATCTTGTGGAATATCGAAGTTGTACACATGTGATACTCCTGAAATATCTAAGCCTCTAGCTGCAACGTCTGTCGCTACTAAAATATCGAGGGAATTATTTTTAAATTTCTTCAATACTTCAAGTCGTTTAGACTGAGTAATGTCTCCGTGTAAGCCTTCTGCTCTATAACCTTTAGCGATTAGAGCACTTGTTAATTCATCCACACGGCGTTTTGTACGTCCGAAAACAATAGCTAACTCCGGTTGATGTACATCTAAGAAAGATGTGAATACTGAAAGTTTTTCTAACTCTTTAACAATCGTATAAAATTCATCAATAAGTGGATCAGAATTATTTTGGTTCATAGTTTTTACAACAGTTGGATTTTTCATAAAGCGCGTCACTAAATCTTGAATAGCGCGTGGCATAGTTGCGGAGAAGAGCAATGTTTGGCGTCCTTCTTCAGGTACTTTGCTCATAATAAATTTAACATCATCGATGAAGCCCATGTTCATCATTTCATCCGCTTCATCTAATACTAGTGTTTCAACATCGTCTAACTTCAAAGTACGACGATTAATATGGTCAATCATACGACCAGGTGTCCCTACTATGATTTCAGGCTTTCTTTTTAAATCTTTGATTTGGCGTTCGATACTCATACCACCAAAGATTACAGCAGTGGACAATTTTTTTCTCTTAGCAAATGCTTTGAGTTGATCAGCAACTTGGACTGCAAGCTCTCTAGTAGGTGTTAAAACAATGACTTGTGAACCTGACCCTTTTGTAGTGTTCTCTACAATTGGAATCCCAAAGGCACCTGTTTTACCTGTACCAGTTTGTGCTTGACCAAGGATGTCCTTTCTCTCTAATGCTAATGGAATACTTTCTTCCTGTATTGGAGTAGGCTCTGTGAACCCCATCTCAGTAATTGACTGTATTGTGTCATCACTGATTCCTAATTCTTTAAAAATCTTCAAACTTTAGTCTCCTTTGACTATTCATTTCTCGCATGTACAACTTCTCTATAGTAACACTTTCGAGTCGATTCCACAAGCTGAAATATTCGTTTATTTAAATATGAAGCGTTCGGTGAGAATATTGACTTTTAGCAAGCTCTCTTCGGTAAACATAAATAGGTGTGGGGCGTAGTCTAAGAGACTTAAACTGCTATTTGGTATCTCCTTTTCCGCTCGAATACTCGTTTCATATGGCACCAACAAATCAATCTTTCCATGAATAATTTTGACCGGACATTCAATTTTACTTAAATCTCCAGTTTTACTTTCTACAATATTCACAAATTCTGTCATTGCTCTTAAAGGAATATGTTTAAGTCTTGGTTTCACTTGTTTTATCATGTTGATTCGGAGATGTTCCTTCATATCATTTGATGATAAGTGCAGACGGTGTAGCTTACTGATTTTAGTATGGTCAAAAGCAGGTGCAATTAGCACCAAACCATCAACCTTATAATTTTGTGCTAAAAAACTAGCAAAGACTCCACCCATAGAATAGCCGATTATATATATGGTATCCACTCGCTTTTGTAGATTCAAAAAAGCAAGTTCTGCTTCTTGATACCATTCGTCTCCCTTCACACCATTCATATTTAAGTTTATACCGTGTCCTGGATATAAGGGAAATTCATATTCAAAATCATAACGGGTTTTCAAATACTTAAATGTTGGTTCAAGTTCGAACCTTCCGCCTGTATATCCATGTAAAAATAAAATTCCTAACTTAGCTATCTGTTAGCACCCTTTCTAACGCCATTCCTCTTGATCCTTTTAATAGGATGACTGTATCAGCATTAAAGTGTTCTCTTACACTTCTTCTTAGCTCTTCGATCGAATCAAAATGTACCTTGTTATTTGTCTTAAGTGCATTATGAATATATTTACTACCTTCGCCAAAAGTATAAATCATAGTAAAGTCATACGGTGTACTATTTATAAAGTTAGCAACATCAACATGAAGTACTTCCTTATAGTCGCCAAGTTCTAAAATATCTGCTAAAACAAGTATTTTGTCTTGGTGCTTTAGACTACCAACCGTATCAATCGCACTAATCATACTTGCCTTAGATGCATTATAAGCATCATTAATGATCAGAGCGCCGCTCTCATCTTGAATTCTTTCCATTCTCATACTCGTCACTGATAGGTCTTCTAGATTATCTTTACTTTCTTCTAAAGATACTCCAAGTGTCTCACCCACTAAAATTGCAAGTGAAGCATTTAAAGCATTGTGAGCTCCGAGCTGTGAAATTTTAAAATTCTGACCTTTAAACTTAAAGCGAGTCCCCTCACCATCAGCTCTAACTTCGGTAACTTGATCATCATTACTGTTATCAAGTCCCGCACTCTTAATAGAATAATCTACCTTGTTATCTACGATCTGTTCTAAAAGAGGGTAATCTTTTGAGTAGATAAAAGTCCCCTCATTTTTTAAACCGTTAACTATTTCATACTTTGCTAAAGCGATACTTTCTCTAGAGCCAAGCATTTCAATGTGTGATTCTCCGACACTGGTTACGACAGCAATATCTGGTTTGGTTAAAGTACTGAGAAAATCAATATCCCCACGCTTATCCATACCCATTTCTAGAATAGATACTTCAGTATCTTCATCTAATTGTAAAATTGTGAGTGGTAAGCCAATCTCATTGTTGAAATTACCTTGAGTTTTTTGTACCTTATAACGCTTAGATAAGACACATTCAATCATATCTTTTGTTGTCGTTTTACCGTTAGAGCCAGTTACTGCTACAACCTTAGGTCCAACTTCTTGTAAGTATGCTCTTGAGATATCCTGTAAAGCTTTTAGGCCATCTTTAACAATAATCGCTGGTATATTGACTTCACTATTTTCTTCTTCGGTTAAAGTCAGTGCTGCACCTTTTTTAATCGCCATATCAATAAAGCGATGACCATCCACATTTTCTCCTTTAAAAGGAACGAAAAGATTTCCGGCCTCTAGGGTTCTCGTGTCGATAGAGACTCCTTTGATAGACTGATCTTTTTGAAGTTTTGCTGCCTGATTCATTTGGCCATTACAATATTGTGCAATTTGTTCTATAGTTCTTTCTATCATTTTCTTCATCCTAATTTTTCTTATTTACTGATATAATTATAAAATAGTTGTATACTGTATGTCATGATTTCTATATAGAATTAGGTGACTTTTGTGAGTAAAAATAAATATCAAAGACAAAATACAAACATTTTTGCCCGAATTGATTGGATATTAATAATAATGATTATCCTCTTAGCAAGTGTCAGTGTCATCTCTATTAATTCTGCCATGACCAGTGGTCAGTATAATACTGATTTCACTACTAGGCAAATGATGTTCTACGGACTTGGCTTTGTCATTGCCATTACCATTATGTGTGTACCTTTTAAACTCATTAAATCTTACACATGGATCTTATACATATTAGGTACTCTCAGCTTACTAATACTTTACATTGCTCCAGTATCGTCAATTACACCGATCATTAACGGCGCAAAGAGTTGGTATCAGTTTGGCTTTTTCTCGATTCAACCATCTGAGTTCGTTAAGATTATCTATATCTTGACTATGGCTTATGCAATCAGTCAACACAATAAGTATAAGTTAGCTAATAGCTTAGCTATGGATTTACGCTTACTTTTAAAGCTCATTGTACTGTCAATCTTACCTATGCTCTTAATTCTCTTGCAGAACGATATGGGTACTGTACTTGTTATGATCGCTATATTCTTAGGTCTTGTTGTAGTTTCTGGCATCAGTTGGTGGCTAATCATTCCTACATTAACTGTTGCAGCAACCACTGGTCTTGCTTTAATTCTAGGTATACTCTATCGCCCAGATTTACTTGAGAAGTATCTCGGTATCCACCCTTATCAATTTGAAAGAATATACTCTTGGATAACACCAGAGGAGTTTCAGTCAGATAGTGGTTTCCAATTAACAAACTCCTTAACTGCAATAGGTTCCGGTGGGATAAACGGTAAAGGATACACAGAAGGTATTATCTATATCCCAGAAAACCATACAGACTTTATCTTCACCATTATCGGAGAAGAATTTGGTTTTATCGGTTCAACCATCGTAATCTTAATCTTATTCATGTTGATTTTGCATATGATTCGCATGGCTTTTCAAGCAACAGATAGCTTTGCATCTTACTTTATTATTGGTTATATCTCATTGCTGGT
The DNA here is from genome assembly GCF_903994045.1 of Jeotgalicoccus meleagridis. Lineage (GTDB taxonomy): Bacteria > Bacillota > Bacilli > Staphylococcales > Salinicoccaceae > Jeotgalicoccus > Jeotgalicoccus meleagridis. The sequence goes on from NZ_CAJEWD010000004.1 coordinate 16,851, forward strand.
CTTTCATATCTTCCAAAACATTGGAATGACAATTCAACTTGTTCCTATTACTGGACTACCTTTACCATTTATTAGTTATGGTGGTAGTGGACTCTGGTCTAACATGGTAGCAATCGGCGTTCTATTAAGTATGTATTTTCATCAGCTATCTCAACCTGCTAAGAACAAATAAAACTGCTACAGATGCCCCTGTAGCAGTTTTATTTAAATATTATTCTCTTTAAGTCTGAGTTGTTCTTTGTTTGCAATGCGGTTCATAATTTCAAAACGCGATTTTGAAGATGAAACCTTTACGCCGAGTTCATGCAGCATCTGGACGACTTCTTTTACTTTACTCTTGTCGTTTTTGCGCATATTGACACTCCCTTTTTGTAGCTACTTTCATTGTACTTCTTTATGTTATAATTATCTATACTTTTTAAAGAAAAATATTACAGACTTATTACAAGAATTTTCTTAAAGGAGCAGCACACATGTACATACCATTCACAGAAATTTATATTTCTGATCAAGCAGCTGTAACTACAATTGCTGTTTTACTGTATTTTATTAATTTCCTACTGACAGTCAGTTTAATCTTTCTAGAACGACGTAATGCACAGAGCGTGTGGGCTTGGGTTCTTGTCTTATTCTTTATCCCATTCGTTGGATTTATTCTCTACATGCTCTTTGGACGTACTATCTATAGACAACAGATTTTTAAACTAGATGAGGAAGACAAGGTCGGTCTTGAACATCTAGTTAGTGAACAACTAGAAGAAATTCAAAAGGGACGTTTAACCCTATCCAGCCCTGTCGCTGAAAAACATAAAAAATTGGTCCATATGTTGCTTTACAACAATCAGTCATTTGTAACGAGCAATAATTCTGTAGAGACCTATACAAATATGAACGATAAGTTCGATCAAATGATAAAAGATATAGAAGCTGCCGAAGATCATATTCACTTTCAGTATTATATTTTCAAATTAGATGGTATTGGAAATCGCTTGTACAAAGCCCTACTCAAAAAGCAAAAAGAGGGTGTATCCGTTAGAATTCTATATGATGATATCGGTTCAAGATCTTTATCACTTAAAAATTTCACGGATATAAAAGAACACGGTGGTTTAGTTGAAGCCTTTTTCCCTAGTAAACTACCTTTAGTCAATCCTAGAATTAACAACCGAAACCACAGAAAAATTGTCGTCATAGATGGTCGTATCGGCTACATTGGAGGATCTAACGTTGGCGATGAGTATATTGGACTTGACCCTAAAATGGGCGCTTGGAGAGACACTCACCTACGTATTGAAGGGAATGCTGTTAAGTCCTTGCAACTACGCTTTATGCTAGATTGGAACTCTCATGATACTCGTAACAATATGAAACATGAAGATCGCTATTTCCCTGAAATTTTTTCAGTGGGAGATATTACCATGCAGATTGCTTCAAGTGGACCTGACGAAGATTATCAGCAGATTAAATACGGTTACTTAAAAATGATCAATAGCGCTAAAAAAGAAATCTATATTCAATCACCCTACTTCATCCCTGATCAGTCTATAATGGAAGCTTTAAAAATTACACTCCTAAGTGGAGTCAAAGTTAAAATTATGATTCCAAGTTTCCCAGATCATCCATTCGTTTACTGGGCAACCTATTCCAATGTTGCAACACTCATGTATATGGGTGCAGAAGTTTACATGTATCAACCAGGTTTCCTACATCAAAAAGTATTCGTTATCGATGATGAAATTGTTTCAATAGGAACAACAAACGTAGACAATCGTAGCTTTATTTTAAATTTTGAAGTTAATGCCTTTATTTATAATACTGAAGAAGCTATAAAATCTCGTAAGATTTTTGAAAATGATATTCAACACTGTGAAATATTCACCATAGAAAAATACGAGGCCAGAGGAAATTGGATTAAACTAAAAGAAGGTTTAGCAAACTTAATCGAACCTATTCTATAAAAAAGTCGAGAACTTAAAGTTCTCGACTTTTTTCGCTTATTTCTTTTTACGTTTCTTTTTAGGTTTTACTCTTGAATTCTGTAAACGTTTCTCTTTTTCTGCCTTTTCTTTTTCATGCGCTTCAATGATTGGTGCCATTTCTTCATGAACTTTTTTGCGGTAGAAAGTATTACCAGCCCATGTTTGGAATATTAGGAATAGTCCACCCACTGCCCAGTATAAGGGAAGTGCTGATGGAGAAATTGCTGAAATCCAAATAATCATTATCGGCGAAATGAACATGAATAAACGCATCTGTTGACGTTGTTCTTGAGCAACAAATTGCATTGATACCCATGCTTGAATTGCATAAACAATACCCGCAATCGCGACCATGAAATAGTCAGTTTGAGTTAAGTCTAACCAAAGGAAATCTGGATGCGCTTCGATTCCACCTTCTGATGGGAATCTTAGAGCAAAATATAAAGCCATAACAATCGGCATTTGAATAAGGATTGGTAAACAACCCATGTTTAGAGGATTGATATCATGCTTCTTGTATAGTGCCATCATTTCTTGTTGAGCTTCCATTTTTTCTTCTTGAGTTGTTGCAACTTTTACTTTCTCTTGGATAGCTTCCATTTCAGGTTTAACTATCTTCATTTTTTCTCTCATCATCATCTGATTCTTGTATGTACGCATCATGAATGGGAAAATCGCTAAACGAACGATTAACGTAATGATGATAATTGCCAAACCATAGTTATAATCTAAATTATCTCCAAGCCAATGTAGGAGCGAGTCCATCGGGCTAACAAGAGTATTGTAGAAGAAACCGTCTCTATTCTCTGGCTGAGAATAATCACACCCTGCAAGGAATAAAACTAAAACCATAGAAGCAGGAAATAGCCATTTTTTAATCATTTCTTCACCTCAAATAATATCTCACATAAAAAAGATTGTATCATAAATCCTAGTGTATAAAAACCACTTTCCAATTCTAATTCACTATTTCACAATCTTATTTTAGTAATTGTGTCACGGTTTGTTCAATATTATCCGATTGTGTAATGACTGAAATGACTGAAATACCATCTGCCCCATGGGATAAACATTCTTTATAGTTACTGATATTTATGCCACCAATCGCAACAAGCGGTAACTCTGTGTTTTTAGCCACTGCTTCTAAACCACTCAAACCAATAGCATCTCCTGCATCATCTTTTGAAGTCGTCAAGAATACAGGTCCAGTACCTAAATAAGAAACTTTGGATAAATTACTAGATTTCAATTCACTTAAATTCCCTACTGATAAACCAACAATTTTATCATCAAAAAAGCTAGGTAAGTCAGCCGGATCAATATCATCTTGACCTAGATGTATACCATCAGCTTCCACTTTAATCGCTAATTCTACATCGTCGTTAATAATGAAGGGAATATCATACTTTTGACATAAGACTTTTACATCATGAGCAAAGTTAACAAGTTCATCTCCTGTTTTAATACCTTGGCCTTTTTCTCTGAGTTGAAAACAAGTCACACCAGCTTTAAAGGCTTCTTCTAAGTCTTTTAAAGGATTTTTAAAAGACTTAGAAGAGGCAATGAGATAGAGTCTTAAAAGATCCTTATTCAAAAGTTTCCACCGCTTTTCTTTCAAAATCATTTTCTTTAAAATTATATATTTCATCTATTAACTGACTTCTAAATTGACTTGGGCCACCACTTAAGTGAGCCCCTTTTTCTGCTGCAATATTATATAAAGAAATTGCTTTAACGACCGCTTCATAGGACTGATCCACTGCTAAAAACGCAGCACAAAAACTACCCAAAATACAACCAGATCCCGTAATTGTTGCTTGGTAAAAATGACCGTTTTTCATAATAAACTGTTCCTCATGATCAACATAGGAATCAATTTCCCCAGTGACTAAGACAGGCACTTTTAATTCTTGAAAGACGAGTTTTGCGATATCACTTGTTTTTTCTGTTTCTACAGAATCAACACCTTTACTCTGACTCATCTGACCACTTAGGGCTAACATTTCACTCGCATTACCTTTTACTAAGGAAAATTCATAGCTTTCTAATAACTGATCTACCAAGTTCTTTCTAAAGCTCGATGCCCCATAACCAACAGGATCTAATACTAAAGGAACCTTAAATTCATTGGCATATTGGGCAGCTTTTTTATATAGTTCTATTTTCTCTTCTGAAGCAGTACCAATATTAAGTAAGACTCCACCAGCATGTTGAATAATGTCTTTTAATTCTCTTTTTTCATTACTCATAATGGGTGATGCTCCAAGTGCAAGTAAACCGTTAGCAGTATCCGTTTTTACCACATCATTAGTAATACACAAAATTAAGGGTTTGATACGTCTGACTAAATCGATCATATAAATTAATCCTCCTTATAACTAAAGTGGTTCACTGGACCATTACCTCGTCCAATATTTGGTGAGTTTTGAATTGCATCTGTAATGTAGGCTTTAGCAGTTTTAAAAGCTTCCATCACCGACTTTTTCTTAGCAAGCTCAGCTGTTAGTACAGCTGAAAAAGTACAGCCAGTACCATGCGTTTGATTGGTATCAATTCTATTCGCACTCAGGGTAAATATATCATTGCCATCATACAGATAGTCTATGGCATCTCCTTCTAGGTGACCGCCTTTAATGATGACATTACTCGCACCCATGTCCTCTCTCATTATTTTAAGTGCAACTTTAATATCCTCTTCACTCGTAATTTTCATTCCTGCAATAGCTTCTGCTTCATGTAAGTTTGGTGTAATGATGTCTGCTAATGGTATGAGTTCATTAATTAAAGTATTCATTGATTGATCGGTCATCAAACGATCACCACTTGTTGCAATCATGACAGGGTCCATCACATAAGGTATCTTATATTTTTTAATATATTTTGCTACAAGTGTCATCATGTCAGCTTCTGCAATCATACCTGTTTTTAAGGCATGAGGTAGCTCGTCATCAAACACACTCTTAAGCTCTTTATCGATAAAATCCACCGGTACGTTGAAAACATCTTGAACACCTAAGGTGTTTTGGGCTGTTAAGGATGTGATCACCGCCATGCCATATACTTCTCTTGAATGCATCGCTTTCATATCAGCAAGTATTCCTGCTCCACCTGTAGGATCATTTCCTGCGATTGTTAACCCAATTGGTAATTTCGACATCTTATTTCCTCCTAAAAAAACTCACTTCAAGAGAAGTGAGTTAATATATGAGAGTAAATCTCATTGACTACACTTCCCTACGCCAGCATGATCTGGATCAGGTATAAGGGACAAGTATTTATACTATCTCAGCCAGTTGGCGCCCCTAGTGATTAATATTGTATTTATTTCATCATAACAGATTGCGTCTTTTAAACAAGAACATACCTGCCAACATCATAATTATTGCAATAATAGTAAGATAGATGATGATATTTATATCTATAGACTCAAGTGGAACTTCGGCTAAATATAATATTGGACTGAGCCTTAAAAATACATCATCGATTTGTAATATCTGCCCTAGATAATTAGCCAAGAACATATAAGTTAAATAGACCCAGACGACGATATGTGCTTGTTTTGAAATGCCAATTAAAAGTGATGACAAGCCGATCACTAAGACAATCACCACACTATAATTTAAAAATGCGAGTAGGTAGTCTTTTTCTGTAATCGATATGTCTACACCCCTACTTGCGACATACATACCGAGCAGTGTCAGTAGATAAGTAAATAAACTTAAGAAAAGTGCAAACACGTAATGACTTAAGTAGGTTCTTCCTCTTGAGATTTTGTTCTTTAAACTTCCAACATTTAATGCTTCTAATCGCCTCGTTTTCTCTTCAGTCAATAATCGACTATTCACCATCAGTCCAGGAACACATGCAATTACAGCAGAAATCACAAATAATAAGCCAATAAACATCGTCGTTCCGTCACCTTGTCCAAAGGCTTCAGCTAGCATTTCATTTTGCCCGATTACCTTATCTATGTCTCCAAATATTGATCCATATGATAAACCGACAAGTAAAAGAGCGATAGACCATGATAAGGCTAAAACTTTATTATTGTGATATAACAATTTTCTGTAACTATTGATTTTTTTATCTTTTTTATTTTTATCAAAACTTAAATAACTATCATTAAGATCTCTGTTTTTAAATAGAGAGAAAGTCAAGATTACGATTGGCACTATAATTAAGAAACATAGCAACCAACTTGCTGTTTCATTATCAGTGTACAACTGCATTTTAGACAACCAGTGATAAGGTGACAAAATTGAATACTTATCGTCAATCACATCGGTCATCGCTCGGTATATATAAAATCCTAAAGATACACCGAGAGTGACTCCAAAGACCATATCATCATTTTTAAACAACTGTGCAAATAAAAGCGTTAATGAGTAGAAAAGAAAACCGAATAGTGCTAGTGAGAGTGCATAATAAAAGTTACCGCTCGTAGTAAATCCTTCAATATTATATAGATTTAAACCGATAAATAAAATGATAAAAATTAAAGAATTGATCAGTAAACCAAGTGAATATTGGCTAATCATGACCGTATTTTTACTTATACCAGTTGACATGGCATATTCTAAAAGGCCTGATTCCTCTTCTTTCCTACTAATATCTCTAGCAAGTAAAATGACAAACACACTATGGATGATCGCCATAATTAACAACATTTGATGAGCAAACATCACTGGCGTCGTATAATCTCCATCTGGTAAAGGTCCTATCAAGGCAACCATTGCCGGATTATCAACGGTCATCCTCATACCAGCTAATTCTTCTTTATTACTATATAAATTATTAAAGACCGCTGGAATAGATAGGGAAAAAGCTATTAAAGCAACTATCCAGATTGTTGCTTTAAAACGAATATTTTTAAAAATCAGCTTAAAATAAGTCATGTTTCACCCTGATAATATTTCAAGAAGATATCTTCTAATTTAATCGGCACCGTCTCTAAGACATGCAGATTATAGATTTTTAAATATTTTAAGAAATCCGGAATATCTTCATTATCAACTAAGAAATGGTAACCATCATGGTCGTTATAAAATTCCTTTATAAACTTTTGATGACGTAGCGCATCAATATTATCGTCAGTTCTGATAATATATTCTACTCTTGTAATATGTCTTAAATCTTCAAAACTACCAGTCTCTATAATTTGACCATCCTTAATAATCGCTAAACTATCTACCAATTTCTCAACTTCTGATAGAATATGACTGGATAATAGGACTGTTTTACCTTGGGATTTTAAAGTCAAAATTTCCTTATGAAACTCTCTTTCCATTAAGGGATCTAATCCTGTGGTAGGTTCATCAAAAATATAAAAATCTGCATCACTTAAAAAGGCACTAATCAAAGCAACTTTTTGTCTATTTCCCTTTGAATAATTTTTACATTTCTTCTTAGGATCCAGTTTAAAACGCTTGAGTAAGTCATTTTTACGTTCAGTATCTTTATTTCCCTTAACTGCCATCATGAAGTTTATTACTTCTCCACCAGTTAAGTTATTCCATAAATTCACATCACCTGGTACATAAGCGATTTTTTCAAGATAGTTTTTATCATTTTTAATATCTTTACCATCAAAAATAATCTTCCCTGTGTTCGCCTTCAATGCCCCAATGATCAGACGAATCGTCGTAGATTTACCAGCGCCATTTGGTCCGATAAAGCCCATTACTTCCCCTTTTTCTACTTTTAAAGAAATATCATCCAAGGCTTTGAATTTCCCAAAACTTTTAGATAGATTCACCAGTTCAAGCATAGCTTTACCTCCATTCATCATCTTGATTTTACCACAAAAAAACACCAACCTTATTAGGCTGGTGTGTCAAAAGTATTTTTTATAGTCTTGAACCACAAACAGGCCATGGTGAAGCCCCTCTTTGGTTATAAAGAATTTGTGCTCTTTGTGTTTGTTCAGCTGCAGATGCTTGAGATGCGACACCAGATCCACCTACAGATTGCCAAGTTTGTGCGTCAAACTGGTAAAGTCCGTGATATAAACCATTTGAGCTAACTGCGTTTGCGTTACCACCTGACTCACAAGCTGCCAAAGCACCCCAATTTAAACCACTGTTTGTGTTGACTGTAGTTGCGACATTTTGAGTCTGTATTTGTTCCTCTTCAACCTCTTCTACAACTTCCTCTTGTGCAACATCTTCACTTTCTTCAACTACAGGCGCTGAAGATTCTTCTTGAACAGGTGCTGCCTTAGGTGCTGAATCTGAAGAAACAATGATTTCCTTACCTACAAAAATAATATCTGAAGATAAGTTATTCCACTCTTTAAGCTCTCTGACAGAAACTTCAAATTTTGCTGCAATATCTGAAAGTGTGTCTCCAGCTTCGATTTTGTATGTATCTGTTTTTCCTGTTTTTTCTTCTTTATCTTCTTTTTTTGTTTCTTCTTTGTCTTCACCGATTTCTAGAACTTGACCAGGTACGATAACATCAGTTTTTAAATCATTATCTTTCTTAATGTCTTCAATCGATACATCATGATCTTCTGCTAATACCCATAAAGAGTCCCCAGCTTCAACTGTATATGAGGAAGCTTCTGCTGAATATGCAACTGTTGTTGATACTGCTGCTACTGCACCTAATGCTAATAATTTTTTCACGACATTACTCCTCCAAATAATTTGTTTTTCTATATGTAAATTTTTTATTAATTTTTAACGTTTTCCTTACAACGCTTTTTATTATAGAGGAAATAACTATTACATAGGTTACAGTATGAATAAAAGAAAACTTAATATTTACAATTTCATTACAAAAACATTTCTATATATTATGTTTATCTTTCAAATTAGAATAATCAGATAATAAAAAGCATATCCATAAAGCCGCAGCAGCTCTATGAGATATGCTTGTGTGAGTGAGATGAATTGTGCATCAATAAAAGGTGGGGGTAATATTAGGCTAACACTTTTTCTTTATCTTTTTTCTCAAGAGCTTCAGTAGAGACTTCTTCAACAACATTTTGTAAAATTTCTAGATGTTTTTCTTTTTCATTTGATGGCTTATTCTTGGTCACCGGTATGGTATGTACATACTGTTCACCAAGGCTTTCCTGGATGCTATAGTGACTCACTGCTTGTTCAATTAAGTGTGATGGATTTGAAATATCAGTGCTGTTTCGTATCTTCTCAGGTATATGTTTGATACTTTCTACCCAGACTTCCATACGATAGTCTTTAGAGCCATCGTGCTTAGTTAAAGAAGTCGTGGCTAATTGACCACTGACTGACAGGATGTCTCCAATATTCGCCTGTTCTAAGATGCTGGGAGTGCTTTTTCCAAAGGCTTTACAATATAAAAAATGAACTTCCTTTTCTCGTCGACTATCCTTTGGTACTCGCACTGTGGCAATTATAAATGCATTGACTGTACCTTGGCTATTTTTGGCAATAACCTTATTGCTAATGAGTTCACCGACTAACAGAACCTTATTCATCATTCAAGATCACCCCCTTCCTGCTATAAATGTATAGGGGATTTAAATTTTCTGCAAAAAGCAATAATTTCATTTTTACACAGATTAATATACAATAATTACAAAAGAATTAATAAAATAAACAAAAATAGAGATTATGATTAAAAACGACAACCAAAATAAAAAATTTGTATCAGATAAGGAGTCTTAATTTGAAATCATTTAAAGTAATCGATCTCAAAATTATTCAGGATAAAAACTTTCTTGTTCCAGAAGTATTAGATGGTGTGATTATCAATTTAGAGCATGGAGAACAGCCTTGGATTATTGAAATAGTCACTAAAAGCGATTTAGAAAGCTTATTAGAAAACTTAAAAGGTAGTGAGCTAGATATGATGGTCACTATAACTAGACCGACCAATGCTCCTGCTAAATTCTCTACTCAACTGATGGCTGTCAATAAAAATGAAGACAAACTATCTGTAATATTTAAAGGATCCATTGTCGACCATGGACCAAACTATGCAGAAAACCTTTTAGATTACCTTGTAAAACAAGGCTTACAAGGCGATGAACTTGTAAATGAATTCAACGCACGTATGGAATCTAAAGATCCTTTCGATGAGGAATAAAAAAAACGCCTATCTAATTTTTAATTAGATAGGCGTTTTTCTTAAGCGTTGTTTTTATTATCTGCAATTGCAAAAGTAATCTCACATTGACAAGCAATCTCACCGTCTACTTTAGCTACGGCAGAACCTTTACCAATTGGACCTTTGATCTTAGTAATTTCTACATATAGATCTAAGGTATCTCCAGGAGTGACTTGCTTTTTAAAGCGACATTTATCAATTCCTGCAAAAAAGGCTAATTTACCTTTGAATTCTTCTTGTTGTAAAAGTGCAACCCCACCAACCTGTGCGAGTGCTTCTACGATTAATACTCCAGGCATCACTGCGTATTCTGGAAAGTGACCTTCAAAGAATGGTTCATTACCAGATACTTGTTTAATACCTCTACAACTCTTACCTGCTTCTATTTCTACCACTCTGTCTATTAATAAAAATGGCGGGCGGTGAGGTATGATTGCTTTAATTTGATCATATGTCAACATGTCTATCGTCAACCCCTAGTTAAATTAATAATGTGTTCCCATGTCTCTATACGAAATACTCCAAAAGGATTATCAAGTATGCCATAGCCAATCATCAGTCCGAGAAAAACCAGCACGATAGCTACGTATAAAAACAATAATATTCTAACTAATAACGGGAATCTACGGTGAACGATTTTTTGATTCTGTTCTGCCATAGTGTTACCCCTTTACTTTGATGTCACCAAATGCTTCTCTGAACTACTATCATCAGTACGTTCAATATCTGCACCAAGTGCCTTTAATTTTTCATGGAATCGTACATATCCACGATCTAAATGTTTAAGTTCTGTAACAGTCGTATGACCATCAGCTGCTAACCCAGCTAAGATTAATGAAGCACCTGCTCGTAAGTCAGTCGCCTTCACTTGAGCACCATACAACTGATTACCACCGCGAATGACAGCATGATTATCTTCAACTGTAATGTTCGCATTCATAGCTGAAAATTCTCTCACATGCATAAAGCGGTTTTCAAAGATAGTTTCAGTCATGATACTAGTTCCCTCGATAGTCGTTAATAATGCCATTATTTGACTCTGCATATCCGTTGGGAAACCAGGATATGGCATTGTTTTAATATCGACTGTCTTATATGTTGATGAAGGAATCACCCTAACATCATTACCTTCTTCTTTGAAAGTAATTCCAATTTCTTCGAGCTTAGCAACAACTGCTGACAAGTGTTCAATTACCACATTTTTCAGTAAAATTTCACTTCTTGTAATTGCTGCAGCTACCATAAAAGTACCTGCTTCTATGCGGTCAGGGATTACTGAGTGCTCAACACCACTAAGTGACTCTACACCAACAATTTTAATATGTCCCGTACCTGCACCACTGACATGACCACCCATAGCATTGATATAGTTTGCTAAATCAACAATCTCAGGCTCCATTGCAGCATTCTCTATGTGAGTAACACCTTCTGCAAGACTTGCTGCCATCATCAGATTCTGAGTTGCCCCAACACTTGGGAAATCCATATGAATTTTAGTCCCTTGTAAACGACCGTCTATTTTACCTTCAATATAACCAGAAGTTTGTTGAAATGAGACACCCATTTTCTCTAGTCCTTTGATGTGCTGTTCAATTGGACGTGATCCAATTGCACAACCACCAGGTTGAGCAATATTACAATATCCATAACGACTTAAGAGCGGCCCCATTACCAACATGCTTGCACGCATTTTACTCACTAACTCATATGGGGCGATACAGTTTAACTCTCCAGAAGCATCAATTGTAACTTGATTTTTACCAAATTCAACTTTCGCTCCAAGTGTCTTATTTAATTCTGTCAATGTATCAACATCTGAAAGCTCAGGAACATTTTGAATAGTTGAAGTTCCTTTTGATGCTAACAAAGATGCTGCTAATATAGGTAACACTGCATTTTTGGCACCTTCTATTTCAACAGAGCCAGACAGCTTTTTGCCACCTTTAACAATAATCTTTTCCATTTTCTCACTCCATATTTTATCTACCATTAATGTCAATAATACGGTGTTTGGGGCGTGCTTGTAAAGCAATTAGCTAAACATTAAAGCCGTTTCCTGAGTATATCTAAAAACGTCCATAATGAAGTTGCTCAAGCCTGTTCCAATCAAGACACTGAGCAAGAGCATCATCAATCTACTACGTCCGACTTCACCTTGTCTGAAGATAAATTCTATCCTCACACCTTTTAATACCCAAAATGCTAAAAGGATACACAAAAAATGAAGAATTATATGCATTAAAGCTAATTGAGAATATCCGATATCCATTCATCCTTTCAAAGAAAAAAAGACTGGCAAGCCAGTCTTTTTTAATATTTCGATACTTCTAAACGATTAAGTGCACGTTGAAGTGCAAGTTCAGCACGATATTTATCTACACGCTCATCTTGCTTTTGTTCTAAGAGCTCACTTGCTCTTAGTCTAGCAGCTTCAGCACGCTCTGTATCAATATCCTTAGAAAATTCACCGGCTTGAACAAGTACTGTGACGAGCTCTGGACGGACTTCTGCAAATCCTTCCGTCACTGCCAAATACTCAAACTTACCATCAATTTTAGCGCGAAGGACACCTATTTTAAGTGGTGTAACAGTTGGTATATGCCCTGCCATTACACCAAGTTCACCCTGTACAGTTTGAAGTACCACAATCTCGCAGTCTTCTTCATGAAAGACAGAGCCGTTAGGAGTAACTACATCTAGTGCAATTGTTGCCATGTTTTAACCTCCCGTTTTAGACTTCCGCACCTTGTTGACGTGCTTTTTCAAGGACATCTTCGATACTGCCTACGAGACGGAATGCGTCTTCTGGAACGTGGTCATATTTACCTTCTAAGATTTCTTTGAAGTCCTGTACAGTCTGTTTTACTGGTACATAAGAACCTTTTTGACCTGTAAATTGTTCTGCAACGTGGAAATTTTGACTTAAGAAGAATTGAATTCTACGCGCACGCGCAACAGTTTTCTTATCATCTTCTGAAAGTTCATCCATACCTAGAATTGCAATTATATCCTGTAATTCAGAGTATTTTTGAAGTGTCTCTTGGACACCCCTAGCCACTTGGTAGTGTTCTTCACCAACTATACTTGGTGATAAAGCACGTGACGTTGATGCTAATGGGTCTACCGCTGGGTAAATACCCATCTCAGATAATTTACGCTCTAAGTTAGTTGTTGCATCTAAGTGAGCAAATGTTTGAGCTGGTGCTGGGTCAGTGTAGTCATCGGCAGGTACGAATACCGCTTGGATTGAAGTAACTGATCCAACATTAGTTGATGTAATACGTTCTTGAAGTTGCCCCATCTCAGTTGCAAGTGTAGGCTGGTAACCTACCGCTGAAGGCATACGCCCTAGTAAGGCAGACACTTCTGAACCTGCTTGTGTAAAGCGGAAAATGTTATCGATAAATAAGAGAACATCTTGTCCTGCTTCGTCACGGAAGTACTCAGCCATAGTCAAACCAGAAAGTGCTACACGCATACGCGCACCTGGTGGCTCGTTCATCTGACCGAACACCATAGCAGTTTTCTCAATTACTCCTGAGTCTTTCATTTCGTAGTAAAGGTCATTACCTTCACGTGTACGTTCTCCAACACCGGCGAATACAGAAATACCACCGTGCTCTTGGGCAACGTTGTTAATTAGTTCTTGAATAAGTACTGTTTTACCAACTCCGGCACCACCGAATAGACCGACTTTACCACCTTTTGTATAAGGTGCGAGTAAGTCTACTACTTTAATTCCTGTTTCAAGAATTTCTGTTGAAGTTGAAAGGTCTTCAAATTTTGGTGCGAGTCGGTGAATTGGGTCACGTCTCTCTGAAGCTGGAATTGGTTCTTCTAAATCGATGTGTTCACCTAAAACGTTAAACACACGACCAAGTGTTATCTCTCCAACTGGTACAGAAATTGGTCCACCAGTATTGACAACTTCAGCACCACGACGAAGTCCATCAGTAGAACTCATTGCAATCGTTCTGACAATATTATCTCCGCGATGAAGCGCAACCTCTAGTGTCAGAGAGATCGGTTCTGAATCGGCAACGTCAATTTGAACAGTTAGTGCGTTATTTATTTCAGGGAGTGCTCCTTCGTTGAATCTGACATCAACGACAGGTCCCATGACTTGAACTACTTGACCTAAAGCCATTATATTTCCTCCTAATCTCTTTTATTCCAGTGCAGATGCGCCGCCTACGATTTCAGTAATTTCTTGTGTAATCGCAGCTTGTCTCAAGCGGTTATACTGCAAGGTAAGATCGCCAATAAGTTCTTTGGCGTTATCAGTCGCTGCTTTCATCGCTGTCATACGTGCTGCATGTTCACTTGCTTTTGCATCAAGTAATGCACCATAAATCAAGCTCTCAGCATACTGAGGTAAGATTGTTTCTAAAATTGATTCTTTATCAGGTTCAAACTCATAGCCAGCAAGAGGTGAGTCTGTACTTGTTAACTGAACATCACTCTCTGTTAGTGGCAAGAGTTTTCTAACGGTCACATCCTGTTGCAAGATATTCACAAATTTATTGTAAATAATGTAAAGCTCATCAATCTCTTCATCGATAAAAGTATTGACTGCTTGATGTGAAATTTCTTTCACGCTTGCAAAATCTGGCTGATCCGGAAGTCCACCTCTATAGTTGCTAACGTGAAAATCACGTCCTATTAAAGTTTCGTAGCCAATTTTTCCTAGCACAAATAAATCGTACGAATCTGGATTATTATCATGACGTTCTGCAACTTTTTCTGTAATTGCTTTAACAACGTTGTTATTATAAGGACCAGCTTTACCTGTGTCACTTGAAATGATAATGTAACCCGTTCTTTTTATTGGTCTCTCTTCTAACATAGGATGTGAGCTTTCACTATCACCAGCAGCTATTGCTCTGACTGTTTCTTGAATTTTATCCATATACGGTTGGAATTTCTTCGCATTCTGTTCTGCTCGCATCAGTTTTGAGTTCGCAACCATGTGCATTGCGCCAGTTAGTTGACTCATTTTTTGAGTGGAGCCAATACGGCTTTTAATTTCTCTTAATGAAGCCATGAATTCACCACCTTAGTAATTACTTACGTCCTAGTTAGAAGGGTTGAAAAGTTTCTTGAAGCTATTAATTGCTTGATCGAAAGCATCGCCGTCAGGTAACTGTTTTGTTGCAGCAATCTGACTTAATAATTCAGGTTCATTAGACTCTAACCAGTTTAAGAATTCTGCTTCAAAACGAGTGATGTCTTCAACTGCGACATCATCAAGGTAACCATTGACTAGTGCAAACAAGATTGCAACTTGTTTTTCTACTTTAAGTGGTGCGTTTTCAGGTTGTTTTAGAACCTCAACTGTACGAGCACCACGGTCTAGTTTGGCTTTAGTCGCTTCATCTAAATCTGAACCGAATTGCGCAAAGGCTTCCAGCTCACGATAAGATGCTAAATCAAGACGTAAAGTCCCTGCAACTTTCTTCATCGCTTTAATCTGCGCTGAACCACCAACACGTGACACTGATAAACCAGCGTTAATTGCTGGTCTTACACCTGAGTTGAAAAGGTCACTTTGTAAGAAAATCTGTCCATCGGTAATGGAGATTACGTTTGTCGGTACGAAGGCACTGATATCCCCAGCTTGAGTTTCGATGAATGGAAGTGCCGTAATTGAACCGCCACCGAGTTCATCATTTAATTTTGCAGCACGCTCTAATAAACGGCTGTGTAAATAGAAGACATCCCCTGGGAAGGCTTCACGGCCTGGCGGACGACGTAATAGTAATGACAACTCACGATAAGCGGCTGCTTGTTTTGTTAAGTCATCATAAACGATTAGTACGTGTTTACCATTAAACATAAACTCTTCTGCCATAGATACACCAGCATATGGTGAAATGTATAATAGTGGCGCAGGATCTGCTGCACCTGCAGTAACTATGATTGTATAATCTAAAGCACCATTTTGACGCAGTGTTTCTACAGTTGCACGAACTGTTGATTCCTTCTGACCAATGGCTACATAAACACAAATCATGTCCTGATCTTTTTGGTTAATAATCGTATCAATTGCAACTGTCGTTTTACCTGTTTGACGGTCACCAATAATTAATTCACGTTGTCCACGACCGATTGGTACTAAAGCATCAATTGCCTTAATTCCAGTTTGTAATGGCTCATCAACACTCTTACGTGCCATAACACCTGTTGCAGGACTTTCGATAGGGCGTGTCTTACTAGTGTTGATTGGTCCTTTACCGTCGATTGGTTGACCAAGTGGGTTAACAACACGGCCGATAAGTTCTTCACCTACTGGAACTTCCATGATACGTCCAGTACGTTTTACTTCATCGCCTTCTTTAATATCATCACTTGGACCTAGAATTACAATACCAACATTATCTTCTTCAAGGTTTTGAGCAAGCCCAAGAATTCCGCTTGGAAACTCAATTAACTCTCCTGCCATCGCATCGTTCAAACCATGAGCTAGTGCAATACCGTCACCAACTTGGATAATCGTACCAACATCTGATACTTGCATATCCTTATCATAGTTTTCAATTTGACTTCTTAAGAGAGCACTTATTTCGTCAGCTTTGATTGCCATGAAAATGTCACTCCTTTAGCTATTCGTATGTTCTTTAAATTGATTTTTTATACCATCTAGCTGGCTCTTCACTGAACCATCATATACTTTTGAACCAATGAGCACGCGAACGCCACCAATTAGATCTTCATTAATCTCGTTAGTGATGAGTAATTTTTCATAGCCTGTTTTATCGATAAAAATTTGACCAAGTTGATCTAATTCTTCTGATGATAATTTATAAACAGATTCCACAGTTACTCGTGCTTGGTTATGATTTTCATCATATAGTGTAAGAAAATCTTCGTATATTTCGTCTATTAAAATAAAGCGTTTTTTGTCTGTTAGGATGCGCAATAGATTTAATAATAATCTATCGGTTCCACTAAAAGTTTTTTCAACGACTGCTTTTCTTTCTTCAAGAGGAATTTTAGAGTTTTCTATAAAATCTTCAAAGTTTTCAACTAAAGCTATTGCTTTAATCACTTCAGAGAAATCATGTCTAACGCTCTCGAGCTTTCCTTCTTTTAAAGAAACATCAAAAAGTGCACTGGCGTATTGTTGACTTGCTACTGTCATTACTTATCGCCTGCTTTCTGTAAGTACTTTTTGACAAGGTTTTTCTGATCGTCTTTATTGATCTCTTTGACAATCATCTTCTCTGCGATCAAGACTGATAGTTCAGCAACTTGATCATTGATGTCGCGAATTGCTTGTTCTTTCTCTCTTTCAATGTCGCCTTTAGCTTCTTGAATCATTTGACTCGCACGAGTTTGAGCGTCATTAATGATTGATTCTTGCTCTCTCTTCGCTTGACCTTTAGCGTTTTCCATAAGTTCTGAAATTTCACTTTGGGTCTGTTTTAACAGTGCTTCATTTTCTTCTTTAAGACGTTCAGCTTCAACTCTTCTTTGTTCTGCAGAGTCGATATCATCATGGATGATTTGTTCGCGATCGTCCATAATTTTCTTAACCGGTTTCCATACAAAGTATGATAGGACTAAAAGTAATGTTAAAAAACTGACTAAGAGGACAAGAGATGTACCAATTGCCGTACCCATCGTCTCTCCAGCAGCACCTAAAATTAATAGTTCCACCTATGTACACTCCTTTCAAAAAGTCTCTTTACTCTAGTTAAAAACATAATAAGATGGCGAAATCTTGAGAATAAGACTTCGCCTTATATAACGACTCTTAGAACGTGAACATAAGTAGGAACGCGATAACGATAGCCATGATTGGAACGGCCTCAACTACCCCGATACCAATAAACATAATTGTTTGTAATGGACCACGTGATTCTGGTTGACGTGCTACACCTTCAACAGTTTTTGAAACAACCATACCGATACCAAATGATGCGCCAAGAGCGGCTAAACCTGCTGCAATTCCAGCTGCTAGTAAGTTCATAAAATATTTCCTCCTAAGAAAGTTGAATAATTATTTTTTATTATATTAATGATCATCACTCAATTTATGAGATAGATAAACCATTGATAACATTACGAAAATAAATGCTTGAATCGCACCTATGAAAACTTTGAATCCTTGCCATACCATCATCGGTACAAAACCTCCGACGGCACCGAGAATTCCACCAGTTGTTACGAGTTGTAACAAGAGTAAAAGTAAAATTTCTCCGGCATAAACGTTACCGTAAAGACGTAAGCCAAGCGTCAAGTTGTATGTAAATTCTTCGATGATTTTAATCGGTGCTAACCACCACATAGGAGTGATGTACTGTTTTAAGTAACCACCCATACCTTGAGCTTTAACACCATAATAGTGAGTCATAACAATCATCAAACCTGCCAATGTTAAAGTGACCACAGGGTCAGCAGTCGGCGATTTAATCCACAAGGTATGCTCTGCGTCTGGTGCTACAAAACTAAATGGTATACCGATTAAGTTTCCAACAATAATAAATAAGAATAAAGTAAGCGCTAAAAAGTGGAATTGTGCACCATCTTTCCAAGCCATATTACTCTTGATGATTCCTTTGATGAAGTTCATTAGAGCTTCAACTAATACTTGTCCTTTGCCACTAGGGCGTACACTAAGTTTTCGAGTCATGAAAAATAGTGTTAAGAAGATAACCACGCAAGTGATTATAATCATCAATGAGGTCGCAAGCTCAAAAACGATTGGTACTCCAAAGAAATCAAGCGTCAGCGTTGGACTTCCATGTTCCATTTCTTCACCTCTTCCGTTTAAAAAGTTCGAGTAAAGCACGCCAAATAATCAGCAAGTAGGTAAGTAAGACTCCGACTAAGATCCCAAAAATATTAAATATTTCAGGAAATCTTACCCAGATCAGACAGAGAAGAATAACTAATAACAAGCGTGTCATCGTCCCCGTCTTAACTTTCTCACCATTTTCGTCCTGGGCTTGTCTCAGGTGATAAAACCAATTATATGACATGAACACCGAGCCAATAATCCCCAACGATAAGCCAGCAAAAAATGTGGATAAAGTAAATATATATGCAATAATACTCAAGAAAAAAAGTATTATTAAATATTTCAAAAAATGTTTGTAATAACTCTTAAAAATTTGTGAGTTCATTTGATACTCCTGTTGGCATACAATATGTTGTGAAAACTATTACATGCCCTTGTAATTTTATCGGAGTGTAATTTTTGTGTCAACAAATTCTCAAAACCTTAACAGGTTGTTCACAATTACTAATCATTTACGGAAAAACTGATAGGTTTTTCTTTACGTATGCCATAATAATACTTAATGTTTTCACAAATTCTTTTAGAAGCTTGCCCATCTCCATAAGGGTTATTAGTTTGAGCCATTGCCTGATACTTTTCATCATCCGTCAATAGTTCTTTAGCAAGCTGATAAATATTTTCTTGTTCGATACCTGCAAGTTTTAAAGTACCTGCTTTAACACCTTCTGGACGCTCAGTTGTATCACGTAAGACTAAAACCGGCTTACCAAGTGAAGGTGCTTCTTCTTGTACACCACCAGAATCCGTTAAAATCAAGTGACTTTTAGCTGCAAAGTTATGGAAGTCTAAGACATCCAAAGGCTCAATGAGCTCTACTCTGTCATGATTACCTAGGTATTGCTCTGCAATTTCTCTTACCTTAGGGTTTTTATGCATAGGATAAACAACCGTCACATTTTCAAACTCATCAACAAGTTGGCGAACTGCACCAAAGATGTTGTGCATCGGCTGACCGATATTTTCACGACGGTGCGCCGTTAAAAGAATAACTTTATTATCCTTATGTTTCTCAATAATGTCAGATTGATAATTTTCATCTACTGTGGTCTTTAAGGCATCTATTGCTGTATTTCCTGTAACAGAAATATATTTAGGGTCCTTATTTTCATCTAGTAGATTTTGACGTGCGTCTTCTGTAGGTGAGAAGTGAAGGTCTGCTAACACACCTGTCATTTGACGGTTAGCTTCCTCTGGGAACGGTGAATACTTATTGTGAGTACGTAGTCCGGCTTCAACATGGCCGATATCTACTTCGTTATAGAAGGCAGCAAGTGAACCTGCAAAAGTGGTTGTCGTATCACCATGAACCAAAATCATATCTGGTTTTACTTCTTTAATTACCGATTCTAATCCTTCAATTACACGACCAGTCACTTCAGATAAAGTTTGGCCAGCTTTCATGATATTCAAATCATAGTCTGGTGTAATGTTAAAAGTTTCTAGTACTTGGTCTAACATTTCTCTGTGTTGGGCTGT
Source organism: Jeotgalicoccus meleagridis (assembly GCF_903994045.1). GTDB lineage: Bacteria > Bacillota > Bacilli > Staphylococcales > Salinicoccaceae > Jeotgalicoccus > Jeotgalicoccus meleagridis. The sequence goes on from NZ_CAJEWD010000004.1 coordinate 37,203, forward strand.
TACTACTACGACAGGTTCAATTTCTTCATCTTTTTGCATTTCGAGTACTAGGGGTGCCATCTTAATGGCTTCTGGCCTAGTACCAAAAATAGTCATTATCTTCTTCATAGCAATCTCCTATTATTTTATTAGCGAGTACCGAATAAACGGTCTCCTGCATCGCCAAGTCCTGGTACAATATAAGATTTTTCATTTAATTTTTCATCCAAGGCCGCAATATAGATATCAACGTCTGGGTGCGCCTCTTTTAAGACTTCTACACCCTCAGGTGCTGCAATCAAACAGATGAAACGAATTTTAGTTGCTCCATGTTTTTTGATTGCTGTGATTGCTTCTACCGCTGAAGCCCCAGTTGCAAGCATCGGATCAATGACAAAGATATCTCTATCTTCGATGTCCCCAGGGAATTTTGCGTAATATTCAACTGCTTCTAATGTTTCTGGATCACGATATAGACCGATGTGGCCGACACGTGCAGATGGTATTAATTTCAAAATACCTTCTTGCATGCCAAGACCAGCACGCAAAATTGGAACAAGGCCAAGTTTTTTACCGCTAAGTCTTTTAGCTGTCGTTTCCTGTACTGGTGTTTTAACATTGACATCTTCAAGTGATAGATCTCTAGTGACTTCATAGGCCATTAACATGCCCACTTCATCCACCAATTCTCTAAATTCTTTCGTTGATGTATTCTCATCTCGTATATAGCTCATTTTATGCTGAATCAACGGATGATCCATTACTTGTACTTTAGACATACTACTTCCTCCACTCCAGAAATTAACCGGATGATTCCATCCGGTTTATATTATAACTTACTTTATTTATATAGTGGATACTTTCCAGTCAATTTAGTTACTTTTTCATGGATTCCATTTAAATCTTCATCATTTTTCAGACGTGATAAGGTTTCCACGATAATTTCGCCAACTTCTGTCATATCTTCTGTTGTAAAACCACGAGTCGTCATAGCTGGAGTACCCAGACGAATACCACTTGTGACAAATGGTGATGCTTCATCGAATGGAATTGTATTTTTATTTACTGTAATACCAACTTCATCTAGTGCTTCTTCTGCCTGTTTACCTGTAAGTCCAAAAGCCTTAACATCTACTAAAACAATATGGTTATCTGTACCACCAGAAACAATTCGTAGTCCACCCGCTTCAAGTGCTGTAGCTAAAGCTTTGGCATTTTCAATGACTTGTTCTTGATATGCTTTAAAATCATCTTGTAAAGCTTCTCCGAATGCGATTGCCTTAGCAGCAATCACATGCATTAATGGACCACCTTGAATTCCAGGGAAGATATTTTTATCAATTGCTTTAGCAAATTCTGCAGTTGTTAAAATTAAACCACCACGTGGCCCCCTTAGTGTTTTATGTGTAGTAGATGTGACAAAATGAGCATGTGGAACTGGGTTAGGATGAAGTCCCGCTGCAACTAAACCTGCAATATGAGCCATATCCACAAGTAAGTATGCACCAATTTCGTCAGCTATTTCACGGAACTTCTTAAAATCGATTGTTTTAGAGTATGCACTACCACCTGCAACAATCATTTTAGGTTTTTCTTTAACAGCAATCTCTCTCAGCTGATCATAGTCAATCACTTCATCTTCTTTAGTCACACCATAAGAGATGAAGTTAAATAATTTACCAGAGAAGTTAACCGGAGAACCATGAGTCAAATGTCCGCCATGTGATAAATCCATCCCCAGAATTTTATCACCTGGTTCTAATACTGAGAAATAGACTGCCATGTTTGCTTGTGAGCCCGAATGCGGTTGAACGTTAGCGTGTTCTGCACCGAAGATTTCTTTGGCACGGTCTCTTGCTAAGTTTTCTACTACGTCTACGTGTTCACACCCACCGTAGTAGCGTTTCCCCGGATAACCTTCAGCATATTTGTTCGTTAAAATTGAACCTTGTGCCTCAAGTACTGCACGCGACACAAAGTTTTCACTCGCAATTAATTCAATATTATTATTTTGTCTAGCTAATTCCTTATCTATTACTTCTTGAACTTGTGGATCTTGTGATTGTATGTATGTCATTGTCATTACCCCTTTATGATTTATAATGTGCTCTCGGACCACCGATAAGTTTCGGACGTGTTCTTGCAATCGTCACATTCGCTTCACCAACAGTTTTAACTGAGGTTCTCACTGGTATGGCCACTCTTTTTAAGTGCATACCAATTAAGGTCTGCCCAATGTCGATTCCTAAATCAGCTGTAACACTGTCAACCACAACAGGGACTTCTAAATGATGATATGTGTACTCACTTAGACTGCCGCCTGCATGTTTGTGAGGGACTACCGAAACTTCTTCTAAGCCTAACTGTTCCATGGTGTGTCGCTCAGTTGTTAAAGCTCGATTTATATGTTCGCAACCTTGAATTAAAAGATGTAAATTTTTCTCTTTAGCTAGCTTTGAAATTTGTTCATAGATCACTTTTGCTGCTTGATCGGATGATGATTTACCAATGTGACCCCCTATTGTTTCCGAAGTCGAGCAACCGATTACAAGCACTTGTCCGTCATCAAAAAACTCTTGTTCATTTAAATCTTCAATTAACCGCTCTAAATCATTCTTCAATTTTACAAATTCGTCGTTCATGTCTACCACCCTCAAATTCAGTATTTAGCCATGTATCAACAATCTCTAGAGCAAGGCCCTGTCCGATTACTCTTTCACCCATTGCTAAAATATTAGAATCATTATGCTGGCGTGTTGCCTTTGCAGAAAATGTGTCATGTACTAATGCACAGCGAATGCCCTTTGTTTTGTTAGCAGTAATACTCATACCGATTCCTGTACCACAGATTAGAATACCCTTGTCGTACTCTCCAGCTGCCACTTTTTCAGCGACTGGCTTTGCGTAGTCCGGATAATCTACAGATGCTGTTGAATCCGGTCCAAGATCTGTATATTCTATACCTTGTTCACTTAAGTGTTCAGTAATTGCTTTTTTTAAATTCACGCCACCGTGATCAGATGCAATAACTAGTTTCATTAGAGCTCATCTCCTTTTCCACATTATACCTTACCTATTGACAGACTTTCAAAAATTTACTGAATTTTATTATCTATTTGATCGATATAGGAAGATATCTCTAAAAATACTCTGCGATAATCTTTTTCTTCTCCTCCATATGGATCCATAATATCTTTATTACCTTGACCTACGAAGTCAGAAAGCAGCGAAACATTCGCTTTTGGATAAAAATTTAATATAGCCTTTTTATGATTCTGACCCATCACTAGGAGTTTACTGTCTGCGATATCCTCTTGACTTAGATTTTGCGGTTTAGATGGCTTCGAAAGATTTTCTTCATCAATGATTTTTAAACTGTTTTCATTGACCGCGTCTTCTACTACAAACAAGCCACGCGACTGGATATCTAAGTCTGGAAATTTACTTCTCATGTAACTTTCAGCTAAAGGACTTCGACAAGTGTTACCTGTACAGACAAAAATGTATTTAGTCACCAGAAATCACTTCATTTCCAGTCGCTTTATATATACGATTCATCAATCCTTCTGATTCTGGGTTTTTATCAAAACCATGTATGAAAATAATGTCGACATCTGAAGTGTCCATGACACGGAGTGCTGCATAAAGATTTCTCGCAGCCTCTTTGTAAGACTGTTCGTCCCTACAAAGACTAATAAATTGCACTTCGCCATCAATAAACTCACGGCATGATTCCGGAGCAATCAAGCCAACCTTTTGATGTCTTTCAACAGGTAGTTTTGTGTTATTAGTAATACCACCTTCTATAACAATCAATGGCTGATGTGGTGCGTAATGCTTATATTTCATGCCAGGAGAGATCGGTTTATCGCTATCACCTTCAAATGATTCAACCTCTACATTTAGTACCGCTTCTAAGTCCGCTCTAGAAATGGCGCCTGGTCTAGCGATGCGGTAAGGAAATTGTGTACAGTCTAAAACAGTACTTTCTATACCATAGTCCGCTGATTCACTATCCACTACTCCGTAGACTTTATTGTTCAAGTCGTCGATTACATGATGTGCATTAGTCGGTGAAGGTTTACCACTTAAGTTTGCACTCGGTGCTGCAAGGGGCATATCCGCATGCTGAATAATTTTACGACCTACAGGATGACTTGGCATACGTACAGCCACAGAATTAAGTTCAGCAACTGCATTTGATGCTAAGTAGTCACCTACTAAGGGTAAGATAAAAGAAATTGGTCCCGGCCAAAAATGCGCCATCATTGTTTTGACTCTTTTATCGAGTGGAGGCGTAAACTTCTCAAGTTGAGCTACATCATGAATATGAATAATCAAGGGATTGTCACCTGGTCGTCCTTTAGCCTGAAATATCTTATGAATCGCTTCTGGATTTCTAGCATCTGCAGCTAGACCATATACAGTTTCTGTTGGAATAGCAACAATTTCACCGTAGGTGAATGCTGTTTTAATCTCATCTAATTTTTCCTCTAAAGAAGCTTTTTGACTCTTATTTTCTAAGTCTGAACTACTAATTTCCCAAACTTTAGTCATGCTGTTCACCCCAAGTAAAATGTAATATTCTATCGTTGCCATTAATATCTTTAATCACTTTTGCATCAGTATTCGGCCAAGTTTTTTCTATGAATCTTAGTAATGGCTGTCCTTGTGAAAATCCTATTTCAAAATACACTCGACCATTGCTCTTTAATACACTTGGTAAATTTGAAATCATTGCTTTATAGAGATAGAGTCCCTGATCTTCAGCGAATAGTGCTGTCATCGGTTCGTATTTTAAAACTGAAGGTGACATTAAATGCCTTTCTTCTTGGCTAATATACGGCGGATTTGATACTAGGATATCTAATTTAATCCCTCTTTCTATGAAAGGTTCAAATAAATCACCATGTAAATAAGTAGGTTCTATACCTTGTTCTTTTCCATTCAACTTCGCAACCTCTAAAGCTTCATATGAAATATCGCTAAGGAAGACCTGATTTTCTTGCCAGTGTTTTTGTAAAGTTAAACCAATGACGCCGCTTCCTGTTCCTATATCCGCAACTACTGAACCATTATCGTCTTCGTGTTTTAAAATGTAGTCGACTAATTCTTCGGTTTCAGGACGTGGGATTAGAGTGTCTGGTGTCACCTTGAAGTAGGCATCATAAAAATAAGCAGAGCCTAAAACATATTGGTATGGCTCATTGTTCATCACTCTTTTAAGCGCTTGTTCAAAAGCATGGAGATCAGCTTCAGGCATAGGTTCCTCACCGTGCAGCATAAGCTGTGTCAGATTCATGCCGAACATTTCTTCCATTAGAATTGATGCTAGTCGTGATTCTTTTCCAGATATACTTAAAGAGGCTTTCGCCTCTTTAAGTATATCTTTATATGGTTTCATTGCTAAGCGCTGCTAATTTAGAAGTTTGTTCTTCAATCGCTAACGCTTCAATTACTTCATCTAAATTTCCATCAATAATCTGATCTAGTTTCTGAATCGTTAAACCTATTCTATGGTCCGTCACACGATTTTGAGGATAGTTATAAGTACGAATACGCTCTGAACGATCGCCTGTACCAACCGCACTTTTACGCTTTTCAGCATACTCAGCATGTGCTTCTTGTTGCATCATGTCATAGACACGTGCTTTCAATACTTTCATCGCACGTTCTCTGTTTTTAATTTGGGATTTTTCATCTTGAGATGTAACTACAGTACCTGTTGGCAAATGGGTAATCCTTACTGCTGAGTCAGTTGTATTAACGTGCTGACCACCTGCACCACTTGAACGGTAGGTATCGATTTTAATATCTTCGTTTCTAATATTCACTTCTACATCTTCAACTTCTGGTAATACTGCAACTGTTGCAGTAGAAGTATGAATTCTGCCACCGGATTCTGTTTCAGGTACACGCTGAACACGGTGAGCCCCATTTTCAAATTTTAATTTTGAAAAGGCACCATTACCTTGAATCATAAAGCTGATTTCTTTATAACCACCATGGTCACTGTCAGATGCCTCGACAACCTCTGTACGCCAGCCTTTGTTTTCTGCATAACGAGAGTACATTCTAAATAAATCACCAGCAAAAATTTGAGCTTCATCCCCACCTGCTGCACCACGAATTTCGATAATTACGTTTTTATCATCATTAGGATCCTTAGGAATAATTAAGATTCTTAAGCGTTCTTCAAGTTTAGGCAATTCATCTTCAGAACTCGCAATTTCCTCTTCTAGCATCTCAATCATTTCACTATCATCAGTTTCAGTTAACATTTCTTTAGATTCTTCAATCGTATCTAAATGTTCTTTATAGATACGAAATACTTCAACTGTTTCTTGTATTTCGCTTTGTTCCTTGGAATACTTTCTTAACTTATCAGGATCAGATACAACGTCTGGGTCACTGAGTAGCTCAGTTAATTGGTCGTAGCGATTTTCTATAATTTCAAGTTGATCAAACATAAGAATACGTCCTTTTCTAGTCACTTTTTCGTTTCTTTATTATATCATAAAACTGGCACAAAAAAACTGCACTGAGAGACTCAGCGCAGTTGAATTTGTCTTATTGTTCGTTGCTTGATTTAAAACCGAATTTTTTGTTGAATTTCTCAACACGTCCATCTGCAGATGCAAACTTCTGACGTCCAGTGTAGAACGGGTGTGAATCAGAAGAGATATCTAAACGGATAACTGGGTATTCGTTTCCATCTTCCCACTCCATAGTTTCAGTAGAAGTACGTGTAGATCCGCTCAAGAATTTAAAATTCGTAGTAGAATCTAAAAAGATTACTTTGTTGTAATCAGGATGAATTCCTTGTTTCATAATATGTCAGCTCCTTTGCCCTGAACCATCTGGCACAGAGTTATTTGTGGCTATCACCACGCATTACTTTGCCATTATACATGTTTTAGTAGTATAAATCAATACGCTGTCTAAAATTAAATCACTGGTTTCCCTGTCTTTTGAGAGCTCAACATGCGTTCTCTTAACACATCGAAAAATTCTTCGTTATTATCTGTTGTTTTTAATATTCTTAAGAAGCGCTCTGTAAAGTCCGGAGAGTCTGTAAAGAGGTTTCTAAGCTGCCATAAAACGTCGAGTTCTTTTTTATCTAGAAGTAACTCTTCTTTTCTAGTACTTGAGCGACTGATGTCAATAGCCGGATACACTCTTCTTTCACTGAGACGACGGTCAAGGTGGAGTTCCATGTTTCCTGTACCTTTGAACTCTTCATAAATTACATCATCCATACGACTTCCTGTATCAACTAGGGCTGTGGATAGAATCGTTAAACTTCCACCAGCTTCAATATTTCTAGCTGCCCCAAAGAAATGTTTAGGACGGTGTAAACTTGCAGGATCTAACCCTCCAGATAATGTTCGTCCAGATGGAGGAATCACTAGGTTATAAGCACGAGCAAGTCTGGTAATAGAGTCCATTAGAATAATGACATCTTCTCCCATTTCAACCTGTCTCTTGGCGTGTTCTAATAATAACTCAGCTACTTTAACATGATGTTGAGGTGGTTCATCAAAAGTAGAATGAACAACATCGGCGTTTTCAACAGAACGTTCTAAATCCGTCACCTCTTCTGGGCGTTCACCAATTAACAAGATAAAGAGCTTTACATTAGGATGGTTTGTAGTAATTGCCTGGGCAATTTCTTTTAGAAGTGAAGTTTTACCGGCTTTAGGTGGGGCAACGATCATTCCACGTTGACCGAAACCAATAGGTGTAACTAAATCCATGATACGTGTAGATAAATCTTTAGGTTTATTTTCAAGTTGAATTCTTTGATCGGGGTATAGCGGAGTAAGCGCTTGGAAATGTGGACGTTTTTTAACTTCTTCTGCGTTATGACCATTAATAAAATCGACTTGTAACAATCCATAATATTTTTCATTTTCCTTAGGCTTTCTAACCTTGCCTGTAACTCTGTCGCCTTTTTTTAATTCGAACCGACGAATTTGAGATGCTGAAATATATATATCTTTCTCACCTTTAGAGAAGTTAACAGAGCGTAAGAAACCATAGCCATCCTGTTGGATATCATCCAAGATACCCTCCATATAATAATTGCCATCCTTCTCCATTTCTGCTTCTAAAATAGCAAGTACGAGTTCTTTTTTGTTTAATTTACTATAATTCGTTAGCCTTAACTGTTTTGCACGTTCAGTCAGTGCTTTAGTTGTATTATTTTTATATAAGGCATCGAATGTCTCATATTTCATATCTTGGCTTTTCTGATTGTCAGACAATATTTTCACTTCCGTTTAATAAATAGATTTACACTTATAAAATAACAAATCCTATCTTACAGTCCACCGTTGTTCTTTGTCAAAAGTCAGTATTATCAGTTATCTGTAAGGACCATGTTTGGTTTCTTTTCTATGCTATGACGGCTGTTAATAAAACGTACAGTCCCTGATTTTGCTCTCATGACAACAGAAGAAGTTTCTCTATACTTTTTATCGAACTTGACACCAGATAAAAGTTCACCAGACGTTACTGCAGTCGCTGCAAAAATCGCATCATCACCTCGGACAATATCTGAGAGTTCAAGTTTAGTATTTGGCTTTACACCCATTTTTAGACAGCGGTCTTTTTCGGCTTCATTTCTTGGCAGTAACTTCGCTTGAAAATCACCTTCTAGAGCTTTTATACCTGCAGCTGCAATGACACCTTCTGGTGCACCACCAATACCAGCGAGTATATCTACTCCAGTCCAATCAAAACACGTATTAATAGCTGCACCAACATCACCGTTGTCAAAGAGTTTAATACGTGCACCAAGCTGTCTCACACGTTCAATCAAATCTTTAGAACGCGGTCTATTGATAATCGTTACTGTCACATCTTCAACTCTTTTTCCTTTGGCTTTTGCAACCTTGTTAATGTTGTCTTCAATGGGAGCGTCGATATCAATCAAGCCACAACAGTCTGGCCCAACTGCTAATTTTTCCATATACATATCTGGTGCATGAAGTAAGTTTCCACGGTCAGCAACTGCTAGGACTGTCATAGCATTCATACCACCCTCTGCTACAATGGTAGTTCCTTCCAAAGGATCGACGGCAATATCAAGTAGAGGACCATCTTTAGTTCCTAATTCTTCACCAATGTACAACATTGGCGCCTCATCGATTTCCCCTTCTCCAATAACGACTTTACCATCCATAGGAATAGTATCAAATAAGGTACGCATAGCTTCTGTAGCACTTTGATCAGCTAAGTTTTTTTGTCCCTTACCTACCCAAGCTGCACTAGCAAGAGCCGCCGCTTCAGTCACTCTCACCAGTTCCATTGACAGTCCTCTTTCCATCTTGATTCCTCCTAAATTACCATTTCCCTTATTATAACACGATAAAAAAACTAGAATTCATTTGAATTCTAGTCTTCTTCTGTAGTATCTCTCCAAATATCTGCACCTAAGGCAGACAATTTTTTGACGATATCTGCATAACCTCGATCAATGTGGTGAACATTATGAATTGTTGTTACACCATCAGCCAAAAGTCCTGCAATGAGTAAACATGCACCTGCACGTAAATCACTTGCATAGACTTCTGCTCCTTTTAAATCAGAAGGATAAATCAAGGCACTTCCGCTCTTTTTATCAATGTGAGCATTCATTCTTGATAGCTCATCAACATGTCTAAACCTTGCTGGATAAATTGTCTCTGTAATCTTACTCACACCATCTGCTTTAAACATCAGTGGAGTGATTGGTTGTTGAAGATCGGTCGCAAAACCAGGGTACACTTGAGTTTTTATGGAGACAGGTTGATATTCGTTTGGCTTATTGATCACAACGTAATCATCATTAATTTCCAAATCGACACCCATCTCTTCTAATTTAGATGTCAGTGATTCCATATGTGTTGGAATGATGTTATTCACTCTAAAGTTTTTACCTGCTGCTGCCCCTACAACCATATAAGTGCCTGCTTCGATACGGTCAGGAATAATATTGTGTTCTGTACCGTGTAAAGCTTCAACACCTTCGATACGAATCGTATCTGTTCCTGCACCTTTAATATTTGCACCCATTTTATTTAAAAGTGATGCAACATCGACAATTTCTGGTTCTTTTGCAACGTTTTCTAAGATTGTACGTCCTTCTGCACATGAAGCGGCAAGCATCATATTAATGGTTGCACCTACAGAAACAACATCGAAGAAAATTTTAGCTCCGACTAACTTTTCAGCAGTCAGGTACATTGCACCGTGCTCATTTGTGACTTTTGCACCGAGCGCTTCGAACCCTTTGATATGTTGATCAATCGGTCTAGGTCCAAGTGGACAACCACCTGGTAGACCAATCACACACTTTTTAAAGCGAGATAGCATAGCACCCATCATATAGTAAGATGCTCTTAAAGATTGAACCTTGTTATTTGAAAGTGGCATATTGACAGCCTCTTCAGCATTTACCGCTAAAGTTGTACCATCTAATTTTGTTGTAATATTTAAATCATTTAACAAACTCATCAGCGTCTTAACGTCACTGATTTCTGGCAAGCCTTCAAGTACTACACTACCTGACGATGCCATTAAGGATGCTGGAATTAGTGCAACCGCACTGTTTTTGGCTCCGCTAATATTGACTTCTCCTGTTAGATGAGCGCCACCACGGACTTTGATCACTTCTTTAGCCATATGTTAAGCTCCTTACATTTTTACTGTAACTTATTTGTTGTTCCAGTCATTTAAGAACTGTTCGATACCTTTATCTGTCAATGGATGTTTAGTCAAAGTTTTAAGTACTTTATAAGGTATTGTTGCAATATCTGCACCACGGATTGCTGCTCCGTGCATGTGTCCTGAATTACGAATTGATGCAGCAATAATTTCTGTCTCAATGTCATGTATTGCAAAAATTGCTGCAATGTCTTCAATCAGTTGTAAACCATCTAAACCGATATCATCTAAACGTCCGATGAATGGAGATACATAAGTCGCTCCTGCACGTGCTGCTGTCAGTGCTTGAACAGTATTGAAGATGAGGGTAACATTTGTTTTGATACCTTCTTCTGATAAGACTTTAACTGCTTTCATGCCTTCTTCAGTCATCGGAATTTTAACGATAATATGCTCATGTAATTTAGCAAGTTCTCGTCCTTCATTAATCATTCCTTCTGCATCTAAAGCGATGACTTCTCCACTTACAGGTCCTTGAACTAATTCGCAAATTTCTACCAATCTTTCGTGGAAAGAAATATCTTTTTCTTTTGATACAAGTGAAGGGTTAGTTGTGACTCCACTTAAAACGCCCCACTGATGAATTTCTTTAATCTCGTCCATATTTGCTGTGTCTATAAAGTATTTCATTATTAGTCCTCCAAATGATATTAATACATCTATTATAAGGTAAGTTTTCACAAAGTGACAATGCTTTATGATTAAAGCTTGGTTTAAATTTGATTAAATTATCTTATAATCAGGAAAAAAGCTTAGTCACTAGTACTTTATTCTAGTGACTAAGCCTAATCAAACTCTTTAATTTTCAAGTGTTGCGTTAATTAAACCACTAAATAATGGATGTGGTCTAGTTGGACGTGACTGAAACTCTGGATGGAATTGAACTGCCATGTAATATGGATGATCAGCTAATTCAATCATTTCGACTAAGCGTCCATCAGGAGAAGTTCCACTAAAGATCATACCTTTTTCTTCAAGTTGTTCTTTATAGGCATTATTAAACTCGAAGCGATGGCGGTGACGTTCATGAATTTCATCTTGACCATATAGTTCTTGGGCTTTAGTGCCTTCTTTGATAATGCAAGGGAAACTACCTAGACGAAGAGTACCACCGAGATCAACGACATCCTTTTGATCAGGCATTAAGTCGATAATCGCATGTGGTGTATGTTCATCAAGTTCTGACGAATTCGCACCCGTCAATCCAACAACATTTCGTGCAAACTCAACAGTAGCCAGTTGCATACCTAGACAAATACCTAAAACTGGCACCTTGTTCTCTCTTGCATATTTAAGCGTTAAAATTTTCCCTTCAATGCCACGGTCACCAAAGCCACCAGGTACAACAATACCATCAACATCACCTAAGATGTCCTCTACATTTTGTGCTGTGACATCTTGTGAATTTATCCATTTAATATCAATGTCGGCGTGTGCCTCATAACCTGCGTGTCTTAAAGATTCAGCAACAGATAGATAAGCATCTTGAAGTTCAACATATTTTCCAACTAAGGCAATCTTAATGGTTTTATCAATTTCACTTAAGTTTTCAAGCAAGTGTTTCCAGTCTTCTAGAGCCGCTTCGCCTTCACTTTCAAGGTTTAGGTTTTCTAGGACTAAATCATCCATATCTTGATCTTGTAAGGACATGACTAATTCATATATTGATTCTTCGTCTTTAGCGTTAATCACACTTTTCTCATCGATATCACAGAATAAAGCAATTTTATCACGTAGATCCTCTGTCATCGGATATTCAGAACGCACAACAATCATATCAGGATGAATACCGAGTCCTCTTAATTCTTTCACACTATGTTGTGTTGGTTTAGTTTTCATTTCTCCAGCGGCCTTGATATAAGGAAGTAGCGTACAGTGAATAAACATGACATTCTCTTTACCAAGGTCACTTCTGAGTTGACGGATAGATTCAATGAATGGCAGTGATTCAATATCACCTGTCGTTCCACCGATTTCTGTAATGACTATGTCAGCATTCGAAGAATCTCCTGCTTTTTTAATACGTGCTTTTATCTCGTTGGTAATGTGAGGAATCACTTGGACTGTCCCACCTAAGTAATCCCCGCGACGTTCTTTTTGCAGTACTTCTGAGTATACTTTTCCTGCACTCACACTTGAATACTTACTTACATTAATATCGATAAAACGCTCGTAATGACCGAGGTCGAGGTCAGTCTCAGCCCCATCTTCGGTTACATAAACTTCACCATGTTGGTACGGGCTCATAGTGCCCGGGTCAACATTTAAATATGGGTCAAACTTTTGAATAGTAATTTTAAATCCTCTATCTTTTAAAAGTCGTCCAAGTGAAGCTGCTGTAATACCCTTCCCTAAAGATGATACAACGCCACCAGTTACAAAGATATATTTAGTCATGTTCGTCCTCCTGTATAAAATAAAAATAGCTCCCTTTCACAACTGTGAAAAGGAGCACGTTTACTAGTCCCTTTTTAAGGGAGCCCAATTAAAATATTATCACTTACAAGGAAAATGTCAATAATAATTAGTAGGCGTCTGCCTCATCGTCATATTCGTCTTCGAGTTTTTCCTTGTCATCAAATTCAATTTCTTCATCGACATCAACTTCAGCATCTGTGTCATCTTCTTCTTCGTCTTCATTACCATGAAGTGTGTCATCAATTTCTTCTATATCTTCGCCGAGTTCTTTTGCACCTGGATAGTCTTCATCGTCAATATATTCTTCTTCAGCCGCAATCTCGATCTTATGAACAGTCGGTGCAATCTTGTCGTTGATATCATCTACTGCATACCATTCACGCAGACCCCAAACACCTTCACCTGTACTCAAGAAACGTCCATCAGTGTTTAAGTCAGTGTAGAACTGAAGAATTCTGTTTTCAATCTCACTTTCAGTGTAATTGCCAATCTCTTTAAATTTGTCGATCATATCGTAGAGGTTAGAATCTTTCCCTACATCTTCCAAATATATGTGAGACATATCAATAAATGAATTTTCGTCCATCATTTCTTTAGTATAATTATCTAGTCTCATTTACGTCATCCTTTCAAGATGTAAATACCTTAGGATATGATACAAATTTTTCTCCTATCTTTCAAGGGTTAAATTAGTATCTTACCAATTTCTGATAATGATTCTCTTCACTTGTGTCATGCGGGTGAACAAAACCAGCTCTAGTAAAGATATCTGTAAGTTCACTTTCACTAACAAATACCTCAACAGTATCAACTGTTTTTAAGTATTTTCTAACTGCTGTACCTAATTGTCTGACTGCACTTTCTGCTATTCCTCTTTCACGGAATTCTTCTTCAACAAAAATATTGTTAATCAATAATTTCTTCTCTGTGATTTCTCCATCTATATGTCCTGCTACTAAGTCATCTAAAACTAAATTAAATTGAACATTAGGACTCTCTGCTTCTTCATCAAGCACAACTTTTAAGTTTGGCACATAAGATCTCGCAAGGTCTAAATAATATAATCTTTCCTTACCAATTGGACCATCTTCTTTTGTTGCGGTGTGTAAAAATCCTGCACGTTCATATAAATTCCAAGCCCCTTGGTTTTCTCCATCAACGACTAAGTACAAGTGATCAAATTGAGAGAAGTTTTCCTGAACATACACAGGTAAATATTGAGCAACCTTAGTTCCATAACCGTTACCTTGATATTGTTCATTTATCGATAAAGAACGGACATATACTACTTCGTGTGGTGTGTCGTAGCCCTCGTGTTGATAGTGTTTATGCAAGACGAAAAATCCGACAATCTTGCCATCATCCGCCACAACAATATTAGCCGTACGATTTTCATCCTTTAAAGCATCGTCTAATACATCTAGCGGTAAGCTAGAATAAATCTGTTGTTGTTCATTTAATTTGTAATCTACTAAAGCGTCTCGGTCTGTTTCTTTATACTTTCTAATTGAAATATCCATATTCGTCCCCTTTTTTGACAAGTTTCTATAGTTTGCTATTATGGCTCCATACCCTTCTTAGTGACAATTTAGACATAAATATACTAAATCCACCTCTAGAGTTTCAAGTCGTCATTGCCGGGTAGTAGATAACTAAACTACAAAATATATAGGGGGAAAACTCGTGAAGAATGAAGATAGTAATACTTCACAGCAACAAATCAATCCGGATCAACCGGAGAAATTTCAATTTAACAAACTAGGGGTTGTCTTTTGGACTGCAGCATCAATCATCATAGTCGTTTCTTTAATCGCTATGATTATTCCAAACCAGTTCCAACTTGCTTCAGAGAATGTTTATGCGTTCATCTCTGAAACCTTTAGCTGGTTCTTTTTACTATTAGTTTTTGGTTTTGGTGTCTTCCTACTATTCCTCGCCTTGTCACCATATGGTCGAGTAAAGCTAGGTGGAGACAATTCAAAGCCTGAGTTCTCATTCTGGTCTTGGGTCGGAATGCTATTCTCAAGTGGTCTCGGTGTCGGTCTTGTTTTCTACGGTGTCGCAGAACCTATGGAACACTTTATGATATCACCTTTCTTAGGTGGTCCAATACAAGATTCTGAAGCTGCACGTCTTGCTATGGGATATACTTATTTCCACTGGGGTATTTCACAGTGGTCAATATTCGGGGTCGCTGGACTCTCAATCGGTTATTTCCAATTCCGTAAAAATAGAGATGGTTTAGTATCCACTGCTTTAGAGCCATTATTTGGCCTAGATTATAATCAAAAAGCACGTAAAGCTATCGATATTTTAGCAATTATTGCTACAGTTACAGGTATGTCAACATCTGTCGGTCTTGGAATCATGCAGATGGACGGTGGTTTAGACATCGCTTTCGGTGTGCCATCTGGACCATTAACACAAATTATTTTAACAGCAGCTATGACTGGCTTATTTATATTTTCTACTGTTTCCGGTTTGAAAAAAGGTATGAAATTCCTTTCTAGTTTAAACATGGTACTCGCCTTAGTGCTCACCATTTTCATAATGGCAGTCGGGCCATTTACTTTCATCATGGAAAGTATTGTTTTAGGTCTAGGTGACTACTTAACAAACTTTGTTGGTTATTCATTACGTATGCAACCTTATTCTGAAGGCTCTTGGGTCCAAGAGTGGACAGTCTTCTATTGGGCTTGGGTAATTGCATGGAGTCCATTCATCGGTTCATTCGTTGCACGTGTTTCTCGTGGACGTAGTATTCGTGAATATGTGCTTGGTATCTTGATTGTGCCGCCAATGCTATCCTTTTTATGGGTTGGTGCTCTAGGTGGTACTGCGATTTACTCTGATTTAATGAACAATACTAATATCGGAGAAATTGTCTTAGATGATCAGACACAAGCCTTGTTCGCTTTATTTGATACCTTACCGATGTCCTGGTTCACATCAATTATTGCGATTGTATTGATATTCACTTTCCTAGTCACTTCAGCAGACTCTGCAACCTTCATTGTTGCAGGTATGAGTATAGGATCTACTGATAACCCGCCAGTTGGTTTGAAAGTATTATGGGGCTTACTTTTAGGTTTCTTAACCATCGCTTTAATTCTAGCTGGTGGTTTAACCAGTCTCCAAGCAGCGTCCTTACTCGCCGGTTTGCCGTTTGGTGTGATCTTAGTCCTGATGATTGCTTCAGTAACAAAAGGATTAAGACGCGAACCGAATAGTGCAATGCAGCGTAGACAAAAACCGAAAAAGTATTAAAATAAAAGAAGAAAAAACAGCGCTCAAGGTTTGGGCGCTGTTTCTATATATAAACTAGGAGAGGTTTTATGAAAATCGGAGTTGACGCAGGCGGTACTCTAATTAAAATGGTTCAAGTAGATGGAGACAGTAGAACATTTACAAAATATCCTTCAAAAAATGTCGATCAAGTCATTGATATGTTAAATAAAAATCACGCTGAGGATAAAGTGTTTCTAACAGGTGGTAAGGCAGAATACATGCAAGAAAATTTAAATTTCGAAGTAGAGACTTCCATTGAATTTGATGCTACTTTTCGAGGCTTAAGTATGCTTTTAGAAGAAGCAGGTTATGATTTTGACCGTTATGTATATTTAAATGTTGGAACAGGTACAAGTTTTCACCAAGCAAGTAAAACTGGTCAAAAACGAGTGGGAGGCTCAGGTGTTGGTGGAGGAACGCTAGTAGGTTTAAGTCATTTACTCACGGGCATAAGTGATTTTAAAACGATAGTTGAAAAAGCTCAACTGGGTGTTAGAGATAATGTCGATTTAAAGGTCCACCATATTTATAATGGCAGACCTACACCAATTCCTGGAGATTTAACTGCAAGTAATTTCGGTAATGTCTTAAATGGTGATGATAAGGCCAG
Organism: Jeotgalicoccus meleagridis; assembly: GCF_903994045.1. Taxonomy (GTDB): domain Bacteria; phylum Bacillota; class Bacilli; order Staphylococcales; family Salinicoccaceae; genus Jeotgalicoccus; species Jeotgalicoccus meleagridis. The sequence continues at coordinate 54,208 of NZ_CAJEWD010000004.1, forward strand.
TGATGAAGATCAACTCATCGCAGTTATCGGCTTAGTTGCTGAGACTGTCACTTCCATGGCACTCAATCTTGCAGATGCCTTTGAGACTAAAAAAATGGTCTTTATCGGTTCTACTTTACTCGATAACACAGTTATGACAGACATCATAAAAAGTTACAGTCATCTTAAGGGCGGAGAAGCGTATATTTTAGAGCGCGGTGAGTTTTCAGGTGCACTCGGTGCACTCATGTAAATATTGCTACTCGTTCGTCTTGACGCACCAAGCTTATTTCACGTGAAAAAATATTAGATAACATCTCTGAAGTTACATCATGATTAGGTACTTTGGCATTGACCACAGTGCCTTTTTTTATTGTCGTTACAGTATCAGCATAGGTCATTGCTAAACTTAAATCATGCATAGCAAGAATTACTATCTTAGTGTTACTTAATTTTTTTAATCTCGATAAAATTAAGTGCTGATAATTTACATCTAGACCTTGTTCTATCTCATCCATCATAATGACTGGCTTATCTTCCATTTCTATTTGTGCTGCTAGAGCACGTTTAAATTCACCACCACTCAAGGTGTCGACAGAACGATCCTTATCTTGTTCAAGTTTATAGTGCTTAAGATATTCATCAATGTCTATCTTATAGTGCTGCCTATTTGTAGTTAAATTGATAAACTCATGGACAGAGATCTGAAAACTTGGATTATGTTGAGGTAAATAGCTAATGATTTCTTCGGTAGAGTCTAGTTTCTGACCTTTAAAATAAAGTTCTCTATCTTTAATCGAATGACTATCATAGCCTGTTAGGCCTGTTAAAATTGAACTTTTCCCACTGCCATTCGCTCCTAATAATATATGTAGTCCTCTAGAGTACTGTACATTCTCTACCTCAACATCAAAAGAAGCTCTTTTTATCTTTAGATGTTTAATCGTTAACTCATCACTCGCTAACGGCTTCATCATATGCCTCCAAAGCCTTTCCTCCATAAACACTAGCAGGACCGCCACCCATAACGATTGAGACAACGACAATATCTGATATTTCCTCTCTTGAAGCACCGAGCTTAACTAATTTATTAACGTGATTACCAATACAGCCTTCACACTTATCTGCGATAGCATAAGTCAATGCAACGAATTCCTTCGTTTTTTCATCTAAAGCATTTGCTTTATAGCCTTCTTTTTGAAGCTTCTTAAAAGCAGACATAAAATCTTTTTGAGTCTCTTGAATTCTTCCTGTATTTTTTTGTGCTCTTTGATTTATTTCTTTAAAATTACCCATAATTACCCTCCTAAAATTAAAAAGAAAGAGAATCGTTGATCAACGATTCTCCTCTTGGTTTTTCAATGTTCTCTTTCTGTATGCTAAGAGTGCAAACACGTAAGAGATAAAAATAATCACCATGAAAATTGCAATCATTGTCAATGATAGTGGTGAAATTTCAGTATAAGTTGCCATTGTCGAAAATATAATACCAGCCGTAAATAAAGTCAGTGCAAATGCATAAATAAACACATGATTCTTTTTCATTCAATCACCTATTTCATTTATTTTCTACTTAGACTTATCATATCACGGCTAATAAATGTATAGTTTATTTTTCCAAAAAGTTCGACATATAGACTAAATCTGTATAGCCCTCTTTTAATTTCACTTGATTCTTCAGAGTACCTTCTTCTACAAAACCAAGTTTTTTGTAGAGTTTAATTGCTGCTGGATTGTTGCTAAATACTGTTAGGATGACCTTTTCAATGATGTCGTTTTTCTTAGCAAAATCTAAAGCTGCTTCAATCATTTTAGTTCCTGTCCCTGCCCCAGTAAAATCTTTTTGTAAACTGATACCGAACTGTGCAATATGTTCCATCTTCTTACGCTTATCTTGGCGCATGTTCAACATACCAATCACTCTATCGCCATCAAGCGCAACAATACCGAAATCATTCTCATCCAAAGATTTAATCGTTTCTTCTTCTTCACTAATTGTGATTGGTCGATTTTCAATCGCAGTTGCTAAAGTATCTGGGTTTTCATCTGTCACAATTTGTTTATGTTCAATAATACTTTTAGCATCAGATACTCTCATCTCACGTATTTCATATGTCATTTGTTTGTTTCCTTTCTTTTTTGAGTTTATCTATACCTCTACTATAGTACATGGCTTCAAAAAAATTAAAGTTTGTGTTTCATCGGATAAAAAGCGCACCGTAAATTAAACCGAATAGGATCACAAATGCAGGATGTAATTTAATAATTTGCAGTAGGATAAAAGACGCCACAATTAAAAATGCAGTGTGATAATAACCGGATACCTCAATAGAGTTAGTCAAAAAATCCACTACAATCATCGCCATTAAAATTGCGATGACTGGTCTGATTAAGCTCGTCAAAGTTTTGAATTTATTTGTTCCTTTGAGTTTATATAGTAGACTCGCAAGTACAACCATTACTAAAAGCGATGGAAGTACACTTGCTGCCACTGCGACGACACTGCCTAATACTCCAGCTGTTTCATAACCGATATAAGCACCCATCTTAGTCAATATTGGTCCAGGTAAGGCGTTACCTAGGGCTAAGGTTTCTGCAAATTCTCCAGTTGTCATCCAACCATATGTATCCACTACTTCTCTTTCAACTAAAGGGATAGAAGCGGGTCCACCCCCATAACCTAAAATTCCAGGTATTAAAAAAGCAAGAAATATTTCAAAATATATCATGATGTCTCCTCCTTTTTATCCTTCTGTAAAAGGCTGAGTACAATGATGATTATAATTACGATAGCCGGATGAATATTCAAGAACTCTAAAATAAATAACATACCTAAAGTAAAAGGAATTAAAAACTTCCATGTCATAGCTGATTTTGCAGTCTGTAAAAATTCAAAAGTGAGGACTGCTAGCATCACCAATACTACTGGTACAACTCCAGCACTCATGCCCTGAACCCAGTCCAAATCCTTAAAACCTGTAAATAAGGCTAAGAGAACAGTCATTAAGACTGCTGTTGGCAAAATCATTGCAACTAGGGAGTTAATTACACCTAACCATCCTTTTAATTGGTAGGTGATATAGCCTGCTACCTTGGTAATAATCGGTCCTGGTAAAACATTAGCTATTGCTAAAACGTCTTGAAACTCTTCATTTGTCATCCATTTATACTTATCAACAACTTCCAATTTCACCAAGGGAATAGAAGAAGGTCCCCCACCAAAACCGAGTAAGCCAATTCTTAAAAAAGCCTTAAAGATTTGCCAATGCATAATGCTCCCCCTATGTAAAAAGCGCCAGTACTGGCGCTTTTTAGACTGCTTTACCGCAGCATTTCTTATATTTCTTTCCGCTGCCACAAGGACACGGATCATTTCGACCAACTTTAAATTCTTTAACAACAGTCTTTTGACCTAGCTCACTTTGAGATTTACCACGGTACTGAAAGTATCTTGTGTGTTTAATAATTTCACTAACGAGAGTAAAAAAGTCATTTTCTTCTTCAGCTGAAAATTCATAACCCAGCCTGTTGATTTCATCAACTATATCCTGTCGTTTTTGTCCGCTGATCATCATACGCAGTAGTTGAATATATAAACTATCTGAAGAGACAACACTCTTATTTAAATGCTCACTTACCCAATTTTTTAATTCTTTATGATAGCTTGATTCATCAATGTAATTTGGATCTGAGAATTTGATGAATTTAGCAAACTCAGGTTCATAATAATTATACTTTTGTTGATGTTGACGAATAATTTGGTATTGCTCTTCTGTCATGTCATCGATAATTAATTCTTTATTTTTTTCATTTATAGTGATGACATAAGGTGATTCATTTATTAAATCAACAATACTCTCAATACTTACTTCCATGCCATAATATTTCTTAAATAGTTTAGTAAGTTGTTTGAATTCTACGACCCCGTAAAGATGTAAAGCTGCTCTTATTAAGTTTAGTTGTCTTTGTATGGTCAATCTTTTTTCTCGATTTTTCTCAGTATCAACCTTTTTAAAAAGTGGTAAGACTTCTTCTATAATAAAGAAATTATCCGCTTCAGTTAACTCTTCATAAGCAAGTCCCATTATATATAGGCCGTAAATATCATTGAGATTAAGGTTTTTAGACTTTTCTTTATCCTTAGACGCTTGACTCCAAGTCTCAAGAGCATTGTCATCACTGTATAAATAGGTATATTCCAAAACATAGTCAGAGTCTAGCCGACTAGAAATACCTTCGATTAGTTGTTCTTTGTCTAATGCAGTTGGATTTTCTACACCCGTATTAACAGCCAGTTGATGTAGATCTTCTAAATCATATTTTTCTAAATAGACGTTAGTATTTGTCATCTTATACGTCTCCTTTATATTCCCTTAAGATAATGGTATTTTATCACACAAGTGAAAATATGATAAAATTAAAAAGATTATATTACTTAGAATAGGGGTTTGACAAACGATGAAAGCACTTGCTCTCGATCTAGATGGCACAGTTCTCAACCATGCTGGTGAGTTTCCACCTCAATTAGTCACAACTTTACAACAGCTCCACGACACAGGGATAAAAATCATAATCGCAACCGGTCGTTCCAAACAAATGATTCATCAAAAAGTACCTGCGGAAGTTCCTATAGACGGTTATGTTGCTGCAAGTGGTATGACAGTATATTCAAAAGATGCTCTTTTATCTAGCACAGCTTTTTCTAAAGAACAAATTCATTTTGTACTCGATCAAGTTCGTCAGCATAAAATTTATTACGAAATCACTACGGCGAATCAAGGTGGTCCTTATACTTATAAAAAAGACATGGAATATTCCATGGAGGATTTGACCGCTACAGCAGATCCAACTGTCCTAGATTATGAACAAATAGGAACAGAACGCACTTTGAAAAGCGATTTTCAATGGATTGATGAAGATGATATTAGCCTTGATGATATTATCAAGTTTTACTTTTTCTCAAACAATAAAGAAAAGATGGATAATTGGCATCAATATTTAATCAAACACTTTACAACATCAAAAGGCTTTCAAGTCTATCAAACTTCTAATCACAATTCAGAAATTATGGTGTACGGTACAAATAAAGCGACGGGTTTAGAAATACTCACTAAAGAGATGAATATTTCTCTAGAAGATATTCATGCTTTTGGCGATTCTATGAATGATATTTCTATGTTTGAAGTCGCCGGAAAATCCACTGCTCTAAAAAATGGACACGACAGCATAAAAGCATTAGCTGATGATATCACAGAATTCACATGTGACGAGAATGGTCTACATCACTACTTACAAAAACATTATCTATAAGAGTTTGCCCTCATCTCTGAGGGCTTTTTTAATTGGCATAAACCAAACATGCCCTTCCATGAGTTCCATTGCCTCTATGTTATGTCCTCCATCAGTGAGTTTAACAGTCACCTTAGCACCTTTATTTTCTAATTTTTGCTTTAAGCTATATGACTCCCCTGCTGTAGCCACTACGTCCTGGGCACCAGCGGTTAAAAGGATATCAGTGTCAAAAATCATATCAGTATTAACAGTCTCACTTCTATAGGCGCTGTGCATCAACATTGCACCTCTCACCCCTATAGGATAATTCAGTAAGAGATAGGCTGCCATATTCGCACCATTTGAATAACCAATTAAGACGGAGTTCTTTAGCTCAAAGTCATATTCTTTCTCTAAGTTTTGTAAGGTCTCAAAGATTTTATCGCCTTCTTCTTTCAAACTTTCTTCATCAAACTCTTTTTCGGACAGCCTTTTGAAAAATCTACTTTGTCCATGTTCATCTATTTCACCGCGCAAGCTAAGTATGTTTGCTTCACTATCTACCATTGCTGCAACTTCTAAAAGATCTGTCTCTCTACCACCTGTCCCATGTAACAAGATGAGTGTTTCTGTTGCCTCTTCTTGCCTACTTTTAATAAATAAATGTTTCATTACAAAGCCCTCCTAATAGAGATACGTATACTGATATTATATAATAAACTTAATGAGATTAAAGGAGGATGCATTATGACTACATACGGCATTCATCACGTATCAGCTATTACTAAAGACATCATTGAAAACCACGACTTTTTCACAAAAATATTAGGGCATAGATTGGTTAAAAAAACTGTCAATCAAGACGATCCTTCTATGTATCATCTGTTTTATAGTGACTATAAAGGAAGTCCAGGCACAGATGTTACCTTTTTTGAAATTGGATTAGCACCAAAATACACAGCAGGTACAAATTCGATATCAAGAACGATTTTAAGAGTCCCTTCTACTGAAGCAATCTCCTTCTTCCGTGAGCGTTTTAAAGAATACGGTGTTTATCATGAAGGTGTGATTGAATACTTTGGTCACACATGTATGAAGTTCTCCGATAGTGAAGATCAAAGATTTGCACTCCTTGTCGATCCTGATTATCAAGATTCAGAACCTAACAAGCATGAAGGTATTCCCGAAGAATTTGCCATTACCGGTATTTACGGTGTTGAATTGACTGTCCAATATCTCAAACCGATGGTCTTATTCCTACAAATGTTAGGTGGTACTTTTGACGGTGACATCGATACTGACACAGAAGCTAAAGTATTATTTGGAGACGATGTTGTATTTGTTGTTGAATCAAGGACAACAAATATTGAAAAACAAGGTTATGGTAGCGTTCATCACTTTTCATTAAGAGTAAAAGATGAAACAGCTTTAAAAAATATACTAGATAAAGTGAATGAAGAAAAATACCGTTCATCTGGTATCGTCGACAGACATTATTTTAAAGCTCTATATATCACTGCTCCAGGTAACATTACAGTTGAAGTGTCAACAGATGGTCCAGGTTTTACAGTGGATGAACCACTTGAAACCTTAGGAGAATCATTATCCCTACCTCCAAAACTTCAAGAAGAGAGAGACTTTATTGAAATGCGCTTGCACCCTCTAAGTGACTAAAAATTAAATAAAGTATTCTATGGATAAAACAACACGCTAAATTCTTAATGAATTTAGCGTGTTTTGTCTATTGTGGTAGTTCGATTTCCTCTATTTCATTAAAGTTCGAAAATCTTGTTTGTCCTTCTATAGAAAAAGTACCTTCTGAATCTGTACCATTAACATCAAAAGTGATTTCTTCGATACGTTTTTCTTTATTATCGATGATGAATTTGACATTGGTCTCAACAGATTCTAGGGCAATTTGTCCAAAGTTAACTTGAATTAAGGCTTCTAAATTTCTATAAATGTCTAAGTTATCACCCTGATATTCATAAATTAACTTGTCATCCTTTTCATGTACTTCAAGACTTTCTGACATTGCTTGTAAGGCTGACACTGCTTGGTTATAAGTCACACTGTAAAGTAAATTAGCATCAACGGATTCAGAGACATTAATCCAATCCGTCCCGTTATAAAAGTAAGTTTGCCCATCTCTTGAAACAGTCCGTTCTTCTCCTCCACTTTTCAATCTTATTTGTGGTGGATCTCCATTGACAATGTCGACTTCTGCATCAAGATTTTCTTCATTCAAATCATCTAGTGTTGCGGTTAAATTTAATTCAGCCTTGTAGCTCTTAACCTCATCTATTTTTGCTGTAATTGCTTGTAAATTCTTATCATCCGTTTTCTCAGTTGTTTCTGCTGTTTCTTCTTCATCCTTACTATCACTAGTCTCAGCCTTGTCTTCTTGTGGTTTCTCTAGAGCTGTCTCTTCAGAAGAATTTGTATCTTCTACCGCTTCTTCTGTCTTTTTTGTGTTGTTCTGACAAGCCGCTAAGACACTAAATATAAAAATCAATAAGCCAACATATTTTAAATAATTCATGACTCAGGCCCCTCGCACTAAAATCTTTCTAAATAGTAACATGTACTGTCTTTTATAGCTAAGAAAATGCTAGCTATCGGTAAGCTTAACAGTCTTCTTAGAACGTTTCGGTCGAGAGTTGTTGAAACGTAAAATAGTATAAATCACCAGTCCTAACCAAATTAAAGAATAAGAGATCTGATGGGTTGTGGTAAAGGCTTCTCCGTAGATGAATATACTAATTAAAAGCATAAGTGTTGGTCCGATATACTGTAGTAATCCAATGACAGACAGTGGAATATACACCGCTCCTATGGCAAACATTAACAGAGGAATAGCAGTGACTACACCAGTCCCTGTAGTATATAAAGTTTCCATGTTGAAGCCGAAATCTAAAGTATTCCCACCTGTGACATTAAGATAGATAATATAGATTAAAGCAAGTGGTGCTAAGACTGCAGTTTCCACAGCTAAAGCATAGGTCGCATCAATATTAATCGTCTTCTTAATCAGTCCGTAAACCCCAAAGGTAATAGCTAAGGTTAATGCTAGCCATGGAATACCACCAACCCCTAAGGACATGTATAGGACACCTAGAAAAACGATAAAAATTGCGAGCCATTCCCCTTTTGAAAACTTCTCTTTTAATACGAAAAAAGCGAGTAAAATACTGACAAAGGGGTTAATGTAGTAGCCCAAACTTGCTTCTAAAATATATCCTTGATTGACTGCAAAAATATAGGTTAACCAGTTAGTAGAAATAATGATAGAAGCAAGGATAAGACTGATTGTTTTCTTCTTATTTGAAAATATGTAGGTCAGATTCGTTTTTAAATACTGCCATCGACCAGTGACAGCTATGTATACAAGCATAAAGATAAAAGACCAAAAAATTCTGTGAGCGATGATTTCAAGAGATGATACCGATTCTATTTGTTTCCAGTATATCGGTAGTACTCCCCAAATCACATATGCACCCGCTGTAAGTAACATTCCTTTTGCAAAATTAGACATTCAGACACCTGCATTCAATTGATATAAATTAATTTTACAATTGATAATAAATTATGCAAATATTAAAACTTATTACAAAAATAAAAGACCTTGGGATGTAATAATCCCAAGGCCTTACGCCACTTATTCTAAGTCATCTGTCGGATTGTCTTTTACAAGAGTACTTTCTGCACGCTGATCTTCCATTTCATCTAATGATGCTCTACCTACAAAGTAATAAGCAACTATTGAACCAACGATGCGGTAATATATCCATACGCTTAAAGCAATTAAGATGATAAACATCAAGAACATAAGAATAAACATTATGAACGGTTGTTCTCCACCTACTGCAAATGCAGCTAATAGGCTAAAGCCAATAATGATGACAAAGATTAAAATAATCATGCCAATGTAATACAGTAAATTAGAGAAGAAGAGTTTAACCATGCTTGCTCTAGATTTAAAGGCTATATTCCAAGCGATTTTAAACTTATCCATCGTTGGTATTCTTGGCTCATCAATGTAAACCATGAAGACCAATGATAGGTAAATGAACAGAATAATATATGGAATGTAGGCAAGAATTGAAATGATAATCGCTAAGATTACTAAGAAAATCATCATGACAATAGATACACCTTGCATAGCGGAATCAGGGTTCTCGATCAACATTCCAAGCGGTGCGATAGGTAAAATAATAATGGTCACTAAAATATTTACAATAAAACCAATAACAAGCGAGATAACAAAATAGAATAAAATACTAAGCAAAGTGAGTTTTATCAATTTAGAGTAGTTACCGTTTTTAAAGACATCATAGGCCTGGCTAAAGCTAACCGTCTCACCATTGTAAGCAAAAGCAAAGTAACGTAGTATCCCTGCCATAATTGGATAGATGACAAAAATCATTAAACCAATGTAGAGTAACATTGCAACTAGGCTCCAAATTATCATCGACACTCCTACTGTTGCTTCACTCGCATCAGTAAAAGTTAGGAGCAGAGGTAGAAACATTAAAGCAAATATGACAAGTGATGGAATAATCATACATAAAATAATTTGTAAAATAGAAAAACCGATTACTCTTCCATGTTGTCCTGCTGCTCTCTCCTTATATAACCTCAAGTATTCAAACATAAATCCACTCACCTTTATATCGTTTACTCATCCATACCCGCTCACTTGCAATAACATTCATAAATCCAGTCATTTATTTTTGCAATCATATAGTTGAACATGTTAAACTACTTTTGCTTATCGACACATAAAAGAATGGAGGAAGAGTTATTGCATGATAATAGAGATACAATAAACAGTCTAATGGCAGTCTTTGGTTACGGCTATGCCCATGTGTTTTCTGATGTCACAGAGTCCGTTCGTCAGATGCACATTTCAAAAGAACAACTGTCTATTTTAGAGTATCTACATATCAATGGATCTGCGACACCTACTGAATTATCTGAGAAGCTTAAGGTTCAAAAAAGTTCAATTGCACATGCACTTAGGAAACTGACTACTAAAAAACTAGTCAAATCAAGTCAGAATGTTGAATCCAAAGATAGACGCTCCAAACTAATTAGCTTAACTGATAGTGCAAACCAAGTCATAGAAGAAATATTAATGCATCTACACACTACGATTGGTCATAAAATTGAAAATTTATCAGTTGAAGAACAAAAAAAGCTGACTGAAGCAAGTCAGATAATCATTAAAACTTTTAATATGGATGGAGGATTATTTAATGAAACAGGTGCTTAAATTCAAATGGCCAATCACAGCACTTATGCTGATTTTCGCCATAGTTTCATTTATTTTATCACCAAATTTAACTGAACTTGCTGCAGAAAAAGGTGATGTGCAACTACCTGATTCTGCTGCTAGTGAAGAGGCTAGACAATTTTTAGAAAAACATGATCAAGATGTCGAGATGATGTCTTTAGTTTTAGAATTTAAAAATTCTCCACTCGAACACCAAGAAGATGTTGAGAATTATATCACTGACTTAGAGTCCCTAGACTATACAGAAAATGTGATCAATCCTTATTCTTTTAACGAAGATATGCAAGAAAGCTTTATAAATGAAGATACTGGTGTCTTGATGATTCCAATGGAATACGTTGGAGATACGAATGATATCTTAAAAAATGCATCAGAAATCGAAAGTTTAAATGATACTGGTGCTGATTCATCAATTACTTCGAATGAAATGATTCAAAAAACACTTGAAGAAGATGCTATGAACGGTGTTCAAACTACAGAAATTTTCACCATTGCCATCATCGTCATCGTTCTGTTAGTGATGTTCCGTTCAGTCGTGACACCTTTTATCCCATTAATTTCAGTGGGTATTGCTTACTTACTTGGTCAATCTTTCGTTGGCTGGTTCGTGGAATGGTTTGGTTTCCCGGTATCACCACAAACTCAGAGCTTTCTAATCGTTATTCTTTTTGGTATCGGTACGGATTATGTCATACTACTTCTTAACCGTTTCAAAGAAGAACTTGAACACCACGATAAAGAACAAGCTGTGATTAACACTTTCAAAACAGCAGGTAAAACTGTTCTGATTTCAGGACTATCTGGAGCCATACTATTTGGTGTCCTTTACTTTGCTAACTTTGAAATATATCGTTCAGCTGTTGGTGTTGCTGTTGGTATTTTAGCTTTACTGCTTTCCTTATTTACTATCCTACCTACTCTAATGGTACTGTTTGGTAAATATATTTTCTGGCCAAGTAAACAAACTTCCGGATCAGGAGAAAGTAAGATTTGGACACCGCTTGGCATGATGTCCTTAAAATATCCAACACGTACAATTTTTGCAGTAGTAATCGTTTTAGGTGCCTTAATTTATTTCTACAACGATGAAGTTCAATATGACTCATTGTCAGAACTCGACGATTCTTACTCGGCTGTACATGCTGTTAATACAATCAGTGAAAGTTTTGATGCAGGTGCAACCTTCCCTGTTGAAGTGATCTTCAACAATGATGAAGAATTAGTAAATTCAGAAGGTCTCACACGTTTAGAATCTGTTGCAGATTCAGTTTCTAAAGTTGATGGAGTCAAAGAAGTTCAAACACTTACCCGTCCTATGGGAGATAAAATGAATGAACTCACAGTAACCTATCAATTAAATCAAGCTAATGATGGTTTATCAGAGATACAAGATGGTCTAAGTGAAATGTCGACTGGACTCGCTGACATCAACGAACAAATATCCAACACTGAAACATCAGGTGGAGATTTGAGTGAACTTGAAGCAGGAATTGATGAGCTTAACCAAGGTATTTCTGGTGTGAGCCAATACTTAAGTGCGACAGGTGACGTTCAAGGTGCTAGCGCTCAACTTCAACAGCTATCAGCTGGTGCTTCACAACTGTCAAGTGGTGTCTCACAAGCTAATCAACAAATTCAGACTCAAACTGAAGCGGCAGCAAGTCAAATGGCTGAGCTTGCAAGCGGCCTACAAACAATGTCTGAAGGTATTGATGAAATCAATGAAGGCTTGAATGGTATTGGTGACTTAATGACTGCAGTCGATGAGAATGACGCAAGTGCTATGACTGGACTAAACGTTCCAAACGAAATGTTAGAAGAAGAAGAATTCCAAACTGTTGTCGATCAATATTCATTTGCAGATGGGCAAGCTGTTAAGATGAATGTTGTTTTAGATGTCGATCCTTACAGCAATGAAGCTCTAACAGTTTTAGACGACATAGAAGCTGCTGTCGATAATGAACTCACACGTTTAGATCGTCCTGATACTGACGCCTATTATTCCGGCGTAACGAGTATGAACCGAGATCTTGATACCGTAACGAGTGAAGATTATACAAACGTAGTCATTCTCTTCATTGTTACTTTATTCATTATTCTAGCTGTGCTCTTTAGATCTCTTATCTTACCAATTGTAATGATTAGTTCTATCTTCATTACTTACTTTGCATCAATGACCATATCACAATGGATTCTATCACTGTTTGGTATCGATCAACTAAACTGGGCAGTACCATTCTTTAGCTTGATTATCTTTGTTGCTCTAGGAATCGATTACTCTATTTTCATTATCGACCGTTTCAAAGAAGAGGTACGATATACTACAATTAGAGATGCGATAGAAATTTCAATTAAGCGCATGGGAACAGTTGTTATTACAGCTGTAATCATATTGACAGGTACTTTTGCAGCACTCTATCCGTCTGGTATTGCCATACTTGTTCAAGTGACCAGTCTGATTATATTCGCACTATTTTTCTACGCCTTTATCGTTTTACCACTCCTTGTGCCAGCTTTAATTGTCACTTTAAAACGTGGTGCTTTCTGGCCATTTAGAATGCCAGGTGGAAAAGGTCGAGAAGATAGTTTTGACGACCGTTAAGAAGGGTAAATATTAATAGAATAATAGAAAGTGGGGACAGATAAATGCCAGGCGAAAAAAATGCTGGAATAGCCGCCGTGCTAAGCTTTTTTGTTACCGGACTCGGACAAATATATAATGGGCAGATTTTTAAAGGGATCTTGCTCATCCTTATACAAATAGTTAATGGGCTACTCTTATATATACTAATTGGATTTATTACAATGCCAATTGTTTGGTTGTATGGTGTGATTAATGCATATCGACACGCAGAAAGAATTAATCGTCGTTTGTACAATAGACACTAGCCAATGACAAAATAAAACAGCTTGGTTTTCTAAAATAGAAAACCAAGCTGTTTTGTTATGCCAAAAAATAATGTTACAATTATCTTAACTTTTAAGGGATGTGAACATATGGGCTGGGAATTTATTGCATTTTTCTTTGGTGCAGCTGCCATCGGTATTTTCTTTTTATTTATCGTGTTAATCATCGCACTATTAAAATGGCTTCTACAAGGATATTTTTTATTTAGAGTTGCAGAAATTAAAGGCTATCACTTACCATTTTTAGCTTTTCTACCATTTGGAACTTTTTATATAGGTGGCCAAGCCTATGATGGTAATATTATGAAAAAAGGATCATTTGAACCTAAGCAACTAGGTCTTGCTTTTGTTATCGGTGGTCTCGTCTTATACATCATGGGTCTCAGTATTGGTGATATTGCAATTACTTATGTCTTGATGGAATCCATCGCTTTCGTCGGAATTTTTACCGCCTATGTTAAACAGCCTGTCCTCGGTGTACTACTCGCACTATTAAATGCTGTCACAGGTGGAATTGCAGCAATTATCATTCTTTTCTTATACTCTAGAAAATTAAGAGAAGAGCATGACGGTAGTCAATTATTTAAAGAAAATAACGACAGTGATAAAAGTCATCCAAACGATCCTAATTTGAATAGAGATATATAAAAAAATTCAGCCGATTCTTTTGAATCGGCTGATTTTTTTATTTTGCTGGGACATTTAAAATTGTTTGGTATAAAACATCCGCACCTGTTTGCATTCTTTCATGATTAAAAGTCATATCAGGATGATGAAGACCTGGTGTTAAATCACAACCTAAACCTAGCATTGCACCTTTTAAGTTAGGATATTGCACGGTGTAGTTATGGAAATCGTCTCCCCCACTTGTCACGATCGGTTCTAACAAGTGCTCTTCTCCAACTGTGTCAATGATTGCTGAACGAAAGACCGCAATTGCATCTTCATTGCTCTCACTTGCAACGATGCTTGATTCCTCAAGGTTTTCAATTTTTACATCATATAATTCTTCAACCACTCTTAAAATATTATGGATATTTTCTTTCAGTTCTTTCATAGCCGAGTTTGTTTGAGCGCGCACATCGATTCCACATTCTGCAGAACCTGGAATGATATTTAAAGATTTAGAACCTGCCATAAATTTTGTCATTTTAGCACTCGTTGGAACCATAGGATTAATATGTATTTTAGATAGCATATTAACAATCGCTGAGCCTACTTCTATGGCATTTGAATTTAGGTGAGGTCTGGCACCATGTGCATCATGACCTGAAATTCTAAATTCAAAAGAACCTGCAGACCCATGCTCAATACTTGGAGAGATAAAACCATCTCTCGCTTCTTCTATCGGACGAAGGTGAATACCAAACATATAATCTAAAGGATCGATTACGCCTTCTTTCAAGACATCTAAGGCACCTGTTCCTAACTCTTCAGCAGGTTGGAAGACAAATCGTACCCCTCTAGTTTTTAAAGCTTCATGATCTTTAAGTTTTAACATGGCACCAATCACCATAGAAATATGCGAATCATGACCACAAGAATGATTCGCTTGAAGACGCCCGTTAACCTCTTGGTAAAGTGCATCAATATCTGCTCTCATGCCAATCAATGGGTAATCTCCACTCCAGTTTCCCATATCACAATATAAGCCTGTAATATTTTTAAATTTAACTGGTTCAAACCCTTCTGACTTCAAAAAGTCGTATATGTAATCTGTCGTTTTGACTTCTTCATTACTCAACTCCGCGTTTTGATGAATATGGTTAAATATCTCATTAATCTTTGTCTCTATCATAGAATCCCTCTTCTTTAATAGTTTTATGTATTATTTAATATAGCATAAAATTAATTGTAAGAAAATTTAATTAATACAGATAAAACAGAGAAATGTTCTATATATGGTGTATAATACTTGTATATCACGATAACGGAGGACAAAAAATGAAGATTAAAGAAATCAAATTATATCAACTATTAATGGATATGAGAAATCCATTTACAACGTCTTTTGGCACTCAACAGAAACGCTTTATCACTATTGTTGAGGCAATTGATGAGGACGGTACAAGTGGTTTTGGTGAATGTGTTTCCGGTGAAGATCCTCTTTATTCGGAAGAATTTATGGACTCAACTTTAATTGCACTTAAAAAATACTTTGGGCCATTAGTCATCGGTAAAGAAATTTCACATCCTGATGAAGTGTGGGAGATTTACAAACCTTTCAAACGTAATAATATGGCTAAAGCTTGTATTGAAGGTGCAGTGTGGGATTTATATGCTAAACAAAAAGGCATTACACTCGCAGAAGCTCTAGGTGGTAAAAAGACTTCTGTTGATGTTGGTGTCTCTTTAGGTATTGAAGATACTGATGAGGCATTACTCGAAAAAATAGATGAGAAAGTTAAAGAAGGCTACAAAAGAATTAAAGTTAAGATTAAACCTGGCCGTGACGTAGATATGATTAAGAATATCCGTGAAGTTTATCCAGATATTCCACTCATGGTTGATGCTAACTCTGCTTACACTTTAGATGATATTGAGACCCTAAAAGCTTTAGATGAGTTCAACCTAATGATGATTGAACAACCATTGATGGCTGGAGATTTAATCGATCACGCTAAATTACAAAAAGAAATTAAAACACCCGTTTGTCTTGATGAAAGTATAGATTCTTACGAAGCTGCCGCTGCTGCTATAGAGATGGGAAGCTGTCAGATTATCAATGTTAAAGTCGGCCGTGTAGGTGGATTAACTCAATCTATTAAAATTCATGATCTTGCTGAAAAACACAATATTCCTCTCTGGTGTGGTGGGATGTTAGAAGCAGGTGTTGGAAGACTACATAACGTAGCAATTACTTCACTTAGCAATTTCACTTTACCGGGAGACACGGCTTCTTCTTCAAGATACTGGTTTGAAGATATTATTACTCCTGAAGTTGTCGCAGAAAATGGTACAGTGACCATCAGTGACAAACCTGGAATTGGAGCAGAAGTTGATTTTGACAAGATGAAACAATACTTAGTTAAGACTGAGACTATTACTGCAGATGACCAATTAGATATGATTATGCATAACTAATAAAAAAGAGAAGATCCACTACTCGGGATCTTCTCTTTTCAATTCTACAACGACAATTTCAGGATGATTAAACACTCTAAAAGGAAAACGGCTATTACCAAGACCACGACTGACAACCATAGTCGTGCCATTTCTTTCATGCATTCCTTCTGTATATTTAGGATTTATACCTTGGTGCGGAGCGTAAAGTCCTTTGACTACTGGTAATCTTATTTGGCCACCATGTGCATGGCCACAAAAGACAAGATCTACCGGATATTTACTATACATTTTTAACAACTCTGGCCGATGTGCGAGTAAAATTGTAAAGTCATTAGGCAAATTAGTCGTGTTTTTCTTTAAAGCTTGCTCAAAATCACGATAGGTCCAAGCATTTTCCTCATCACCAAAGAACCAAACATCATCGATGCCAGCCAGATTGATATAGTCACCATTTTTTTCTAATTCAACTGGTTTTTTGGTTACAGACCTCACCTTTGAGCTTCCAATAATCTCAAATAACTTATGGAAATTTCTATAGTCTGCCTCGTGGTTTCCTGTGACATAATAAGTGTCTTTGATATCTGTGACACGCTCTATAAAAGCCTTAGAGCGCTTTAAGAAAGGTGTTCGTCTGTCTATGACATCGCCTGTAATAAAAATCACATCTGGATGACTTTTTTTAATAGCTTTTAAGAGCTGTCTCGCTCGTCTTCCAAAAAAAGCGTTATGATAATCCGATACTTGTACAATTTTATAACCATCGAAACCTACTGGTACATTTTTAGAGCGATACTGATATCTTGTTGTAATGATATGTTTGTCTTCGGTCCATAGGAAACGAGCTAGTGCAATGATAAATGCCAAAATAAGCTGGCTAGCCTTTATAATTTTAAATCGACTCATCTCGCTTCCTCATTTCCCTGGTCGAAAGAGACTTCATGCTTAATAATTTTAACAAGGCGAATCATGTGATCCTCCATTTTCAAAATCTTAAACTCCAGGTTATCAAGATAGGTTTTATCCCCCACTTCTGGAATATCTTCAAAAGCTGATAATAAATAACCTGATAAAGTATCTTCTTCTTCTGGAATATCAGTATTAAATAATTGATTAAGACGATGCAAAGTAATTTTACCATCACAGACAATCTTATCTTCACTGAAGGCACGTACTACAGAATCGTTTTTTAAATCTGTTTCATCTTCAATTTCAAAACCAAGCATGGTCTCAATGATATCTTCGTGAGTTAGAATCCCTTCTGTCCCACCATACTCATCAAGCACGATTGCTAAATGACGACGTTGTTTACTCATTCGTCTTAATACATCTTCTACATTCTGAAATTCTCTGATAGTTAATGGTTCTTGATCACAAAAATCTAAAAGTGGTCTCTCTGGTGTGAGTGACCATTTCAATAAATATTTAGAATGAAATACGCCAACTATATCATCTAAATCTTCATCATAAACTGGATATCTAGTGTGCATATTATCGACAACTCTGTCTCTAACCTCACTAATTTTTTCATCCTTATGAATTGCCATCATTTCTGTACGTGGTGTTGTCATAACGTCTTTGACGTTTAATTCTCTAAAATCTAGCACCCCTCTAAGTCTCTGAGACTCCGTGGAGGCAAGTGCACCCTCGTTGTCAGCAATCTGAACTAAATTAATAATTTCTTCCCGAGAAACTGTCCAACTCGGCTGCGAACCTTTTGATAGAAACTTTGTAATAAGATCTGTTAACTTGTTTAAGATAAAGGTTAGCGGATACAAGACAATATTCAGTAGTGAGATAATCGGACGCACCATATATGACACACGCTCTGGAAATGCAGCGGCAATCGATTTAGGTATGACTTCTGCACAAATAATTATAGTAATGGTGAGTACTGTTGAAGCAATGGTCACACTCCAGCCATACTGGATTGCCATAGATGTCACTAAAACTGGTGCAATTAAGTTAGCAATATTATTACCAATGAGTATTGTAGTAATGAATTGACTCGGTTTGTTCACCAATTCATATAGTTTTTCTGCCTTTTTACTTCCTCCCGTTGCTTGTGATTGCAATTTAATTTTATTGACAGCTGTTAAAGCTGTTTCACTTCCTGAGAAGAAAAATGATGCAAAAAGTAAAGCAATGACCACAAATATCAAGTGTGGTTCCCCCTTGTTCTAGTTATGTAATATGTTTATCTTACCATTATCTAGCAACACAGTGGAAGAATAAGACATCAAAAAAGTCGAAACCCACTATAGGATTTCGACTTCATTATTCTTATTTTACGTCGTAGCCTTGATCTTCAATCGCTTCTGTCATTTTAGCACGATCCGTAACTGTATCGTCATAGTTCACTTCAACGTTATTATCTTCAAGGCTCACAGATGCTTCTGATACACCATTTAAATTATTTAGAGCACCTTCTACTGCAGCTTTGCAGTGCCCACAAGTCATTCCTACTACATCAATTGTTGTTTTAGCCATTATTTTCATCCTCCAAAAATTGTTTGTATTTCTTATATTTACACTTTAACACGTTTTAAACGTAGAGAGTTTGTGACAACACTTACTGAACTGAATGCCATCGCTGCACCAGCCACCCAAGGTGCTAAGAAACCAAGGGCTGCGATTGGGATACCAAGCGTGTTATAGGCAAAGGCCCAGAATAAGTTCTGTTTGATATTTTTAATCGTTTCGTGACTTAAGTTTATCGCTCTTGGAATCAGTGTTAAATCATCACCTAGTATCGTTAAATCTGCCGCTTCTATAGCAACTTCTGTTCCAGTTCCCATAGCAATACCGACATCAGCCAGTGCAAGAGCTGGGGCATCATTGACACCGTCACCGACCATAGCGACAACCTTACCTGTATCTTGAATGCTTTTAATCTTATCTGCTTTTTGATCAGGTAGAACTTCAGCAATGACATCATCAATACCAACTTCACGGGCGATTGCACCTGCGGTACGTTGGTTATCTCCTGTTAGCATGATGACTTCTAATCCTTGATCATGCATTTCTTTGATTGCTTCTTTAGCTGTGTCTTTAACAGTATCTAATACTGCAATAGAGCCTTTGAATACTTGGTCTATAGCGATTAACATTGCAGTCTTACCTTCGTATTCGTATTGCTCAATCTCACTATCAACAGCACCGATATCTACTTGATGGTCCTCCATTAATTTACGATTTCCTACTAGTACTTCTTTACCTTCAATGTTAGCGGTAATACCATGACCAGTAATTGCTTCAAAATGGTCAACTTCACTCAAATCTAATCCTTTTTCGGTCGCATGAGCAACAATTGCTGTTGCTAAAGGATGTTCAGACCCTTTTTCCGCAGAAGCTAAGAGACGTAATGTTTCATCATCTCCAGTGAAATCTGTAACCTCTGGAGTACCTTTAGTGACTGTACCAGTTTTATCTAAAACTACCACATCAACTTTATGTGTTTTTTCTAGATGTTCGCCACCTTTGTATAGAATGCCGTTTTCAGCACCTTTACCTGTTCCAACCATAATCGACGTTGGTGTTGCGAGTCCTAAAGCACACGGACAAGCGATAACGAGTACGGATATAGCTGCAACAAGAGCAGATTCTAAATCGCCTGATGGTACGAAGAAATACCACACGATAAAAGTCACAAGCGCAATAGCAATTACTATTGGTACAAAGTAGCCTGAAATCACATCTGCCATTCTTTGAATAGGTGCTTTCTTACCTTGGGCCTCTTCTACCACTTTAATAATGCCTGCAAGAGCAGTATCTTTACCTACTTTTGTAACTTTAACTTGGACACTACCATTTTGGTTGATTGTCGCACCGATAACACTATCGCCTTGCTCTTTTTCAATCGGTATAGATTCACCTGTTAGCATTGACTCATCAACAGAAGTACGTCCTTTTATCAATTCTCCGTCGACAGGGAATTTTTCACCTGGTTTTACAATTAAAACATCATCCACACGAACTTCATCAACTGAAATCATCTCTTCTTGACCATGACGTAAAATTCGAGCTTCTTTGGCTTGCATATCTAATAATTTAGATATTGCTCCAGTCGTTTGTGATTTCGCTCTAGTTTCTAAATACTTACCGAAGAGAATTAGTGTAATAATGATTGCACTGGCTTCAAAGTACAAGTGAGGATGTGCGACTTCACCTGTCATCCATAAATAAGTTTGGTATAAACTAAAGCCGTAAGCGGCGGTAGTTCCCATTACGACAAGGACATCCATATTTGCTGTAAAGTTTTTTAGGTTCTTATAAGCTCCACGGTAAAACTGCCAACCCAAAATGAATTGAACCGGTGTCGCAAAAGCAAGTTGGAACCATGGATTCATAAATATATCCGGTAAGTTAACACCAAATAGATGATCTAACATGGTGACTAGTAATGGCGCTGAAAGAATTGCTGCTATAATTACTTTCCACTTCATTGTTTTTAATTCTTGGTCTTTATGGGAAATTTTTTCTTCATTAGAACGTTTCTTATTCGCACCATAACCGAGATTTCCTATCTTATCGATTAAACCTTTTTCGTCAATCATATTAGGATTATATTCAATCATCGCATTTTCAGTAGTTAGATTGACTGTGGCATGTTCAACACCTGATGTTTTATTGAGCACTTTTTCGATACGACTAGAACATGCTGCACATGTCATACCTGTAATATCTAGCTCTGTTTGTTCATAACGAACACCATATCCTAAATCGTTAATCTTTTTAGTGATATCTTCAGGATCAACCTTATCTTTATCGTACTGGATAGACGCTTTTTCAGTCGTCAAATTAACTGTCGCATCGACTTCGTCCATCTTATTAAGTACCTTTTCAATACGGTTGGAACATGCTGCACACGTCATACCTGTAATATTAAGATTTAAGTCTTCTTTTTTTGCCAAAGGTTTTCCTCCTTTCTACTTACTAAATTGTTTAAGAACTGCCATCAACTCCTCAATAGAGTCATCCCCGTCTCCAGTATTTATAGCATCTGTTACACAGTGCTTCATGTGACGTTCAGTAATTGTTAAACCTGTATTTTTAAGCGCACTTTGAATCGCTGAGATTTGTACTAAAATATCTATGCAATAACGGTCCTCTTCAACCATTGCTTGTATTCCTCTAACTTGCCCCTCAATACGCTTTAGACGATTGAGTATTTTTACTTTCTCATCTTCCGGACGTGGTCGAGACATATGCTTTACTGATTCTTTCTCCATTTGCTCACTCCTAACTTCAATTCGACTGTTATCTTATGTCTCCATTTTATACCCCTATAGGGTATTAGTCAAGGTATAAAATTAGAGACCTAAAAAGGTCTCTAAAGTATTACTTGTTTAAGCCTAAGCCAAGAGCGACATTCACATGCGCACGGACACCATCTATGAACGCATCTTCATCAATACCGAATTTAGGATGGTGGTGTGGGTAGATATAATCTTTTTCTTCATTATAAGTACCCAGTAAAATATATACCCCTGGTAGGTTAGCAGTGAAGGCACCAAAGTCCTCTCCACCCATCATTTTCTCACTTTCAATGACTCTATCTTTACCAAAAGTATCATCTAAAATTTCATGCACACGTGCAGTTTCCACTTCATCATTCATTACTGCTTGATAGCCGTAGTTAAAGCGATAATCATATTCTGCACCGTAGATGTCACAAATGTTCTTAGCAACACTTTCGATTTTTTCCTTAGCAAGTTCACGTACTTCTGCACTTGCCGAACGTACACTACCTGAAATCTCAGCAGTTTGTGGAATAACGTTTTTCGCGCCAGTTCCAGAGTGGAAATTTGTAATTGAGATGACCAAATTTTCTAAAGGTCCTGCCATACGTGAGACGATATCTTGTACTTGAGTGACAATTCTTGAGCCTATAATCAAAGGATCAATAGAGTTCTCTGGCTGTGAAGCATGACCGCCTTGTCCATTGATTGTAAGCTCAAAGGTGTCAGAGTTTGCAGTGACTGCACCAGGTTTAATATGAATTTCTCCAATAGGTTTAGTCGTCATAATGTGTTGGGCGAATACGACGTCTAAATCATCAAATAAGCCAGTTTCAACCATTTCGATTGCGCCACCTGGTGGCAATTCCTCAGCATGTTGGAAAATCAAATAGATTTCCCCACTGATCTTATCTTTATTTTTCGATAAAACTTCTGCTGCTCCAAGTAACATCGAAGCATGAGAATCATGCCCACAAGCATGCATTTTGCCATCAATCTCTGAAACGAAATCTAAATCATCTCTGTCTTCTTGGATAGGAAGTGCATCAATATCCGCACGTAAACCAACTTTACGACCAGGCTTTTCTCCTTTAATGATTCCAAGTACACTCGTTTCTGTTGGTCTTTGAATGTCAAT
Source organism: Jeotgalicoccus meleagridis (assembly GCF_903994045.1). Lineage (GTDB taxonomy): Bacteria > Bacillota > Bacilli > Staphylococcales > Salinicoccaceae > Jeotgalicoccus > Jeotgalicoccus meleagridis. Next base: position 77,102 of record NZ_CAJEWD010000004.1, read on the forward strand.
GCCGTCCATTTCTTTAAGCACGTTCTCGATGTATTCACTTGTCCAATACTCTTCAAAGGATAGCTCTGGGTGACGGTGCATATCTCTTCTCCACTCAATAACTTTTGGAGCAACTTCTTTAATCATATCTTCTAACATATTATCTCTCCTTCATATAATGAAGAGGCTTTGTGTAAATCAAAGCCTCTAATCGTTTTATTCTGGTAAATAAATTGGTCCATTTGGTCCTACAGGAATACCTAGTAAGTACCAAATTATGATAAAGATTATCCAAACCACTAGTAGTGCAATAGAATATGGTAAGAGGTTGGCAATTACTGTACCCATCTTGATATCTTTTTGATAGCGTTGTGCATACATAATAATTAACGGTAAGAATGGCATCATCGGTGCGATTGGGTTCGTTGTTGAGTCCCCAATTCTATAGAGCATTTGTGTAAAGGCTGGATCATAGCCAAGATACATAAACATTGGCACGAATACCGGTGCCAAAATTGCCCATTTCGCACTTGCTGAACCAATTAATAAGTTAATTAAAGCTACGATAATGATAAATCCAACAAAGAGCGGTATACCTGTCATATTAATAGAAGTCAGTAAATCAGAACCGTAGATTGCGATAATCGGTCCGAGATTTGACCACTCAAAGTAAGCAAGCATCTGTGCTGCAAAGAATACTAAAACAATGTATTGACCCATGGATGACATGGAGTCACCTAACATTTTAGCGAATCCTCTAGTTCCATCTAAATTCTTCATCAGAGCACCGTACACTAAACCTGGAATAAAGAATAGGATTGTGATTAGGAACACTGCTGAATCCATTAAAGGAGACTCTTGTAAGATTGAACCCGTTTCAGCATTTCTCAATATACCGTTAGGTAAAACAGTCGCGATAATGATAATTACGATAAATGCTAAAGCTGATAAGTTAGCCCAAAGTAAAGCTCTTTTCTCTTCACTTGAAATTGGCTCTTCATCAACAGGTGGTCCATCATATTTACCTAAACGTGGTATTGAGATTTTTTTAGCTACGATGTATATAACAACTAACAAGACTATAGATGATGCTGCAATGAAGTAATAGTTCATCGCGATATTTGCTGTATATTCTGGGTCGACTAATTTCGCACCAGACTCAGTAAATCCTGCCGCTAGTGCATCAGTCATACCGAGTATGAAGTTAGCTGAGAAGGCGCCATTTGTCGAAGCATACGCCATAAATATCCCACCGATAGGATTCAAACCTAAACGGATAAAGATCATTGCGGCGATTGGTGGCAAGATAACCGGTCCAGCATCACCAGCAACGTTTGAAATAATACCGACTAAAATAACCATAGGAATGATTAAAGCATTCGGTGTAATTTCTAAGGAGCGTTTCATCAGGGCTTCAAAATAACCTGTTTTCTCTGCTAGTCCGATACCAATCATAACGACTAGTACCATAGCGAGCGGTGGGAAGGCACCAAAGTTATTAATTGCCTCTGTTATAATCATGACAATTCCGTCACCTGAAAGCAGGTTAACTGCTTCAATTGTTTCTCCATCAGTTGGATTTTTTGCAGATAAACCAAACATACCTGCTATCCAGGAAGCTAATAAAATTAAACCAGCAATAATCATAAAGAGAACTATTGGATCTGGTAATTTATTACCAAGCTTCTCTACAGCGTCTAAAAAGCGCTGTGCAAAAGACTTCTTTTCTTTACTTTCTGCCAAACGAGTTCACCCTTTCATTTTACAATCAAACAAATAAAAGCCTTTTCACCTGACTTATATTAAACGATTTTACTATAGTTTCGCACAAATAAAAACAAACCTTTGTAAATTTTCTACAAAGGTTTGCTAATATTCCCACAAATCATCTATTTACTTTTTAAAAATCCAAGTATGTTCCATAAAGGATGTGGGATAGAAAGTCTCTCATTATCCCCTTCTCTTAGAACAGTTTCTGGTAAGCGATTGTTCTTTAAGATATTCACAAAATCTGGATTGACAAGATGCGCTTTTGCAATAGATAGCAAATCATATCCTGCTGCTAAAGCAAGTCTTACATCTTCCTTAGAAAAAATGCCACCCGCACCCATAATCGGTATTTTTCTTAATTCGTCAGATGCATCTCTTAAATACTTATCAATTAATAGTTCTTCGTCTGTTGTATCGATAATCGACGTGCGGCTCCAACTATTGGTGCTAAAGTGAAAGTAATCGATCGGATATTCTGCTAACTCATTTAACAGAAACATCGTGTCATCGAAATTGATTCCAGGCTCTTCTAACTCCTCCGGAGAAAATCGGTAACCGATAATAAAGTCAGGCTTGCCAAATTCTACAGCCGCTTCTTTAACAGCTTGAATCACACTTTTAGCGAAGAGTGTACGCTTTAGGCGGTCTCCACCCCATTCATCTTCACGGCGGTTAGAGTGAGGAGAGAAAAATTGCTGCAAGAGATAGGTGTTAGCTCCGTGAAGTTCTACCCCATCAAAGCCTGCTTTCATTACTCTAATACTCGAATCTTTAAAGTCTCTTATGATATCTTCTATTTCATCTGTTTCAAGTGTCCTTGGTTCAACTGCATTATCTCTTAAAGCTTTGATATTGCTTGCTGAGACAGGTTGACGTCCCATGTTTAATTCGGGAACTCCCATTCTACCAGCATGATAGAGCTGAATTAGTGCTTTAGAGCCTTTATCTTTAATTGCTGAAGCGAGCTTAGTCAGTCCGTGAATTTTATCATCTGAGTCTGCTCCAAGTGCACCTTCAAATGCACGTCCATAGTTATCAATAAAAGTACTTTCTACAATAATCGCTGCCGGACCACCCGCACGACGGCCGTAATAATTGATCAATTCATCTGTCACTGAACCATCATGGAAGGCGCACTGAGTTGTCATCGGAGCCATCACTAAACGGTTATCCAAAGCCTGCCCGTTATTTAAGTCCACTTTTCCGAAAATATCTTTCGTCATTTAAACCATCCTAACTATGTCATTCTTATGTATCCTCTCCTTCATTGTACATATTATCTATATAAAAACCATATTACTTTAGTATGAATTATGAATTTTATCGTTAATTCTAAATTATCTGATAATATATTGCCTTTTTCAATTTGGACTGATACAATTAAAACAATTTTCAAATTACATATATAAATAGGAGGCCCATTTATGACACAGCAAATACAAATTACAAAATCACAAAATCTAAAAGAAAAGCCTGAGGTCGCTGGGATTCCTTTTGGCTCATACTTTACTGACCATATGTTTCTGATGGACTATTCTGCAGAAATGGGATGGCATGATGCAAGAATTGTACCTTATGCTCCCTTTGAAATTTCCCCAAGTTCACAAGTGCTTCATTATGGACAATCAGTCTTTGAAGGACTGAAAGCTTATAATGTCGATGGAGAAGTGATTCTTTTCCGTCCGGATGAAAATTTCAAGCGTTTAAACCGATCATTAGAACGTATGTCTATGCCAAAAGTTGATGAAGAATTTGCCTTAGATGCACTTTATGAGCTTTTAAAAATTGAACATGATTGGGTTCCAGATGGAGAAGGACAATCGCTTTATGTACGTCCATTTGTCTTTGCCAATGAGCCATATCTTGGAGTCAGACCTGCAAAATCTTATAGAATGATGATTGTCTTATCACCGGTCGCAGGATACTACGGTGCTCAACTTAATCCAACAAGCATCTATGTAGAAGACGACTATGTGCGTGCAGTACGTGGTGGTGTCGGTGAAGCTAAGTTTGCTGGAAACTATGCTTCAAGTTATGCAGCACAGCAAAAAGCAAACGACCTTGGTTATGAGCAAGTATTGTGGTTAGATGGTGTGCATCAGGAATATATTGAAGAAGTCGGTTCAATGAATATCTTCTTTGTGAGAGATGGAGAACTTATCACACCACAGTTAAACGGTTCTATCCTACCAGGAATCACTAGAAAATCACTCATCACCCTAGCCGAAGATCTAGGGTATACTGTCCGTGAAGAGCGCATCCATATTAGTGATGTAGAAAAAGGGATTAAAGACGGTTCTATTTCAGAAGTATTTGGAGCAGGGACAGCTGCAGTTGTTGCACCAGTTGGTATTATGAATATTCATGGTACTGACTACAGAGTAAACAACAATGAAATCGGCAAAGTGACACAAGAACTTTACGATAACCTAACCGGCATCCAAACTAAAAAACAAGAAGATAAACATGGTTGGGTCTATGATGTGACAGCAACTGTGAAGTAAAAATAAATGACCAGAGATGAAATTCATCTCTGGTCATTTTTTCTAGCTATTAAAATACAATGGCAAGCATCTTTAAAGGCTCTTCTTGTAGATTTACTAAACCGTGTGACTGCCCTTTTGTAATGATGCAACAATCTCCTGGACCTACATCTTTCATTTCTCCATCTGCATCTTGAAATTGTCCATAGCCACTTATAATATGATAAATTTCACTGTCCTCTTCATGTAAATGATAGCCAATCGAAGCATATGGCTCGAGTGTTATTTCTAGTACTTTATCTATTCCTTGAAAGTCTTCTTTCTTAATATAAGATTTAGAAAAAATACTACCTTTTCCACCAAATTTATTTTCTATCTTTTGGGGCTCTTCACCTTTAATAATCATCTATTTCCCTCCAATTAAGTTCGGTAAAAATGTCGAAATGCTTGGTATGAAAATAATCAGTATCACCATAGCTGCGATGATTAACAGCACATGTAGAATATAGGGTAGTGTATCTTCTATACCCATCTTACGATCCGTTACTGATGCACCTGCGATTAAGGATAATCCAACAGGGGGCGTAACATTTGCAAGGGCAAAATTCATTATCATAACCATGCCAAAATGAATAGGATCAAGTCCAAATTCTAATGCTATAGGCATGAATATTGGTGTTAATAGAACGATTAGGGATGTGACTTCCGTCAACATTCCTAAGAATAATAAGATTAGAGATACAACCAGTAAAAAGACTATAGGAGAGTCTGCAAAATCTAAGAAAAAATTAGAGACTGCTTCTGGTATGTGATTAATAGTTAGAACGTATGTAAAGACGTTCGCCATTGAAATAATCATTAAGATAACAGCTGAAGTCACAGCTGAATCTGCCAATATATTCTTTAACTTACTCAAACTTAATTCCTTATAAATTAAAGTCAGTATGAAGCCGTATGCTACTGCAATAACAGCAGCTTCTGTTGCTGTAGCATAGCCTGAGAAAATACTACCTAAAATAAAGATTGGAGTCAGTAAAGGAAAAAAAGCCTGACGTGTAACTTTCCAAATTTCTTCATTTGTAATTTTATCTTCTGTACTTAAACCAAAGCCTTTTTTCTTACTCACAAACCATACATATATTGATAGAGCAAGCGTCAAAATCACACCGGGTATTATCCCTGCAATAAATAAGTCTCCAATGGAAATATTTGTAGTAATACCAAGGATGACCATAGTAATACTCGGTGGAATGATTAAGCCTAAAACACCTGCTGGCCCAATAATTGCTGCAATAAATGAATTTGAATATTTTTCTTCCTTTAATCTTGGTACTAAAACTGAACCAACAGCATAAGTCGTTGCCACAGTCGAACCTGACACTGAGCTAAACAAAGCAGTTGTAAGTACGGTAGTAATACCAATTCCACCAGTCAACTTTCTTGTAAAAATATTAGTAAATGCCATCAAGCGACGAGTTAAGCCACCTTTTCCCATTATATTACCTGCAAGCACAAATAAAGGTAAGGCAAGGTAAGAAAAATTATTTACACCAGCAAAAGATCTTTGGACAATAATTTCTAATGGTACATCTCCGACAATGAGCATCGTTAAACCAACAATACCAATAACAAAAGCGATTGGCATACCTAAAAAGAGTAAGGTAAAGAATAAAATTATCATTGAAATTGCTAACATTATATCGCCTCACTTTCTTCTTCATGTGACCAAAGGTTTTGGCTTATAAAATATAGTGAAAGTAAGCTACTCACTGGTATCGCTAAGTAAAATATAGTCATCGGTAGCTGTAAAGTTGATGAAGTAAAATCTAAAGATTGATATGAAAATTTAAAGCCATAAATAGTGAGCACCAAAAAGAACAAGCCTAAAATTATATTCACAACTAAATATAAGTATGGTCTAATCTTTTCATTCACTCTCTTCACAAAGAAATTAACTGCTAAATGTCCATGTTCATACACTGCAATGCTAGAACCTAAAAATGTCATCCAAACTATGAATAGACGCGATAACTCTTCGGTTCCCGGTAAAGAATAATCAAAGAATCTTGAAATGACTTGAGTTAAAACAATTAAGGTTAAGAGCGCAATGACGATTGCACAAGCGATATACAACACTTTCACAATAAATTTCGCAATCATTGTTCTTCCTCCCATCCCGAATTTTCTCTATAAATATCCATCAATTCTTGACCAAACATTTCATCTTCCCACTTCTGATAAACTGGGAACATTGCCTCACGAAATGCTTCTTTGTTAACGTCATCATTGACTGTCATACCATTCTCTTCAAGAAATTCTATATGTTCTTTTTCTGTTGCATCATTCGTCGACTGAATTTCTTTTGATACTTTATTGATTTCTTTAGTGATTATTTCTTGGTCTTCTGGGCTAATTTTATTCCAAGATTCATCATCAAAAACGATCATGAGTGTATTGTAAAAATGACCAGTCAGGGATAGATAGTCCTGAACCTCATTGAACCTTGGTGCAACAATGTTAGCTAAAGGATTTTCTTGGGCATCTAGAGCACCTTGTTGAAGTGCACCGTAGACTTCACTAAAGGCCATGACTGTCGGTAGTGCACCAACACTTTCAAAGGTGTCAACTCTCAGTGCTGTTTCAGCAACACGGATGTTCATCCCTTTTAAATCCTCAGGTTCAACGATTGGTCCTTCATTGTTAGTGATGTGACGAAAACCCCATTCCATGTAACCTGCTGTGTGCATACCATAAGATTCAACGATATCTGCTAAATACTCGCCAAACTCCCCTTCGTAAGCACGTCTTGCTTCTACTTCACTTGGCCACATGTAAGGTAAATCTTCTATGGCTAAACGCATATCCATCGTCTGCATAGAGCCGATCATAATTGCTAGACCATTCATCGCACCTACATCAAGCTGTTGTAGCATCTCTGTCTCACTGCCAAGTTGTGAATTGGGATATATATCAAATTTGACACGACCATCGGTTTGTTCCTCTACTGATTCGGCCATCTCCATAATCTTTTTGGATTGTTCAGTGTCTACCGATAAGGCATGACCAAATTGTAAGGTAACAGTTTCGTCTTCATTATTACACGCACTTAACAAGAGCAATAACACGCTAACTATACTCATTAATATGTATTTCTTCATGAAGCTATCCCCCTTTGATTATTAATAACTATACAATATTATGAAATTATATACAATTAATATTTTGCTTTCTTAATTTTAAGTATCGATGCAAGTTATGAATAATTTAAGTCTAAGCTAAGCAAAACGTGCACATGAATCCACTGGGGCTCAAGTGCACGTTTTTCTATATACATTCTTCTATTAAATATTAAAGAAATCGCTCATTAAACCTCTTAGCTATTTCCTTACCGATTTCAATTGAACAAGTTGCTGCAGGAGAAGGTGCATTTAATACATGGATACTATTCGATGTCTCTTCAAAATAAAAATCATCTACCATTGAGCCATCTTCTTTCATTGCTTGTGCCCTAACCCCTGCTTCCATTGGTGTTAAATCACTTGCTTCAATAAGAGGGATTAATTTTTTAGCCGCCTTAACGAACGCCTGCTTATTAAAGGATCTATAGTATTCTCCAATACCTTCTTTAATATTCTTCAAGCCCATCTTATATAAACCTTTGAATGATAAAATTTCAAACGTTTCTTTTTTATCAAAGCCAATTTTTTTATAAGCTTCTTTTTTAAAACCTAAAACAGCATTCGGGCCTACATCTACTCCTCCTGAAATCATATTGGTAAAATGTACTCCAAGAAAAGGTAATTCAGGATTAGGCACTGGGTATATTAATGTTTTTACATATTTTTCTGTGTTCTCACTTAATTTAAAGTATTCTCCACGAAAAGGTATAATTTTAACATCAGTTTTAACACCACTTAATTTTGCCAGTTTATCACTATATAGACCTGCACAATTAACAAGGTACTTAGTATCAAAGGTTTCTATATTAGTCTTAACTCGAAGGCCATCGTCATCTTTCTCTATCTCTAGTACTTCGTTATTGTATTGAATTTCTCCACCATTTTTTTGGAACAGTTCTCCGAACTTTTCTGTAACTTTACTGTAGTCTACAATACCTGTATTTTTCACATGGATACCCGCCACAGCATTTACGTATGGTTCTATCTTACGAACGTATTCGCCATCTAGCAACTCAACATCCAAGCCATTTTCTAAACCTCTTTGATAAAGATTTTTCATGCGTTCAACTTCCGCTTCTTCAGTTGCTACAATAACTTTACCGCACTGATTATAAGGGATATTATATTGCTTACAAAACTCTATCATTGAAGCTGAACCACTCTTAGCGAATAATGCTTTATATGAGCCTGGGCTATAATATATCCCAGAGTGAATCACACCACTATTATGTCCAGTTTGGTGTTTTGCTGCTCTGTCTTCTTTGTCAATAACGATAATTTTTTTATCAGGATTAATCAAAGATAACTGGTAGGCAGTACTCATCCCTATAATTCCGGCACCAACAATTAAAATGTCTGCTTTGTTCATATTTTCACCCCACAAGCTTCTGCAACCACTTCTACTAAATGTTTAACTTCAATCTCATCACTTAATCCTTCTCTTTCAACTCCAAGTTGCATTTGAATATGGCATCCAGGATTAGAAGTGATGATTAAATTCGGTTTTACTTTCTTAACATTATTCATTTTCATATCTAATATTTTCATTGATGCTTCATAATTAATGACATTGTATATACCAGCAGAGCCACAGCATAATGATTTTTCAGGCATTGGTAGATATGTTAATCCTGGAATTTTTTCAATTATTTTTTCTGGAGTATTAAAGACTTTTTGAACGTTTTCTAAGTGACATGAGGGTTGATAAACAGCATTTTTCTCAATTTCATTAACAAAATTTAAATTAAGCACACCCATAATTTGAGAAATATCTCTTACTTTATTAGAGAAATCTATCGCTCTTTTATGCCAAGAAGTTCCTTCTTCAAATAATTTATGATATTCCTTAAGAGTTGCCCCACAACCACCTATGGTATTCACTATATAATCAAAATCATACTTTTCGTAAGCCTCAATATTTTTCTTAGCAAGTTCAATTGTCTCTTCTTTCTCACCTGCATGATGTTGCAATGCACCGCAACATGCTTGTTTAGGAATATTAGTGACCTGTACATAGTTTTCCGTCATAATTTTCATAGCAAGTTCATTAATTTTGCTAAAGAATGAGTCCATAATACATCCTTGAAAGAATCCAATTGATAGGTCATTTCTTCTAAAAGGATTAATATTTCTATTAATTTTACGACTTAATATGACATCAGGCATCGCTTTGTTCATTTCATTAAATTGAGCCACCGGCTTCAATAGATTCAATTTTTTAGTAGCGTATTTCACACCACTCACTTGATATAAATACATACCTTTATTAATTAGACGTAAGATATTCTTGTTTTTTAATACATACTTAAATGCTGCAGTACGAGCAACTTTTTCTACCACGCTTTCTTTCTTATGTTCCTTTAGCACCTCAACCGCAGACATCAGAATGTCTCCATATCTCACATTAGTTGGGCATACAGTTTCACATGCTCTACATCCTAAACAAAGATCAATGCCTTCTTGCATATCGCCAATATTAATTTTTTCTTCCGCTACCATTTTCACTAAATTTATTCGCCCTCTTGGTGAGTGCTTCTCTGTTTTAAAAGCAATATAAGTAGGACATGCAGGTAAACAATAACCACATTGAACACAATCAAAAGTTGCCTCATAATCTAATTTTTTTATTAATTGTTTAGTCATGTTTTAACACAAGCCTTTTTTCTCCCTTTTCTGGGAATATTTTTCCTGGGTTCAAGATATTTTTAGGATCTAAAGCTTTTTTAATAGCTTTTTGAAATTGAAGACCGTCCTGACCAACTTCGTTTTCTAAAAATGCTTTTTTCATTGTTCCAATACCATGTTCTCCTGATAAAGTTCCACCAAGCTCAATTGCATAATTAAATATTTCCTCTACAGCATTTTCAACTCTTCGGACTTCTTCTGGGTCTCTCATGTTTGTATTGATTGTTGGATGTAAATTACCATCCCCCGCATGTCCAAAAACAACGATATTCAAATCATATTTAACTTTTATTTCATCAATTTTTTTAAACATATCTGGAATCTTGCTTAGTGGAACTGTCGCATCTTCAGAAATCTTCGTATAACCACTACTAACAATTGCTGGAGATACCAATTGTCTGATCTTCCATAATTTCTCTTCTTCTTCCTTACTTTCAGCTACTTGAATATTTGTAACTCCAATTTCTATTAAAGAATTTTTAATTGTATTTAGCTCTTGAGTAAGTATGTCAGGATGACCATCAACTTCAATTAAGATTATAGCTGCAGCATCTCTTGGCAAATTTAAGTTGGCGTAATCTTCAACTTTATTAATTGAGTTGTTATCAAGTATTTCCATTTTTGAAGGTCTCACGCCAGATGTTAATATTTTTGATATTGATTGTCCTGCAGTGTATAAATCATCAAATACAGCTAGAGCCGTTAACGTTGCTTCTGGTTTAGGAATTAATCTAAGTGTTGCTTCTGTAATAATTCCTAAAGTGCCTTCAGAACCTACTAAAAGCTTTGTCATATCATAACCTGTTACATTTTTTACAGTACTAGACCCAGTTTTTATTATTTTACCTGATGCTGTCACAACCTCTAAACCAACTACATAATCTTTTGTTACACCATATTTAACTCCTCTTGGACCACCAGCATTCTCAGCAAGATTTCCTCCAATTGTACAAATTCGAGCTGAAGATGGATCTGGTGCATACATAAGATTATGTGCTTCAGCTAATTCATGAATATCTTTTGTCTTTACACCTGGACTTACCTTTATTACTAAATCCTCAGGATATATTTCAAGTTTATCCGTCCATTGTGAGAAGTCTAAAACTATTCCTCCATGTACAGGTAAAGGTCCGCCTGATAAACTTGTTCCTGCTCCTCTAGGATAGATAGGTATTGTATAATTTGAAGCAAGCAATACAACCTGTTGTACCTCTTCGGTACTTTTAACTTGTACAACAGCTTCTGGTTCATATTGTCCAAATGAAGCATCATAACCATATGACACACGATCTGATAGTTCCAAAAATAATCTATCTCCAAATATCTCTTTAAGTTTATTGAGAACTATTTCATCCATATTAACCACCTAAATCCTGTCATCCCCTAATTTTCTTCTCATATTCATTAAATGATTTTCCATCATTACTTTTGCTTTGTCAGGGTCTTTATTTTTAATAGTTTCATAAATACGTGCATGTTCCTCATAAACTTGTTCTCTTTTTGTCGGTTTTCCTAAATTTAATTTAAGTGAGTACTCTAAAGCATTTCTGTGCACTTGCTGAAGATTATTAAAAGTTTGAATCATATAATCATTCTTCGTTGAATTTACAATAGCTTTATGAAAGTCATAGTCTGCTTCAATTCCAATTACTCTCTGATTTGTTGTGATTTTTCTAAAATGATCCAATGCTACTTTTATTTTTTCTAAGTCTGAATCATCTCGCCTTATAGCAGAATAATATGCTGATTGCACTTCTAATACCGTACGCATTTCTAGTAAGTCAAAGAGGTCTTTTTTATCGAAATCACCATAATTATATGCCTTTACGCTCTTCCCAACAGATATAGCCTTTAAATAGGTGCCCTTACCTTGTCTAGACTCTACATAACCCATAGAAATTAGTTTACTAAGCGCTTCGCGTACTGGTACTCGACTCACTTTATAGAAATGTGCAAGCTCATTTTCAGATGGGAGCTTATCATCTATTTGATAAGCACCCGCTTTAATTTGACTTAACAAGTTATCATAAATTTGTTCAGACAACTTTGTCTTTTTAATTTGCTCCATTGCTAGCACTCACCCTTTTTCTACTTCTTAAATAATGAACAGACATCACTACTGCAAATAACACTAGGACTTAAAACCTGCAAACTACCCCTCTAGTAAATATTTTGGGTTTCTGACAATCATCTTATTGATATCTTGATTGCTTATACCAACCTCTGTTAATTTATTAACAAAAGAATTCATGGCTTCAACTACAGGAATATGATGTTCTTGACCATAATCTGTTACAAGAACACAATTACTACTTCCTAAAGTATGTATGCTTTCTGCCATATCTTGTATCTTTATATCTTTAAAGTCATCACTGCAAGCAAGATAACATTTTTCTAAATAGCATCCCTCTTTTACCAATTGCTTCTGCTCTTCTAAAGAATAAGGTGATATGCCTAAATCTACATGTTGTATCAAAATTTTTTGCACACCAATTTTTTTGGCTTCTAAAACTAACTGATATGAATCTTCACTGCTTAAATGTCCCGTTGCTAACACTCTATTGTTCTTAGCAATTAAATCAAGAATATGCTTGACTGAATCTTTTATTTTTTTACCATCAAAGATACTTATTGTATTCTCAGAATTGTTCATTCTCTTCTTAGGATTCAAAATATTTTCTTTTTTATTCTCTTTGAAATATTTTTTATGTCTTGATGATGAAAGTGTAGGCATCCAAATTATTCTTGCTCCCATTTTTAATGCCAGATCTACTGCATTAACATTTAAGCCTCCTACAAAATCGTTGCAAACAAGTCCTCCAAAAACTTTGATTTCCGGATTTTTTTCTTGCAATAACGCCGCTCTATCATAAGAGACTCCCTCATGAGCTTTTATTACAATGCCGTACATCTCTGCTTTCTTGGCATCTTCAACTAACTCCCAATCAGTTTGCTTTCTTGGAAATATACTGGGAGCAGAGTGAGCATGTAGTTCAATTGCGCCTTTTAACAAATTACTTACTTTGACCATCATAGTTCATCTCCTATTAATTATAGCTTATTGGAAAGTACTGATTATATTAATTATCCCTAAAACGATAGTAAAACCAACTGCTACAAAACCCAGTATATTACTAAATGTATTATTTCTAAGTGATCCACTCGTGTCCTTTTTATTGATTAAATATAGTACTAAAACCGCTGTTATTGGAAGCAACATTCCATTAATAGATTGAGCTAAGATAATTGTCCATATTGGATTTTTAACACCAATTGCGAAGAACACAGGAACCCAGGCAACGAAGCTAAACACCAATCTGAACGCTGTTCCCTTCATGTCTGGATTCAAACCAAAACTCTGTGTAAAAACATATGCTGCTGATAACGCAGCCATTGGCATAGAAGATATTGCAGCTGCTAGTAAACCAAGGCTAAATAAAGCATAAGCAACTTTACCAAGCAGTGGTTCAATTGTCATTGCCATTTGATTTGAACCTTCTATTACCAAACCTTCTGACAGATGTAATGGATGCAGTACTGTACCAGCTACGACCCCTATCGCCATAGTAACAAGTCCACCGATGAAAATTGGTACTATGGTATCAAATCTCATCATTTCTAAATTCCCTTTAGGATTTTTGTGCCATCCTCTTTCTAAAACGGCTGTTGAATGTAAGTAAAAATTATATGGAACAACTGTTGTACCTATAAGTGCAATAACAATCGTAATTTCACTTAACTCAAATGTTGGTATAGTCAAACCTTTAATAACTTCTAAATAATCAGGTTTAACATAAAACATATTTATTAAAAATAATACTCCCATTGCAGCTACAAGTATTGTGATAGTTTTTTCTAAAACATTATATTTCCCGAGCATGAGTAATGACCAATAAATCAAAGTCACTCCAATAATCCACACACTTGCAGGAACGTTTTCAAATAATCCTCCTAAAGCAATATTTACTCCTGATAAGTTACCTACAGAGTAAACAGAGTTACCTCCTACAATTGCTAAAATCACTATAATACTCGCCCATAATCCTAGCTTTTCTCGAACAATTACTGCTAACGGTTTCCCAGTGGATAATGATAATCTTGCTGTCATTTCCTGTAATATTATGGCGATTAATATAGCTGCCGTAACTGATGCCCAAAGTAATGTATATCCATGCTCAGTTCCTGCCACTATGCTTGTCGTAATCGTTCCTGTACCTACAAACGCTCCTGCTACTAACATACCTGGACCTAAATTTTTTATTTTCTCCCACATAAATTGACTACCCCCTCTTGTTTAACAAACTAGTTTCAAAATCCGATTCACCAACTTCTGCTACGAAAATACTTTCACTAAGGTTGTTAGAGATGTCCCATTTTCCATTCTTAATAACTAATTTCCCATCATGTCCAGGATATATTACTTGTGCATTTTCATTTAAGTACTTTATGGTTTCTATAGCTCTCTTCTCATCTAAAACATTCATCAATTTTAGCTCGTTTATTTCACTTCTGTTTTTGACAGCATCGCTTACAATAAAAACATCCTCGTTTCTTAATCCTAATAATCCTTTTGTATGACCTGGTAACATAACAATTTCAAATCCATGTATATATTCACCTTCACGAACCACATGGAGATTTTTATATTTCATTAACTCTTCTTTATGAAAATCGGGTACATTGATATCTATGCAAGGATCACTATTAGCTAACTCAACTTCACCAATCAGTATTTCCGCACTTGGAAATAGTGTCCAATTAATGCAGTGATCAAAATGTAAATGACTAATAAACACAATATCAATGTCATCAGGAGACAAGTTCAAATCACTTAGTCTCTTTTTCAATTCATTTCGCTCGTTATATCCACCTGTATCAAAAAGCAAATTGATACTCTTATTCTTCTCCTTAAATATTTTTATTAGATAAATACTACTCCACCCTAAGAAACCTCTTCCACTTCGTCCGGGAAATCCAGTAAACAAACTAATTATTTCATACTTCATTGCCTACCCCCTTATTTGAATGCGCTTACACTTGTAATACAATATGATAACCTTACAATATAAATATGTCGGAATCAAGGCTATTATCAGATAATTCTAAAATTATACATGTATAATTTTAAGAAAAAAAGGACTAACCCATTTGTTAACGGATTAGTCCTTCTTATAGTCTACTTCATCTAAAAATTTACTAATTATCTCTATAATTTCTTCTTCACTTCTACTCCCTATACCTACCAATACAGTATCTACAATGTTTATTTTCTGGCTATAGTCTGACATGGTAATAATTCTATGTTTTTTAGCAAGTTCTCTGACATCAACATCAGGCACTCTTAAAACAAAGTGCATACCTGTATGATGACCACTTATTTCGATACTTGAATATTTTCTTTCTAGACTACTCACAATGCTGTGCATTCTTTCACCATAATGCTTTCTCACTCTATTTATGTGCCTCACAAGGTAACCTTTATCCATAAATTGAGCGATAATATGTTGCATTTGCCTTGAGACATTACACGACAAACCTACTTGATAATATTTTTCAGCAAGTTGCGGTGGTAAAACCATGACTGCCAATCTTAATGATGGAAATACTGATTTTGAAAAAGTGTTCATATAGATCGTTCTATCATTTTGATCTAGACCTTGTAAGGATGACAACGGCCGTCCTCTATATCTAAATTCACTATCATAATCATCTTCTATTAAATAGCCATTCTGTTCACTCACCAAGTTCAGTAATTTTATTCTGTTTTTTAAAGACATGACAACTCCGCTTGGAAACTGATGCGATGGTGTAATATGTGTGACTGCATTATTAAATTCTTTCACCATATCTACATTAACTCCGTCTGTTTTTACTTCTGCTAAATCATATTCTATTTTTAATCTATCTAAAACTTTCTTAACAATTGGATAGCCTGGATCTTCAAGTGTCATTTTAGGATAGTCTAATAGATAGATTACTTGTTCTAGAAGGTACTCAGTTGATGGTCCAATAAAAATTTGTTCTATTCTACATTGAACACCTCTATTAACATAAAGATAATCTCTAATCGCATCTTTCAAACTTTCTTCCCCACTTGAATTTCCACTATTTAAAAGACTAGTATCAGAAAACACTTGATTACTAATTTTCTTCAAGACATCATTTTGAACGATAGATGTATCCACTTGCCCTAAAGGTAAGACGGATTTTACACTGTCATGGACTTTTATTTCTTGTAGTGCTTTTTCCTTAACTTTCAAAATATCGATAGTTGAGACATAGTAGCCACTTTTTTCTTTTGCATAAATCAAATTTTCATCTATCAAAAGATTATAAGTATTTTCTACAGTAGTCATACTAATATTTAAATCAGCCTTTAGCTGTCTTTTACTCGGTAGCTTACTTCCACTTTCTAAAACACCCTGCAATATTTTAGTTTTTATATCTTCATATAATTGTTCATATAAGCTCAATTCACTTTTCTTATCCAAATTGATAAACATCATCTGACCTCTTTTATTTTATCTATTCTGGTACTTATAGAGTATCAGATTTTATCTTAAACTGGAATTAACTTTTAGAAATGAGGGATATAAATGGGATTAGCTGAAAAATTAAAGGGTGGCGTCATCATGGACGTGGTAAACGCTGAACAAGCAAAAATTGCTGAAGAAGCAGGGGCTGTTGCGGTCATGGCATTGGAACGTGTGCCTTCTGATATTCGCGCTGAAGGTGGAGTAGCTCGTGCTTGTGACCCAACTATTATAGAAGAAGTAATCAATGCAGTGTCTATACCAGTCATGGCTAAATGTAGAATTGGTCATATTGTTGAGGCTAGAGTTTTAGAAGCGATGGGTGTTGATTATATCGACGAATCTGAAGTCCTCACACCAGCAGATGAAGAGTATCATTTGAAAAAAGATGACTACAAAGCACCATTTGTATGTGGTTGTAAAGATTTAGGCGAGGCAACAAGACGTATCGGAGAAGGTGCATCGATGTTAAGAACAAAAGGAGAGCCTGGTACAGGTAATATTGTGGAGGCTGTTCGTCATATCAGATTGGTGAATCAACAAGTTAAACAAGTTTCTGTCATGGATGACGATGAACTAATGTCTTTTGCCAAAACTCTTGGCGCACCATATCATGTCCTAAAAGATATTAAAGAAAAAGGTAAATTACCGGTTGTAAACTTTGCAGCTGGCGGGGTTGCAACTCCACAAGATGCAGCTTTAATGATGTCACTTGGAGCAGACGGTGTCTTTGTAGGTTCAGGTATTTTTAAGTCTGAGAACCCTGAAAAATATGCAAAAGCGATTGTGAAAGCAACAGAAAACTATACAGATTACAAATTAATTGGTGAATTATCTAAAGAACTAGGTAGCGCAATGTCAGGTTTAGATGTTCATAGCCTTTCTCTTGAAGAGCGTATGGCTGAACGCGGTTGGTAAGATAAAACACCATAAAAAAATGTGTGCTACTTTTTGACGAGTAACACACATTTTTTATTTTTCATTTTTTATGATTTAACATCAAAACTAACAGGATCAAATCCTTCAAACTCTGCCTTATATGAACCAACTTCTAACTTAATTGGTAAAATAAAAGTCCCTGACGATACAAATTGACCTGCTCTTAAAATCTTGTTTTGCTCATGAAGTTTTTTCACGAACCAAAGTACAGCATTAACTGGATGATCCATCACTTCGCTACTATCTCCACTTTTAAGCTCTTTATCATTAAGAGAAAGCTTAGCTGTAATATTATCAATTTGATCATAGGTCACTGTCTTTTCTTCACCGATGACTATGGCGCCTGCAACAGCACAATCTGCCACAACTTCATATTTAGATATATTAGGGAACCAATCATCATAGCGACCATCTGGAATTTCAACCGCTGGAGCGACTGTACATTTTTTTAATATGTCCTTTACGCCATCTTCAATACTAATATCTTCGTTAACTCTAAAAACAAGTTCTAACTCTGCTAAAGGAATATTGTAATTTGATAGTTCGATACCATCCACAACTTGGCGCTCAGTAAATGGTCCATAGACTGGTTCTTTACTTTGAAACAGGTCTTGAGTTTCTTGACTTGTCATACTAATTTTAAAACCAACTGCACTAGTATCTTGCATTTTTAAAAGTTCTTCTTGTATATCATAAGCATCTTCAATCGTATTGACTAGAATGTCTTGACCTGGAGTTAAATTTTCTCCACTCACCCTAGCATCATACAGTTTTTGAACGTCTTGCATAAAACCCCTCCTCTTTATCTATATACTATATCTTATATTAAATATCTCATACCCTAAATTTTAGAATATTAGCTCAATATAAGTTAAGCGATTTGCTTTAGTTAGTCTTTGACTCCTATAATAAACAAATATAGAACTTTCAGGAGTGATACATATGCCAACAATTAATCCAAGAGCAGCTCGTTTAACCATTCCAGGGATACGAGTTTTCTCAAACCAGGTTGTACAACTCGAAGACGGGATCAACTTAACCATTGGACAACCTGATTTCCCAACACCCGAAAGTGTTAAGGAAGCTGCCATCAATGCTATTAACGACAATCAAACAGGCTACTCATTAAATGCTGGTTTACTTGAGTTACGCCAAGTTGTTGCAGATTTTTTTAAAGACAAATATCAAGCAGAATATACGGCCGATGAAGTTGTAATTACTAGCGGCGCAAGTGAAGCCCTAGATTCTACTTTAAGAACGATTTTAGTAGAGGGAGACGAGGTTATCATCACTGCACCTGCCTATCCAGCTTATGCTTCTCTTATTGAGCTGAATGGTGGTGTTGTTAAATATCTAGACGTGTCTGACACAAATTTTGTCCCAGATATTAATAAATTAGAATCACTTGTGACTGATAAAACTAAAGCAATTCTCTTAAATTACCCCTCCAATCCAACAGGTGCTTCACTAACTCGAAAAGAAGTACAAGATATTGCAAATTTTGTAGAAAATAAAGACCTCTTCCTTATCAGTGACGAAATATATTCTGAGAATGTTTATGAAAGTGAACACATCTCTTTTGGCTCATGCGACAATATTAAAAATAAAACTATCATTATTCACGGTGTGTCAAAATCACACTCAATGACAGGTTGGAGAATTGGATATACTTTATCACCTAAACACTTAAGTGATGAAATATTAAAAGTGCATTTAAATAATTCAATTTGTGCGACAGTGCCTAGTCAACATGCAGCCATTGAAGCTTTAACTGGGGCGATTGATTATCCAAAACTAATGAATCAAGCTTACTTGGAAAGACGTGATTATATTCAAGATCGCTTAGAGAAAATGGGATGCACTGTTCAAAAACCAGGTGGTGCTTTTTATATCTTCCCTGATATTTCATTTACAGGTATGGATGATTGGGACTTTGCAGTGAAACTTTTAGAAGAACAACATATGGCAGTCGTACCAGGCTCTGCTTTTTCAAAATATGGGGCTGGTCACATCCGCATTTCTTTTGCCAGTTCAATGGACAACTTAACTGAAGGAATGAATCGTTTAGAAAGCTTTATTAACAGCCTACATAGAAGCTAAAATTAAGGCCTGAGTAAAATACCCAGGCCTTAAGTCTTATTGTTTTTTCTTACGATAAAATATTACTCCTAAAATTACGACAACTATAGCGATGAGTGTGACAAGCACTTTAGTGATAGTCGATTTCAATTCTTCTTGTGCCGCTTCTTGTTCTCTTTTTTCTTGTTCTTCTTTTTCTAAAGCAGCTTGTTTTTCAGCTTCTTTTTCAGCTTGTTCTTTTTCTTCTTGCTCTTTTCTCTCTTGTTCTGCCTTAACTTCTGCTTCAGCAGCAAGTTCAGCTTCATAAGTTTCATTCAGACTATTATTCAAGCTATCTACACCGCTCTGACTGATTTCATTACCACCAGATGTGTAAGCATGATTATTAACATCATCAATATATGTCTTAGCATTTTGAAGCGCTAATGTTAATGTCTGACCCATTTCTTTATCCTGATATGCTGTCTCTACTTCTTCAATCGTTGATTCTAATTCAGTAATATCCACTTCTGGTGGATCTTCTACGCTACCTGTTAAAGCAGAACGCGTATAAGAGGTATAAACATCTTCTCCATCAGCATCTTTAGCAACGACTTTAAAGTCGTAAGTTGTATCAGTATCTAAACCTTCAAATCTATAACTCGAATCTGTGGTCGTGCCTACAGATTCACCATTTCTAAAGACTTCATATTCAGAAACGCCTTCACTTAAATCCCAGTGCATTGTCGCAGTATTCCCTGTCACTTCACCAACTGATATGATTCTCTCAGCAAATGAGTCAAAGAACTCAAAAGTTCTTGGCGCTCTATTCTGTAATTTATTACGTGATTCTTCATTTAGATAGTACATAGCAAATGCTTCGCCGAAGTATTCATCAACAATTCCATAGTATTCTCTTTGTGAATCATCACCAAATAGACTATCAACCTCAGCTTGATGAATGGCTTGAAACTCTTCAGTTTCACTGACCTTAACTCCGACCGTAAATGAGTCAACAACATGGCCGTACTCATGTAACTCTAGATTAATGGCTGAATGCCCTTGACCAGGGTTACTGTAGCCGACACGAGCAATTGACTCATAACCACCTGCACCAGGAATAGTATCCCAGGAATTGGTATGTCCCTTAGGCACGATTCCTTTAAGATATTCAAACTCAGGTTGGTCTGTTATTGGTGTGTCTGCTAATATAAATCTTGCTCCATGATTATTCGTCTCATATAAAATTCTACCATCAACTTGATTTAATCGACTGACCATATTCCAGGCTTCTTGATTAGCTTCATCCGAAGATGTTCTAATATCCACCATGTTTAATAAGTATGGATTAAATTGCTCTTCTGCATTAAGTTGAGGCGTTATTACAAATAACATCGAGAGAACAAGTATGATTATTCTCTTGGTTGCCTTCATCGTCATCACTCCGTACATTTAAAACTGATAATCGCTCTCCATTTCCCATTCATGGAACTCATAATTTCTTGCCTTGAGCTTAATATAAGGATCTTTTTCGACAAGCTCAATCAAAGCATCATCGTCTGACGCTTTGTAGATTACCAGTCCACCACTACCGTCAGTAAATTTCCCATTCATCAAGATATTCCCGAGCGCTCTTTCTTCTTTTAAGAACTCTAGATGTGCTGGTCTGTGTTGTTTTGATAATTCTTCATCTTTCATGGTTAAAAATACTGCGTAATATTTCACTGACACGCTCATCTCCTTAAATGATTACTATACACTAAATTAAAATAGACTTGAAATACAAGCCTATAATAATGGTTTTATTTTCTTTTTAAATAAGTCAGCTATTTCTTCTTCTGACAGTTCTGTTGGTTTATAATCCTCTACTTTTTCACCATCGATAAACACCGTTGGCACAATTTTTAAGCCGCGCTCATTAAAATCTTTAAGCACTTCTTGTCCACGATCATATTGTGCTTTTAATTCAGGTAGTCCAAGTTCATTTTCACACTTGTCTATTGTTTCTCTAAAACTTCCTGACCAGGATTTTTGTGTGTCGAATAATTCTTTCATTGTACTATATCCTTCGACTGGGTCATCATGGTCAACATAATTATTCGCAATCGTTCCACGTAATAGTTGAGCTTTTGTTCTATCTACATGTTTAATTACAAGTTTAATATGTCCATCATCTGCATAGGGTTTTAGAACTTTATCTGCTACATCAAAAAACACTTTACTGTATGGACATCCCAAATTCACAAAAGCTTCAACTTCTACTTTGGCATGGTCTAAGCCAATCGTTAAATACTCAATATCAGCACTATATCTATTCTTCATGTTTGCCCTCCTAGATATATATCTTATTTAGTCATACCCTAAACTCGAAATTTTAGTCTTCATTCAAATAAGAATAAGCGAAGTGACTTAAGATAGCTGCACCATAAGGTAGTGCATCCTCATCAACATTAAATTTCGGATGATGATTCGGATATGAGGTGTCATCTCCTCCATTGGTGCCGAGTCTAAAGAAGACGCCAGGAATTTCGTTAGTATAGTAAGAAAAATCCTCCCCGCCCATAGAAGGTTTGACTTCAAGCAACTTATCTTTGCCGAGAATATCTTCAACAACTTTCTCTAAATTTGGAATTAGTGAAATATCATTTTTAACTGATGGAATACCCTCAAGGTAATTAAACTCATATGTTCCACCCATACCTTCTGTTATTCCTCTGATATACTCTTCCATTTTCTCTTTAACTATTGGTCTTAAATTTGGATTTAACAAGCGTACAGTGCCTTCCAATCTAACCTCTGGGGCAATGACATTTCTTGCAAAACCACCATTAATCTTTCCTATTGTTATGACAATATTCTCTAAAGGATCAATGACCCTAGAAACGACTTGTTGAATAGAAGAAACAACTGTTGATGCAATAGCAATTGGATCGATGGATAGATGAGGATGAGCAGCATGTCCACCTTTACCAATTATTTTAATATCAAACTCATCAGCACATGCTGTCGCATAACCAGGTGTTATAGAAGTCTCACCTGTTTTTACAGTAGGATGCACGTGTAGTCCTGCAATAACATCAACATCAGGGCTTTTTAGGGCACCTTCTTCAGCCATGACAGCTGCTCCACTATATCCTTCTTCAGCGGGTTGAAAAATTAGTTTAATGTTTCCTTTTTTTGGTGGATTTTCAGCTATAAGATGCGCAACACCTAACAGGATCGCTGTGTGCGCATCATGCCCACACATATGACCCACACCCTCATTTGTTGATTTATAAGGGATATCACTTTCTTCTTGTATAGGAAGTGCATCCATGTCAGCACGTAAGGCTACTGTTGGACCATCACTCTCTCCTTTTAATGTTGCAGTGAGTCCTGTTTTAGCAACCGGATAGTCAATTTCGAAATTGAGATCCTCTAATTTCTCTTTAACATATTTTACGGTTTCATATTCTTCAAATGATAACTCAGGATGTTGATGTATATGTCTACGCCATTCAACTATCTTAGGTTTTAATTCTTCTGCACGCTTTAAAATATTATGATTTTTCATTGAAACCATCCTTTCTTATTACGTCAAAATTAGATTAAGAATCAGTTAATGTCAAAGAAAAAATCTGAATATTTTATTTATTTTTGGGTATATAGCATTATGGATATCTACATAAACGAAATTTCAAATCAATTTTCTTTAATTTTTACTACTATAATATTTCAAAAAAAATTTCACATTTTCTTTTAAAATTCTTTTTATAAAAAGGGTTTTATCATGTGAAAAATTTCGTAAATATGAAATTTTTTCTTCCTTATGTTATACTTCCATTATTATTTGCTCAACTTTTTAAACACAGAAAAGGAGACAAGATATGCTTAGTTTTAAGAACATTTCTAAAACTTATGGCGGTAGCAAAAAAGCCGTCGATAATATTTCACTCGATATTAATGAAGGTGAATTTATCGCTTTTATTGGGACGAGTGGGAGTGGTAAAACTACTGCTCTAAGAATGATCAATCGCATGATTGAACCTACATCAGGAACCATCACTATAAATGGTGAGGACATCTCCAAAAAAAATCCAGTTGAACTTCGTCGTGGCATTGGTTATGTCATTCAACAAATTGGATTATTACCTCATATGACAATCAAAGAAAATATTACACTTGTTCCTAGACTTTTAAAGTGGTCTGACGAAGACAAAGACGAAAAAGCTCGCGAACTTATCAAGCTTGTCGATTTACCAGAAGAGTATCTCGACCGCTATCCTTCCGAACTCTCAGGTGGTCAACAACAACGTATTGGTGTGGTTCGAGCACTTGCAGCAGAACAAAACATCATCCTCATGGATGAACCTTTCGGTGCGCTAGACCCAATTACGCGCGATACCTTACAAGATTTAGTTAAAGAACTTCAAAAAAAATTAGGTAAAACTTTTATTTTCGTTACTCATGATATGGATGAGGCGATTAAACTCGCAGATAGAATTGTCATTATGAGTCACGGAAAAGTCATTCAATTTGATACACCGGATGAGATTTTAAGAAACCCTGCAAATGACTTCGTTCGCGACTTCATCGGTGAAGGTCGTCTCATTCAGGACCGTCCAAACATGAGAACTGTTCAGGATGCTATGATTCAGCCAGTTAGTATCACTGTCGATAAATCTATCAATGACTGCATCGCTCTAATGAGAGAAAAACGTATCGATACGATTTTTGTGACAGATCACAATAATAAATTGCTCGGCTTCGTAGATATCGAAGATATTAATGAAGGTTATAGAAAAGGTATGGATCTAATTGATTTAATGAATCGTGATGTTTATCGCATCGGTGTCGATTCTAAACTTCAAGACTCTGTACGTACCATCTTGAAACGAAACATAAGAAATATTCCAGTTATCGATGATAACAACAAATTAATTGGCCTTATTACTCGTTCAAACTTAGTGGATATTGTCTATGACACAATCTGGGGAGAACAAGAGGTAAACGAAAGTAATTCCGTAGGAGTTGAGCAGCCATGATGGATTTCATTAGTTCCAATGGTACTGATTTACTCTATAAAACATGGGAACACCTATATATTTCTATAATTTCTTTAGGGATTGGTATTATTATTGCGGTCCCTGTGGGAATGGCGATTGCTAACACTAAACGTTTAGCTGGTTGGATATTAACTCTCGCCGGAGTGCTACAAACTGTCCCAACTCTAGCAGTGCTTGCGCTCATGATTCCCTTATTTGGAATTGGGCGTGTACCCGCCATTATTGCACTTAGTGCATATATCTTATTACCGATTTTAAACAACACGATTATCGGTGTCAGAAATATAGATCCTGACTTAAGAGACGCTGCTAAGAGTATGGGAATGACCAAAGGTCAAGTAATCAAAAGTCTTGAAATCCCCTTAGCCACGCCTTTAATTTTAAGTGGTGTCCGACTATCTTCGGTATATGTAATTTCGTGGGCAACGCTTGCGAGTTATATCGGAGCAGGTGGTCTAGGTGATTATATTTTTAACGGTCTAAATACCTACCAACCAGAATTGATTATAAGTGCAACAGTCATGGTAACAGTAATTGCTCTACTTGCTGACTATTGTCTCGCACTTGCAGAGAAATGGATCACACCCAAAGGATTAAAAGTATCCAGATAGGAGAAAATATATGACAAAGATTAAAAAATTTCTAGCTG
The DNA here is from genome assembly GCF_903994045.1 of Jeotgalicoccus meleagridis. Lineage (GTDB taxonomy): Bacteria > Bacillota > Bacilli > Staphylococcales > Salinicoccaceae > Jeotgalicoccus > Jeotgalicoccus meleagridis. Next base: position 102,422 of record NZ_CAJEWD010000004.1, read on the forward strand.
TCATACTCGTGTCTGTCATCTTCTTATCCGGGTGTAGCTTACCTGGTTTAAGTAGCAGTTCGAGTGATGGCATCGCAATTACATCATTATCTACATCAGAATCACAAATTACTTCACATATGGTCAGACTGATGATTGAACATTATAGTGAAGGTGAACTACAACCAACTTTAATCAATAATCTTGGATCATCAACAATTCAACATAACGCACTGATGACAGGTGATGCAGAAGTATCTGGTACTAGATATACTGGTACAGATTTAACAGGCGCCTTACAAGAAGACCCTGTTAGCGACCCTGATGAAGCCCTAAGATTAGTACAAGAAGGTTTTAAAGAGAGACATGATATGAAATTTTATAATTCATATGGCTTTGATAACACTTATGCCTTTATGGTGACACAGGAAACTGCAGATGAATATAATCTAGAAACTACTTCAGATTTAGCTGAATATGCTGATGAATTCGCTGTTGGTGTCGATAACTCTTGGGTTAACCGTGAAGGTGATGGCTATGATGCTTTCCAAGAAGCTTATGGTTTTGGATTCTCTGACATGAGTCCAATGCAAATTAGTTTAGTATATGAAGCCTTAAATACCGGTAGTCTTGATGTTGCTTTAGGTTATACGACAGATGGTCGTATTGCGGCTTACGATTTAGTTGTTTTAGAAGATGATTTATTATTCTTCCCACCATATGATGCTTCACCATTTGCAACTTATGATGTCATCGAAGAGTATCCAGTTATCGACGAGGCACTTACTCGTTTAGAAGGTACAATTACAACTGAAACAATGCAACAACTAAACTACCGAGCAGATGAAGAAGGTATTGAACCTGCCATTGTTGCAGAAGAATTTTTAGAAGAACACAATTACTTTGAAGGGGAGGAAAATTAAGATGGAAGGTAACTTACTAGTTGAACTATTTGATTACTTTACAAATAACTTCCCATACTTATTCCGACTCTTCTTAGACCACCTACTAATGAGTGTCTACGGTGTTTTATTCGCCGCTATTATCGGGGTACCAATCGGAATATTTATTGCTCGTTATTCAAAACTATCTGGTTTTGTAATCACTTTGGCAAACATCATACAAACGATCCCCGCTTTAGCTATGCTTGCAATTTTAATGTTAGTTATGGGGCTCGGAACAAACACCGTTATTATGACTGTTTTCCTATACGCCCTCTTACCAATTATTAAAAATACTTATGCTGGTATTAAAGGTGTAGATCATAACATCACAGATGCTGGTAAAAGTATGGGTATGACAAGAAATCAGGTTTTAAGAATGATTGAATTGCCTCTTGCACTATCAGTCATTATCGGTGGTTTTCGTATCGCTCTTGTTGTAGCAATTGGGGTTGTTGCAATTGGGTCCTTTATCGGAGCACCAACGCTGACAGATTTAATCATCCGTGGAACAAATGCCACTGATGGTACAGTTTATATTCTAGCTGGTGCAATTCCAATCGCATTAATTGCCGTGATTATCGACTTCGCTCTTCGTTTTGTTGAACGTAAACTAGACCCAACTCATAATTCAGATGATAAAGAACCAAAAGCTCAAACAATTAACGACTAATCTTGAGCGACCCTCTCTAGGGTCGCTTTTACATTACAAACAGAAAGGTCCTGATTACATGGCACTCATGCGTGTCAATTTCTACTCTAAAGTACTTGGTAAACATCATCATTTTAATTTGATATTACCGGAAGATGACAGTCATTATGAAATAGAAAAAGAAAATAAATTACTTCCATCTTTGATGATTCTTCATGGTCTTTCAAGCGATAATAATTCATACTTACGCTTTACCAGTGTTGAGCGATACGCCAATGATTATGGTGTAGCGATTATTCTTCCTGATGGTGATCATAGCTTTTATGCCAATATGAAGTACGGACATAGTTACGAAGATCATATCTTAGAGGTGTGGGCTTACGCTCATAAAGTATTCCCTTTATCTTTAAAACGTGAAGATAATTATCTTGCAGGACATTCAATGGGTGGTTTTGGTGCGATCAAGACCAGCTTTGAACATCCAGAACTATTTTCAAAAGCATGTTATATGTCCGCAGCCACTAATCTTGAAAGAATGATTAATTATGATTGGCAAGATTTTAAAGTAGCAGGCATAATTGGAGATGTTTCAACTACTAAAGGTACAGAACTTGATATAACAGCAATTATTGAAAAAGGGATTGCCTCAAATAACCTTCCTGAACTCTACATCATGTGTGGAACAGAAGATGAGCTACACAGTGACAATTTAAAATTTGTTGAAACACTTCGTTCAAAAGGGGTTAAGCTTAAATTTGAAGATGGCCCTGGTGAACATGATTATGCATACTGGGATCAAGGAATTAAAAAGGCTCTTGAATGGATGAGCAATTAAAAAAGAGTAGAAATTTAAAATTTCTACTCTTTTTTATATATTTGGTCCATAATGGCGTTTTGTATCGTCAATTTCTTCACCCTTAAGTAAACGATTGATTGTTTCAACCCAAGACGATGGCGTGAAAACACTATCTCTTAGGTTTTCTAATAAACCAATGTTATCTTTTTGATGATAAAGCACCTCATTCATCCGACCAATCGACCATTCTGGCGACGGTCTTTCAACTAAGACAAACTCATCATTAGCCCTTACTTTACCTTCCTGTAAGACTCTGAAATACCAGCCAGTTCTACCTGTTTGTTCTATTTTTTTGGCAAGCTCCAAATCTCTATGACGACGTGCGGGCTTCCAGCATGGACGACGCGGTTGAGACACTTGGATGACCGCTTCTCCAAGTTCATATATGTCGCCAATACACACCGAATCTTCATCCATATGCATGACAGCAAGATTTTCACCATTTCCTCCAGGTCCTATATCTTCATTATCTATTTCAACTTTCCACAGATCATAATGAGCTAGAGGATATGCAAATACTGCCTTTTCAGAACCACCATGATGTTTTGTATCTTGACACTCGTCCCCTAAAAAACCATTTGTAGATAAAAATACTGCCTGATTTCTTTCTTCTTTGAAAGCACCCGTTTGCCATTCTTGATCCATCTTATCACTTGCTCCAGGATGCCCAATAGTTTTAACTTTACCCGTAAAAAGCGAATGCACTTTACCATAAACAGTCATTCTTATCTCTCCATTTCAAAACGGTTTGTTAAACGTCCTAGTGATTCAATTTCAACTGTGACTATATCTCCATCTTTAATCCATGGCTTCACTGCTGTTTTATAACCCGAAGCGACACCCTCAGGTGTTCCAGTAAGTATAATATCTCCTGGTTCTAGAGTCATATATTGGGATATATGAGAAACTAAACTTTTACTTTTAAAAATCATATCATTTGTATTCGAATCTTGTCGAAGTTCGCCATTTACATATGTTTTTATCCGTAGTTTATGAGGTTCTCCTAACTCTTCTAAAGTTACAATATAAGGACCTACTGGACAAAAACCATCATAAGTTTTACCTGTTAGCCACTGACTAGTCTTAAACTGGGATTCTCTTTCCGAGACGTCATTAGCATTACTATAACCAAAAACATAATCCATCGCTTCCTCACGACTGACATTTTTAGCACGCTTACCGATGATTAGCGCAAGCTCGCCTTCATAATCAATCATCTCTGTTCCCTTAGGGATTTTAATTGTAGATTGATCAGCTGTTAGAGCATTATTAAATTTAGAGAATAAAATTGGCCTATCTGGTATATCGACTTTCATCTCTTCAGCGTGTCTCTTGTAGTTCAAGCCCACACATATAATCTTCTTTGGATTTGGAATGACCGGTCCTAGAGTTAAATCTTCATAATTTAAAAACTCAACACCTTCACCCTCAACATAGAAATCAATCAGCGCCTCTAATTTCGCTAGATTACTCATCACATCTTCTATACTAGAAAAGTCATCTGATATATCAAGTACACCCTTAGACGTGAGTACTCCTGTACGGTACGTTTGACTTATGTCATCTACAAATGTTAAAAGTTTCATCCTACTACCTCCTGCATCTACCTTCCTTCTATCATACCCCTTATTGTCGAAACCATAAACTCTTGATGAATTATTATCTTAATTAGGAATGATATAATAAAAAGAAGAAATATATAGGAGGCAATACTATGACTGTTCATATCGCAGAAAATGAACTTCAAATTTTATATGCAGATACCGATATGATGGGGGTAATTTACCATGGAAACTACATCAAATGGTTGGAAATCGGTCGTCGTCAACTTATAGAAGATATTGGTTATGATTATTTAACGATGGAGAAAAACGGATATCTTGCTCCCGTTCATAATGTAGATATCACATATGATAACCCGCTTAAATATGGAGATAAAGCGATTCTCCGCACTTGGATTGAAGAAAACACTGGTGTACGTATCGTCTATGGTTTTGAAATCGTTAATCAAGATGGTTTAATTTGTACGCATGGGACCACAACCTTACTAGTTGTAAAGAAAGTTGATGGCAAATTCAAACCTGTTGTTTTTAAAAGAGTCTTTCCAGAGTGGTTCTCTAAATATGAAGAGATTAAAGTTAAAAAGTAAATATTATATAAGAAAAGCGGATTATTGTTGTCAATAATCCGCTTCTTTCATATCTCAATAACTTCTAGAGCATCTCTGATTTCGTGGACAATTTCTTTCGTTCTCCACTCTCTTTTGTAACCTAAACAGGCACAGATATACTCTACTCCGCCCTCTTCTACCTTATGTCTAAAATGGATATGACCCATAATACTATACCTGATATCATAATCTTCATAAAAAGAATCAAAATCTGAAGTTCCTATAAACGCATTATAGTAATCGAATATTCGATTAGGCATCGGTACTCTAAATGCTTTATGGGTAGCCACATGTGTCATGAGAATAATCTTTTTATCTTTAACACTTTCTAAATCCTGCTGAGCGTTTTCAGCCATTTTTTTAGAGACTTCCACATCACTCATCTGCCAGTCAATCCGAACTAAATCTTGCCAAGTCCCCCCGTAATAAGAACGTTCTTTTAAGCGGTCGTAAGAAAATCGATCACTTGCATAACTGTAATCATACCAACCTGCATTCATCACCAGGGCCCAGCCATTCCCTAAATCAACAGGACTGCCCGTTCTATAGTATTTAGTATTCTTAAAGAAATTATAAATATCCCATGTTGATTTATCATCCTGAGATTGATTCCAAAAATCGTGATTGCCTGGAACAAAATATATCTCGATACCCGTCATCTGCTCCAAAGCTTGCAAAAATCTAAAAGAGCGCATGTGGTCGTTAGAAATATCTCCGGCAATTAACAGCATATCTAAAGCCTGTCTATTGACCTCATTCGCTAATGTTAAGGTAAAATCTTTTTGTTGTAATGTTTCATCATTGTATCTATCGATATGTAAATCAGAAATTACACCAATCTTCATCGGTATTCTCGCCCCTAAAGTTTCAATTAACTCTAGTATATATGATGACCATATGATATTTCACTTCTCAGGCTTATAAAAAATACCACCGGTTTACCGGTGGTATTGTGCAACTTATGCACCATCATCATCTGATTCTTCAGTATCTTCTGTTTCAGTGTCTTCAGTTTCAGTATCTGTGCTATCTTCTGTTTCTGTGCTTTCAGTCTCTGTCGATTCTTCTGTTTCTGTACCTTCTTCTTCTGTGTCTCCGCCGCATGCAGCCAGTGCTAATACTCCAATAAGAGATGTAATCGTTGCAAGTTTTTTCATAATAACTTCCAGCTCCTTAAAAGTAGAATAGGTTTTCAGACTGAATCATGATGTTAGTATTAGCTTACCCTATTGGAAAAAGTGAATACACCTGATTTACAGACCTTTAACAATTTAGAAAACTTATAATTATGAATAATTGAATGTCTTACTTCTATAAATCGATTACTTTCTTCCAGTCTGATTTATTTTCACACATGTCCCAAAACATATATTCATATTTACTGGTTGTTACTACAATCTCTTCTAATACCTTAAGTTCACGTTCAGGTTTACCCTCAGCTAAATCATTCATAAGTTTTATGGCCATATCATTTAATTCTGTAAACTCTTCATCAGAATACATATCTACCCATTCTTTATATGGATTATTATCATGGTTATAATTCGCCTTTAAATGTTTACCAATATAGTTATAAGACCAAGCACAAGTTAACAAACAAGCCGCAACAACTGCAGCGTCTCCTCTTTGTGCATGATTAAGCATATATGAAGTATAAGCTGTGTTTTCATAAGAAGCTTCTGTTTCTAGTAAAGTTTCCTCAGAAATACCAAACCTTTTTGAGAAAGCTCTATGTAGCTCCATTTCTCCAAAAAGTGTACCGTGTAATATATTAGTAAATAAATTCATTGTTTCTAAGTTTGGTGACTTCTCCGCACCGATTGCCATTAAGCGCGCATATTCAACTAGATAAACATAATCTTGCTTTAGCCAATGCTGAAACTTATCCACTTCTAGGGAACCATCGCCTAGACCTTTAACAAAAGGATGGTCTAAATAAGACTCCCAAATATCTTCCACACTTAACCACAGTCTTTCAGTAAACATATTCCATTCTCCTTTTGACTAGACAAGATAAAAACCCGAACCTTTCGTGGTCCGGGTCTATAAATAGAAATACTGAATTTATCGACACAGACTTCCCTAGCGCAGGTACTAACCTACAGGTTCAAAGGGTCGAATTTGATCTCTCAGCACAATTGTGCACCCCTAGTCTTTTATATTTTGTTGGATGGTCGTAAAGGCAAAACTTTGCACCCTGAAGTTTTTGAGATAAACTCTCCATCGAAGTACGCTTAGTCACAATGATATTCATCATTCGTATTCAAATCCTTAAGTCGTAAAAAAGATAGTGAAAACGTAAGTCGTAAGCCATCAATTTTTTCAATAAGAATTGCGTACTTCTACCAATCATAATTACAAGGTATTCAAAGTAACTTCAATTGTTTCTGTACTGTTAAATTTATCGATTAGTATTGATTTTCTTTGCACATCTTTTTCTAGTTTTTCAAGGTATCCTCTAACCACTTCTTCATTGATAATACCTTCCTCAACAATACCAACACCTGAAACTGTCTTTATACGTTCTCTACCATAACCAAAGTCAATATTATTGGTAATGTTTTGAACTAAATCTCTCTCAATTTTCAAAGATTCTAAAACTGATGAAGCAGTCATATCCTTACCATCAATAGTAATGGTCCCTGTTGAATTCTTCAAATGTATTGCTGTTTTCAAAGTCACCAAATCTTCTTTTAAAGACTTGATTTTCTCTAAGGACTCGTCAACTTGTTTAACTCTATTACTATTATCAATTTTTTCATTGTTCACAGCGACTGGAACACGATAATCTGTACTAAATTTTTCGTACTCTTTTGAGAGCTCTCTTCTTAGATTACTGATTGTAAAAATTGCTTCTTGTAAAGTAAGTGTTGTCATTATAGCCTCCAAAAACCATAGTTTGTGCTTATACTTACAGTAATGAATTCATGATATTATTGCAAATACTAACCATAAAAAAAGCCAGCTCATCAATGAGCTAGCTTAAAAGAGCCGACAACGAGAATCGAACTCGTATTTCAGCCTTACCATGGCTGCGTTCTACCATTAAACTATGTCGGCGAATATTCCAATACATTTTACTATAGTATAAACAAATCAAATTTTCCAGTATTATTTCAAAGGATTGGTTATACTACTTATAATCGGAGGTGTCTTAATGAAAACTGCGTTAGTCATCATTAATAAAAAGTCAGGCAAAGAAAAATTTACACACATCAAAGAAACTTTAAGACAAACCTTAACAGCACAAGGTTTTAATATGACTGTTAACTACACTACGGCTGACAATGGTAGCCAGGGTATCATTACTGAATTAAACAAAGCTCCAGATCTACTTGTCATTGTAGATGGTGATGGCACAGTTAGTGATGTCATTAATCAACTGTATTTACATAATATAAACATTCCTATTGCAATTATACCTACTGGTACAACTAATGATCTTGCTCGTGTGAACGATGTTCCGTTAAACCCAATCAAAGCAGCAGAATCCATTCAAGCTCATTCTTCTAAGAAAATCGATGTGTTAAAAATAAATAGCTTCTATGCTTCTTATCTAGTAGCTTTTGGTAATTTTATGACTAGTTTTGCTAGAGTGTCTACAAATAATAAAAAGAGATTTGGTCGTCTTGCTTACTTATTTTCAGCTGTAAAAATTATTACACATTTAAAAAAATATCGAGTGCAGTTAAAAACTGACATTCTCGATATTGAGATAGACTCTGTCTTTACCATAGTGTCGAGCATCTCATCAGTAGGTAGTCTAGAAAAATTGTTGCCTACAGCAAAAGCCGATGATGGTTTACTACATATTTTGAATATTTCACCTGTTAGATTATTCGAAGTTCCTAAAATTTTATATCTTGCACTCTTAGGTAGGATTACAGAGCATCCAAAAGTCACTTATTTAACAGCAAAAAACGTCTCAGTGAGTACACAAAGTTTATCCTCCATGAACATAGATGGCGATTTACATTCCTATAAAGATAGTGACATAGAAGTATTAGAGCATCATATATCACTTGTAGAATATGACACTAATCCTCAATGAATTTCAACAACAAAATATTAACGTACGTTAGATTGAGTTACACCATGTAATCTAACGTACGTTTCTCACTAATATTTAAACCATATAGGCTTCGTTAATTGTTCGCTTTGAAAGTTTTGAACAAGTAATCTAAGTCTTCTTGAATAGCTTTAATATAATTACCAAGATCATAGTTATATTCTAGTACCAGTGTTGCGTTTGGTGTGTGTGTATTATATAAACTTATAAATCTTTCAAAATCTAATGAACCATCATGAATCCGATTATGATCATCTCTCCCCGCTGAATTATTATGAAGATGATAATGAGTAATTTGATTTTTCAAAGAGGTTATAATATTTTCAAGACTCCATTTGTTCGCATTAACATGACCGATATCAATAAGAACATTATTTCCTTCCTCTTTACACATCTCAATAAATTCTTTTTCATTAAATAAAACATTCTCTTTATCATATACACCAGCATTTTCGACTAGAATTTCTACATTTGATTTTTTACAAATTTCATTTAACTCTTGTAGATTCTTTTTACTTTCTGATAAAGACTTTAATTTATTTTCATCATTAATTTTTTTGTTATTATGATGAAACACAAGGTGATTAATGTTTAAATCTTCACATACTCTAAGTGTCTGTTCAATTTGCTCCATAGCATAATCATAAGATTCGGTGCCTTTCTCAGCAGTATGCTCTACTTTAAAATAAGGTCCATGCATAGATAGAGGTCTATCTTTAATAATATCTCTAATTTCTAGCAGTTCTTTTTCAAAATTTTCATTTTCAAAATTAGGAAACAACTCCAGTCCAAACTGAAATGTACCATAGTTGGATAAAAGTTCTTTTAGTGGATTAAAACCTGTTTTTATAAATGCATTAGTACTTAGTAGAATATTCATTAAAATCCTCCATCAAATAGTTATAATTTATTTCTGTATTTTTATCGAAAAAATGCACATACTCTCTATCTACTATTATTGATACTCTCTCTTGTTCAATTATCTTATTAGACATTACAATAATTTCTGACTCACCAATTTGAATTGTGTGGGCGACTTCAGCACCAAAGTTTTCTCTAAAAATTATTTTCCCTTTGATATCACCTTCATCATTAACACTAAGACGCATATGTTCTGGTCTAATCCCTAAATACACATCTTTGTCCTCAAGTTCAGAATTCATTGATTTTACTTGACTAACATCAAAAGTTTGATCATCGAAATGAAACTTGTGTTCCTGAATATATCCTTCTAGAATATTCATCGGGGGTGAGCCAATAAATCTAGCTGTAAATAAATTTCTAGGATGATGATAAACATTATACGGCGTATCAACCATCTGTACCTCGCCTTTATTTAATACAACTATCCGATTACCTAATGCCATCGCTTCTATTTGATCATGAGTTACATACACAAATGTTTGTTTAAATTCTTCATGTAGTTTTAATAACTCTCTTCGAGCTATTACTCTTAATTTCGCATCTAGGTTTGACAGTGGTTCATCTAGTAAAAAATAGTTAGATTGTTTCACTGTGGCTCTTGCTAATGCAACACGTTGCCTTTGACCACCAGATAAATCTTTAGGCATTCGTTTTCTAAACTTCTTTAGTTCAAGCATATTCAAAACTTTTTCTAAACGTTTTTCTCTTTCTCCTTTTGATACTTTGTTACGTTTTAGTGCATAAAGTATATTATTTTCAACTGACATATGTGGATACAAAGCATAATTCTGGAATACCATTGCTATATTTCGTTCCCCTGACGGTTTATGTGTGACATTTTCCTCATCAAGAAATATTTCTCCGCTTGTTATACTTTCGAGACCTGCAATCATTCGTAAAATTGTAGATTTACCACATCCAGATGGACCAAGGAATATTGTTCTTTCTCCTTCTCTAATCTCTAAATTGAGGTTTTCAATTATTATAGTGTCCCCATAACTTTTATTTACATTTTTTAAAATTATCGATGTCATATTTGTACTCCTTATTTAATTCCGCTAGATGAAAATGTATTAATGATGTAACGTTGAAATATAAGATATAAAATTAAAGGGATTGCCATCGTTATTACAGATAAAGCCATTGCCACTGTAAAGTTTGTCCCTCCTTCAGAACTCACAAACAGTTGTAAAGCTAAAGGAAGTGTATAACTATCTCTTGAGCGCAACATGAGTAGTGGCCACACATAATCATTCCATGCTAAAATGAAAAACCATATCGCAGTTGATGTTAGAGCTGGCCTAACTATTGGAAGTACGTGATCTTTCATAATATTAAATGTTGAAATGTTATCTATTTGTGCAGCTTCTATAAGAGGTTTAGGAATATTTCTCATTGCTTGAGTCAACATAAAAATTCCAATAGCATCTGCTAACTGCGGAAGAATTACACCCCATACACTATCAATTAAATTAAAATGAGAAATTATTAAATAATTAGGTATCATTGTTACTGTAAAAGGGATGAAAATCGTACTAATCAATAAAAAATATGTTGTTTTTTTAAATCGGAAATTAAAATATGTTAGCGCATAAGCTGCTAAAAATGAAGTGACTATCTTGAAAGCTGTAATTATACTCGCAATCACAAAAGTATTTAATGTGATTTTTAACAATGGAATTGTTTCATGCAATCTTTGATAGTTTTCAAAAGTAAAAGGATTAGGTATAAGATTAATTGTTGATGTAAATGCATCATTTAAATGTTTAAATGAATTTGACACAGCAAACAAGATAGGATAAATGGCAATAATAATAAAAACTATTATTAAAATATGCCAAAAGTAGTGACTAATTTTCATAATAGACATTCCTTTCTACAAAGATGAATTGCATAGCAAGAAGAAACATAAATATGAGTAATGTAATCACCGAACTTGCTGCTGAAATACCAGTATTAAATAAATCAAATGCCTCATGATAAGAATGATATATTAGATTACTACTATAATAATTTGGTCCTCCCTGAGTGACTACTCTGATAGGAGTAAAGACATATTGTAATCCTTGAACAATCGTCATAATCAATATGTAAAAACCTGTAGAAGAACTCATTGGAATGATAATATCTGTAAAAATCCTAAACTTAGATATTTTATCAAGCTTTGCTGCTTCAATAATTTCACTAGGTATACCAACTATCCCGGAATAAAGAACAATGAAATTATAACCAAATACTTTCCAGGCTACAATTAAGCTAAGAATGACAATAACCATTCCCTCAGTAACAGTCCAGTTGGGAATTGATAATCCAAACCAGCCCAAAACTATCGCTACTGGACCAGAAACAGGATTCAAAATCCATAAAAACAGCATGGATCCTACAACTAATGAGATAACTGAAGGTGTAAAAATTGCAACTTTATAGAACCCTTTATTCGACTTAATTAAATGCGCAATAACATAAGCAGTTACGTAAGTAAGACCGGTGTTTAAAACGATAAACAATATAATGTACAGGAAAGTTTGTCCTATTATCCTTCTGAATGTTTGATCCTTAAATAATTCTGCATAATTTTCTAATCCAACAAAAGTTTTATTGGGAGAAATTAAGTTCCAATCAAAAAAACTTAAATAAATTGTATACACTAATGGACCGACAGTAAAAATAGTTAAAAGTAACAATGCTGGTGTTAAAAGTAGTATACTCACGTACCTTTTCGCCACTAAAAATCCTCCTTTATTTTAAAGGTGCAGAAGATTGATTTATCAATCTTCTGCAATGAAATCTACTCTAACAAGTCATTAATTTCTTCCTCTGTGTTTGATACTGTTTCTTCGACGTCTACATCTCCACCTAGGATGATGTCTCTCATATCTAATAATTTTTGTTCAGCTTCTATGCCTGAATCTCCTGGGAATGAGGCCCATGGAACCATTGAATCCATCTGTTCAATTGCTGGAATCATTAACTCATTTTCTTCAAGGAACGACTTAAGTCCCTCTTCACTATCTGACACTCCTTCACGTGGAGGCACATATCCTGTTCCTTTGGTCCATTCAGCTATGGATTCAACACTGTATAAATACTTCATAAACTCCCATGCAGCAGCTTGTTCTTCCTCATCCTGAGCTGTGATTGACAGCATCGCTCCACCTGCAGGGACACGTTTTTCTTTCCCTTCCCAAGTCGGCGATTGTAGTGTAGTTACATCAAAGCTTGCATTTGATTCAATATTATTTCGCTGTGCAATTGTTGTATAAAGCATTCCTACATTACCATCAATGAAACTCTGTATTCCTTGATCCCAACCTATATGTAATGCCAATTCATCATTTACAAGATCTTGATAATATTGAAATACTTCAATTCCTTCGTCAGATGCAAAACTAGCTTTACCATCATCAATGAAGCTTGCCCCATTACATTCTACCATTGCCTGTTGTCCCCAAGAATCTGCAGGTTCCTGTATATACACACCATAATTACCTGTAGCTTTATTTATTGCTTCAGAGTATTCTCTTACTTCCTCCCAAGTTTCTGGTCCTTCACTATCTAAACCAGCTTCTTGTAACATATCTTTGTTTATATATAGAATAGGGTTGCTTAGTGAATAAGGAATACCAACTTGTGTCCCTTCTGCATTTTGACCAAGTTCTAATATATTCGGTAAAAAGTTATCTTCTAAAAAAGTAACATCTTCTTCGTGGTAATTCTCAATGACTTCTTGAGGTTCAACGTACTCAAAATTTTCAGAGAAATAGTCTAGAAAAGCCCACCCTACTTGAACAACTGCAGGTGAATTTCCAGATGCAACCTCTGCTTGCATGTTGGACATTAAACCAGCGTACATATCAGGGTTGTATCTCGCTACCACCTCAACAGTATCACTTTGTGCATTGAATTCTTCTACAAGCTGATCAACGGTATTTCCCCCTTGAGTCTCTGCGTTAACATGCCAATATTCTATTTTAGTTTTCTCTTCAGACTCTGCCGAAACTTCATCAGATTCTCCATTTCCACAAGCTGCAAGTAAAATAACAATTAACGACATCAAAAATAATGAATATTCTTTTTTCATCTTCTTTAAACCTCCATGTATTTTTTTAATAAATAACTATTTAACTGTTCAAGATTGTATAGGGTTATTTTATGTAATTCCTGAGCATTGAAGTGATTTATATATATTGAGTCTATTCCAGAGTTACTCGATGAACTAATATCATTATGGTAGTTATCCCCAATTTTAATAATGTTATGTTCGGGATATCTTTCAGTAATTAACCTGACATGGTCGCTCATCATATCAGGTTTCTTTGCATCATAGATATACATATCAAAATCATCACCAAGATTTAGATATTCAATAAACGGAGTTGCGCTCTCCTTCGGAGAATTAGTCATTAAAACTTTAGGTAAATTTAAAGTTTTAACTGTTTTTACTAAGTCAATGTTTATTGTGATTTCTTTTCCATTTATCATTTTTTCTCTCGTTTTTAAAAAAGCTAAGTTATTTGCTTCACTAGAGATATTAAATTTTTCTGCGATGTAGAATAATATTTGCCACAAATCACCAAGAGGTTTATCGTTGTATACGAATTTTTGTTTATCTGGTTTTGAAAATTCATTAGTTACATTTTTATATTCTTCCAACATCTCTGCACGCAGCATTTCATCATTTGTTAAGTAATATATATATGTGTCTATAAAGTCTTCCGAATAATATAGAGTTCCATCCATATCAAATACTAATACATCAAGTGTCACATCATTTCTCCTTAGTTATTATTTGATTCTAAAGTGAGGCACGAAAAATATTTCCCTCCTAAAAAAGAACAGACCGATACCGACAGTATTTACTTACTGTCAATATCGGTCTCTCTAGCGCACCATTGAATATTCACTTTTCAATGATTATGTTACACAAGATATATTAATTTATATTGAACTTTCTGTTAATAATTGTTAGAAATATATTTCCACATTTTAATATTAGATGTAGACACTGCATCTGCGCCATTCTCAATAGCTTTTTCATAGACATATTCATCATTTACTAATCCACCGGTTATTATAGGTATACCGGTGTGTTTTTTCATCTCTGGAATCAAATTAGAGACTAAAGCCGGCATAATCTCCAAGTAATCCGGTTTATTAGAATCTAACCCTCTCAATGTCAGTTTCAACATACGGGTATCAACGATAAAAGATCTTTGTACTACTTCTAGATTTTCTTTGTGCGCTCTTTTAATATGACCAGATTTCGTTGTGATAATACCTTTTACTTTAATATTATTTTTCAAAAACTTAAATGCGTAGTCATCTACTTTGAGCCCTGATATATACTCTATATGTACGTAACTGGGAATATTAGCATCGTTAAGTAACTGCACTATATCCTTTAAATTACTGATGTTACCAAATAGAATAAAAACACATTTTAAATTTTCTTTGAACTCAATAGCTTGTTCTAATTGCTTAAAATTCAAAACCGATGCAATTAAATTTTTATCTTTTATCATGTTTTCCTCCCTACAGTCTACATATCTTTAATCCTCAATGAATTTTGCAATCAATGTTCCAATTAACAAGGCCCAAATTGGTGCACTGATATAAAAATAAGTAATACCAGATACTGAAATGATAAAAGTAAATATTACACTCATAGTATATTTAGGATTAGAAAATGTGCGTCTTAATGTCGATGCAAAAACGCCAATCAAGACAAAGCCCGTTAAAATTGCCATAAGTGGTGCTGGTAAATCAAACATTAATGGCACAAGTGCCCAAGCAAAAATAGCGAATATTAGCATAATCACACTCGAAATCACTGAAGCAATATAGCGTTTCGATTTTTCTCCTGAGGCATGATCGGATGCAATGGTTGTCATCATCCCACCGACGTTTGCAGACTGTCCGCCAAAAAGTGTGGCACCAATTGATGAGAGTCCGCTCGCTATTAATATATTATTAACAGGCACCTTATAGCCATTGCTCTCAAGAGCACCGATGGCAGGCGTTGCATCATTTGATAATATTAAAAGTGTTAATGGTAGTGTGACAGAAACAATTGCTGAAAGAGAAAATTCAGGTACTGCAAAAGTAGGTGCAACCGGTGTTGTACCAAGCGCGGAGAAATCAAAATTATTTAAGATAAAGTACATAATCACAGCTGTAAGTACCCCGCCAAGCATTGGAGGTATTCTCAAATTCCATTTGCTAAACACTAAAAATGCCACAATTGCGGTTAAGCCAATCGCTGGCATTTCCAATGCTGCAGGAATAATACCAAACACGTAAGATGCAATAATTCCCGCTAGCATGGCAGCGATAATTTCCCGGGGAATCCAACTCATCACCTTTTTAAATATACCTGATACACCGAATAATAAAATGATCAGAGCAGTAATAATGTAACTACCTACAAGCTCTTCAAATGTAAAATATGGAGTAACTGTAACTAAAAATGCCACACCCGTTAAAGAGTGTGCACCAACGATTGGCATCCTATAATAGACAGATAATATTATTCCAAGTAAGGCTCCAAAGAAATGCACTCCATAAAACCAAGTAATCGTCTGTTCATGAGTAAACATTCCTGCATTGGCCGCTTCAATCACCATGACAGGCGGCCCAATAATTCCTAGCATCCCTGTCATTAAGCCACCTGAAATATTATCCCTATTTATATCATTCCAAATCGACGTTTTATTCTTCATTATATTCATATAATCCTTACCTTCTATTTATTTTACTATTACTTGTCATTTTTTAACATTTATAATAAAACTATAATCCTAAGAAATGCAGCGGTTTTTAACACACTACAATAACAATAAAATGATGGTGTAAACCCTTATTTTATCATAAAAATTATTCATGAAGTCTGTCATATCTGAAGTATGTCCTACGGAGGAACTATTATGCTCGACTTATTATCTCTAACCATGAAGAGAAAATTTGAATTGCTCTATCTATTAGAAAGCGCAGATGCTTATGTTGATTTACAGACTATCGCCTGGGAATTATCATGCTCTGAAAGAACGGCCCATGATGAAATTGAAGAACTCAAACAATCAAAGTTCTCAAAATATTTCTCTATCTTCAACAAGGGAAAAGACTATATGTTAGTCTTCAATCCAGGTATTACTATCGATATATTTACACAGTACGTTCTTAAAGAAAATGCACATTTCCAAATCATTGAATTAACGCTCTATCGTGACAATATGAATGTTGAAAAGCTTGCTAAATGCCTACACACCTCAGTCCCAACAACTTATCGTTATATCAACAGCATTAACGAAGCCTTGCAAGCTTCTTTCAACATCTCTTTATCTTCAAATCCGTGTCGATTACATGGTGATGAGGTTAATATCAGAAGTTTCTATACTCAGTATATGTCTGAACGATATCTCGTTAATGAGTGGCCATTTGATAATATAGATGAGGACGCATTAGTAGAACTCATTAAAATCTTTTCGCCAAACTTTTTTGGATAATCTATCCTTTTCTCAGTTGAGAAATATTAAATTAGGCGCTGGTGTCTCGATGATTCGCTATCAAAATGAATATCAGCTCGAACCTAAGCCAATCATCATTGAAGATATTTATCAACAATCAGATTGTAAAAGCAAAATTGATAAGATTCATAAAGAAATGATTAATAAACCATATGATGGAAAAATGGCTATGGACGTTGCTGGCTATTTCATCAATAAATATTCATTTAACAATTATCAAGAACTCTCAGATAGTCTTGAAAAAAGTGACTATACTAAGGAATCAGTGGAATTATTAATCAGTACGATCGAAAATATTTCTGAAAAATTTAATATGCCTATTTCGAATTTTGAAGACCTATTGCTAGAAGTGCACAATGCAGGACAAGTCGGTATACGAAAAATTAATGCAAGACAAATTATCTCACAGCAAAAGAGCACATTCATCAATACGTTTAAATCTATTGCACCAAGTATGTATGAAGAAATTAAAAAAGATTTGAGAAGATATGTTAAGTTATTAGATTTAGATCGATCTGAGTCATTGTTGTCACATCTCACTTATACATTTGTGACCCATTGGGAAAATTTATTGGAAAATATATACCGCCACATGCCTCCAGTAAATATTAAAGTGGTGAGTACAAATGATCAATATCATGCAGAAATAATTAAGCAGAAATTGGAATTTGATTTTGACGGCCAAGTTGAGGTATCTGTCGCCGAAGTTAATGATTTAAAAGAGATATTGAGTGATGAAGAAGCAGATA
Organism: Jeotgalicoccus meleagridis; assembly: GCF_903994045.1. Lineage (GTDB taxonomy): Bacteria > Bacillota > Bacilli > Staphylococcales > Salinicoccaceae > Jeotgalicoccus > Jeotgalicoccus meleagridis. The sequence continues at coordinate 120,285 of NZ_CAJEWD010000004.1, forward strand.
TTATTATTACGAATTTTTCTGTCCCATTTGACGATAAAGATCATATATTTGCGATTAATGATTTGCCGACCGCTAAAGATATGCGGAAAATAATGTATGCGATTCATGAAGTACAGCATGAAGCGACGAAGTATTTATAAGAAAAATCCAACACTCAAAAGAATATGTAGTGAACCCAAAAAGTTGAACTTTTTGATTAAGCTATTTAATTAAAGGTATGTTTCCTGTAATTTACAGGCGACATGCCTTTTAATTTTGTTTTAATTCTATCGTGATTATAGAACTCTATATATTGATGAATCGCAGATTCAAGTTCTTTATATGTTACGAACTGTTGTCCATAAAACATTTCCTGTTTAAGCAACCCAAAGAAGTTCTCCATGGATGCGTTGTCTAAACAATTTCCTTTTCGAGACATACTTTGAAATGTTTTATGTGTCTTAAGATATTTGACCCACTTTTTATGCTGATAGTGCCACCCTTGATCGGAATGAACCGTCATCCTATAGTCTAACTCGGGACGCAGATCAATTAATTCTTTTAAAGGGATTATAGCGTTATCTAGTGTCGGTGCACGACTGCTTCGATAAGATAATATTTCTCCGCTAAAAACATCCATAAATGGTGACAAGTAAAGTTTTTCTCCTGATGCTGAAATATTGAATTGAGTGATATCAGTCAATACTTTTTGATAAGGGCGATCGGTTTTGAAACGACGAGACAGTTTGTTTTTAGCAATTTTACCGACTTTTCCTTTATAGGATTTATATTGTCGATTTCTATGTTTAAATTTTACGCAAAGCAGTTGATTCTGTCGCATTAAGCGTAATACCTTCTTGTGATTTACAATGATACCCCTGTTTTTCAATGATAAGCAGACCCGACGGTAACCGTATCTGCCTTGACTGTCTTTCACAATATCCCTGATGGATTGAACAATCTCAGTATCCTTACTATTTTCTTCAGGTAAACGATCATTCCAGCACTTAAATACACTCTTTGCTATACCTGCGGTCTCAAGCAGTTCTTTAAGCATATAGAGACCTGTTTCCCTTAACTCTATTATCGCTCTGACTATTTCTTTGTTCTTTTGTCTCGAGCTAAGGATTGTAACTTTTTTTCTAGGGCGATAGCGACCTCAAGTTTCCGATTTTCTACTCTTAAGCGTTCCAGCTCTTCACGTTCGGTTTCATTCAAAGTCTCTAATTTTTTTCGCTTTTGCTTAGATGTATTCTGTTTCATCGATTTAGAGGACCTACCTTTCAGTTTAGTTTCTAAACCCAGAATACCATATTGGTTGTATTTACTCTGCCACTGCGCTATGAGAGAAAAGTTCGGTATATCAAATATTTCAGCCGTTTCTCTATAGGATAACTGATGTTCTAAACGATGTTGTAGCACTGTTATCTTAAATGACTTAGAGTAAGTTGATTTCGTCATGCCAGCAGTCAAGCCCTGAACACCATTATTTTTATACTGATCGACCCATGTCCTGATTAAACTGCGACTGATATTATATTTGGCTCCTAACATTCTGAAGCCATCATCACCAGTTAAATACTCATTAATGATTTTTAATTTTAATTCTATTGAATACTTTTCAGACATAGAAAACACCCCTAAAGTTGTATTTTGGAGTTCAACTTTAGGGGTGCATGACAGAGATGTGGTGTGTGTTTTTTAAAATTTCATTTTCCCATATTCATCTAGAAATACTAAGTCAGTAAATGTTCCACCAATATCTGTTGAAATTTTCATATCCATCCTCCTCGGTTCTAAATTAGAACCAATTGTTCTTTATTAGTTACAATGACTATATTAATATTTTTTTAACTATTTTTTCAATAGTCTGATTTTTTAACACAAAAAAAGTAGCTTAGAAAATATTCTTAGCTACTCAATAATCTTTAACATCACATGAAGTTATTACATCACGGTCCATCCTGCATCAATCTTAATTGTTTCTCCTGTAACAAATTTTGATAAATCAGAAGCCAGATATAATACTCCTCCAACTATATCCGAAGGCTTAGGTAATTCTTCAAAAAAAATTCTGCTATATACATCTTTTTTGAATTCTTTATCTTTGAACATTTTCTGCGTTAAGTTTGTTTCTACAAATGTAGGTGCAACGGCGTTCACATTGATTTTATACTTTGCCCACTCAACTGCTAGTGCCTTAGTTAACTGTAATACGCCCCTTTACTTGATCTATAAGCTGCTCTCTTCACATAACCAACATAAGACATCTGAGAAGCCATATTTATTATTTTTCCTCCACCAGTCATTTTCATTTTCTTTCCTACAGCTTTAGATATAAAAAATAGAGATTTTAAATTTGTATCCAAAACACTATCCCAATCCTCTTCAGTAACTTCAAATGCTTCTTTAGCTATATTTATACCAGCATCATTAACTAAAATATCTATCCTATTATATATTTCAAAAATCTCATCAATACATTCATTTATCTTATTTATATTGTTTATATCTAATTGAAAATATAAATTCCCATGGCTATTTTTATCTAATAAATTTTTTGTAGCTTTCAAACTTTTGCTATCTCTCCCTAAAATAATCACACTTGATCCCAATTTCGAAAACTCTAATGCAATTTCTTTACCTATTCCTTTATTTCCACCAGTCACAATAACTACTTTACCTTTCAATTCTGAGAAATACATAACTTCCTCCTTTTCTAAAAAAACTGACTGTTGAAAAATAATATTTCAACAGTCAGATAGTTATTATTTATTTCCATATTTACGCACTCGAAGCAATCCTTGTTCTGCATGGCCGGCAAAGTTTTCTAACTGACAAAGTCGTGCAGCATATTCACCAATTTTTGCACTTTTTTCATCCGAAGTGATTCTTTGATAAGTAACGTTTTTAATAAATTTACCTACCCATAAACCACCAGTATATTTAGCTGCTTGCTTAGTTGGTAAAGTATGATTAGTTCCAATCACTTTATCTCCAAACGCAACATTAGTTCTTGGACCGACAAATAATGCGCCATAGTTAGTCATATTGTCTAAAAAGAAGTCTTCATCTTTAGTTAAAATTTCAACATGCTCATATGCCAGATCATCTGCTACTTTTAAAGCTTCCTCATTGTCATCCACCAAAATTATCTGACCATATTCATCCCATGATTGTTTAGCAACCTCACCAGTAGGTAAAGTCTTAAGCTGTTTATTGATTTCCTCTATTGTAGTTTCAGCAATTTTTTTAGAAGTGGTAATGAGTACTCCTGGAGATGTAGGACCATGTTCCATCTGTCCTATTAAGTCTGTTGCAATCATCTCTGGATCACTCGTCTCATCTGCAATTACCATAACCTCTGTGGGACCAGCAAGTAAATCAATACCTACTTTACCAAATAGTTGTCGTTTTGCTTCGGCTACAAATGCATTTCCTGGTCCAACAATCATATCAACACTATCAATTGTATCTGTACCAAGTGCCATAGCTCCCATAGCTTGAATACCACCCAGTATATAAATTTCATCGGCTCCAGCCTGATGCATTGCATAAACCGTTTCTTTAGGTATTTCTCCATTTATTGGTGGTGTGCACGCAATAACTCGTTTTACTCCTGCAACTTTAGCAGTTAACACACTCATATGTGCACTTGCAACCATAGGATATCTACCTCCTGGTACGTAACAGCCCACACTATTTACCGGAATATTTTTATGCCCTAAAATTATACCGGGTTCCATCTCAACTTCAATGTCATTTATAGAGTTTTTTTGTGCTTCGGCAAATTTTTTAATATTTGCTTGCGCAAAGGCAATATCAGATTTTGTTTGATCATCTATTTGATCAACAACTTTTTGAATCTGCTCTTCACTTAATTTAAAAGATTCCGGTGACCACTTGTCAAATTTCTCCGATAGCTCTTTAACTGCTTTATCACCCTCCTCTTCAATGTTCTTCAAGGTTTCGCTGACAATAGCGGAAACTTTATCATCTGCGCTTTTAATGTCCGCTGCTGATTTTCCCTGCTTTAAAATTTCCATTCTTATTTCCCCTTTATTTTTATTTTTTTCCATGTAAAGCATTAGTATATATTTCTTCAATTTCATTTTGACCTAATTCAAGTGGACTTCTCGCCAATAATCGAGTTTGCTTCAATGCATTATCTGTAAGTAGTTGTATATCTTCTTCTGTAATGCCATAGTATTTAAGAGTTTTTGGCAATCCTACTTCTTCAACTAAATCAAATAACTTATTAGTTATTATTTTAGAAACTTCCATTTCATTTTTGTTGCTTGTTTCAACTTTGAAAATCGGGGCTAATTTAGCGAGTTTAGTACTGCATGATTTTATAATTTTTTCATATACATACGGTAATAAAACTGCATTAGATTCTCCATGTGGTATTTTAAAGTTGCCGCCTAAAGGATAAGCTAAGGCATGTACACCAGCGACACCAGCATTATAAAAGCTAATACCCGCCATTAAACTGCCTAAAGAAAGTTCATTTTTGGCTTCTACATTAGATTTATCCCAAACTGCTTCTCGAATATTATTGTGAATTTTCTCTATAGCTCCATACGCTAAATTGTCTGTTAATGGTCCAGATTCAATTGAAGTATATGCTTCAATTGCGTGTGTTAGAGCATCTACACCACTTGCTGCTGCTACTTTTGGAGGAAGTGAATACGTATAAAATGGGTCAGCTATTGCGTAATTAGCAATCATATGCGGATCTGTTACTGCATCTTTACTATCACCAGTAGAAAAGACAGCAATATCAGTTACTTCTGCACCAGTTCCTGACGTCGAAGGCATGAGGATATTTGGAATTTTAACATCTTCAAGTTTCATATCTCCTGTCAAATTTAAATAATTTTCAATACTTCCCTTTTGAGGTGCAATCAGTGATGCAGCCTTTGCTAAATCCATAGTGCTACCACCACCTAGCCCTATAATCAAATCAGGTTGTACATTTCTTACTTCTTCAATTATCTCATTTCCTTTTTCTACTGTTGGTTCAGCCATAACATTTGTAGATATTTCGTATTTGATATTTCTTTCTTTCAAGATAGAGGCTATTTTTTCAATCGCATTTATTTCTTTTAATATTGGATCACAAAGTATATATACTTTGTTAGCTTTTATTTCTTCTACTATATTATTGATTTTTTGTGTTGAATCTAAGCCATAGTATATATATTTAGGCGAAATTAATTTCATATGAACATCTCCTACTTGTTTTCTAGTACCTCAGTAATATTATCTTCATTTTTCTTAGTGGTAATTAACACTGAAATAATCATTGTAACCATCGAAATAATTACACCAAGCCCCGCAGCTGCAAATGGATTAGATATATCAAAGCCAAATGGTAGGTAAAGTATCCAATAAGCTGCTGTACCTACTAATAATGAGATGATTGCAGATGTTTTATTTGCTCGTTTCCAAAGTGAACCAATAACTAGTGGTCCAGCAGTAGAAGAAACAATTCCTCCTATACCAATCCACATGAATATTGACAAGTATTGAGGCGGGTTTAGTGCAACTAATCCAGCAATAATTAAAACTATAGGCGTACCTACACGACTGATATTTAATTCAATTCTTTCTGCTTTCTTTTGAGATATGTTAAGTCTAGGCACTATAGAAAGTCTAAATAAATCATTAGCTACTAACTGAGTTAAAGATACTACCAATCCATCTGATGTTGACATAACCGCTGATAAAACTGCTATAGCTAGAAATGCTGCTATAAATGGTGGGAACAATTCTGTAAATAATGTAGGAATGACTGCATCTGGACGAATGTCTATATCTCCTGGTAATACTGCTATTGCTAACATACCACCTAGTCCCATAAGTGGAAGTATCGTTGCAAAAACTGTGGTCCACATTAATAATTTCTTTAAATCACGACTAGATTTAACTGCCATAAATTTATTCCCTAAATGCGGTTGAATTGCAAATGGTATATGGGCAATAAAAAGCAATAGCACTAGCCAAAGTGAACCATAAGTTTCATCTCCAGGAATAAATAATTTCCCAAAGTGTCCTTCCGGTCTTCTTTCTTGAATTGTCTGGATCATCTCTCCAAAACCTCCGCCTGTCCCAAATGCAGTTATGAAACAAGCGACCACAACAACTGCTATTAATACCATTAACATCCCCTGAACAGCGTCAGTAAGAATATCAGAGTGTGACCCCCCCATGAATACGTATGCACCAATTACTATAATTGTAATTAATATGCCTACCTTGTAATCAACACCCATCATAATTTGGAACATTGTTGCAGCAGCAACTAATTGCGAAATAACATAGAATATAAGTAACGCGGAAATGATAGCTAAAACTACTCTTAAAAAATCACTGTTATATCTATTACCAATAAATTCAGGAATAGTTCTTGTTCCTAATTTATCACCGTAGTCTTTAATGGCTTTTGCGAAAAATAACATCCCAAAAACAGTCGCTACAGGATATAATAATGGATACCAAAGTGATGGTGCACCCAAATCAAATGCAAGCCCGGGCATTCCCATGAAGGTAGAACCACTAGAAATTCCTGCTGCAATTACTAAAGCAATTGTAATAGGTCCATAACTTGAACGAGCAGTCGCAAAGTCATCATTATTATGCGTCCTCTTCATCCCCATTACTCCAAAGAACATCATCATAACTACAAATACAATTAGTAGAACCCATGACCAAAATACTACACTTCCCATTTATTCATCCCCCTCGTCTACGTCTAACAATGGTGTTTTAAATATTATTAAATACATGGTGAGCCAAGTTACCGCATTAACTGCCAAAATAATATATAGAAAAGTCATATGTACTTATCCCCTTTGTAATAGTTCATATAATTTGTTTTTCTTTGAAATTTTCTTTTTCATACCTGTGGATTCTTCCACTAAAAACATTTTATTCTTCTCCTCTTCAATAGCATAAGGCAAGTAAACAATATACTCAGATACTTTCTCGATTTCTGGATAACTCCAGCTTTTTTTTTGATGCATATAATAATTTTTCAACATCTTCCAGCCATAATCATCAATGTAATAATCTAAATCAACAGGTAAGGTATATTCATGTTTTTCAGTTTTATACTCGCTTAGACACGTATCACTAAACGATGTAGAAGTTTCGATTAAATCTGTAGCTAAAAAATGAGTTAAGCCTTTTTTGCTCATTAATGGTAGAGGTTTATAAATAACTCTCCACTCTGAAACTAGTATAGGTAAATTAAACTTTTTATTATTCATACTTAAGACTCACCATCTTCATTTGTGACATTTCTTTGATCGCATACTTTATACCTTCGGTTCCATATCCAGAATTGCGTCGACCATTATATGGCATGTGATCAAATCTCAATGTTGGAACATCATTTATTAAAACTTGGCCATAGTCTAACTCATTGGAAAGTTTCAGTGCTTCTGTTAAATCAGAAGTAAATACCCCCACATTCAAACCATATTGACTATTGTTTAATAGTTCAATAATGCTTTTACTTTTTATGTTTTCTACGACCACTAGAGGACCAAATATTTCTTCACTACAAATTTTCATATTGTCATTTGTATTTGTAATCACTGTTGGTTCAATTGCTCCATTAAAAGAGTTACCGCCTGTAATTACAACTGCTCCATCATTTTTAGTCTCAGTAATCCATTGTAAAATTCTGTTTTTGGCTTGTTGATCGATTAAATCTGAATAGTCAGTTTCATGATTGAACAAGTCACCATATTTTAATGATTTTGTTTTGGTAACTATTTTCTCCAATAGAGTCTCATATATCTCATCATCTATATATACTTTTTGGGTACTTATACACACTTGTCCATTATAAGAAAAAGCTCCGATTACAATTTGTTCTGCAATATCATCTAAATCTTTTATCGTGTTATTTTTCGAAACAAAAACAGGAGATGTACTTCCTAACTCTAATGTTAATTTTCTAAGACCAACTTTATTTTTTATGAGTTTTCCAACTCTAACACTGCCTGTAAATGAAACTTTTTTCACTTCATTATATCTAAGCAAAGTATCTGTTATATTTTCTCCATCCCCCGTGACAACTTGAACTAAGTCTTTAGGTAAACCTGATTCTTCTAATAAATATTTTAAAAAATATGTTGAGAAAGGAGTTTTTTCAGAGGGCTTAACTATTACAGAATTTCCTACAGCAATAGCTGGGCCAATTTTGTGAATTGCTAAATTCAACGGAAAGTTGAAAGGTGTCATAGCATAAACTACTCCCAAACTTTCAATTTTAGTAAAAGCTTCTCTTCCAGCTCCATTCGGAGCCACATCTAAATTTAGATATTCTCCTTCTAATTTAGATGATTCAATACCAGATAATTTTAAAGTTTGTATTGAGCGCTCAACCTCTTGTTCAGCAAATTTTATTGGTTTCTTTGCCTCATAGCTTATAATTGTAGACATTTCTTTTTTGTGTATTCTTAATAACCTAGCAGCCTCCAAAAGAATTTCTGAACGTTCAAAGGACGATAATTGCCTATTACTTTCATAAGCTTTTTGAGATCGTATTAAAACATCATCCAATGCTGGTTCATTAAAATTATAAATATATAAATCGTTTAAAGATCCTAAATAATTGAATGGATACGTATTCAAGTTATATTTAGCAGATTTTTCGATTTCCGAGATAAGAACACTCTTATAGTCCACATTTTCACCTCATATCAATTTGACGTTATTTGAATACGTATTCAAATAATCTTTTAAACTGTGCGCCGTTCATAAAGTTTACACGGTATCGTTTTTTGATATTCATCATAATTTTCTGTTTCAATCATATTCATCAACTGTTCAATAGCAATTGCACTTAAATGTTCATCTCCTTCTGGACCGATAGAAGTTAGATTAAATGAACTATGTTTTAAGGTTTCTGTATTATCAATTCCAATAATTGCAATATCCTCTGGAGTTTTGTAGCCCATTTTTTGAAGAGTATCAAGTAGAGTAAAGGCGATCATGTCTGTAGCTGCAAATATTGCACTTGGCCGATTTCTTTTTGACATCACTTTAACCAACTCTTCAGCAATGAGTTCAGGTCTCTGTTTAGTAATAGAAACATTTGATTTCTCAAATTTTACATTTAAATCAGACATTACCTGAAAAACGCCATTATATCGTCCGAGAAAAGTAGATTTTTCAAGTTCTCCCGAAAAAAAGTGTATATTGTTGTGACCTTTTGAAACTAAATATTTTCCACCCATGTAGCCTGCCTGATAATTGTCAATTTCAACATAATTACCTCCACTAATATGCTTTCTGTTGAACATCATGTATGGCACACCGAGTTTCTCTATCTCATCTAAATAATCACTTTCATAATACATTGAAGAAAGAATTATACCTTCTGTTTTTTGACTAAAAACAGTTTTATACAAATCATCTTTCTGTATATTTTCTTCAAAAAACACATTTACTGTATATCCTTTTTTATAAGCAGCGTTGATTATTATTCTGGTAGATTCAACAAAGAAAGGGTTATTTAGAGTTCCAGAGATTAAAGAAATTTGATTTGTTTTATTGTTAATCAAAGATCTTGCAATAGAATTTGGAATATAATTTAATTCTTTCATCACCCTTTCAACACGCTCTCTTTTTATTCTTGAAACAGATTCTGGATGATTAATAACTCTTGAAACAGTTGATTGTGATACACCAGCCATTTTCGCAACGTCATTTGAAGATACCATTTCTCACCTCATAAAATAATATAAAACGCTTACAAAATACATTAAACCATTGTCTGATAATTGTGTCAATTAGAAAAAAGGATGAGTAGCTACCCATCCTTTTAAAATTACAATCTGTTCTATGATGTTTAATACTCATTATTTACTACCTGTTATAAACCTAAACATATTATATTCCATAGCATTTTTTAATATAAAATTCATTTTTGCAACTTTATGTTTATTATCTTTTGCACCGATCATTGTGTTTTCCATTGATTCAATGTCAATATCTACTTCACCTACATAATAATGATATGCTCCTTCATCATCATCCCTCTTAACAAAAAGATGTATTGTTGAAGTTTTTGTTTGATAACCTTCTAACAAATCTTTATTAATTTTAGAATTTAAATCAGTACCTTTTCTTGTATACCACTGAAATACATGTGTATCTAAAAACATGTCTTCATATCTAACAGATTCGTCTACATCTTCAGTTTTATGATAATTTACAAAAATAGGTGAAGTATTATATTTGGTTTTATAACCATAGATTGTACTGGATTCATCAGTCTCCCAATTAAGCAGTCGACAAACATCTGCTCTACTATACTTCTCGTATAATGTTAGCTGGTTTTTTTGATTATAAGATTTCGAATTTATATGAGCTAAACTAAATAAATCATTAATTTGATTTCTAAAATCCTCATTTTTTATAGATTCTTTAAATTCTTCACTTAAACTTATCTCATCACTATCTATTCTGATCAGTGGAAACTGATATTTTTTCTTTTTTTGTTTAGTAAAAAATTCTAAGCAAAGCATCCTGATAATAGAATTCATCGTAGAGTCATTCATAAAGTAACCTTGTCCTCTAATTTTTTTCTGAAATTCAAATTTATTTACTTGTCCATCTAATAGCTCTTCCAATAGTAAAATTTCAGTTAATCTTTTACCATCAGTTAATTCTTTGGATATGAACATTAAAATTTTATTATGAACATTTTCTGTAGAATTAGTTACTTCTTTTATTTTAATTAGAAATTCTAAATAATTATCGTACTTGTTCAAAATAATCATAGGGTCCATTGAATCTTTATCGTGATAAAGATCCATTAGAGTAGGTATTCTCCCAACTTTATCTTTTGTGTATAAATACATCTTTTTCAAGTTTGCAAGAGAATCAACTTTAGCTTTAGAGATAGATTTATAAATACGTTCTTTTGCAACATGTTCAAAGTTAATTGTAGATTGTCCTGTTATTAAATTCCCTTCAACTACATCTCTTCTAAGAGAATCTTTATTAAAAGATTTATCTCCTGTTAAAGCTACAGGTATCAAGTAATTATTTTTGTAATTACCTATGAAATCAATTACGGTTAAAAATTTTTTATTTTTATGCTTACGTAAACCTCTACCTAGTTGCTGAATAAAGATAATACTAGACTCCGTTTGCCTCAGCATGACTACTTGATTCACGCTAGGAATATCCACTCCTTCATTAAAAATATCTACAGTGATCAGATATTCTAATTGCCCTCTTTCCAAATTTTTCACAGCTTCATTTCTCTCTTCTTGTGAATCGAGACCCGTTAAAGCTTTAGTTTTAAATCCTCTACCATTCAATGAGATAGATAAGTTTATTGCTTCTTCTCTACTAGACACAAACATTAACCCTCTTACTATCTCTCCTTCGTAAGAGTAGTAATTTAATTTATCAATAATGTGATTTATTCTATCTTCATCGACTAACTGATATAATGTACTTTTTTCATTTATGACCTTACCTTCAACTATATAGTCTGTAACCCCAAAATAATGAAATGGTGATAACATCTCAGCTTCTAGTGCTTTTTGTAATCTAATCTCATATGCGATATTAAAATCAAATAAAGCAAAAATATCATTTCCATCAGTACGTTCAGGTGTCGCTGTCATTCCAAGTAAAAACTTAGGTTCAAAGTAATCTATAATTCTTTTATATGATTCGGCGCTACTTCGATGCGCTTCATCAATTACTATATAGTCAAATGCATCTTTGCTAAATTGTTCCAAATTTTTATTTTTACTAAAAGTTTGGATAGTGGCAAACATATATTTAGCATTCACTTTCTTTGAACTTCCACTATAAATGCCATAGTCACTATGATCTCCACCGATTAAATCACGGTAATCATTCAATGTTTTTATTAGTATCTGTTCTCTGTGAGCAATGAATAATACAGTTTTCGGTTTAAATCTCTTCACATCAAACGCAGACAAGAAGGTTTTACCAGTGCCTGTTGCAGATATTATCAATCCTTTAGTTTCACCAGATACCCTTAAATTCTTTAAGGAATCCAGCGCTTCTTCTTGCATAATATTTGGTGTAATTTCTTTAGATAGATCTCTATTGTCATTATGATAAGGATTTTGCGTTTCTAACAATTCCAAAATTTTGTTTTCATTAGCATTTTCAAGATATATAACTTCATATTTGTTTATCCAATTTTCATCAAGTATCTTCGATGAATCCCACAACTTAAAAAACTGTGATTTAAAATACTGAATAACTTCTCCGTTATCTAAAGAGGTCAATTTCAGATTGTACTCATAATTTTTCTTAAGTGCTGTATCAGTAAGGTTAGAGCTTCCAATAAACATGGTTGAGTAAGATTTATTCTCAAAGATGTATCCTTTTGCATGAAAGCCAACTTGGTCAGTTATCCTAATCTCTATATTAGGTATCTTTAATAACTCCTTAAAAACCTTAGGTTTATTAAAATTTAAATATGTAGATGTAATAATTTTACCTTTTACCCCCCTGAGAGATAATTCATAAAGTGCAGTCTTTAAAGTAGCTAAACCACCTTCAGTAATGAATGCTACCGATATAATAAAGTCCTCACATATCTCTAGCGCATCGAGCAGAGGAGACAATAAGTTTCTCCCATTGGTATTAATAATTAATTCTGGAGGGTAATGGGACGTTTTATTTGTATACTTATCAATAAAGCCTCTTTCATATGCATTTAATAAATTTTCTTTCATATTCAAGTCACCTTCAATGTTCTTTCAAAATTATTTAGGCTTATTTCTTTATCTCCCACTTACACAACAACCCACCAATGCAATCGCACTGGTGGGTTATCTACTACTTACTCCACCGCTTCACTCAAATCCAAGTATATGATATTTTCATTGAGGTAGTTTCCTACGAGATTAATTAAGTATCCTGCATCTTTCTCTTGCAAGATGGATTCTAAAATCTTGTCATTTAATTTATATATTTCATAGCTTTTCAGATTAAAATTCTCGTTCTCCATTTGATTAAAAGAATCTTGTAACTTGTGATATGGCATATCAGACGGAATACTAAACAATAACATTTTTATCTTCTGACAATGCTCTATTATAATATCAGGGATTACTTTATGATATAACTCATGAAATCCTATAGCTACAATCCCTTGTTTCTGTAACCAATCTATTTGGTCGATAATTACTTCTGTACTCTCAAACGCCTGAAATGTGCTTAATACAATACCATTCTTTTTAAAATAATTTTTTCTCTCTGGTAATTCCATTACTGTGACATAACTTATGCTAACATCACTGTTATTCATCTCTGTTTTAAAACTAACACCGACTTTTTCAAACTCTTCATAGACCTTATTTATTTCAACCATATAATTCCCCTTTATGGTTTTAAAGACATCTTGTCATTAAATCATTTATACTCCATCACATACTCATTTATACTTTCATCAAATTCTTTTTCCTTAAACCCTAACGATTCCAACAACTTTTTCATCGGCTCATTACCCACTACATAATCAGCAATTAAAACATCAAACCGTTCATCCGCTTCAAATTGCTCAATCACTTTTTTCACAATATCTTTACCATACCCTCTACCTTGGAATCTTTCATCAACCATCATTCGCCAAATCATATATTCTTTTTCTTCAACATCTTCATCTAACAATATAAACCCAACAACCTCACCATCATCTTCTACAGCGAATGGAAATACATCACCTGCATTTCTATATAAATAAGCATCTGCCAAGGATCTCACATTCGGTGCGACAAACCGGTTTTTATCCTGTTCTTCACTAATTTTAAGCTTCAACACTTTTTCAAAATTATCTTCTGTAATTTCTTTGAATTCTACCATTTAACATCCATCCCCTTAAACTAAAACCCCACCAATGACACGCATTGGCAGGGTTATAATCACTTACTCCACCGCTTCACTCACAGCAAAGTAATTTCCTTGTCCATCTTGGAAGTTGAAAGTTTTCACACCTGGAATTTCTACTAACTCTCCAACTTCTACACCGTTATTTTTGCACACTTCATAAAGCTTCTCAATCTCTTCAACTTCAAACATCAAAGATGGTAATCCTAAGCTCACTTCTGGACTATACTTTTTTATAAAGTCTTTTGAAAACAAAGTCATCGTCGTTTGCGCACTCTCATCCGGAGCAATTACATAGCCCTTAAAATATTCTGGCAAATCTATTTCTTCTTTAACCACAAATTCCAGTTTCTCCGTCCAAAACACTTTCGCTTTTTTCCACATCTTCTACATAAATCATGACGCTTTGAAGTTTCTTGATCATATAAGCCTCCTATTTTATACTTTACGATATTTTCTTAAGCCAAAGATATCCAGTAAAGTGAATAACACAATAAAGCCGACTAATACCAATAACTCTTGCCAAATATGAGCGAACCCATGACCTTTAATCATCACTTCAGTTAAGGCCTCTCCAGCATAACTTAAAGGAAATACGTAACCAATGACTGCAATCCAGTCCGAAATATTATCTAGCGGGATAATTCCTGAGAAAAATATTTGCGGCACAATAATCAACGGGATAAACTGCACCATCTGAAATTCTGTATTGGCAAATGTCGAAATAAACATTCCAATGACAAGCGCGCCCATGGCAAGTAAGATACTTATTACAAATACCCATACCATACTACCTTCAATCGTCATGTTTAAGAGGTAGATAGAATAGAGCACAATGATGACGGTCTGAATAATAGCATAGCCACCATAACCACCCATATAACCAAGAACAACTTCGCTTCTCTTCACTGAAGTCGCAAGCATTCTTTCCATGGTTCCCATTGTCCGTTCTTTTAAAAGCGCCATCCCTGAAATTAGGAAGACAAAAAAGAATACAAAGAAGCCCATCAGTATTGGGAACATTTTATCGAAGAAGGTACTATCCTCATCTCCATATAAGTAATTCTCTGTAATATCCATATTCGGCATAGTCGCATCACCGGGCATTGATTCAAACATCTCATTCGCTGAGTCTCTCGTCACATTTTGAACAGTGGCTTGAATCATTTGTTTGGCTGCTGTCGTTTGTGATGGATCTTCATTATGATAGGTCACTACAAATTCGTTGTCGTTGACATCTATAAATGCATCTAAATCATCATTATCAAGTAAGGTCGATAAGGTCGGTTTCAATGCATAAGTCACAACTTCTACTTCGTCTGGCATGCTTTCTATAAACTGCTCATCAATAGTATCAGGCATGCCTATACGGACATCCATATCATTATTTACATCGAAGATAAAATACATCAGAGTAATCACTACAAGTGGTGCAAGCAACATGAGTGCTAAGGTTCTCTGATCACGAAATAATTCTAAGGCGACTTTTTTAGATATTGCTAATAATCTAGTCATGTTGTCACCTCCAGATTTAAGAACACTTCTTCGATAGAAGCCGCTTCATATTTATTCATTAAATCTTTAGGCGTTCCATAATCATGGATTTCTCCACTCACTAAGAGCGCAATTTTATCACATTGTTCCGCTTCAGCCATAACATGAGTCGTAATCACTAAAGCTTTGTCACTGTCTCGTAAGTTTCTCAATTGTTCCCAAATTGAACGCCTGAGCTTAGGGTCAATTCCAACAGTCGGTTCGTCTAAGACGATAATATCCGGCTGACCAAGTAAGGTAATCGCCAAAGATAAACGTCGTTTCATTCCTCCTGAAAACTGTGACACTATCTTATTACGCGCACCGCTTAAATCAACAAGTTCAAGGTTTTTATCAATCTCATGAGTTAGTTCTTCGCCCTTTAACTTTTTCAACTTGCCGAAAAAGGTCATGTTTTCATGAGCTGTTAAACTTTCGTACAGGGCTGTCTCTTGACCCATATATCCAATTTTATTCATCGTTTTTCGATGTGGCATCTTTTGTTCAAAAATGTAAGACTGACCTTCTGTCAATTCTTCCATACCTAGCAAACATCGAATACAAGTCGTTTTTCCTGAACCACTTGGTCCGATTAAGCCTAGTATTTCACCATTATAAATATCCAGATTTATGTTATTTAATACTTGTTTAAAAAAGAAAAATTTATCTGCATCAACTAATGAGGCTACTTTCTCAGTCATTTTTTCACTTCCTTTTTGACATTTTTATACGTATGTATTTTTACAAAAAGAAAAAGCCGGAACGTCTAGAGCGTTCCGGCTCGGTATGATTCCGAGTGGGATTGAACCACCGACCTCTTCGATGTCAACGAAGCGCTCTCCCGCTGAGCTACGGAATCATGAGTCAGCTTATTTATACTTTAAGCGATTCATATAAATAAAGCAACTCTAATTGGACCAGACGACTCTCTTCAACTCTGTATTTTATGTGCATATCATCTTTATTTTACCCCTTATTTAACAATAAATAAATTCACTTCTATAAATCGCTTCACATATTTAATTATTTATAGTCTCAGAAATTAAAACGTGGTATTGTAAACGTATACAAAGGGGGAACAACATGGATAAAAAATTACGAAGAAAAGTATTATCAGCAAGTTTGATCGGTTCTTCAATTGAGTGGTTTGACTTTTTCTTATATGCTGCGGTTGCGAGCATAATTTTTAACACTCAGTTCTTTGTTACCGATGATCAATTTTTATCAACAATTTTAGCTTATTTTGGTTTGGCTTTATCATTCTTTATACGGCCACTTGGTGGTGTCATATTTGCACACATTGGAGACCGTGTTGGACGTAAGAAAACATTGATTATTACCTTAAGTATGATGGGGCTAGCAACTGCTGGTATCGGGCTCTTACCTACATATGCTTCAATTGGTGTTGCCGCACCGTTACTTCTATTACTATTCCGTCTGATCCAAGGTTTAGGAATTGGTGGAGAATGGGGCGGTGCCTTATTACTTGCAACTGAATATGCACCAAAGAAACAACGTGGTTTGTTTGGTAGTTTCCCACAGATGGGAATTCCGATTGGCCTAGTTTTAGCTTACGGCTTTTTCTTCTTTTTAACTTGGGTAATGCCTGAAGAAGCATTTTTATCGTGGGGATGGAGAATACCGTTTATCTTCAGCTTACTACTCGTATTTGTTGGACTTATTATCCGTAAAGGCTTAGATGAAACACCAGCATTCCAAGAAATGCAAAAAGAAGCTGCTGCTAAAAATGAAGTACGTCAGTTACCTATCGTTGAAATCTTTAAGAAACATCCAAAAGAAGTGCTGATTACTTCTGGGGCTAAGTTTGTTGAAACTGGACCGTTTTATATATTCACAACCTTTATTGTCGGTTATGGTGTCTCTTCACTTGATGTCACTTTTGAATTTATGATGCTGTCTATTATGGCTGTATCTGTTGGGACAACAATCATGATACCGATTATGGGTTCTTTATCGGATAAAATTGGACGCCGTAAGATGTTCTTGATTGGTGCCTTTGCCATGTTATTATATGGCTTCCCGTACTTCTACATCGTTAATACACATGAACCACTCTTAGTGATTTTAGCAACCTTGATTGGTCTTGTTGTTATCTGGCCACCAATCACAGCCATATTAGGTACTATGTTCTCTGAGTCATTTTCTAAAGAAGTACGTTATACTGGAGTTACACTCGGTTATCAAATTGGAGCTGCCGTTGCTGGGGGTTCAGCACCAATGATTGCTGAATTTTTAATGAATCAATTCGACGGTTCAAGCATACCAGTTTCACTATACATTGTTGCTACAGCGGTAATTTCAATTCTAGCTGTACTATCGATTAAAGGTGAAAGTGCTCAAGACCGTGAAGACCGACTTAAAAATGAAAATATTATAGGAGAGTGAATCCATTGATTACTTTGACTGATAAAGATATAGAAGCTAAGTATAAGATTACTCATGCAATTGAAGATGTTAAAAACATTTTGGATGATTACAAAAATGATCAAATCGTAGAATCAATTCGCACTGTATTACCTGCTGGTGATGACAATTCTATGTTATATATGCCTTGTATCAGCATTAGTAGTCACGTATCGATTATCAAAACTGTCTCGATTTTCCCGACTAATAAGAAATTCCCAACGACTCAGGGGAATATACTGGTGACAGATTTAAATAGTGGTGAGCATAAAGCGAATATGGCAGCCTCTTACTTAACTCGTTTAAGAACAGGTGCTATGACTGCAATTGCAACCGATAAACTTGCGACAGAAGACGCTAGATCACTTGGTGTGATTGGTACAGGTAACATGTCATTCGAACAGGTTTTAGGTGTCATTCAAGTCAGAGATATTCAAAAAATTTACTTGTTTAACCGTACTGAAAGTAAGGCTCATGATTTTAAAAAACGCTTAGAGGATTTTGGAATTTGGGCTGATATAGAAGTTGTATCAGATGCCGATAGTTTAGTAGAAAAGAGCGATATTATTAACTGTGCGACACAAAGTAAGACACCTGTCTATGATGGTGCAAAAGTGAAGCCAGGTGCGCATATCAATGGTGTCGGTTCCTTTACTCCAGAGATGAAAGAAATGGACCGCACTATTATCAAAAGAGCAGACCAAATCTATGTTGACGATATGCATGGCATCAAAGAAGAAGCTGGTGAACTAATTGATGCTGTTGAAGCGGGCATCATTAGTTGGGATGATATCAAAGGTACACTGGCCGAGATTTTTGATGGAGAATATTTACGTCAAAACGATGAAGAAATCACGCTCTACAAATGCGTAGGTGCTGGTTATTTTGATTTAGCGGTTGCCCATGGTGTAATGAAGATGTTTGACCAATAAGTTATAATATAAAGAGCTCACCGTAAATACGGTGAGCTCTTACTGTAAACTTTAGAAAGCGTGACATAGATGATTAATTTTTTAAAAAGACAAACAGAACATTTTTACCCAGGATACTTTGCTATGGTCATGGCAACCGGTGCACTCTCTTTGTCTTCATGGTATTTAGGCTATCATGCATTTGCTGAGTTTTTACTCTGGTTAAATATTGTCGTGTATTTTGGCTTAATTGTCTTAAATATACTCAGAATTTCTTTTAATACCACAGCTGTCTGGTCAGACTTCACAAATGCAATTAAAGGTCCAGGCTTTTTCACTTTCATTGCCAGTAACAAAGATAGTGCAGACTTTATAGTAGATATCGCTGTTAAAAGTTTACAAGAAGATGAAATCAACACATGGATTATAAATAATACAAAGAAAATTTAATCCAAAAAATAAGTCACCTAGATTTATAAATCTAGGTGACTTATTTTTTGGATATTTCATATTGGAATATGGTTGATTAAAAAGGTCCAATATTTATGCTTACCGCAATAATCATCGCTACTACACCAATCAGTACCCAAACTCCTAACAAGGGCAGCATAAACCGTAACCATTTTACCCAAGATACACCAGCAACAGCTATACTTGCCATTAAAATCCCGGAAGTTGGAGCTATAGTATTAGTGAATCCATCTCCCATATTATATGCTAGCACTGCTGTCTGTCTCGTAATTCCAATAATATCTGCTAAAGGAGCCATTATTGGCATAACAATCGCTGCCTGTCCACTTCCCGATGTAATAATCAAGTTAAACAGAAGATTGAAAAAGAACATACCCAATGCTCCTACCATAACCGGTAAAGGCTCTATAATGGATGATATTGAATTTACTACAGTATCTAGTATTAAACCATTTTCAAGGACAACAACAATTGATCGTGCTAAACCGACGATTAGTGCAGCATAAATCATACCTTGGGCTCCCTTTACAAACTCTTTGACAAAAGTATTTCCGTCTATTCTTGCAATTAACGCTGTCCCTATTCCTATAATTAGGAATAAAGCTGTCATCTCATTTAAACCCCAATCATTTCTAAATACACCAACAGTATAAATAGTCATACAAACTGCAAAGAAAATAAGAATGATCTTTCTTAAAGTAGTGAAATCTCCATGATCTGTCTCTACTACCTCTTCATTTGTCTCATTAAATTTATTCTCCCCCATTATACTTTTATTGGGGTTCTTCTCAATTTTTTTAATATAATATATAATGTACAAAATACTCGAAGTTAATACAGCTAGGTATATAAGAAATCTAAACCATAACCCACTAAAAACAGGGAGTCCTGCGATTTCCTGACCAAAACCTGTTGTAATTGGATCAAGCCCAGCAATTGTGTAACCAGAGTATGCTCCTAAATACACAATAGCTACCGCTACAATGGCATCTAATTTAAAGGCTTTTGCCACCACTATACCAACTGGTATAAAGGCGATTACAGCAGTGTGAAGTACTCCAAGAAATCCTGCAATAGAAAATACCGTTGCTAATGACACAACAAGAAGAATTTTTTTATTTCTGGTTTTATTAATTAAACTCATAATTCCAGAATCTATAGCTCCCGTGTAATTAATAATTGAAAATGCACCGCCAATTATTAAAATAAGGAAAATTATATTTGCAGCTTCCATCATTCCTTCTTGGATAGATAAGAAAAAACCCATAAGCCCTACCGGATCTGAAGAAACATAACTAAAACTATCGGGAATTACTGTCGGTACAAGTCCTCCTTCTTCTCTTTCAAATTCACCAGCTGGAATAATATACGTCGCTATAGCCCCTATAATTAACATAACAAACAAGATAATATACGAATCTGGCATCTTAAACTTGTTACGTCTCTTCTTGCTTGATTCTTCACTCATAACTATCCCCCCTTTATTTGATTTTTAAATTATTAGAGATTCAAAATCTCTAGGATAATAAGTGATCAACTCCATTCCAGTTTCAGTAATAAGAATAGTGTCAGAATGTCTAAATGCTCCAATATCTTCAACATACAGTCCTGGCTCAACTGAAAATATCATGCCAGGCTCTAATAATGTGTCATCACCGATATCAAAAAATGGAGCTTCATGATTGAGTAATCCAATGTTATGACCAGTATGATGTCTCACTAAAGGTTCTAAATTGTTCTCTTTAAAGTACCTTTGAACATTTTTTTCGATAACAGAAGCCTCAATGCCAGGTTTTATAGAATCAAATGCTATTTCCTGTGCTTGAAGCATATGATTAAAATATTTTTCTTGCTCTTTACTTGCTTCACCAATGAACATTGTTCTTTCTAATTCACTTTTATATCCCCAGACATCACATGCTGCTTGAGAAACAACATTAAATCCTTTTTTCAACATTGCATTTTGATTTTGTGAATGTGGAAAAAATGAATGCTTCCCAATTTGACCTCTATAAAAAGCGTGTGGAGGATTTCCGTATGGTTTATAGTCTGCACCTAAAGTTTTATAAATTATTTGAGATGCTTCAAATGATGCCCTACCTTCGATTTCCATTTCTCTTTTACCAATTTCTGAATACTCAACTAGTAACGTATGAGCTAAATTTCCCCATCTTGCAGATTCTTTTATAAGTTCTATTTCATTATTGGACTTGATGTATCTTTGCTTTTCTACCATACCTTTAATATTCACAATATCCTTAAAATCCATTATTTCTGTCAGCAATGGTCCTTTATAGCCCTTTTGAGAACTATATCCGAGCGAATCGTAACCAACTGTCTTTTCAGTGAATTTATATTCTATTAAATACATCTTCAAAATTTCCATAGGATGGGTTTCCCCAGGATATTCTATATATTCATGAATATAATCAATAACAGCATAATTCTCTGCATGAGAGTACTCCATACGAGGAACGAATAGATGCGTTTTGTTAGAGTCATCAATAAAAAATGCAATAGGTCTTTCTGAAGGTCTAAACATAAAGTTCGTCAAATAAAATATGTCTGTAGTGTTAAATAAAATTACTGATTCAACATTCATTTCTTTTAAATTATCCGTAAATTTCTTCTGGCGTTCTCTAATTTCTTCATTTGGTATTTTTAGTTTCATGTAATCATCCCTTCTAAAATCTATTTAAATCTATGTTAGATTTAAATTAGAGTTTTGTATAATATATTATTAATAACTATTGATATTTAATATATATGAAAGGAGACCATCATTTGGAAATCAGACACCTAATATATTTTCAAGCGGTAGCAAAGTATTTAAATTTTAGTAAAGCAGCTAAAAGTCTAAATATTTCACAACCTCCTTTAAGTATGCAAATAGCGCAATTAGAAGAAGAAATTGGAGTCAGATTATTTCATCGCACTAATAGAAAAGTAGAACTAACTGAAGCTGGCTATTACTTTAATAGTAGCTGTGACTTTATAATAAACCTCTTAAATAAAGAGATTGACACCACTAAAAAAATTCACGCAGGTGAGCTAGGAACGATTGTTTTAGGTTTCAGTGGTTCAGCAGTTTATGACATACTCCCAACTATAATAAAGGAAATGAAACTAAGACATCCCAATTTGAATATCGTAGTTGAACAACATACTAGTGGGGAGCAAGAAAAATTGCTTCTAAATGGTCATTTGAACTTAGGTATTTTAGTTCCTCCAGTTTCAAATGAAAAAATAAAATTTTTACCAATCAACCAAGAAGATTTTAAACTTGTTTTACCCCTGGATCATGAATATTCTAAATTACCCGAACCTATAGATTTAAGCATATTAAAAGATGAGGATTTTATTATGACTCCTGAAGAATCAGGCAAAGGATACTATGACTCAGTGATTTCATTATGTAACAATGCAGGCTTTTATCCAGTAATAGCTCAGAGAGCACAAGAACAACAAACTATTATTTCTCTAGTAGCATCTGAACTTGGAGTAGCTCTTGTACCTAACTCATCTACTAATATTATTAATAGTGACGTTGTATTTAAATCTATAAAGCAACAATATAAAAAAACCACTGCACTTGCTTGGCATGTAGATAGTCAATCACCTGGAGTAAAGCTTTTCAGAAAACTTATTAATAACCTAATAGACACTGGTAAAATCAAATAAAGTTGAGACCAGATGCCTAAAACTTAAAATTTAAAATACAAGACAAGTGATAAAAAATATAACGATCGGTGCAAAAAAACTGTTTAGAAATCTTCAACTCAGATTTCCAAACAGTTTTTGTTTAAAGGTCTTATAAGTTAGCATATTTTATCTTTCTAAAACAGATATAATTTTATACTTATCCGATTTAATCCAAATATTAGAGTATTCAGCTACTTTATCCTCTATTAAAAATGTTGACTGTTCTAAAAATAAAATAGGGCTAGATACAGGAACATCGAGAATTTTAGCTTGTTCAGTATCAACACTCTTAGCTTCAAAACTTCTAATTCCATACTTTATCGTTTTTTTTGAAGTTTTTTCCATCATGTCAAAAATCGTATCACTTTCAAAATTTTCAAGTTCTATATTTTTACAAATTTTTGTGTTAACCCAGTTTTCCATAAGAAGCACTTTTTCATTTTCTACTAACCTAATTCTTTTCAAGTAAAGGACTGGTGTATCCTTTTGACATTCTAGTTTTGACATAATATGTTTATTTGGCTTTATTAACTTTTGCACTAAGACTTCTGTTTCATAGTCCACTCCACTATTAACTAAAGACTCAGCAGTAGATATAAATTCTTGGGCTAAATTCGAAGTTGTGAAACGACTCAAAACAAATGTACCTTTCCCGTGTATCTGTTCTAGATATCCTGTTTTCACTAATTCTTTAATAGCTTTTCTTACTGTTCCTCTGCTTACATTTAATTCTTTTGAAAATTCTTCTTCAGAGGGTAATTTGAATCCTTCAGACCATAGTCCAGTTGATATGTTATGTTTTATTTTATCTTGTATTTGTATAAAAATTGGTTTAGAAGCACCAGAATCAATAAAGCTCATAAAATCCACTCTCTTTAAAGTATTTAATTATTACATAGAATCTATATATTATACCAATAATGTCGTAATCAGTCACAAACCATAATACAACTTATTCTAGAATTTCAAAACGTAATAGAAAATGCGATACACACATAATGTATACCGCATCTACTATATTATTAGTACTTTTTAGATTCTTTTTCAACTGATTCACTTAGTCCAAATAGGTTATAGATATCTAATGGATTCGTCATATCTTCTCTTAAAGATAGAGTAGTTTGTTCATTAATTAATGTTTCAAATAATTTTTCATTTATATGAGCTGTAATTGCCATGGTTGACACTGGGAATAGAGCAATCTTAAATCCAAGATTTTTTACTACTTCAGTTTCTAAACTTGCGGGAAAACCTTTTTCGTTCATATTTATTAATAAGGGGTATTTTACATTTTCGGAAACATACAAGACTTCTTCGTATGAAGATAAGCCATCAACATAAACTAAATCTGCTCCATTGTCTCCTGCCAGATTAACTCTTTCGACAGCTTTTTCAACACTTCCATTATAATTTTCTACTGTTCTAAATATAATTGTAAAGGAATCGTCAACGTTCTCTCTCATAGCTCTAATTTTTGGAATAACTAAATCAATATCCAAAGCATCTTTAGAAGTTGTTGGTTTGTCTTGTGGTAAAATTTGATCGTCAATTTGCAAACCATCGGCTCCAGCTTCAAAAACTGTTTTAGCGGTATCACCTGCGTGAATAGAATTCCCAAACCCATTATCAACATCAGTTATTATAGGGATATCTACTACTCTACTAATTTTTTGAATACTTTCTTTAAAATCACTTAATGTTAAGAATCCCATGTCAGGTTTTCCTAAGTTAGTAATAGAAAGTGCGCCTCCTGATAAAAATATGGCTTGAAATCCTGCCTTCTCTGCTAATTTTGCAGTAAGTGAATCATATATTCCAGGTAATATAGTAAAATTATTTTCATTCACTATTTCTTTAAAATTTTTCATTTTTATTAAACACCTCTATAGATAAATTATTGAACATGCAATTGTAATTACAATACCTAATATTAAAGTTAGTGGAAATCCAACTTTAAAATAGTCTTTTACTTGATATCCACCAACTTCCCAAACTAACAGGTTTGGCCCTGTTCCAAACGGAGTAGCTAGTGCTATTGATGCAGCAATAGCGATTGCCATAACAACCCCTGCTGGATCTATATTCGCCGCTTCCGCTACTAAAATACCCACAGGTACCATAATTGCGGTCAACGATGTATTCATCAGGAATTGAGTTATCAAGATTACAAAGAATGTGACAGCCATTATGATGAATACCGGTGAAAGGTTTATAAAGTAAGGAGAAATCCAATTCACTAGATATTCTGTTGCGCCTGTTTCGACCAATGCAGTACTCAACGGGAAAATACCAGCTACTAAAAATAGTGTTGGTACACTAAACGAACTAACAGCCTCTTCAATCGTGATACATTTTGTTAATACTACTAAGATTGCACCAGCTGCAGCCGCAACGTGCATCGGAATTACTCCACTTGCCATAGAAATAATAATCCCTATAAATATTATTGCAACAAGAAGCATTTTTGCTGGTTGTTTACTTGTCTCCTCGCCTACATACTCATCTTCCAATTCTATATCTGGCAACAACTTCTTCCCTAATGTGAGTATATAAATCATTCCAACAATTAAAACGGGTATACCAATCCATGCGAATTCAAAAAATCCAAATTCACGATATCCAAAATCTGAGAGTAACCCACTGGCAACAATATGAGGGGTTGTACCAATTAAAGTAATTGTTCCACCTATAGATGAAAAGAATGCCAATGACATTAAGAGTTTAGATTTAGAAACATTTGCTTTTTCTGCTACTGTGCTAACAATAGGCATTAATGATGCAGTCGTTCCTGTATCATTTAAAAATGCGGATAGTCCACTGGCAACAATATTTGTACCAAATAAAGTCCCTGTTTCAGACTTACCGGTTAATCCTATAATTTTTCCTCCTATATAATCTGCTAGTCCAGTTTTAAATATTGCTCTACCTACAACTAATAGACTCATAAAAAATATAACAACAGAGTTGGCAAAATCAGCGAATGCAACATCAGCATCAAGCACCCCAAACAAAGCTAAGGAGGTAGGTATCATAGCACCAATTAATATTGGGCTTATTGGTCTCCAAATTAATAGGACAATAGCAACTACAAAGATTGTTACTGCAATTATTGCTTCAGTGGACATTAAACTTCACCCCTAATATTTTATTTATCATTTAATAAATCTACGATTACATTTGACATCACTTTCACACCTGTTGGTATAGCTTTTTCATCAAAATGGATATCATTACTGTGTAATGCCCTTTTTGATCTCTCATCATCATTATTTGTGCCTAATCTTACCAGTGCTCCAGGGATGTCTTGTAAATAAAGTGAGAAATCTTCGCTTCCCATAGAAGCCTGTTTAAGCCAATGTATGTTTTCCAATCCAATTGAATTTTCTGCAGATTTTTCAATTGTGTCTATAATATCTGGATCATTCACTACCGGATAAGTGGCTTGTTCAAAATTCACTTCTCCAACAGCTCCAAAACTTTTAGCACCATATTCAAATAAATCTGTTATTCTTTCTTGGATAAATTGATCTAAATCAGAATTTAGAGTTCGAATAGTTCCTTCTCCATATGCTGCATCTGGAATGACATTTGAAACCTTTCCAGCTTCTAGTTTCCCTATCGTAACAACAGCAGATTCTTGAGCTCCAACTCTTCTTGATATGATACTTTGTAAATTTGAAACTAGATTTGCTCCTATAACTACAGGATCATTACCTTTTTGTGGATGAGCAGCATGGGCACCTTTACCTTTAATCTTAAAATTGAAGCTTGTGCTTGATGCCATCATTTCATTCTTTTTTAATCCAATTGTTCCAGCTGGTAAATCTGGCCACGTATGAAACATAAGAATTTTATTAACTTTAGGTTCATTCAAAATTCCCGACTCTATTACTTTTCTAGCACCATAAAAGATTTCTTCTCCTGATTGGAATATTAATCTGACATTACCATTTAAATTTTCTTTAAATTTATTCAGTGTTAAAGCAGTTCCCAGTAATGTTGTAGTGTGTATATCATGACCGCATGCATGCATTTTTCCTGATTCTGTAGATTTAAATTCAAGACCTGTTTGTTCATCAATAGGCAATGCATCAATATCTGCTCGATACGCAACAGTTTGATTATTAGTTTTTCCTTCAATAAGTGCAGTTACACCAATGCCTCTATCTTCAATAAATTGAGGTTTCAATCCTTCTTTTTCGAGGAATTTGAAAATTTTCTCTGATGTATTGTATTCTTCACTACTTAATTCCGGATTTTGATGCATAGATCTTCTAAAGCTTACTAACTTCTCTTCAATGTCTTTAACAAAATTTTTTATTTCTTCTTGTAAATTACTACTCATTTCCATCCTCCTATTTTAAAGACGTCTATAGACGTATACTATAAAGCTAAAAAAATTACATATAAAATGAGAAACCTCATTTCACATGTTTTGTACACATTATCATTATTTAAATTTAATGAAATCGTTTTCTATAAATTCGATAATAACTCACATATATTATTCTGTCAAATGTAAATTTTCTAAAAATTTAAGTGAGTTAGTTTATAAATAGCCCAGAGAAAACTGTTTTGGAATCCTTCTTTCACATCACACAAAGTCTAAATTCTTCAAAACTTGTATCGTTTATTCCATGTACATTGCCAACTACTAGTTGTTCACGAACTATAGTGATTCTGATATCTCAAATGTTTCCCACCTTTTCATGCGGGTAAATATCTTCAAACAGGGGTGATAATAATGAAATTATCAAATTATAAAGTACCGTGTACTAAAAATATAAAACTAAAGAAATACAAAACTAGTGAGGGCAAGAAAAAAGATAATCAAGAGATTAAAGAAAATATAGTCCCGCCTTTAGTTGAAAAATTAAAGGATCTACATCTTAAATTAAATGCTCAGGAAGAAAACGGAATTATGGTAGTCTTACAAGCCATTGATGCTGCTGGTAAGGATGAAGCAATTTCATATATATTCTCAAATTTAAACGCACAGGGTCTCAAAGTCACTTCCTTTGGGAAACCAACAGAAGAAGATAAAAAACAAGATTATCTCAGAAGAATCCACGCTGGGGAACCTAATCGTGGGGAAGTCGCGATTTTAAATCGTTCACATTATGAGGATGTTATTGCTACAAAAGTCCATAATCTATTAGTAGATGAGCATGATGATATATTCGAACAACGTTATAGACAGATCAATGACTACGAAAGATACCTACACGAAAATGGCTTTACGGTTATCAAATTTTTCTTTCATATGTCTAAAAAAGAACAAAGAGACAGGCTTTTGAGTAGAATGAAAAATCCAGATAAACACTGGGAATTTTCAATTTCAGATGTTGAAGAAAGAAAAAAATGGAATCAATACCAAATCGCTTTTGAAGATATGTTAAATAACACCTCCACCCGACACAGTCCGTGGTATATATTACCTGCTGATGATGAGTGGCATAGTCGCCGTATTATTACTGAAATCATGATTAAAGTTTTAGAGAAAATCGATCCGAAATTCCCCAAAATTTCTGGTAAAGATAAAAAACTCTTAGATAAATATATTAAAAAACTAGAAAATGAATAAGGTTTATAGCACATAAAAAGACTGTTTAGAAATCCCTACTTAGGTTTCTAAACAGTTTTTGCTTTAAGCTATTCCATTGCAGCAACAGCTTCTATTTCCACTAGACAACCATGATGTAATGGCGTCGTAGGAACAATGGCTCGTGCTGGTTTATGAGTTCCAAAATAGTCGCTATACACTTCATTAATATCATTCCAGTAAGCAACATCTGGTGTATAGATACGACACATTATCACCTTATCTTTAGTAATGCCCGCCTCACTTAAGACAAGATCCAAATTCTTCAAAGCTTGTGCCGCTTCTTCTTTCACGCCACCTTCTACAACTTTCCCAGTCTCATTATCGATTGATAATTGCCCAGATATATATAGGGTTCCATTATGCTCCATAGCAGGAACATAATGTCCCGGATTCTTTTTAGAGTATTTCGTGTGTATTTCTCTCATCATGTCACCTTTTTTATTGAATTTTTTTAAGAATAATATCTGCCATTGCTTTTGCAGAAATAATTAACGATTTTTCATTCACTTCGAATTTAGGATGATGGTTTGGATAAGCATTTTCAACACCCTCAGGTTTAGCTCCTACAAATATAAAAGCACCTGGTTTTTCTTGTAAGTAATATGCAAAATCCTCAGATGCTGCCTGTGGTTTATCGCGGTACACTTTCTCAAAGTATGAGCCTGCACTTTCACTAAGTGTCTCTTCTATTTCATCTATAATTTCTGGCGTATTGTAAAGGACTGGATAATCATAGACATAGTCTAGGGTACACTCCACACCGTATGTAACCTCTAGCCCTTTAACTAAACGTTCCATTTCTTCATAAATCGGTTCTTGATTATCCATAGATAAGTAACGCACTGTCCCTCTTAAAGTGACACTATCTTGAATTACATTATATCCACCTGGTGCATCGAAGGCTGTGATGGATACTACGACTGAGTCATTTGGATTCATACGTCTAGAGACAATCGTTTGAGCTGTAGTGACAAAATAGCCCCCTGCAACGAGTGCGTCATTCGTTGTATGTGGCATGGCACCATGTCCTCCGGAGCCTTGAATTTTCAGTTCGAAATTCGAACGTCCTGTCATCGCTTCTTCAGCACATACTGTAATGTCACCGACATCGATAGTTGGGAAGAGATGAATACCATAAACTTCATCTAAGTCATCTAAGATACCTGAGGCAACAATACTTTTCGCACCACCTGGTGGCTCTTCTTCTGCATGTTGATGAATCAGTTTAATTTTCCCTTTCCACTCATCTTTTAAATCAATTAATGCCTCACCTAAAATCAATAAATAAGCTGTATGTCCATCGTGGCCGCACGCATGCATGACACCTTCATTTTTAGACTTAAATTCTACATCTGCTTCCTCAACTATAGGTAAAGCATCAAAGTCAGCTCTTAAGCCTAAAGTTGGTCCTTCGCCAGCTCCACCTTCAATTTCAACAATGATTCCATTTCCATTCCCTACATTTGTTGTAATAGAAACTTCTTTATCTCTATAAAATTCTTCTATGAACTGAGCTGTTTTTTCTTCTTTAAATGATAGTTCTGGATTTTCATGTAAATGACGTCTAATTTGAATCATTCTATCCTCGTTATCCTCAAGTTGCTTAAATAATTTCTCTTTTAATGACATTTACATTACCCCTTTTAAATAGATTTTTAAAATCTCTTCTTAAAGTTGGAAAAAATAATGGCTATAGTCACGAACGTATTTCACTTACCCTCTTCTACTGTAAATAAATCTCTCCCTAAAGCTTCATTCCTGATACAGGTGTCGACTTTATAGAGAGTTATGATTAAAAGATTTCTTCTTTAAAGAATTCTAAAAGCACTAAGGGTAAAATAGCGACGTTCGGTAAATATGGCATAATAATACCCGTCGCAAGGAAGGTACTCCAATCCCCTTCGTCTTCGGTAAACAATACTTGACCCGCTTCAATTTTCTTCTTAAAACGTGCGAGCTCATCTTCTTCAAATAATTTTAATTTTTCTTGCCAATATTCCTTATGAATTAGACGTTTAGAAATTGCATTTATGATTTGTGGTCTATTTTTATATTCTTCTAAAGAAAGATCTAAGTTTTCCGCTACTAAATTCATGTGTTCTTCAGTTAATAAGAGATCATAGTACTCTATAATTGGATAATCTAAGAGATTAACTGTGGTTGTATACTCAGCATTATTTAAGGTCACATTATCAAGTGAAATGCCTTCTGGTAAAGGTGGCAATTGAATGCTTGAACCGAAGTTTCTTAAAATACCATCAATCACTTCTTCGTGCATCACACCCATACCGTCACCAACGTAAAGTAAGTGATGATTATAAATTAAAAATGGATGTTCTTCTTCATCAAATGGAATAGAGATGATATTATCAGCTGTTAAAGCATTGGAATAACGCTTGATTAATTCTATCTCTTCCATCGCTAAGCTATCTCCAAGTAAAGTTAAATAGTCATCAGACTTTGCTTCTTCTATTTTTTCTTCAACTAATTTATCCACTTGTGATAGGGACTCTCCCACTTTATCTAGATGCAAATAAGTTAAATAAGTCTTATAAAATGTTGCTAAATCCATCTTGATTCTCCTTAAGTCATTGGGTTTCCTCGATTAAATAATCTCGACAACTGCTTATTTACAGCACTGACAGGGTAGCGTTCTCTGTAGTTTTTCTGTCTTGCCCGGTAATAAGTGTTATCAAAATCTGGATGGTGTTTATCTTCTAGAATTTTTAGAACTTTTTTAAGGTTTTCAACTCCACCGACGCCTTCTATTGGGCTCGGTCCTTGATAATCTTCGACACTCGGTATTGGCTTATCGATACTCAAGACATCTTCAACCTGAAGTTTAATAATATAGTCATCATTTGATTCGTACTGATATTCTAAGCCCGATTCTAAAAACACATCTGCCATAATCGCACTTTTACTCATATTGGTAGGAGTTACTTCCTTACCATCAATCAAGAAATAGCCTGAGTCTTCATTGGTCCAGCCAAAGGTTTGACAGATTATGATTTCAACTTCTAAGAGATTAAATCGACTAGGTAGAATGATCTGTCTATAAATATCTTCATAAGTAGACAACTTTAAGCCGACTTGATAAGCATTGAAGTTAGCGTCGTCTTTTTCTACTTTGGAATAATTAATGTTATCAAAATCGATTTCCTTTAATCCTGCTAAAATATCCTTATGCATAATGAGGTAATCTTTATGCACCTTTACTAGTAAGCCCGTTTCTAATGCGGTACGCCAACGGGGAATATTGTCATAGATGTAATCGTCATTTCTAAGCTTATCTTGAATTTCATTGACTGCTTCGTTATCTAATTGAGATACAGCATGAACGAGGTACTCTTTTAGTCTTAAATGATTGACGACTTCTGTTAAGTAGTCCTCTTTATATTGACCAAGTGATTTGATATTAAGTTTAGACATTAAGCGTCTGAGTTCAAAGAAGGTTAAATTATTGTATAGCCAATACATTGGACCTTGAAAAATTGGCATAAAACGATTGTAATCTCTTGCTGATATTCTTTCCGAATCATCGATATACATCTCTTCTATAGGAAATATTCCTGATTGCTTCATCCCATGATTTAAGCTATTAATAATTTCTGAATGAATGACGCCATCTCCTGCTTTATCTTCTAAAATATACTGATAATCAATCAAGGTAGCATATTTACTTAAGTTGTAAGCGACATGGTGCACATTATCATGAGTATCTTCTGAAGCTAATCTTTTTAAAAGTTTTGCCTCTGCCATAGAGAAGTGTTCGAAGACTTCTTGAATACTGTTCATATCATTTAATTCATTAATTTTATAATTGATTAAGTCATCTAGATTGGTAAAGTTTTCTGAGTTAAATAGGCTTGCTCTTATGAGGTCTTGCTCACCCAAGTAATTTTGATAAAACTCTTGAATATCCAATTGTTTCCCTCCTTTTAAATACCTTTTCTCTTTATTCTACACTTTATAAGTATGAAAAGTCGCTTCAAGTACCTATAAAAAAAACGCCAGCTCAATAATAGAGCCAGCGTGATTTGTCTTTTATTCTGGAAGTTTAGATACGCCGATGTTTGTCATTTCAAATGCATTCAAGACATGGTTTAACTGATCTTCTCTGAGTACGTCATACTTCAAGCATAGACTACGAACCGACTCACCAGTTGACATCGCTTCTCTCGCGATTGCTGAAGCTTTCTTATAGCCGATATGAGGCACAAGCGCTGTAATAACACCGATCGATGAATCGACGTAAGCCGCCATCTGTTCTTCATTGGCAGTGATTCCTGAGATACATTTTTCTGTGAATACTCTAAATCCGTTATTCATAATGTCGATAGATTGTAGCAGATTAAATGCAAGGACAGGCTCCATAACATTTAACTCGAACTGTCCTGCTTCTGAAGCGAGACAAATGGTATTATCGTTACCGATGACTTGGAAAGCAATTTGGTTAATAACCTCTGCCATTACTGGGTTCACTTTACCTGGCATAATTGATGAACCTGGTTGACGAGCTGGTAGATTGATCTCATTCAAGCCTGCTTTTGGACCTGAAGCCATCATTCTAAAATCGTTAGCAATCTTAGACATATTCATCATACATACTTTAAGAGACGCTGAAATCTCTGTATAAGCATCAGTATTTTGAGTACCGTCCACTAGGTTTTCAGCAGATTTTAGAGGATATCCTGTTATTTTTCTTAGCTCTTCTACAACGACATCAATGTATTTTTGATCCGCATTCAGCCCTGTACCAACTGCTGTGGCACCAATGTTAATTTCATAAAGATTTTCAAGTGCATTTGTAACACGTCTGATATCTCTTGATAAAACTTTAGCATAAGCACTAAATTCTTGGCCAAGACGAATTGGAACCGCATCTTGTAAATGTGTACGTCCCATTTTAATAATATGATCAAACTCAACAGCTTTCGCTTCAAATGCTTGTTTCATAGTATTCATCGTTTCAAGCAAGCTTTCAGCTCTAATTAAGAGACTGATGTGTAGAGCTGTTGGGAAAGCATCATTAGTCGATTGAGACATGTTTACGTGGTTATTAGGACTAATGTAATCATAATCTCCTTTTTCTCTACCAAGAATAACTAAGGCACGGTTAGCAATGACCTCATTAGCGTTCATATTATTTGAAGTACCTGCACCACCTTGGATTGGATCCACGATGAAGTGTGAGTGCCATTGACCATCGATAATTTCTTCACTAGCTTGAACAATCGCCTTCATGCGCTCTTCGTCTAATACTCCATCTGCATGGTTACCAATCGCTGCTGCTTTTTTGACCATAGCAAGTGCACGAATTAAATCTGTATTTAAATGATAACCTGTAATGGGAAAGTTCTCTAAAGCACGTAAACTTTGTACTCCATAATAAGCATCATTATCAATTTCTTTTTCTCCAAGAAAATCCGATTCTATTCTTGTTTCTTTTGTCATAATAAATTACAGCTCCTAAGCATTATTGTATAATCATCGACTCAAAGTCTTTTGGAAAACTATTTAGAGTAATTGTATTGTCTTCTTCTATAAATAACATATCTTCAATTCTTACCCCGCCTATACTAGGAATATAAATCCCAGGCTCAATTGTAATGACATTACCACTCTCTAAAAGATCAGTGTTGTCACCGTGGATTGAAGGTGCTTCGTGAATATCTAGACCAAGACCATGCCCAATTCTGTGCATGAAGTATTCTCCGTAACCTGCGTCTTCAATTACATCTCTAGCAGTCTGATCTATGGATTTTAATTCGACACCTTTTTGGGCGGCTTTAATGCCTTCTAGGTTCGCTCTTAAGACTGTTTTATAGATGGTTTCCTGTTCTTTAGACGCTTCTCCAACGATGAAGGTTCTTGTCATATCAGAAACATAACCTGTGTCAGAGATAACACCAAAATCAATCAATAAGAAGTCTCCATTTTTGATGACTTCATTACCTGTATCACCATGAGGTAAGGCTGACTTTTTACCCGTTAGGACAGTCGGGCCAAAACTCGGTCCAATCGCACCGTATGACTTAAATTGTTTGACTAAGAAATCTGAAACTTCCATTTCAGTCTTACCTTCTACTGTAAATTCTTTCAAATCTTCAAGTGCTTTCTCTGTGATTTCTACCGCACGTAAGAGTTCTTCTTTATCGTGTGCATCTTTCTTAGTGCGTAAATAAGCAATCTCTTTATCGAGCACCTTAATGTCAGAAGCTTGGTAGTTCTCTATTAATCTTAAATAACGCTCGTATAAAAGGTGACCACCTTCTACCGCGATTGTGCTGTTTTTCGGAATCGCTTGAAAGACATATTGAAATGCATCTTCCTTATCATCGTGTGGTAGATATAAATTAAGGTTAGTATTATTTTTAACTGTCTCCCCGTCCAAAGCAGGATATATTATTGAAGTTTCAAGAGTTTTATTGTTAATGATTAACACTAATAAGCGCTCATGTGGGTCTAATTTAACACCTGTAAAATAAAATATATTCATTGGATCTGTAATCAAGGAATAGTCCGTATCTAGACTTTTAGCTAAAGCTTCGATTTTTTTACTCATGTACTCACACCCTTAAATATATTTTTCAAACCAATTCGTCATGTGATTAAGTCTTTCCATGCGTAGGCTTGGTTTTCCTGAACGTGACAATTCGTGTGAAGATTTAGGGAATCGAACAAATTGTGTTTCTTTACCGCGTGATTTCAACTCGATAAAGAGCTGCTCTCCTTGTTCAATCGGACAACGGATATCTTCTTCTCCATGTAGTATCAATAGTGGTGTTTCAACATTGGCTGCATATTTAAGCGGAGAGTGATGCCAAAGTTTATCTAGGTCATCAAGGTCTGCTAATATTTGCCAGTCTGTAAAGTAGTAACCAATATCTGAAACTCCGCGGAAGCTAATCCAATTCGAAATAGAACGCTGTGTAACAGCCGCTTTAAAGCGGTTAGTATGTCCAACAATCCAATTGGTCATAAAGCCTCCATAAGAACCACCTGTGACACCTAATTTATCCTGATCGATCCAGTCAAACTTTTCAGTGACATAGTCAACTGCTGCCATAATATCTTTGTAGTCACCATTACCATAATCTCCTCTGACTGCATCAACAAAATCTTGTGAATAGCTGTGTGAACCTCTTGGGTTAATGAAAAGAACCGCATAGCCTTTAGCTGCGAGTACTTGCATTTCATGGAAAAAAGTATTGGCGAATAGTGCATGGGGTCCTCCATGAATATTAGTAATCATCGGGTAACTATTTCCATGTTTATAAGCAGCAGGTTTCATAAACCAACCATGTACTGTTGTCTCATCAAAGCTTGTAAACTCAATTTCTTCTGGCTCAACTAAGTGTGTATCTTCTACATAATCCTTGTTGATTTCTGTTAATTGACTCACTTGACCTGAGGCAAAATCAAACTTATATAGCTCACTCGGTGAGACATGAGTTGAGATTGTTAAGTAAGCTGCCGTATCGTCAGCATCCATGCCAAAAATATTATGCTTTCCTCTATATAACGGTTCAATCGAACCGTCGACCTTACCTCTGTATAAGTTGACACTGCCAAATTCCGACACGATAAAGACAAACGTATCATTAGAAATCCACTTACTTGGATTATTCACTGAATTTTGTTGCGTATCTTGGGCAACGAGGCCACCCACTGGTTTATCTAAGGCCGTTGTCACATCGATTGTCGTTTCATTTTCTAAATTTAGCACTTCAATATGAGGATGGGTCGCGTTCTTATATTCACGACCAATGAGAGTCATCAACAGATATTTATGATCCGGCGATAATTCTACTTTGACTACATTGACCCCTTCTCTTAATAAATGGTCTTGTCCATCTTTACGGTAATAAAGTTTAGAAGAGAAATTGTAGTCAGGATTATCACTTTGATCCGTAGAGTAGAAGAAACCATTTGGTGCAATCTCTTCAAGAGTATAGTTTTCATCCCCACTTAAGACTGTTTCTGATTCCTTCGAGTGAATATCAATTTTCTTAATCGCACTATATTTTTCAGGAAAAACACCGTATGGAGAAGGTCCACCATCTGATTTATATTTCATGCGATTTACCACTGTCGGTTTGAGGGTTTTATCGTCTTTTTCTTGTTCTTCTTTAGAGCTTTTAACTGAATAATAAATCGTTTGATCATCTAGACCAAAGATTGGACTACTTGCGCCATCTTTTTCATTCGTAATTTGCTCTCTTTCTCCCCCAGCATGACGAAGTAAGAAAACTTGGCTTTTGCCTTCTTCATCTTTTGCTGTAAAAGCAGTCATCATACCATCATTAGAATGGTTAACTTCAGAGATTTTTTCATCCTTATATGTAAGTTGGATATTCCCTTTTGAATCATATGCATGCAGATAAGAATAATACGTGTCCTTATCCTGATCAGTTTGACCAACTAAATAAGTCACACGACCAGTCTTACCCATTACTTTGGGTGCTGCTACTGAACGAATTTTAAAAATATCATCGACTGAAACGTATTCCATCCGAATTCCCCCTTTTTATTTAATATAACACTCTTTTATAAAGCCTTCTATTTTATAAGTGAAATCGTTTACGATTTATTTTTAAGATCGTTTAAAATTTCTTTTATAAAGAAGGAAAATAAAGAATGGGACAGCTGATAACATCACCATAACTCCCGTCGGGATTTGGATAGGTGCAATAATCGTACGTCCTAAAGTATCAATAAATAAAACATAGAGCGCACCGAGCAAAATTGAGCGTTTGACTAAGGGGGCAAAAGTCATTGGTTTAACATAGAGAATCAATTGTGGAATGATAATACCCACAAGCGCTATAATTCCCGTATATCCTATAGCAATCAGTGGTGGAATTGAGGCTACCATCAGTAGCAGTGGACGCACTAAACTGACTTTAACACCTAAAGCGTGTGCCCTGATATCTCCCAATTTTAATAGATCCAAACTCCTTGAAAATTTCAAGTGAATGATAAAACTCACTCCTGTCACAAAGAGCAGTATGCCTACTTGATTGAAGTTTGCCCCTCCTAATGAACCGAACATATAACGAGAAATATTAGCAGTCTCATTAGGGAAAAGTAGAATGAGTAAGTACAATAGACCAGATAAGAGGGCTCCGAGTAAAATTCCAGTGATAATCAAAGTCTCTGGTCGATAAGTGACATCAATTTTCCGTGCAATAGCGACGACCAAGAGCATAGTAGCTAAACCAAAAACAATACTCGCTATGGGTGCTAAAAATATAGGAAGAACCGAAACAACCACTAAACTAGATCCTAATACTGCACCGTTTGCCATACCCAAAGTGAAGCTGTCAGCCATAGGGTTTTTTAAAATAATTTGAAACACCGCGCCACTCATCGCTAAGGCTGCACCTGTTAAGACTGCCATCAGCGCTCGAGGCAGCCTGATATCGATAATAATTGAAAACACCTGCATATATGTTAGGTCAGTTAAAAGAACAGAACCGAAAGTCAGGCTAATTAAGACACTAAAAATCAACAGGGTCACTAAAATAAGGTTGCTTTTATTCATAGACACACTCTGCGATTTCTTTTAACCCTTCAGAAATTCTTGGTCCTGGTCTAGAGATGACATCAGCGTCGGGCACGCATTGATTTTTTTCATTCGTGATCGCTGAATCCTCTAAACCAGCAATATTAGATAGTGATTCAGATAAAACTTCAGGCGCTTCACCACTTATGGATACGACCTTAGAAATATCTCTTTTTACTAATTCCTCCGATGTCACAGTTGGATAACCTTCGACATCACTAAAGGCATTACGAACATTTAAAGAAGTGAGAACATCATCAATGAAAGTATCTGCACCAGCAACATAGATATCTGGATTTGTTGATACTAAAAGAAGCACGTCTCCATCGATTGTTTCATCTTCGTACTCTCTGATTACTTCAGTCACTTGATTTTGTAATTTTTCATTAACTTCCTTTGCTTCTTGTTCTCTATCTAAAAATTGCCCGATTTGATCGATGGTCTCATAAATTTCTTCAATATTGGTCGCATCATCTACCACAAGCACATCTGCATTCGTCGACTCAGCTACTCGGTTGACTACATGACTTATAGCAGCTTGATTGCTCTCATGTATCACAATATGACTTGGATTAAGTGCAAGCATTGCCTCTTCATCTAATTCAAAAGAGTCTAGTCGTGTAAGGTCGTCACTTAAACTTTCAGGATAATTATCCACCGTTGTCACTCCGACTAGACTATCTTCTTCTCCCAAGGTAGAAATGATTTCAGTATTGCTCGGCATTAAAGAAATTATCCTCTTATCGTCAGATGAGTGTTCAACTTGTTTTTCTTCATTGGAGCAGGATGACAGTAATAAAATTGATAGGATTAAAAGCATGACATATGTGTTTAGATTTGCTCTCATCTTTGTTTATCTCCTCATTAAAATTCTATGTATTAAGAGTCTTTAGTAAGAAAAAATACTCCTCCTTAAGCATTCACTTTTTTAAAATGTCAACTTAGGGAGGAGCATATCAATATGTGTTGAGTTCTTACATACTTTCTGGTGCAGACACGTCTATCAAACCAAGCGCATTTTCTAGGGTTTGACGAACTGCTTCAATCATTAAAATATAAGCACGCGTCTTCTCTTCTACTTCACCTAAAACTTTTTCTGCATTATAGAACTTATGGAAACTTGCTGCAAGATCATGAATATAGTTCGGTATGCGTTGGGTTGCTCTAGCAGCCGCTGCACCTTTAACAATATTCGGAAATTCTAAGATCTTCTTCAAGAGTTCTAGTGCCTGTTCATTTTCAATCACATCGACCGCTTGTGATTCATCTATTTCAAAACCTTGTTCTTTTGCTTGACGTAAAATACTGCAAATACGAGCATGCGCATATTGGGCATAGTAAACTGGATTATCACTCGACTCACTACGTGCAAGGTCTAAATCAAAATCAAAGTGAGTATCTGTTGAACGCATGACCATGAAATAACGTGCAGCATCTACACCGATCATATCAATTAAATCTTTCAAGGTCACTGCCTTACCTGTACGTTTACTCATTTTCACTTCTTCGCCGTTTTCAATCAATCTTACCAATTGCATAATCTCAATTTCTAACTTGTCTGGATCCTCACCAAGCGCACCAAGTGATGCTTTTAAGCGATTAATATAGCCATGGTGGTCAGCTCCAAAAAGATTAATTAACTTATCATAACCACGTTCAACCTTATCGTAGTGATAAGCGATATCCGGCATTAAGTAAGTGAACGTCCCATCTTTTTTAACAAGTACACGGTCTTTATCGTCTTTAAAGTCCGTCGTACGTAGCCAAGTTGCCCCGTCAGCTTGATAGGTATAGCCATTTTCAGTCATCTTGTCCATGGCAGAATCTACTTCGCCACTTTCATAAAGAGAAGTTTCTGAAAACCAATTGTCGAAGCGAATTCTAAAATCTTCTAAATCTGTTTTCAGTTTTTGCATCTCTAATTCCACACCTAGATTTCTAAACTCTGCAATACGTTCTTTTTGGTCTAAGTCTTTATATTCAGGGTGCTCTTTTGCTAAGTTTTCACCAATAAGCTTAATATCTTTACCGTTGTAACCATCCTCCGGCATGTTTAAATCCTGACCAAGTGCCTCAAAATAACGTGCTTCAATAGATAAGGCTAAGTTGTTAATTTGGTTTCCGGCATCATTGATATAGTATTCGCGTGTCACATCGTAGCCAGCAAAATCTAAAATATTAGACAAAGTCGCACCGACTGCAGCATTTCTCGCGTGCCCAATGTGTAAATCACCAGTTGGATTTGCTGACACAAACTCAACCAATACTTTTTCATTATTAGCTTCTGATCGACCATAGTTTTCCTTTTGGTCTAACACTTTATAAATGACATTTGCGAGTTCTTTGGAATCCATTGTAAAGTTGATAAAACCCGGTCCCGCAATATTGATTTCTTTGACACCAGCTTTCGCTTGATCAAAATTTTCAATAATTGCAGCAGCAATATCTCGAGGGTTCTTGCGTGCAATTTTAGTCAAGACCATCGCTGCATTAGTGGAGAAATCTCCATTTGACTTATCTTTAGGCACTTCAACTTTCAATTCTGGAAGCTGTCCTTCTGGGACTAATTCCGCTTGTTTAATCGCTTCATCTATCGTGACTTTTAATTGCTGTTTTAAATCCATATTTAAACCCTCTCTAACTTATATTTATAATTGCCTAAGAGTTCCCCACTCTGGTATAAATCATATTCAATAATAAGTGTGTCAACACTTTGTAATAGGCGATGCGTGTACACTTGGAAGTGATGTTTACCCGCTGGTGATTCATAGAAAGTATCAGTTTTTAAACCTTCTTCAAAATGAAAATTCATATTGATGATGCCACGTCTTTGAAGCTTGACGTGATCATTTGCTAAGCGGACTGTAACCTTTATTTCATGTTCATCAAGTGCCTCAATGTAACGCAAATAAACATCATTTTTTTCAATAATTGAGACTTCTAAATCCTGTTCATAATCTGTTTTATCACCATTCAAATTGACATGCTGTCTAAGCTTATATGGCAATGTTTTACTCTCTGTCATCATATCACCTTCATCTTACAGATTATAACATATTATCACTTCAATTTTAGCAAATAAAAAAGGTGAGACAAATGTCCCACCTTGTGTCCTAGTTATATCACTATAACTACTATTTATTTTATCCATAGTCAGTAAAATGTGCAACGTAATTTCTAAATGTCATAAAAAAGACATATTTAAAATTACTTAGACAGCGCCTCTTGAAGCTCTGTTGAGTTCTCCCACATGCTTTCATTATGACCTTTAAGAAATTCTCTTAAGGCATTCTTACTTTCTTGATCTAAAATATCTAGTTTAATACGACCTTTCATCGCATCATCTAAACTGTTCACATGCTCGTGCATCATCTTATAGCCGCGTCTTTTTTCTTTGTTTACCATAAGATAACAAGCGCCTGCTCCATCGTAGACTGGACCGACTTCTTTTCTTTCAACCGCAATCCATACTAGGAAGTACTCTTTGGCGTCGTCTCCAATGACTTCTTCTGTGTCCTTAACCCATTTAACGCGTCTCTCAACTTCTGCCTTACCGTGTAATCCACCAATATCTAAATGTGCTTCGTGACTGTTAATATCAATATATATCGGTGCGATATTCTCTAGACTAATCGAACCAAAGTTTTGTCCTCGGTGACCATCTAGAGGATCATTTTTTATAATATTAAATTGGAAACCAGGCTTTTTCTTTTCTTCTGCCAAGATAAACCCTCCTAATCGAGTTCATTTAATAAATTAATGATTTCTGCTTTAACTTCTAAGTTGTCTATTTGAAGAATCTTTTCTTTAGGATAGTAAAGACGAGAACCTAGTCTATGCATGCCAGTGATTGAATTAATGATGGCAGATTGAGAGCTAATTTCTCTGATTTGGCCATTCGCTTTTAGAAGATGAATTGGCTGTCTATTGGTCTTTTGACCCGGTTTATCGTAATCATAAGGAAGGTCTGAATAGCTGTCTGAGAAGACGTAATAGTCAGGGTCAATTCCCGCTCTTTTGTACAGTTCATTTAGCTCTGAAATTGTAATAATAGAGCCATCAAAAGGTAAGTACTTAAACAGATCCCTATTTACAAAACGACTAGCTAAATCACTCAGAATTTCATCTTCTTCATAAACCCATTCCTGTAAATAGAAGTTGACTACCATCTCATCTAAACGAAGATAATCTTCCACCATTACATTTTCATTGAAAAAAGGTATGAAATAAGTCGGTGCTTGTTTAAAATTATAGTTCGATTTATAGAGGTGTTTGGCTCTTCTTAGTATGAGATTTAACAATACCTCGCCGCCCCGAGAAACTGGATGGAAGTAGACTTGCCAGTACATTTGGTAACGACTCATTAAATAGTCTTCCACCGCATGCATACCACTTTCTTTAATGAGCACTTCATCTTTTGAAGGACGCATGACCCTTAAGATTCTTTCCATATCAAAGTTACCATAAGATACACCTGTATAAAAAGAATCGCGCTGGAGATAGTCCATCCTATCTGCATCTATTTGACTGGAAATCATAGAAACAATCAATTTATTGCTGTGTGTTTTATTAATCACTTCGGCAACTTGTTTAGGAAAATCTGGAGCAACTTTAGATAAAACTGCATTCACTTCAGTATGTCCTAAAATGATTTTCTTAGTATATTCCTCATGATCTGTGTGGAAGATATCTTCAAAGCTATGC
Organism: Jeotgalicoccus meleagridis; assembly: GCF_903994045.1. Taxonomy (GTDB): domain Bacteria; phylum Bacillota; class Bacilli; order Staphylococcales; family Salinicoccaceae; genus Jeotgalicoccus; species Jeotgalicoccus meleagridis. The sequence goes on from NZ_CAJEWD010000004.1 coordinate 163,090, forward strand.
GAGAAAGGACCGTGTCCTAAATCATGAAGGAGTGCTGCGGTCAGCACTAATAGATTGTCATCCTCATTCCATTCGGGATAGTCCTTAAAATTTTCAATCATTCTTCGAACAATTTCGTAGACCCCAAGTGAATGGTTAAAACGTGAGTGTTCCGCTGAATGAAAGGCTAGATATAAAGTGCCGAGTTGTTTGATCCTTCTTAGTCTTTGAAATTCTTTAGTTTTAATCAAGTCCCAAATCACTTGATAACGAACATGAACATAACGGTGAACTGGATCTTTAAATACTTTTTCTTCAGCAAGTTGTTTCTTGCCATAATCGCTCGTTTCCAAATACTGACGCCTCCTTCTTAACATCCTCATAATATCATAAGAGAATGGTCTTCACCGACTCTTAAGTGTTCTTTATCGACTCACTCTTGACCCTTTTTTACCGATTAAAAATAAGTATGATAGACCTGCAATTACAATTGGTACGATTAACCATAGATACATACCACTATAGCCAACAAAAGGAATAAATAGACCTAAGATGACCGGTCCAAAGCCAAGTCCAATTTCTAAAATAATAAAGTAGGTTGATGTTGCCAAACCAACATTTTCTTTTGGAGCAACGTTGACACAAATAATTTGCGCTGCCGATTGGAAATTCCCAAAGCCGAGGCCAATTATAAAACCAGCAAGTAAAACAAGAAGACCTGATGTCGTATTACCGAGCAGATAAAAACCAAGTGCCATTAAAATAAAGGTCGGGTAGATTACTAAGTTTGGTCCTTTTTGGTCAATCAGTCGGCCTGTAAACGGTCTGGTTGCTAAGACTGCAGCTGCATACACAATAAAGAAAAAGCTCGCTTGTGTCACTACATCAATTTCAATCGCATAAGTATTTAAAAAGGACAGGATACTAGAATAACTTAGTCCCATTAAAAATATTGGCAACAGCATTCTTAAAGAATTTTTTTCTATTAGAACAAACTTACTTGGTTTGACTGCAGTTTCCTTAGTGATGTTATTAATCTTTATAAAAGGAATCATTAAGAGTACAAGTAGCATTAAGATACCAACGTAAATTAACATGGTTTCAAAGCTAATGACCTCGAGTAATAAGAAGGCGATAAATGGACCCACCGCACTTGCCACGACCATACTTAAACTAAAGTAACTGATTCCTTCTCCTCGTTTTTCTAAGGGTACAGATATTGTTGCTAGAGTGTTTAAGGCGGTTGAAATAATTCCTGTAGCAAAACCATTTAAAAGTCTTGTAGCTAATAAGAAGGTCAAGCCAAAATCTAAGAAATACAGACTATATGTAAGAAAATATAAGAGAGTCCCTATCATCATGATATTACGAGCACCTAGATGATTAATTTGATAACCAGTCACACCCCTACCTACGAGTACTCCAACAATAAAAATACTAGCAGTAAAACCCGCGATACTTGGATTGATATCATATTTATCGATGGCATAGTTACCAACGGTTACAAGCGTTGAATACATCGCTCCCATTAAAATAAAATGAAAGGCAAAAATTGCTATAAATTCCTTGGTCCAAATCTTCGGTGAATATTCACTCTCTGACATTCAATTCCTTCTTTCCTAATAAAATAAAACCAGTATGAATATACTGGTTAATGACCTGCAAGATATTTGTTGTTCCGCTCTTTAATATTATTCAAAAGTTGTTCGTAAAGTGTTTCGTCTTCTTGACTCCGATATTCTTTTAGTTCTGCACCCATGTCACCAAGTACTTTTAAAGCTCTTTTTTCTACTTGATCAATTGTTAAATCCATCTTTAACAATTCGTTAATTGAAGCCATATTAGCCGGGTTAATATCAGGATAGGTAAATTTCTGGTGTGTGTTTGCCTCAGCATGATAGTAAAAGTCTTTCATAAGTTTTGCACGATCCGCCCCGCTTCCTGTGACAGACAAATAAATCTGCACAGCAACGCCATTCTTGATGCGTCTTTGGGATATACCTGCAAATTTTTTACCATCAATGCTCAAATCATAACTTCCAGGACAATAACTATCGATGATTTCATACGCCTTGACTTCATCTTCAGAAAACATCTGAGAAATCAATTCATACATTATATCATAGCCATTTTCTATATAGTGAAAATCTGCTTTATCCAGAATCAAGGAGATATTTAAGACACCTTCATCTAAAACAACACCAAGACCACCACTATTTCTAACGATAAACTCATAACCACTATCATCTAAAAAATCTAAGCCATATCCGAGCTTAGGAAGTCTCGCATCTTGTAAACCTAGGATGACAAAAGGATCATGTACCCAAAATCTAATTTTTGGTGTGTGATCATTGGAAATCTGATGTTGAAGATAATCATCAAAAGCAAATGATTCAAAAGGATGGGAAAACTGGTATCTGTCAATCACTTCAACCGTTTTTCCATTAAAATATGACTCAGTCATCATTTTGTGCCTCTCTATTTGCTACTACTTGAGTTGCTGTAAAGAGCGCGAGATTATAAACTTCTTCAGTCGTTGTGCCTCTTGATAGATCATTCACTGGCTTTCTAAGCCCTTGTAAAATAGGTCCATATGCTTCAAAACCACCTAGTCTCTGAGCAATCTTATAACCAATATTACCTGCATCTAAAGATGGGAAAATAAAGACGTTCGCTTGACCTTTTAATGGTGATTTAGGAGATTTTTTCTCTGCGACACTCGGCACAAACGCAGCATCAAACTGCAATTCTCCATCAATCATAACTTCAGGTAATTTATTTTGTGCATATTCAGTTGCCAATCTAATTTTTTCAGCTTCTTCCGTCTTCGCTGATCCTTTCGAAGAAAAGCTCAGTAAAGCAACTCTCGGCTCTATGCCAAAACTTTGAGTAGTCTTAGCAGTTTCTACTGCCACTTCAGCTAATTCCTCAGCATTTAAACTTGGGTTAATTGCACAGTCACCCATTACGTATAATTCACTATCTCTACGCATAAAGAAGATTCCACTCGTTTTTGAGACGCCTTCTTTGGTCTTAATAATTTGTAGTGCTGGTCTGACAGTATCAGGTGTAGAATGCATTGCCCCAGACACTAGACCAGAAGCATAGCCTGTATGTACTAACATCGTACCGAAATAGTTGACGTTATTAGAAATAATCTCCTCGGCTTGTTCACCTGTCACCTTACCATCTCTCACCTTTTTAAACTCTTCGGCAAGTGACTCAGCCATATCTGAATTAGAAGGATCTATAATTTCTAGCTTATCAATGTTTAAGTTTTCTTCTTTTGCTAATTCCTGTATTTTCTCTTTGTCTCCAAGAACAATAGGATGAACATAACTATCCTTCAAGTGCCAAACAGCTGCTGTTAATATCCTCTTGTCTATACCTTCAGGAAATACAATCTTTACCCTTTTACCCTGTAAATCATTTTTAAGATTTGTGATAAAGTTACTCATTATATCCTCCTCGGTGACTTTACTTTAACTATTATTATACTTGTTCTGTCACATCTTTTAAACATAATCTGTTGTTAAAACGTTTTCTACTCCTTAAAATAGACTTAATGATATAAAAAGGAGAGACAAAGATGAGTGAAGCGGTTAGTACTATCGAAGGATATTACAGTTTACATTTACTTTACAGCGTAGATTGGTCAGCCTTTAAGGTCTTAGATGAAGGAGAAAAAGATGCGCTTTTAGAAGAACTTCAAACATTCTTAAAAGAACAAGAAGAAGTACACTTAAACAAAGAAGGCGATTATGCTTTTTATAACATTATGGGCCATAAAGCTGATTTATTATTCTGGTTTTTACGCAATACTCCAGAAGAGCTAATCAACTTAGAACTAGCAATTAGTAAGCTAGGTATTGGAGATTTCCTAATCCCAACATATTCCTACGTCTCTATTATTGAAATGAGCTCATATCTCGGTGGAAATAAAACAGCTGAAGAAATGCTCAAAATTCCACATGTTCAAAGTCGATTATTCCCGACTCTCGAAAAATCTAAGTACATTTGTTTTTATCCAATGGATAAAAAACGTGATCTCGATGATAACTGGTATATGTTACCAATGGATGAGAGAAAGAAACTCATGCGAGATCATGGTATGATCGGTCGTCAGTATGCCGGTAAGATTAAGCAGTTCATTTCTGGCTCACAAGGTTTAGACAAATACGAGTGGGGTGTCACTTTACTGTCAGATGACATGCTCGAATTTAAAAAGATTATTTACGAAATGCGTTTCGATGAAGCAAGTGCCCGCTACGGTGTTTTTGGTGACTTCTATGTCGGCGGCTTAATCAGTGCAGACGGATTAGCAGACTACTTTAAATAAAGTAATATCTCCTTCCTTGTTTTGACAGTTTAAAAATTGGTTATATATAACTATCTAAATTTAGGAGGATATACTATGAATCGTCTATTAAAACGTGCTGCTATTTTCTTAGCACCGATTGTTCTTAATAAAGTAATAGAGAAATTCTCTAACAAAGATTCTAAAAAATCGAATCAAGATCGTACAGGCTCATACCCTGTTAAAAAATCTAAAAGAAAAAAATAAGAAACTAAAACCACCTAACTTTATGTTAAGTGGTTTTTTAGAGAGGTTTTTCATATGTTAAATCAAATTAGTCAGCATGTTTATGTCTCGCCTTTTGATAAGGACAGAGACCGTCCAAATATTGGCTATGTCAAAGGAGAAAATTTCAGCGTACTTATAGACACTGGAAACTCTCCTGAACATTTACAAAACGTCTTAGCTGACATAGAAAAAATGGGCTTAGAAGAACCAAAGTTAGCGATAATCAGCCATTGGCATTGGGATCATACTTTTGGTATGACAGCTTTTAAAGGACTCACCATGGCACATGAAAAAACGAATGCATCCCTTATAAAAATGTCATCCTGGCAATGGAATCAAGACGCCATGGAAGAGCGTTTAAGGAGCGGGAAAGAATGTCAGTTTTGCCACGATTATATCCAAGTCGAATACGATGATGTTTCAGAAATTCAAGTCGTTCCAGCTGACATCGTCTACAAAGGTGAAATGACTTTAGATTTAGGCAATGTACACCTTTCAATCACACCAATAGACAATCCACATTCAGACGATGGCGTTGTGATTCTTGTTGAAGAAGATAAAGTATTATTTGCAGGTGATGCGGACTCTGGTAATTTTTATGAACTTGATGGTGGTTATCGAGCAGAAGAGTTTTATCAATATATAGAAACAGTTGATAAATTCCCTTTTGACACTTATATTCATGGCCATTTAGAGCCTATGGATAGACAAGAACTTAATGCCCTAAGACAAGCAATTATAGCGGAAGAATTATAGTGCATACTTGTATAAAACAGGTATGCATTTTACTTATTTTTTCCACTTCATCTCGACAAGCGGTCTAGTCAAGTTGACGACCGGCTTACTTGAAAGCACACAGACAATCAGAGCTGAAAGTATAATGAAGTAGGATAATTCATACCACTGATCAAACCACATAATATCAAATTCTCTCAGTGGCTGGATAATAAAGCCATGCAATAGATAAACATAGAGCGTCTTTTCTCCAAGTCTCGTAAAATATCCATAATCTTTTGAAGGAATCCAAGCAATCATTACAACAATCAAACAACTAGCCAAGATATAAATGATTAACCTCATCAGGCCACCACTAATTTCTGCTTCTAAGGAACGATAAGCAACTGCCCCGCTTAACCAATCCGTATCTAAAGTAACGTCCACGTTAATGGTTATATAAATAAAGGCAAACAGAACTAAAGTGAAAAGTAAGCCTACTATTTTTAAACCTTTTGTTTTTATTAACTGAATGTGTTCTTTAGTTAAGAAATATCCAGCTAAAAAGAAAGGAAAGAATACTAGGGTTCTAGACATACTGAGTCCATAACCGATGAGATCGGTATAACCTACTAAAATCCCTATAGCGACAGAAATTAAAATACCCCACACTGCTGGTAGTCTTTTAAAGAGAATGAGCAAAATATGCCATCCAAATAAGCTCAGTAAGAACCACATTGCCCACTGTGGATGCAAAATTCCTTTATACCACTCTTCTCTTCCTAAGATAAAATACAAACCTGTATAGAGCAGTTGAAAGATTAAGTAAGGTAAGAGCAAATTCTTAGCGAGCTTTAAAATATAGCGTGGCTTTCCACTCCCCTTAGCAAAAAATCCCGCCAATAGGATAAACATCGGCATGTGAAAAATATAGATGATTGCATACAGTGAGTTAATTAGATGTGAGTCGGATGCGAATGGTTGAATCATATGTCCAAAGACCACTAAAAATATTAAAATAGCTCTGGCATTATCAAAAAATGGGATGCGGTTCATTGTTTTTCCTCCGAGCCTAATATAATCATTGACCAATATGGTAGAATAATTTAGAACAAAATGAAAGTAATTAAAAAAAGAACCTTAAATTTCTTTAAGATTCTAATACAGAACGTCCCTCTTCTTTTTCTTCGTGTTTTTTATCTTGTTCTTCTTGTTCTAAAACTGTTCTCTCAACAGATTCTTGTATATTATCTTTGTCAAGATGTACAAAATCCATAAGTGCAGGTTGGAACTTTCTCATCATCCAGCCTAGGATTTTCCCTACAAAAATAGCTGCAACAAATGTTCCAATACCAATTGAACCTAATGATTGAATAAATATTAAACCAATACCAGCAGCTACAATGACGTTTAATAAATCGCTCGTGATCTTAGCTTTAGAAAATTCCATTTTAAAGCGGTCACTAATAACGTGTGTGAGTTCATCGTATGGCATTAAAGGGAATTTCGCATTGAAGTAACCAAGTAAGCCTAGAGCCACCAAAAATAAACTGACTAAAAGAAATAGCCCTTGGCTTAGGATAGTCGAAGGATTAGGTAAAAGTTCTACTAAAAATAAAGTGAAATCCATCATTCCACCAAATAAAAAGGCAATAATCAATTGTACAATTGCTTCTCTAACATTTAATCTTTTACTTAAAATAATTTGAACAATAATAAATAATACGTTTGCAGCAACGGTCATTAAACCAATTGAAATTCCTGAAGATAGAGTTAATGCATATGCGAGTGAAGACACAGGTGAGACACCCATGTTTGCTTGAATTGAAAAGCTAACGCCGAGGGAAAGAAAAAATAAACCTAATAAATATATGAATAGTCTTTTAACAGTAACATTAATATGTGCTATGACTATCTCTCCTCTCAAAATTTGTCCACTATCTATTATACCAACTATTATGATATATTAATAATATATAAATATAATAAAATCATATCAAAAACAATATGTTAAGGAGTCTTTATGGATTTTAGACAACTTTACTACTACAGAGAAATTGTTAGAGAAGCTAGTATTTCTAAAGCAGCTGAAAAATTACACATTGCACAACCTCCCCTCAGTCAATTATTAAAGCGCCTAGAAGATGAGCTGGAAACTACACTCATTCACCGCTACCGCCAGAAATGGGAGGTCACAGAAGCAGGATTACTTCTATATGATTATGCTAACCAGATTGTTGGTCAAACCGATCAGCTGAAAAAGAGAATTCATGAACTTGAAGTTGGACAAGGGGGAACCATTGAAATCGGAGTGTCCTCCTCTTGTTACAATCTATTGATTGATTATCTTCAAAACTTTCGCTCACAGTATCCAGAAGTTAAAATACTTATACATTCTGGTGACTCTGAAAGCTTAGTCGACAAACTAAAAGAAAAAGAAATAGACATTGCCATTGTCATGCGACCTTCGTTTACAGATGATTATGATGTCAAAGTTTTAGACAGTGAACCTAATATTTTAATTACACCTGAATCTTGGGCCAATGACTTACCCAATGAGCCAGAGTTAAAAGATCTTGTTCATCTTCCTTTTATCATGCTTGGTGCCATGAAGGATTACACCTTTAGAAACGACCTTTTAAAGTCTTTTGCTCGTCGTGGGATTAAGCCTAACATCGTGATGGAATGTAAGGATCTACCGATACTTGTATCCTTAGTCAGTCACGAACTTGGTATTTCTATTATTCCAGGTATGAATAATAAATCTTTAGATACTGAGCATCTAAAAATTTACAAGCTTCCCCAGTTAAATGTGACTGTTGAACCTGTGTTTTTAAAACTTAAAAATATACCACTATCAACAGCAGCCAATAATTTTTGGTCCCTAGTTAACTAAAAAATACCTCTCGGAGACAAGTCCGAGAGGTATTTTAAATCGTCTTATTTTACTTTTACGGGCATATCTTTTAGTAATCTCCATAAAATCCAAGTATAAATCAAGGTCATAACAACAACTACTAAATGACCGAGGTAGACCCAAATAGTGCCTAAGCTAACTAAATAATTCATCATGCTCTCACTAAATATCAAGGCTACGATGATGATAAAACCTGAAAGTATTGACGTCATTCCTAAGCTGAAATTTTTATTAAAAGCAGCGCCAATTAGAGAACCTGTAACAAAGAACAAGGGACTTTGTAACAAGACGAAGAGAATGTTACCAAAAACCGATAAGCCTTTAATTTCTTCTTCTATTAAATAATCACCTGCTAATGGTGTAAATGATAGTATAAAGCTAATGATAGCTAACACAATCACTAGAACAATTGTCGTTAACAAGGCCGAAGTCATTATCGATTTAAAAAATGTCTTTCTAGAAACTCCTTTGTTTATCGCCCACTCAAGAAAACCGAGTACTGTCCTAATCCCAACGACCACAAAATAGATGCGTGCTGTTCTCACGCCCACCCCTAAAAAAGTAGAAGTTGGGTCATCTACAAAAGTTAATATTATATGAATAATTAGTAGTATGCCTAAAAATGTTAGTGTGAACATTGACAGTATAAAGGTCAATGACTGGGTTGTCGCATTAAATTTAGTCTTCATTGCTCTCCTCCTTTTAAATTCTTATCGCTCCATTTATTAGTAAATTCCTCACTAGCATTCCAAGTAAAAAGACAGCAATAAGCTGGAATGTCAGTAACAAAATAGGTTGACTCAATTCCATATGAGTTAGCGCTATAAAATATTCAAGATTTATAAAATAAATTCCAAGACCGGACACTAAGAGACATACAAAAATGCCTAGTAAGGGATGTCTGTTAAATGCGAAATATATTATCTGTCCGATATAGTAAAATAATATGGCTGCTAACAGTCCAGTTAAGCTGTATAAGATATAATCAAATAGTGCGCCTTCCAATATTATTTGTGTCTGTTTGTCTAAAACCATATTTAGTATCCAAGCAAACAAGTGAATGATAATGATAGAGTAAATAGAAAAAAATAGGGTCGTACCTGTGCTTTCTTTAAAAAATGTACGTCTGGATTTACCGTATGACACGTGTCGTTTTAACACCATAAATGCCATAATGCCAAAGACAAGCATGCCAATGCACAATGATGAAAATTGTGCTTGATAGTATATCTCTCCCATACCGTCTAAGAGATAAATAATTGAACTGATGACAATCGTCATGAGTAGCACATATAAAAATATCCAAAGGAGATAAGATACCATTCTTTTTTTCTTCAAATTAAGCAACTAATCCCTCCCATTTTCATCATTTGTAAGGCTAATGAATAACTCTTGGAGAGCCAAACGTGAAATATCCAAGTGTTGATCTTCAGCGAACTCTAACTCTTCTGGGCCCAAATAGCCGATGACTGTATCTATTTGTAAGGCACCTAAAAACTTCACTTTGATTACATTTTTGTTAAGCGTGAAGTCCCTGACTTTCTCCGCCTTACCTGCTACTGTAAAGCCTTTTTCTAATAGCTCATTTGTCGTTTCTTGAAGCAATACTTTTCCTTCATGTATCATGATGATTTCATCAAATAGGTGTTCCATTTCAGAAATGATATGAGTAGAAAGAATAATGATTCGATTTTCTCTATCCTCTGTCTCTAGCACTTCTTCGTAAAACAGTTCTCTAGTTGGTGCATCCATGCCGTTTGTCACTTCATCAAAAATAGTAACTTTAGATAATGAAGCAAGACCTAAAGTGGCATTAACTGCAGCTTGCTGTCCTTGAGATAAGTCATTAAAAGATTTACTGTCATCAATTTTGAATTTCTTTAAAAGTTCATACGCATAGTCCTGATCAAAATCATTTCTAAACATGGCATGACTTTCTACATACTCTTTTACTTGATCCGTCTCTGTTGATGCTTCTTTTGTATTGTAGATAAAATTAACATGCTGCATCATTTCATCGTTTTCATAAATCGTTTTACCATCTAAAGTGATACTACCTTGGTCCACTTTACGATATGATGCAATCAAGGAAATTAAAGTCGTCTTTCCTGCCCCGTTTCGACCCAAGAGACCATATATTTTTCCTGGTGTAAAATTCGCATTGATATCACTTAAAATTTCTTCGTTTTTAATCGTTACACTAACCTTATCGATATTTAAATTCACTATTGATCACCTCTATTATTAATTAGTTGCTGGATATCTTCTTTCGTTAACTCTAATTTCTCCGCTTCATCCAACATTGGTTTTAAGTAATCCTCTACAAATTCTTCTCGTCTTACTTTCAACAGTTTTTCTCTCGCACCTTCTTCAACAAACATACCCACACCCCGCTTTTTATAGAGTATTCCGTCTTCAACTAATTGAGTCACACCTTTAGACACTGTGATGTGGTTGACTTTGAAGTAGGTTACTATTTCGTTGGTGGATGGAATTTTGTCATGCGTTTCTATAGTCTCATCTATAATCTGATCGGCTAACCAATCTTTAATTTGAACATAGATTGGTTTTTTATCGTTCAACAAATTCGCCAAATGCTTTCCCCCCATCACTTGATGATAATAAGTGCACTGGTTATATACTGATGTATATAACTATATATCCTGTATAGGTGTTTGTAAACCCATTTAAGAAAATTTGTAAGAAAAAAGAGTCAAAATCTCAAATGAGATTTTGACTCTAGATAATAGGTTTTTATTAAATTAAACTTTTGCGATTCCAATGATAACAAGTAACCAGCTGACGATAAACATCACTCCGCCAATTGGTGTAATTGCACCGAGTATTGAAATACCTGTAAATGCTAAAATCATCAATGAACCAGTAAAGAAAATAATACCGATTAACATCAACCAGCCTGCTGCTGCAAGGAATGGTGCGCCTGTGACTTGAATAAGAATACCAATCGCGATTAGACCAAGTGCATGATAGAACTGATATCTTACTGCAGTCTCCCAAATTTCTAAATAATGTGCAGATAATTGACCTTCAAGCGCATGTGCACCAAATGCACCACATGCAACTGCAATCAAGGCATTAATTGCACCGAGAATGACGAAAAGTTTCATAGTAATTTCCCTTTCTTATATGGCTTTTCTATTTTTATAATATATCATGCCTAAGGATGTCATATAGATAATCAAACTAAACACCAATAACCATCCACTGACTAAAAGTAAAGACGCACCTTCCGTATATATGAGTCCACTAAGAACGATCGCTAGTGAAATCCATCTAATATAGGTCACATTTTTTGACCAAGCTTTTTCATATCTCTCAGAAATACGTTCTTTGTACGGTTTCAAGATGAAAGTAAGTAGATAAGCTAAAATACCTATAATTAAAAAAGCGAGCATTGTTTTTCCTCTCTAGAAGTCAAATATATCTTGGCCAAGTCCACCTGTTCTATCTGGTTCTTGTAAATTCACCAAGGGAGTTGACTCTTCTTTTACTAAAGTTTTTTGGACTCCTTTATGTCCTTCTTCATCATTTTCTATGACAGCCAAGAGTCTTTGCATTGCGTATATATGCTTATCTGGATCCGTTCCGTATTCTAATAAGTCGAGTTCTTTTCTTAATTCTGAAATAATTTTATCGTTCATTATTTCTCACTCCAATCGATTGGACGAATACCTTTAGATTCTAGGTATTGATTAGTCTCTGTAAAAGGTTTTGAGCCGAAAAATCCTCGGTAAGCACTTAAAGGACTTGGGTGCACTGACGTGATGATATGATGTTTACTCGTATCGATTAATTTAATTTTTGCTTGTGCTGGTTTTCCCCACAGGATAAACACCACATGTTCTAACTCTTCGGATATAGTTTTAATGATATCATCTGTGAATATTTCCCAACCTAGTCCTCTATGTGAGTTTGCTTGTCCTTTATCGACAGAAAGAACTGTGTTTAAAAGTAAGACACCTTCTTGTGCCCAGTCTTTTAGACTACCTGATTTTCTGACGTTACCTGTATCACTCTCAAGTTCTTTATATATATTTCTTAAAGATGGTGGCAATTTCACCCCATCATTGACAGAAAAAGCTAAGCCATGCGCTTGGTTTTCTCCATGGTAAGGATCTTGTCCTAAAATAACAACTTTGATTTCTTTAAAGGGTGTCAGTTCAAATGCAGTGTATAGTTCTTCTCTTGGTGGATAAGCTTCACCATTTTGATATCTATCTTCTAAAGTTTCTTGTAACTTTTTAAAATCATGTCTCTCTTTAATATCTGAAAATACATGATGCCACGTTAAGTCTTCCATAAACGAAAACCACCTTCCAACTTATGGCCATTATAACATCGACATAAGCAATGCTCTAGAATTACACTACATATTATAGTAGAATAACAATATCTATGTAAGAGAACTAGGGGGAAAATTTATGGCTTTAGCAAAAACATTAACAATTGCGGGTACCGATGTGAGTGGCGGTGCTGGAATTGCAGCAGATTTAAAAACATTTCAGGAACATGAGACATATGGTTATAGTGTCTTGACCACTGTTGTTTCAATGGATCCAAACACATGGTCTCACCGCGTGAGCCCGATTCCGGTTGCAGACGTTAAAAATCAACTGGAAACAGCTTTATCGCTAAATCCAGATGTCATAAAAACAGGTATGCTTCCTTCTGAAGAAGTTGTAGAACTTTCAAAAGAAGCATTTCTAAATTCAAATGCTAAACACTTCGTTGTTGACCCTGTTATGGTATGTAAAGGTGATGATGAGGTCTTAAATCCCGGTCTGGTAGAATCAATGATCGAAAACTTAATACCGAATGCTACTGTCGTTACACCTAATCTTGTAGAAGCTGGTCATCTAGCTGGTATTAAAACACCACGCACACTTGAAGAAATTAAAGAAGCAGCTCGTTTAATCCATCAAAAAGGTGCTAACAACGTGGTTGTTAAAGGTGGTACAGGAATCGAAGGGGATAATGCAATTGATGTCTTTTACGACGGTCAAGAAATGCATTTGTTAGAATCACCAAAATTCGATTCATCATATAATCACGGCGCGGGTTGTACTTTTGCAGCAGCAACAGCTGCCAACCTTGCAAATGGCAAATCTCCATTAGAAGCTGTACAAGATGCTAAAGCATTCGTTACTTCTGCTATTAAGAACGGTTGGAAGATGAACGAACATGTTGGCGTTGTCAGACACGGTGCATACAACTCTGTTGAGAAAATTGAAGTTCTCGACAAAGTATTGAACTAATTAAGAACTAATTGAAAGAGATAGCTTGCTATCTCTTTTTAATTCTATTATTAAAATTTAGGAGTTTTCTATACATGGAAATGAAGAAGATTGTTAAAAGCGAGGTACAAGAAATACTAAGCAGCTACGAAAATACACCTGTCTTCTTACACGTTGAAATCACAAGTGGTATGTATGCAAACCACCTGGATCAAAGCATATTTAATGCAGGTACTTTCTTACGTAATATCCAAGTTGAATATATTCAAGGGACAATCCGAGGCGGTAACCGTTCAAAAGAACACCGTGTCGGTTTAAAATTGAATAATGGAGGTTGGATTTACGTTTTAGGCCTTACCCATTATGTCGTTAATGAAGATGGGGAGTTTATCATGCACGGAATTAATGCTGAAGGTAAACTTGCATCTGCACTTGAAATTTCAACTAAACCATTCACAAAATAGGAGGCAAACAAATGGATTTTTCAAATGAGAATCACGTGCTTGTCGTCTTTCCACACCCAGATGACGAAGCCTTTGGTGTCAGTGGCACGATTATGAAATATGTTGATGCAGGGGTGCCTGTCACTTACGCTTGTTTAACCTTCGGTGATATGGGACGTAACTTAGGCTATCCTCCATTTGCAACGAGAGAATCACTGCATACAGTTAGGAAAAAAGAAGTTGAAGAGTCTGCATTAATTATGGGTGTTACAGATTTAAGGCTTCTAGGCTTTAGAGATAAAACGCTCGAATTCGAAGAACATGGCAAATTAAAAGGTGTAATCGAGGACATGATTAGTGAACTCTCACCATCAAGAATTATCACTTTCTATCCTGGTTATTCAGTGCATCCAGATCACGAAGCAACAGCAGATGCTGTAATAGACGCCTTAAAAGATATGCCAAAAGACAAACGCCCCAAATTACAGTTAGTCGCTTTTGATAACCGTACATTTGATGACCTTGGTCAACCCGATATCGTTATCGATATCGAAGGTTATACCGAACGTAAAATGAAGGTCATGGCTGCACATCGATCACAAACAGGCAAACTGTTAGAAGATCTCGCTTCAGACACACATGAAGGTGACGAAGCACGTACAAGATGGATGCAGTACGAGAACTTTTACAGTTATGATATAGAATAAGGAGCATTGTTATGGAAGAATTTGACTTGACGACGCGAGAAGGTCGTTTTAAACACTTTGGTTCAGTGGATCCAATCGAAGGAACTAAACCAAAGAATAAAGAAGATATGGCAGACTTACAAAACTCACGTAAGGACTTCCTGTTTGAAGTGGACTCAGTTGGAATCAATAACTTAAATTACCCTGTCGTTATTGGTGACTTTCAATCAGTAGGAAACTTCGAACTTGCCACAAGCTTAAGAAAAGATGAAAAAGGAATCAACATGAGCCGTCTCATCGAATCACTAGAAACGGTGAATCACTCAGGTGTTCCTTTAAACTTTGAAACTTTAGAACAGTTATTAAAACATTTACGCGAACGCATGAAACAAGACAATGCAAAACTGACAGTTTCGGGTAAATGGTTCTTCAATAAGCCATCTCCTGGTACTAATATTGACGCCCTTGCACATGCGGATGTTATTTACTCAGCGAGTCACAATGGTGATAAATTCACTCGTAAACAGTTCGGTATGACTGCACAAGTAACAACACTGTGCCCTTGCTCTAAAGAAATCTCTGAGTATAGCGCACACAACCAACGCGGTAATGTTAAAGTGATGATCGATATTGATGATTCTGTAGAATTACCAAGCACTTATAAAGAAGATCTATATGAAATTCTAGAAATTAATGCTTCAAGTCAACTTTACCCCATTTTAAAACGTACTGACGAGAAAATGGTGACAGAGCGCGCTTATGAGAACCCTCGTTTTGTTGAAGACCTCATTCGCTTAGTTGCTTATGATTTAGTCGAACTCCCATGGGTGAAAGGCTTTGAATTAGAGTGTCGTAATGAAGAAAGTATTCACCAACATGATGCATTTTCAAGATTAAAATACCAGAAATAAAAACAAAATAAAGCGCAGCCCTTCCAAGCTATCACATAGAAATTGGAAGGGCTGCGCTTATTTTTTATGTTAAAGTTCATTCTTTTTCTCTTTTTTCTTTGCTCTTAAAGATTTAAAAAAATCTTTTAACATTGTACTGCACTCTGTCTCTAAAATACCGCTGATGACATTCGCTCGGTGATTGAACTTAGGTTCATCAAGCAGACCCATTAAACTGTCTACAGTACCACCTTTAGGGTCTTTTGCACCATATACCACTGTTGGTATTCTTGCCATAACAATTGCACCAGAACACATCACACAGGGTTCTAAAGTCACATATAACGTACAGTCTTCTAAGCGAAAAGAATTGAGTGCTTCGGATGCAGAAGCAATTGCTAATACTTCAGCATGTGTAATTGGATTTTGACTTGTTTCTCTTAAATTATGTGCACGGCTAATAATTTTATCGTCTTTAACAATTACCGCACCAATAGGGACTTCGCCTAGTTGCGCGGCTTTGTTCGCTTCAATTATTGCTTCAGCCATATATTTTTCAT
Organism: Jeotgalicoccus meleagridis; assembly: GCF_903994045.1. Lineage (GTDB taxonomy): Bacteria > Bacillota > Bacilli > Staphylococcales > Salinicoccaceae > Jeotgalicoccus > Jeotgalicoccus meleagridis. Next base: position 179,119 of record NZ_CAJEWD010000004.1, read on the forward strand.
GCATCTAAAATAAAGTTCCCCTCTTGGTCAAATAGATCTTCAACACTTTCAATAACCATATCGGCTCCTTTTAAGTGTTCCTTACTACATGTTCCACTTAAGACACCAATTGTGAACAGTCCTTCATCATAACCAAGCAGGGTATCCGCTTCATTATCACCAATCATGACATAGTCACTAAGTTCAAAATCGTGAGAATCTATAAATGATTTAACGACTCGATAATCAGGTTTTTTAAAATCGTTATCATCGCCACAAATGACATCATATATGTATTCATCTAACTGAAATTTTTCTATGAATCTCATAGTTGAGTCACGGCTGTCGCTCGTCACAATTACATTTTTGTAACCCTTATTCATACCTTTTACTAGAACCTCTCGCGCACCATCAATTAGGGCCATATCTTGATATAACAAGTCTATATTTTCTTCATAGAAATCTTTTGCCCATTGCCCTCCACCCTCATGATAGGATTCAAAGACTTGATGGATCTGACTACCAGTACCAGCAGCAATCGTCGAGTTTGCTTGAATTACACCATCAACGTAACCCAGATCACGGCTAAGTGCTTCTCTGACATTCTCCATATCAAAACGTTCCACGAAGGAGTCTATACTCTTTCTTGCATAAGGCGTCCAGAGTTTTTGAAAATTTAACAGGGTCCCATCCTTGTCATATAAAATTACACGGCTCATCCGTTACCCTCCATGACTAGATAGGACCACTGTCCTATCTAGAGTTTTTTCTTAATCGCTTCTATCATTGTATCTGTCATTTTATCTAAATCAAATTTTGCATCAAAGCCCCACTGACGCTTAGCTTCACTGGCATCGATGCTATTTGGCCAATTTTCTGCAATTCCTTGACGAACTGGATCAACATCATAAGTCAACTCAAATTCCGGATAGTGACGACGAATAGATTCCGCAACCATTTCTGGATCGAAGCTCATCTTGGTAACATTAAAGGCATTTCTATCTTCTAGTTTACTAGCATCTGCCTCCATTAGGTCAATAATTGCCTGGATTGCATCATCCATGTACATCATGTCCATGAATGTTCCCTTATCGATGAAGGATGCGTATTTACCATTTTTAACAGCCTCAAAGAAAATTTCAACTGCATAATCTGTCGTACCTCCACCTGGTTCTCTAACGTGTGAAATTAGGCCAGGAAAACGTACACCTCTTGTATCTACTCCAAATTTTTCAAAGTAGTAGTTACATAATAATTCTCCTGATACTTTGTTCACCCCATACATTGTCACAGGACGCTGTATAGTAGTTTGAGGTGTATTATCTTTTGGTGTAGAAGGTCCAAAAGATCCAATGGAACTTGGTGTGAAAAATTGCAAGTTCAAAGTACGTGCAGTTTCTAAAGCATTAACGAGACCTCCCATATTGATGTTCCAAGCAAGCTGTGGATCTTTCTCACAAGTTGCACTTAATAAAGCTGCTAAGTGCATCATGGTATCTCCATTAAATTCTTTACAGATACGTACCATTTCTTCGTAATCCGTCACATCTAATATTTCAAAAGGTTTACCCTCAAGTGGTGAATCTACCGGTTCTTTGATATCTGTTGGAAGCACATTGTCTTCTCCATAGAGTTCTCTTAATTTAAGTGTTAATTCAGTTCCAATTTGGCCAAGAGCCCCTGTTACTATAATACGTTTCATTGTCTTTCCCCTTAATTTCCGTAAATTTAGTTTATTTAATGACACCTAGTTCACGGCCAACTTTACCGTAAATTTCTAAGGCTCTATCAAGCATTTCTTTAGTATGAGCAGCAGTTGGCATGTTTCTCACGCGCCCTGTTCCTCTAGGTACTGTTGGGAAGACGATAGATTTAGCGTATACGCCCTCTTCTTTAAGTCGTTTAGAAAATTCTTGTGCCTTTTTCTCATCCCCGATAATACAAGGCGTAATAGGCGTTTCTGAATTACCAATGTCAAAACCTAAATCTTTAAGTCCTTTTTTCAGGTAATCTCCATTTTCCCATAATTTATCGTGTAATTCTGTTGATGCCATCAACATTTTAACTGCTTCATTAATCGCTTTAGTGTCTCCTGGCGTTAGAGAAGTTGAGAATAAGAATGGACGTGCTGCAACTTTCAAGTAGTCAATTAAATCTTGTGAACCTGCAACGTATCCACCGACAACACCAATTGCTTTAGATAGTGTTCCCATCTGTAAATCAATTTCTTTTTCAAGTCCGAAATGCTTAACTGTTCCAGCACCATTCCCCATTACACCAGAACCATGTGCATCATCGACATAAGTGATAAGATCAAACTCTTTGGCAATCTCAACTATTTCAGGAAGTTTTGCAACATCTCCGTCCATTGAGAATACACCGTCAGTAATATACATCACTTTCTTATAGAGACCTGATTCAACAGCTTCTTTTGCCTTAGCTCTTAAATCGTCCATATCCGAGTGATTAACACGGATGATTTTAGCACGAGATAAACGGCAACCATCAATAATAGATGCATGGTTTAACTCATCTGATAAAATAGCATCTTCTTTATTCATCACAGCTTGAATTGCTGCCATATTACAGTTAAATCCTGACTGGAAAGCAACAGCTGCTTCTGTACCTTTAAATTCAGCTAAAGTATTTTCTAGCTCAACATGTAAATCAAGCGTTCCGTTAATTGTACGTACAGCACCTGCACCAACACCATGAGTTTTTATCGCCGAAATAGCTGCTTCTTTTAGCTCTTCATTCGTCGCTAGACCTAGATAGTTGTTAGAAGATAAGTTAATCAATGTTTGTCCGTCAATCTTAATTTCTGGACCGTTAGCACCTTCCACCGTATCAATAACATTATAGAGACCGTTATCCTTTAAATAGTTCAAGTTTTCTGTTAAATACTGTTCTAATTTTAATGACATTTACGTCCCCTCCTTACTTGTATTCTAGCATATTTAAGCGTTTTCCTTTAGCGATAGCTCAATATTTATATAGTCCTAATTTTCTAATTTTTGAAGTCAATTTGTTTAAATATGGTTGATGTTCTGATAATATTAATTAAAAACAATATGGAGGTAAAACCATGAGCATTAAAGATATAGCCTCAGCTAAACTTCCTGAGATGATCGATAATCGCAGACATATGCACATGCACCCAGAATTATCCTTTAAGGAAAAAGAAACGTATAAATTCATCTTAAATCATCTTTCAAAATATCCTGATTTACATATTCGTGAAAATGTCGGGGCAAACAAAGAAAATGAAGGTGTTGGTATCATCGCTTCCATCGGTGAAGGCCACCCACATATCGCAATTCGTGCCGACTTTGATGCACTACCGATTGAAGACCAAAAAGAAGTTGCTTATAAATCGCAAAATCCTGGCGTCATGCACGCTTGTGGCCACGATGGGCATACAAGTACCCTTCTTGGTCTTGTTGACACTGTAGTGGCTAATAAAGCGAATTTAAAAGGTACTGTGTCATTCATCTTCCAGTACGGTGAAGAAGAACAACCTGGTGGCGCTAAAGCCATGACCGAAGATGGTGCTTTAAATGGTGTAGACAAAGTTTACGGCCAGCACTACTGGAGCCAGTTTGATACGAATGAAATCCAAGCACGTCCTGGTGCTTTAATTGCGAGCCCAGATGGGTTTTATATCACCATCAAAGGTTCAGGTGGACATGCTGCTTATCCAGATACTACAGTCGATCCTATTGTGATAGCGGCGGAGTTAATTACCAACCTACAAACAGCTGTTTCTAGACAGATTTCACCTATTGATAATGCAGTTGTCACAGTTGGTAGTGTAAAAGGTGGCGACGCGTTTAATGTCATTCCTGATAGCGTCAGAATTGTAGGGACTGTCCGCACTTTCAAGCAGGAAGTAAAAGAGAAGATTCATGAGATCTTTAAGCAGGAAGTCGAATACACTACAAAAAAACGTGGTGCAAGCTATGACATGGATTACCGCTACGGCTATCCTGCTGTAGTTAACCATGAAGAAGAAGCGAAAGTAATTGAAACAGCTGCCCTCGAACTCGGCCTCCCATATAAAGAAGCCGATCCTTTAATGATAGGAGAAGATTTCTCTCATTACATTTTAGAAAAACCAGGTGCCTTTTTCTATACAGGTACAGGAAATCAAGACAAAAATACTAGACATGCCCATCATACTGATATGTTTGACTTAGATGAAGATGGTATGGAAAGTGCACTCATGATGTTCATGAAGATTTTGGAGTTAGAGTCGGTGATTGAATGGAAATAAAATCTCTTGAGGATTTGGTAAAAGATCAATTTAATGACATGGTTCAAATTCGCCGTCACTTACATATGTATCCAGAACTATCCTTCAAAGAAGTTCATACACCTGCCTACATCGCAGATTATTTAAGAAATTTAAATATCGATGTGACTGAGGGTGTTGGAGGACGCGGTGTTGTCGGCAAATTAATTATCGATGAAAATCTACCTACAGTTGCATTAAGAGCTGATTTTGATGCTTTACCTATCCAAGATTTAAAGGATACACCTTATAAATCTACTGTTCCAGGAGTTATGCATGCATGTGGACACGATGCGCATACCGCTATTGTTTTAAGTGCTGCACGCATCTTGAGTGGCATGAAAGATGAATTAAAAGGAAATGTGGTCTTTATCCATCAACACGCTGAAGAGGTTGACCCTGGTGGTGCGATTCAAATGATTGCAGACGGCGCTCTAGATGGAGTGGATGCGATATTTGGCACACATGTCTCAACTTCTTTAGATGTCGGTAAAATTGGTTATAAATACGGTACAGCAACAGGCATACCTGATGACTTTACAATCAAGTTAAAAGGTCAGGGTGGACATGCCTCACGACCACACCATACAATTGATCCAGTAGCAGCAGGTATTTCATTATGCAATCAACTTCAATACGCTGTGACTAGGCGCTCAGATGCAATGGATTCGGTCGTTTTATCAATTACTATGTTTAATGCTGGTACGCAACATAATGTTATTCCTGATGAAGTCACAATCGGTGGTACGATTCGTACTTTCAATCAAGACATGCAGAGTCTAATGATTAAAGAATTAAACAGTACACTCGATGGACTTTCGCGGATGACTGGGGTAACTTACGACCTCGATTATATGAGAGGCTACCCTCCGGTCATTAATGATGACGCCATGACAGATATAGTCGTTGAAAGTGCAGCAAAAATTAGTACCGTAGATGAAACACTTAGACTAGAACCAGATTTAGGTGGAGAAGATTTTTCTTATTATCTACAAAAAGTACCGGGAACCTTTTTCTATACAGGTGTGAGAAATTCAAATTTTAAAGCTGATTTCCCTCACCATACTGCACATTTTGATATCGATGAAAGTGGCATGATTAATGCAGTTAATGTCATGCTGCAGTCAGTATTTACTTATTTTGAGAAGGAGTCTCGATAATGGATATAAAACAACTTATAGATGAAAATTACGAATCGATGGTAGAACTTCGTAGATATATGCACCAACATCCTGAAGTATCTTTTGAAGAACACAATACTAAAGAGTGGATATATCAACAGATAAAAGATCTTGGCCTAGAGATTAGAAGAGACGTCGGTGGAAATGGTATTGTAGCCAGATTACAAGTCAATGATGACTATGAAACTGTTGCATTACGAGCTGACTTCGATGCCTTACCAATCAATGATGAAAAAGATGTACCTTATAAGTCGAAAACCCCTGGTGTTATGCATGCATGTGGTCACGATGCACATACTGCTATGCTGATCACTATTGCTAAAATTTTATCTGCCCATAAAGAAGAATTGCCTGTCAATGTTGTGTTCTTACATCAACATGCTGAAGAACTGCTACCTGGCGGTGCTAAAGCAATGATTGCAGATGGTGCCTTAGATAATGTTGATTATGTATTTGGTACACACGTTTCAACAAAATTCCCAGTTGGAACGATAAAATATAACTACGATACAATGTACGCTAATGCAGACTCATTTAAAATTGTAGTTAATGGGCTAGGCGGACATGGTGCAACGCCTCAAGTGACCAAAGACCCTATTGTGGCATCAGCTTCATTAATCCAGCAGATTCAAACGATTGTCTCAAGATCAGTCAGTCCACTCGATTCAGCCGTAGTATCAATTGGGGCATACAATGCGGGCACAGTCTTCAACGTTATCCCTGGTAAGGCTGAAATTAAAGGAACGATTCGAACATTTACAGAAGAAGTTCGTCAAGATGTCGCACAAAGACTCGAACAAATATGCCTTGGTATCAGTGGTAGCTTTAATGTACATGCTGATTTAGAAATTTCAAATGGTTATCCAGCCATGAAAAATGACCATGATTTATTAGATTATGTAGTAGATAACGTTAGAGACGATGCATTTTATGTTAAAGACGTCGAAGAAGTTGGCCCTGCAATGGGCGGCGAAGATTTTTCTTACTTTATACAAGAAAAACCAGGTTGCTACTTCTATACTGGCGTTAGAAATGCTGATAAAAATGCCGCAACACCTCACCATCACCCACTCTTTGATATCGATGAAGAAGGAATGAAAACAGGTGTTGAAACACTGCTAAAAGCAGTTGTAAATTTTGATAAGAGAAAATAAAAATAATCGTTACGTTAGTATTTTTTTATCTGACGTAACGATTTTTTATGACATAGAAAAAAGCTGAGATCAAATTGATCTCAGCTTTTATTTATTCAAAGTAATATTATTTTGAGATTTCAGTAACAACGCCTGATCCTACAGTACGTCCACCTTCACGGATTGAGAAACGAGTACCGTCTTCAATAGCGATTGGTGAAATAAGTTCTACTGTCATTTCAACGTTGTCTCCAGGCATAACCATTTCAGTTCCTTCTGGAAGGTTAACTACACCAGTTACATCCGTAGTACGGAAGTAGAACTGTGGGCGGTAGTTAGTGAAGAATGGAGTGTGACGTCCACCTTCTTCTTTTGAAAGAACATAAACTTCAGCTTTGAAGTTTGTGTGTGGTGTAATTGAACCAGGAGCTGCTAAAACTTGTCCACGTTGGATGTCTTCACGTGATACACCACGTAAAAGTGCACCAATGTTGTCACCAGCTTCAGCGTAGTCAAGAAGTTTACGGAACATTTCTACACCAGTAACTGTAGTTTTCTTAGACTCTTCAGTGATACCAATGATTTCAACTTCTTCGCCGACTTTAACTTGTCCACGTTCAACACGACCTGTAGCAACTGTACCACGACCAGTGATTGAGAATACATCCTCAACTGGCATCATGAATGGTTTGTCAGAGTCACGTTCTGGAGTTGGAATGTACTCGTCAACAGCGTTCATAAGTTCGATGATTTTCTCTTCGTACTCAGCATCTCCTTCAAGAGCTTTAAGAGCAGAACCAGCGATTACAGGGATGTCATCACCAGGGAAATCATATTCTGAAAGTAATTCACGAACTTCCATTTCAACTAATTCTAGTAATTCTTCGTCGTCAACCATGTCAACTTTGTTTAAGAATACTACTAATGAAGGAACACCAACGTTACGTGAAAGTAAGATGTGCTCACGAGTTTGTGGCATTGGACCATCTGCAGCAGATACTACTAAGATAGCTCCGTCCATTTGCGCAGCACCAGTGATCATGTTTTTAACATAGTCAGCGTGTCCTGGGCAGTCAACGTGTGCATAGTGACGTTTTTCAGTTTCATATTCGATGTGAGACGTGTTGATTGTGATACCACGCTCTTTTTCTTCAGGTGCGTTATCAACGCTGTCATAACTTTGAGCTTCCCCGCCACCGTGCTTAGAAAGAACTGTAGCGATTGCTGCTGTTAAAGTTGTTTTACCGTGGTCAACGTGACCAATTGTACCAATGTTGGCATGTGTTTTCGAACGGTCAAATTTTTCTTTAGCCATTGTAAAATACCTCTCCTTATAAATAACATTATTTTATATTTAAGATCCAAGGTGGATTAAACCACCATTGGAGTCTTTCTTACAACACTTATAAAGCATTTGTTCCAAAAAATCAAGTATATGAATTATGCACCAGTATTTTTCTTGATGATTTCTTCAGATACTGATTTAGGTACTTCTTCGTAGTGATCAAATACCATTGTATAAGTACCACGACCTTGAGTGTTAGAACGTAATGAAGTCGCATATCCGAACATTTCAGAAAGTGGAACGAATGCGTTAACGACTTGAGCGTTACCACGTGCGTTCATACCTTCTACACGTCCACGACGGCTTGTTACGTCACCCATGATATCTCCAAGGTACTCTTCAGGCATTACGATTTCTACTTTCATCATTGGCTCTAAAAGAACTGGCTTACATACTTTAGCAGCTTCTCTAAGTGCTAATGAAGCAGCTATTTTAAAGGCCATTTCAGAAGAGTCAACATCGTGGTAAGAACCATCATAAAGTTTAGCTTTAACGTCTACTAATGGATAACCAGCAAGTACACCGTTTTCCATTGAGTCAACAAGTCCAGCTTCTACTGATGGAATGTATTCACGTGGAACTACACCACCGACGATTGCGTTTTCGAATTCGAAACCGCCACCTTGTTCGTTTGGAGTAAATTCGATGTGAACATCACCGTATTGACCACGACCACCAGACTGACGTGAGAATTTACCTTGAACCTGTGCAGGTGCAGTAAATGTTTCACGGTATGATACCATTGGCGCACCAACGTTACATTCAACTTTGAATTCACGTTTCATGCGGTCAACAAGTACGTCTAAGTGTAATTCACCCATACCACCGATAATAACTTGTCCAGTTTCTTTATCAGTACGAGCAGTGAATGTTGGGTCTTCTTCTTGTAACTTAACAAGAGCTGTAGTTAATTTATCTTGGTCACCTTTAGATTTCGGCTCAACTGATAAGTGAATTACCGGTTCAGGGAATTCCATAGATTCTAGGATAATATCAAGTTTCTCTTGTGTAAGCGTGTCACCAGTACCAGTATCTTTCAGACCTACTGCAGCAGCAATGTCACCTGAGTAAACTGTTGAGATTTCTTCACGTGAGTTAGCGTGCATCTGTAGGATACGTCCCACACGTTCACGCTTGCCTTTAGTAGTGTTCTGTACATAAGAACCAGCATCTAGTGTACCAGAGTATACGCGGAAGAAAGTTAACTTACCAACAAATGGATCCGTCATAACTTTAAATGCTAATGCTGCGAACGGTTCAGAATCATCCGGACGAGCAATATACTCTTCTTCTTCATTGTCAACTTTGTGGCCGACAATTGGTTTTATATCTAATGGAGATGGAAGGTAATCAACTACTGCGTTAAGTAATAATTGAACACCTTTGTTTTTAAATGCAGTACCGCAAAGCGCAGGATAGAACTCAACATCACAAGTCGCTTGACGAATTGCTGCTTTAAGTTCCTCTACAGAAAGTTCTTCTCCACCAAGGTATTTTTCCATGATGTCTTCATTAACATCAGCTAATCCTTCGATAAGAGCTTCTCTTGCTTCTGCTGCTTCATCAGCAAACTCTGCAGGGATTTCTACTTCTTCAATGTCAGTACCTAAGTCATTACCGTATAGGAAAGCTTTCATTTCAACAAGGTCAATAATACCTCTGAAATCATCTTCTGCACCAATTGGTAATTGAATTGGGTGTGTATTCGCCTGTAAACGGTCTCTGATCGTGCCTACTGAATACTGGAAGTCTGCACCGATCTTGTCCATTTTGTTGACGAATACTAGTCTTGGAACGCCGTATGTTGTTGCTTGGCGCCAAACTGTTTCTGTTTGTGGTTCAACACCTGATTGTGCATCAAGTACTGTTACCGCACTATCGAGTACGCGTAGTGAACGCTCAACTTCAACTGTGAAGTCTACGTGTCCAGGAGTATCGATAATGTTTACACGGTGGCCGTCCCACTGAGCTGTTGTAGCAGCAGATGTGATAGTAATACCACGTTCTTGTTCCTGCTCCATCCAGTCCATTTGTGAAGCACCTTCGTGTGTTTCACCTAGTTTGTGGATACGTCCTGTGTAATAAAGAATACGTTCAGTCGTCGTAGTTTTACCTGCATCGATGTGTGCCATGATACCGATATTACGCGTTTTTTCTAAAGTGAATGGTCTTGCCATGAGTATTCTTTGCTCCTTCCAGGAATGGATTAGATTTATATGCTAAGAGCTTACTCCTACCAACGGTAGTGAGCAAATGCTCTGTTAGCTTCAGCCATTTTATGACTTTCTTCGCGTTTTTTAACTGCTCCACCTGTATTGTTTGCAGCATCAAGAATTTCGTTAGCTAATCTTTCTTCCATTGTCTTTTCCCCACGCAGACGTGCGTAGTTCACAAGCCAACGTAAGCTTAGAGTAGTACGTCTTTCTGGACGAACTTCAACCGGTACTTGGTAGTTAGACCCACCAACACGGCGTGCTTTAACTTCTAGAAGTGGCATAATGTTTTCGATTGCTTCATCAAAAACCTCCATAGCATCTTTACCAGAACGTTCTTGTACGATATCAAATGCATTATAAAGAATTTTTTGTGAAGTTCCTCGTTTACCGTCAACCATCATTTTATTAATGAGTTTAGTCACAAGTTTAGAGTTGTGAATTGGATCCGGTAATACATCTCTTTTAGGTACTGGACCTTTACGTGGCATAATTATCCTCCTTCCATTACTATTTTATCATTTTTTATATTTATATTTCACTTCTAAAGAGACAAATTATTTGTCTCCTTTAGGTTTTTTAGCTCCGTAGTGTGAACGGCTTTGTTTACGTCCTTCAACTCCTGAAGTATCTAAAGCACCACGAACGATGTGATAGCGAACCCCAGGTAAGTCTTTAACACGTCCTCCGCGAATTAGTACAACACTGTGTTCTTGTAGGTTGTGTCCAATTCCAGGGATATACGCGTTCACTTCAATGTTATTTGATAATCTAACACGAGCATATTTACGTAGAGCAGAGTTAGGTTTTTTAGGAGTCATTGTACCTACACGAGTACAAACACCGCGTTTTTGTGGTGCTGCATCAGTAGTTACACGTTTTTTAAGACTGTTAAACCCTCTGTTCAATGCTGGTGAGTCAGATTTTTGTGATTTAGTGCTACGTGATTTTCTAATCAACTGGTTAATTGTTGGCATAATCGAATGTCCTCCTCTCGTATCTTAATCCACACATCCAGGTGGTTCATTTTTTGAGTATAAAAAATCTGTAAGATATCAATCTTACAAAAATACACTTTTGTCTCCTTTATTCAGGGCATGAAATCCCTTCACAAAGTAACCTTAATAATAATACCACTTCCGAAAGAAGTGTGTCAAGCATTCATGATGAAAAATACTATCTTTATTACTGCATAAAAAGGATAACATATCAGTCTGATTATGACTAGTCTAAGAGATAAAACATCACGATTATATACAAAAAACCGAAGTCTCAAAAATGAGACTTCGGAAAAACATTTAATGATTAATCTTCAGTCAGTACAGCTTCTTCAGCAGCCTGTTCTTCAACTGCAATCTCAACGTCTTTGTAGTTAGTCATTCCTGTACCAGCAGGAATTAACTTACCGATAATAACGTTCTCTTTGAGTCCAAGAAGATCGTCTCTCTTACCTTTGATTGCTGCATCAGTAAGTACACGAGTTGTTTCTTGGAAGCTGGCAGCAGATAGGAAACTTTCAGTTTCTAGTGATGCTTTAGTAATTCCTAGAAGTACTGGTTTTGCTGTTGCTGGACGTTTTCTTTGTTTAAATATTTCTTTATTTGCATCTGTGAATTGGTGAATTTCAACAAGTGCACCTGGTAGCAAGTCAGTATCACCTGCATCAATGATACGTACTTTACGTAACATTTGACGGACCATAACCTCGACGTGTTTGTCTCCGATTTCTACCCCTTGCATACGGTATACTTTTTGAACTTCTTTCAACAGATATTCTTGAGTAGTGTTTAAACCTGCTACTTGTAGCAATTGTTTAGGCTCAATGGAACCTTCGTTCAACACTTCACCTGGTTCAACTTTGTCGCCAACTTCTACAAGTAGACGCGCTGCACCTGGTATGTTGTAAGTACGAGTTTCATGTTCACCTTTAACTTTAATTTCTTGCTGACGGTCTTTAACAGTCTCAATGTCTGTTACTGTACCGTGAATTTCTGAAATTAACGCTTGTCCTTTAGGATTACGTGCTTCAAATAATTCTTGGATACGTGGTAGACCTTGTGTGATATCGCTACCTGCTACCCCACCTGTGTGGAAAGTACGCATTGTAAGCTGTGTACCTGGTTCACCAATTGACTGAGCAGCAATTGTTCCTACTGCTTCCCCAACTTCAACTTTTTCACCAGTTGCAAGGTTTTTACCGTAACAACGTTCACATACACCATGACGTGTATTACAAGTAAATGCTGAACGGATATAAACTTGCTCAATACCACTGTTAACAATTTCTTTTGCGATATCTTGAGTAATTAGTTCATTCACACCAATGATCACTTCATCTGTTTCAGGATGACGAACTGTTTCTTTAGTGTAACGACCTTCAAGACGATCAATTAAAGGCTCAATTAATTCAGTACCTTCCATAAGTGCTGAAACGTGTAGACCTTTATCAGTTCCACAATCTTCTTCACGAACGATGACATCTTGTGCAACGTCTACAAGACGACGTGTCAAGTAACCAGAGTCCGCAGTTTTCAGTGCTGTATCGGCAAGGCCTTTACGAGCACCGTGTGTAGAGATAAAGTACTCGAGTACTGTAAGTCCTTCACGGAAACTTGATTTGATTGGTAACTCGATGATTTCACCAGATGGGTTAGCCATCAAGCCACGCATACCAGCAAGTTGTGTAAAGTTAGATGCGTTACCACGGGCACCAGAGTCACTCATCATGAAGATTGGATTTAAACGGTCAAGTGATGCCATTAGACGATCTTGGATAACATCTTTCGCTTTAGTCCAAAGTTCAATAACTGCGTTGTAACGCTCGTCTTCAGTGATTAGACCACGTGAGAATTGTTTCTGAACTTTTTCAACTTTCTCTTCAGTTTCATCGATGATGACTTGTTTCTCAGGGAGTACTACGATATCAGATACCCCAACAGTTATACCTGCTTTAGCAGAATATTTAAAGCCGAGGTCTTTCATCAAGTCAAGCATGACTGATGTTTCAGTGATATGGAACTTATTGAAAACTTCAGCGATAACTTGCCCTAAGAATTTCTTGTTGAAAGGATCAACAAGTGGCATTTCTTGAATCTTACCAAGTAAGCCAGTCTCATCTAAGTCACTCGCAGAAATAAAGTACTTATCTGGAGTTTTACGTTCTAAGTTTTCCTTAGAAGGTTCATTTATATAAGGGAATGACGGTGGCATAATCTGGTTGAAGATTACTTTACCCACAGTTGTTATTAATATCTGCCCTTTGTGTTCTTCAGAAACTTTTTCAACTGGTATATCTTTAGTGTGTAAACCGATACGAGTGTGTAAAGAAGTGTATCCATTTTGATAACCTAGAATGACTTCTTCAATACTCTTAAAGATATGACCTTCATTTTTAGAATCTTCACGTTCAAGTGTTAGGTAATAGTTACCTAAAACCATATCCTGTGATGGCGTAACAACTGGTTTACCATCTTTAGGGTTAAGAATGTTTTGTGCTGCAAGCATTAACATGCGAGCTTCTGCTTGTGCTTCTTTAGAAAGTGGAACGTGAACAGCCATTTGGTCACCGTCAAAGTCTGCATTATATGCAGTGGTAACTAATGGGTGTAGACGAATCGCACGCCCTTCTACTAGCGTTGCTTCAAATGCTTGAATACCAAGACGGTGAAGCGTTGGAGCACGGTTTAGAAGTACTGGGTGTTCTGTAATTACATCTTCAAGTACATCCCAAACTTCATCTTCCATACGCTCAATCTTACCTTTAGCATTCTTGATATTTGTTGCAAGATCACGCGCTACAAGTTCTTTCATAACGAAAGGTTTGAATAGCTCTAAAGCCATTTCTTTAGGTAATCCACACTGGTACATTTTCAGTCCAGGACCTACAACGATAACTGAACGACCTGAATAGTCGACACGTTTACCAAGTAAGTTTTGGCGGAAACGACCTTGTTTACCTTTAAGCATATGTGACAGTGATTTCAACGGACGGTTACCTGGTCCTGTAACAGGACGACCACGACGACCGTTATCGATCAATGCATCTACAGCTTCTTGTAGCATACGTTTTTCGTTTTGCACAATAATACCAGGTGCACCTAAATCAAGCAGACGTTTTAGACGGTTATTACGGTTGATTACACGACGGTATAAGTCGTTTAAGTCACTTGTTGCAAAGCGACCTCCATCTAATTGAACCATCGGACGAATTTCCGGTGGAATAATAGGTAATACATCTAAAATCATCCAAGAAGGATCATTGCCAGAGTGGCGGAATGCTTCCACCACTTCTAAACGTTTGATCGCACGAGTTAAACGTTGTCCTGTTGCAGTTTCAAGTTCTTTTCTAAGCATCTCAAGCTCAGCATTAAGATCAACTTGTTGCAATAGTTCTTTAATAGCTTCAGCACCCATTTTAGCTGTGAAAGTATTGCCGAATTTATCGTAATATTCACGATATTCACGTTCACTCAAAAGCTGTTTTGGTTCTAGACCAGTTGGTCCTGGTTTAATTACAGCATAAGATGCAAAGTAGATTATTTCTTCTAAAGAACGTGGAGACATATCTAAGAGTAGTCCCATACGTGATGGGATACCTTTGAAGTACCAAATATGAGTAACTGGTGCAGCAAGTTCGATATGACCCATTCTCTCACGTCTAACTTTAGCGCGAGTTACTTCTACACCACAACGGTCACAGACCATTCCTTTATATCTAACACGTTTATATTTACCACAGCTACATTCCCAGTCCTTAGTTGGACCGAAAATCTTCTCACAGAATAAACCATCACGTTCAGGTTTTAATGTTCTATAGTTAATAGTTTCTGGTTTTTTTACCTCACCGAAAGACCATGAACGAATCTTTTCAGGTGAAGCTAAACCAATTTTCATATACTTAAATCTGTTTACATCTATCAATGAGCTTTCCTCCCTAAGTTTTCTCGGAGCTCAGAACGTTACTATTCAGTAACGTTTTCATTTGCAGCTGTATCTGTAGCTTTTTCCGATTGAGCCGGTTGGCTTGGAATCTCGTCTTCATCTGTATCGCGTAGTTCTATTTCTTCATCATTTTCATCCATAATACTTACATCTAGTCCAAGACTTTGCAATTCTTTCATCAATACACGGAATGATTCAGGAACGCCTGGTCTAGGCAAGTTCTCACCTTTAACGATGGCTTCGTAAGTCTTAACACGTCCGACAGTATCATCAGATTTAACAGTTAAGATTTCTTGTAGAGTATACGCTGCACCGTAAGCTTCAAGTGCCCATACCTCCATCTCACCAAAACGTTGTCCACCGAACTGAGCTTTACCACCAAGTGGTTGCTGAGTAACTAGTGAGTAAGGACCTGTACTTCTAGCGTGAAGTTTATCGTCTACCATGTGAGCGAGTTTCAGCATGTACATTACACCGACAGAAATACGGTTCTCAAATGGTTCGCCTGTGCGTCCATCATATAGAACAGTTTTACCATCACGTGCAAGTCCAGCTTCTTCCATAGTGCTCCAAACATCTTCTTCATTCGCTCCATCAAATACTGGTGAAGCCATTCTTAAGCCCATCGCACGTGCTGCCATACCTAGGTGAAGTTCAAGAACCTGACCGATGTTCATACGTGACGGAACACCAAGTGGGTTAAGCATGATATCAATTGGAGTACCATCTGGTAAGTAAGGCATATCTTCTTCTGGAAGAATTTTCGAAATTACACCTTTGTTACCGTGACGTCCACACATTTTATCTCCTTCAGAAATCTTTCTCTTCTGAACGATGTATACACGAACGAGTTGGTTAACTCCTGGTGATAATTCGTCGCCATCTTCACGATTGAAGACTTTAACATCAAGTACAATACCACCTGCACCATGTGGAACACGTAATGAAGTGTCTCTAACTTCACGTGCTTTTTCACCGAATATTGCATGTAGCAAACGCTCTTCTGCAGTTAATTCCGTCACACCTTTAGGCGTAACTTTACCAACTAAGATAT
This sequence comes from Jeotgalicoccus meleagridis, assembly GCF_903994045.1. GTDB lineage: Bacteria > Bacillota > Bacilli > Staphylococcales > Salinicoccaceae > Jeotgalicoccus > Jeotgalicoccus meleagridis. The sequence goes on from NZ_CAJEWD010000004.1 coordinate 195,256, forward strand.
CTCCATCATTGACTTCAGCACCGATATAAACAATCCCTCTATCATCAAGCTTTTTCAGAGCACTATCTGAAACGTTAGGAATATCTCTAGTGATTTCTTCTGGTCCAAGTTTAGTATCACGAGATTCTGATTCATATTCTTCAATATGAATAGATGTGTAAACATCTTGTTTAACTAAACGTTCACTCATGATTACAGCATCCTCATAGTTGTAACCATCCCATGTCATAAAGCCAACGACAACGTTACGACCAAGTGCCATCTCACCGTTATCCATAGATGGACCATCGGCTAGAATTTCACCTTTAGCAACAACATCGCCTTCTTCGATGATAGGTTTTTGGTTATAACAAGTACCTGAGTTAGAACGAACGAATTTAGACATTTTGTAGATGTCTTTTTCTGTTTCTACTTCTTTACCATTTTTCTCTTCGATACGACGCACGTGAATTTCTTTAGCTTCAACGTGCTCTACACGACCTTTATATTTGGCAACTACCGCTGCACCAGAGTCACGGGCTGCAACATGTTCCATACCTGTTCCGATAAACGGCGATTCTGGATTTAATAAAGGCACTGCTTGACGTTGCATGTTCGCACCCATAAGTGCACGGTTAGAGTCATCGTTTTCTAGGAATGGAATACAAGCTGTTGCTGCTGATACAACTTGTTTTGGTGATACATCCATGTAGTCCATACGATCACGGTGCATCTGAGTGTTGTTACCACGGAAACGACAGATAACCTCTTCATCTTTGAAGCTACCATCTTCATCTAAGACAGCATTTGCCTGAGCAACTACATAGTTATCCTCTTCATCAGCAGTTAGATAATCAATCTGGTTTGTTACTTTATTCGTTTCAGGGTCTACTCTTCTATATGGTGTTTCAATAAAGCCAAAGTCGTTCACACGCGCATATGATGACAAGGTGTTAATCAGACCAATGTTTGGTCCCTCTGGAGTTTCAATTGGACACATACGGCCATAGTGAGAGTAGTGAACGTCACGTACTTCCATACCAGCACGTTCACGTGTTAAACCACCAGGTCCTAAAGCAGATAGACGACGCTTGTGCGTCAACTCAGCAAGAGGGTTGGCTTGGTCCATGAACTGTGATAATTGAGAGCTACCAAAGAACTCTTTAATTGATGCAATAACAGGTCTGATATTGATCAGTTGTTGTGGCGTCACAGTTTCAGTATCTTGGATTGACATTCTTTCACGTACAACACGTTCCATACGTGATACACCGATACGGAATTGGTTCTGTAACAACTCACCTACTGAACGTAAACGTCTGTTACCAAGGTGGTCGATATCATCAGTGAAGCCAACACCTTCTAATAAGTTAAAGAAGTAACTTATAGAAGCAATAATGTCAGATGGTGTGATTGATTTAACCTCTACGTCTGGGTAAGCATTACCGATTACAGTAGTAGAAGTTTCTTCGTTATTTTTAGATTGTACTTTTACTGATTGAATTTCCACAGGCTCATCTAATAAACCTTGCTCAAGATGGAAGGTTTTCAAGTTTGCAGTTGTTTCAAGTTGCTCCATAATTGAGTCTAGAGTACGACGATCAATCGTCGAACCTTCTTCTGCAATAATTTCACCTGTTTCGCTATCAACGACTGGTTCAGTTAACACTTGGTTGAATAAACGGTTTTTTAGGTGAAGTTTTTTATTCATTTTGTAACGACCAACGTTTGCTAAGTCGTAACGTTTAGGATCAAAGAATCTTGAATACAAGAGATTACGAGCATTCTCTACTGTTGGAGGTTCGCCTGGACGTAATCTTTCATATATTTCTAAAAGGGCTTGATCTACTGTTTCTGTCGTATCTTTTTCTAGCGTATTACGAAGATATTCGTTATCACCGAGTAGGCTGATGATTTCTTCATCAGTCTGAAAGCCCAAGGCACGTAATAATACAGTAATTGGTAATTTACGTGTACGGTCAATCCTTACATAGACGACATCTTTAGCATCGATTTCATACTCGAGCCAAGCGCCTCGGTTAGGGATGACTGTTGCTCCAAAGTTCAACTTACCATTTTTGTCAAACTTCTCGGAGAAGTATACGGATGGACTTCTTACTAATTGCGAAACGATAACACGTTCTGCACCATTAATAATAAAGGTACCGGTATCCGTCATCAGTGGGAAATCTCCCATAAATACATCCTGCTCTTTAACTTCGCCAGTTTCTTTGATGACTAAGCGAACTTTAACTCTCAGTGGAGCCGAGTAAGTTGCATCATGATTTTTCGCTTCTTCTTCATTATACTTTGGTTCTCCAAGCTTATAATCAACAAATTCTAAAGACATATTCCCAGTAAAATCTTCAACTGGAGAAATATCTTTAAACATTTCGATTAGACCTGATTCTAAGAACCACTCGTACGATTTCGTCTGAATCTCAATTAAGTTGGGTAATTCCAACTTCTCTTCGATACGCGCATAACTTCTACGTTGTGCATGTCTTCCATACTGAATCAATTGACTCATCGACAGATTCACCCCTAATAATATTTGCGTAAACTACATTTGGCGCTTAGGTTGGCACCAGTTTTAAAGACAAAAAGAAAACGGAATCGTGACAACCCCATTTTCTATTAAACTGGATACTTTATAAACGCTCCATTCAACAGCTGTACAGAAAAGTACATACTTATTGATATTAATTTTACATTCTATAAGAATAACATAGACAATTTGTCAAGTCAAATATTCTTTTCAACTTATTTAACACTTTTCAATATATAATAGCCTTTATCTTTGACGACAGTAGTGACATTTGAAAACTTATCTTTCAAATACTTTTTGTAAGATGGCATACCTTGTTTTTTCTGAACAACCATATAAAAGCTACCACTCTCAAGTAAACGTTCATAAGCATCATCTATAATATCTAAAACTGTTTTTTTACCTGCTCTAAAAGGTGGATTCGTCACATACAAGCCCACTTTATAATCTGCTTGTTCATATTTCTCTCGACTTAAAACAATTCCATCTATATTTTCTCTTTTAATGTTTTCATTTGTCAACATCAAGGCATCCTCATTCACTTCAACCATTATAGGTGTCATGCTCAAAGTTTTCGCAAGCACAATTCCTATCGGTCCATAACCTGCTCCCATGTCGATAAATTTCCCCTGACCTGAAAAGTCATCAGTAACAGCATTAATTAAAACATGCGAACCATAATCTACTTGATTTTTAGAAAATACGCCACGGTCTGTTTTAAAGCGATAGTTATGTTCTTTAAAATTGAAAGTGATCTCGTTATAGTCATGAGGTGAATCATCAGTTGTATAATAATGTGACATCCAAATTCACTCCTTAGAATTAAAAAGAGCCCCCGCCAACAAAGTTCACGGGGACTCTTTTCAATAACGTCAAGATACTATTTAAGTTCTACGCCAGCGCCAACTTCTTCAAGTTGAGCTTTAAGAGCTTCAGCATCTTCTTTAGAAAGACCTTCTTTGATAACTTTAGGAGCGTTATCTACTAATTCTTTAGCGTCTTTAAGACCAAGACCTGTAGCTTCACGAACTACTTTGATTACTTTGATCTTAGATGAACCAGCGCTTGCAAGTTCAACGTCAAATTCAGTTTGTTCTTCAGCTGCTGCTTCTCCGCCACCTGCTGCTGCTACTGGAGCAGCTGCTGTTACGCCAAATTCTTCTTCAATTGCTTTTACTAAGTCGTTTAATTCTAAAACTGTCATTTCTTTAATGCTTTCAATGATTGTTTCAATGTTAGCCATGTTAATTTTCCTCCAATTAATAGTTGTTTGTTTGAGCGAGCTTTACTTAAGCTTCACCGTTTTCGTTCTCTTTGTCTTCACCGACTGCTTTAACTGCATAAGCGAAGTTGCGGACAGGTGCTTGTAGTACAGAAAGAAGCATAGATAGTAATCCTTCTCTTGATGGAAGAGACGCGATTGCTTTAACATCTTCTACTGGTACGTAGCTTCCTTCGATAACACCAGCTTTAATTTCTAAAGCTTCGTGTTCTTTAGCAAAGTTGTTGATGATTTTAGCTGGAGCGATAACATCTTCGTTTGAAAATGCAAGTGCGCTTGGACCAACTAAAAATTCGTTAAGTTCAGATAAACCTAATGAATCCGCAGCGCGGCGTGTCATTGTGTTTTTGTAAACTTTGAATTCAACACCAGCATCACGTAATTGTTTACGTAATTCAGTTACTTCAGCAACTGTTAAACCACGGTAGTCCACAAGAATTGTAGAAACAGAGTTTTTAAGTTGTTCAGTAATGACATCAACGTGTTGTTGTTTTTGTTCAATGATGTTTGACATGTAGTTACACCTCCATAATTTTTGTCTGGAGCAAATAAAAAAAGCACTTTTTACCGGCGGCAAAAAGTGCTTGAATTTATGAAAATATAATTCAAGTCGTTTTTATTTGCCTCGGCAGGATAATTATTAAGCTGTTTAGAGCTCCTGCTGTCTTCGGTAATCTTTTAAAATTTACAAGTGTAAATATACCTCGTATATCTACACTTGTCAAGATATTTTATTAAACAGTTCTAACTACTTGTGGATCTACTGTGATACCAGGACCCATCGTGCTAGATACTGTAACTGATTTAAAGTAAACACCTTTAGATGAAGCTGGTTTAGCTTTTTCTAAAGTATCGTGAATTGCTTTAAAGTTTTCTACAAGTTGTTCAGTAGTGAATGAAACTTTACCGATTCCAACGTGTACAATACCAGCTTTTTCAGCACGGTATTCAACTTTACCAGCTTTGATTTCTTCAACTGCTTTAGCAACATCCATTGTTACTGTACCAGTTTTAGGGTTTGGCATTAAACCTTTAGGTCCTAAGACACGTCCAAGTTTACCAACTTCTCCCATCATATCTGGTGTTGCAACGATGACATCGAAATCAAACCATCCACCGTTAATTTTTTGAGCAAGTTCAGCTTCACCAACGTAGTCAGCGCCTGCTGCTTCTGCTTCTTTTGCTTTGTCGCCTTTCGCAAATACTAATACACGCTGTGTTTTACCAGTACCATGTGGAAGTACTAGTGCACCACGAATCTGTTGATCATTTTTGCGCGTATCAATACCTAGACGGAATGCAACGTCAACTGATGCGTCAAAGCTTGCAATAGAAGTTTCTTGAGCAAGTTTGATTGCTTCTTCAATTGAGAATGTAGAGTTGTGATCAAACTTCTCTAGAGCAGCTTGATACTTTTTACCTCTCTTAGCCATTTATATTCCTCCTTGTGGTTATAGCGGGGTTAATCCTCCCACGACCGTATTAATACTTTTTATTTTTCGACAGTGAAGCCCATGCTTCTAGCTGTACCTTCAACCATACGCATTGCTGATTCAACAGTTGCCGCGTTTAGGTCTTCCATTTTCGTTTCTGCGATTTCACGAACTTGAGCTTCCGTTACAGTTGCTACTTTGTTCTTGTTAGGTTCACCAGAACCTTTTTCTACACTAGCTGCTTTCTTAAGAAGAACTGCTGCTGGTGGAGTTTTAGTGATAAAAGTAAATGAGCGATCTTCAAACACTGAAATCTCAACAGGGATAATTAATCCTGCTTGCTCTTGTGTGCGTGCGTTGAATTCTTTACAGAAGCCCATGATGTTAACACCTGCTTGACCCAATGCTGGACCAACCGGTGGTGCTGGGTTTGCCTTACCTGCAGGAATCTGCAATTTTACAACATTAATAACTTTTTTAGCCACGATGTTGCACCTCCTCATAATCGTGATGTGGTCACAGGATGATTATATTTCATCCTCCCACTCTTCATCTAAAAAAAGATGGCCGCTTTCTGCGACCATAAGAGTATAGCATATTCAACTTCATTTTCCAAGAGAAAAATTAAAGTTTTTCGATTTGATCAAACTCCACTTCAACAGGAGTTTCACGACCGAACATTTCAACTAAGACTGTTAATTTATATCTTTCTTCATCAATTGATTCAATGACACCGCTTTGATTATTGAATGGTCCAGAGATGATATTGATTGCTTCTCCAACTTCCACTTCAACATCGACAATTTTTTCAGACATACCCATTTGACGAAGGATAAACTTCACTTCTTCAGGTAATAACGGGTTGGGTTTACTTCCCGCACCTTGTGAACCAACAAAGCCTGTGACACCTGGTGTATTTCTAACAACATACCAAGATTCATCAGTCATTACTAATTCAACTAGTACATAACCTGGGAAAGTCTTCTTCATTGCAGTTTTTTTCTTACCGTCTTTAATCGTTGTTTCTTCCTCTTCTGGGATTACCACACGGAAAATTAAATCCTGCATATTCATAGATTCGAGGCGAGCCTCTAAGTTTGCTTTCACTTTGTTTTCATAGCCTGAATAGGTATGGACTGCATACCACTCTTTGTCTAGAGACATTATACCGCTCCTTTAAAATTACATTAAATCGATAAGTGCTGTAATACCGAGATCAAGCACATAGAAAAATGCTAAGAAAAATATTACTGTAACTACAACTGTCGTCGTATAACGGACTACTTCCTGACCAGTCGGCCAGCTGACTTTTTTCATCTCGCTGACGACGTTTTGGAAGAAGTTCTTATTATTATTCATCAATCGTTCCTCCTGAACTATATAGAACTCTTATGCGTAGTATGCTTATTGCATTTAGGACAATATTTTTTCATGATTATTCTCTCTGTGTGCGTTGGTCTATTTAAGGTGTAGTTACGAGAGCCACAATCACTGCAAATCAGTGCAATTTTCATCTTAAAATCCTCACTTCAATTCTAATATACTATATCGATTAGGAGAACCATTGTCAACAATACTGTGTAAATCTTCAACCTTAGAAAATTTCTTCCTAACCCGGTGCAGCGCATTAATAATTGCTTTTTCATCCATCTTTAAAACAGCTGAAATTTCATCAAAAGAACGCAGTTCTATGAACATACTTAGGATGAGTTTTTCAAGCTTAGATAAACTACTGAGAGCCGTGGAATACTCTATTCCAGCCTCTTTTAGAATTATATGGCTCAAAGCATTTGACCAATCTACCATATAGAAATCTTCTGGCATGACCTCAAGATTCTTTAATTCAACAAAGTTAACAATCTTACTGTACGCTTTACGTCTGAGACTATAAAGACAATAGTTCATGTAATGACCTTTTTCATAATCATAAGTAAAACACAACATAAATGCGTGAAACATCAAATCTTGTACGAGGTCGTCTCGATCAAAACGATTTAGCTCATATTTAAAGGTGAGTCTTGTCACCTTAGTCCTCAATAACTTATCCAGCTCATCAAAGGCAGCATAATCTCCGTATTTAACACGAACAGCAGCTCTATCTGCATACCACGTTTCAGTTTCCGAGTCTTTATTATGGCTATCATTAACATAGAACTGAAATCTTTTAATGACGTACACCTAGCTCACCTCCAACATATTCATCACAAATATAGTTGGGTGCTAAGTGTTGTGCAAGTCATCATTATTCTCCTCTACGCATTTTTTCCATTTTTGCAAGAATTTCTTCCGATATATCTAATTTTGTTCTAGGCAATTTTTCATTTATTGTCTTAATTCTTTGGCTAATATTTTTATCAGCTTCTCCTAAATTCAACCACATTTCACGCGATGAAATACGATACGCACCATAAGCAAAAATAGCATTTTGTTCAGTCAAGTCACTCGTGACAACACTAATATCACATAAAAAAGGATGGTAGTTGTCATAGACAAAGCGTTCAATGTACTCATCTGCAGTTTCTTTTTCTTTTGTATAGATCACTTCTACACCGTGGTAATTAAGTACAGTTTCTTTGTTTTTCACTTCATAAGCATCAAACACACAAATCACTTCATAATTTGCTACCGCTTCATATTCACTCAAAAGTTTGAGTACTTCCTCACGTGCGAGCTCTAATGACAATCTCGCTTCATTATACAATTCATTATTTGCTCCGATTAAATTATAACCATCGACGAGTAAGACTCTCCGTTTTTTACGCATCTTAATCACGCCCAAGTGGAGCTTGTTGACGATAAACTTCATACATTAGGAGCGCTGCTGATACCGATGCATTTAAGCTGGTAATCTCACCCGCCATAGGAATTCGCACAACAAAATCACATTTTTCTAAGGTTTTCTTACTGATCCCTTCACCTTCACTACCTATAACAAGCGCTGTGCTACCAATCGCGTTTATTTCTCTGTAATCCATATCGCCTGAACCGTCTGAGCCTATAAGCCAGAAATTATTTTCTTTTAACTTATCAATGGTTTGATTAATGTTTGTTACTCGGACGACAGGTACATACTCAATGGCACCAGTTGATGTTTTAGCAACAGTATCTGTCAGTTGAACAGAGCGACGTTTAGGAATAATGACTGCATCAAAGTTTGCAGCATCGCACGTTCTAATAATTGACCCTAAATTATGAGGGTCTTCTAAGCCATCTAAAATGATTACATTTGCAGTTCGTCCTTTAACATTCTCTAAAAGAGTTTCTAAAGGCATATAGTCATGGGCACTCACCATGGCCACAACACCTTGGTGTCTTTCATCAGTCATACCATCAATCTTATTCTTCGGTACATTAGACACAACTATTTTTTTCTTCTTAGCAAGGTCAATAATTTCTTTTAGTTGTTGCTTATTCGCAGTATCTTGAACATACACCTTATTTATATCCGCTTCTGAACGCAGTACTTCTCTGACTGCATGGCGTCCAGCAATTACTGATTCACTCATTCATTCACTCTCCCTAATCCTATAATTATCGTCATCAACGCTTCAATTCTCGCCATTTCACCTGCTAATGATAAATATCCAATCAGAGCTTCTAAACCTGATGAATTTCTATATTCCTGTATCGTCGCATTTTTAGCTCGTGTTTGACTCGACTTATTTCTAGCTTTTCTCGCAACATCCCATTCCCATTCTTCAAGAAGGTTTTCTCTTCTCAAATACAGTAAAGCATTTGACTGAGCTTTGGCACTCACCAAGGTATTTGCTTTTTTATGGAGTTGATCAGGTTTTAGATAAGGCTCATTAATAATCAAATATTCACGAACTTTTACGGCATATATTGAATCACCTAAGAAGGCAAGAGATAATGAAGGAATGTCATCAACCTTATAATTATCCACGTTTAAATCTCACACCATCTTTTGTGTCTTCAAGAACAATGCCTTCATCTTTAAGATGATCTCTAATTTCATCCGCTCTTGTAAAATCTTTATTTTTTCTTGCTGTTTCTCTCTCTTCTATTAGTTTCTCAATCTCTTCATCAAGTAAGACTTCTTGACGATTTAAAGTCACGCCTAATATGTCAGAGTAACTATCGAAGACATCAATGAACTTCTGCAGCACAACACTAGATGTAGAAGGTTGTCTTAAATATTTATTTAAGTTTCCTGTCAACTCATGCCAAGCAGTAATTGCATTCGCTGTGTTAAAATCATCATCCATGTGAGCTTCAAATAGTTTTACGTTGTCATCAATACTAGTAACAACTTTCTCATCAATCTCATCTTTAACTGCTTTAGCCAATCTTTCTTTAGCTTGATGATAGGCATCTTGAATGCGTTCTAAACTACTTCTAGCTGCTTCTACCAATTCACGGTTATAGTTAATTGGGCTACGATAGTGCACACTAATCATAAAGTAGCGCAGTACATTCGGTTCTATTTCTTTGATAATATCGTGCACTAGGATAAAGTTCCCTAGAGATTTAGACATCTTGGTATTATCGATATTAATATAGCCGTTGTGCATCCAATAGTTCGCGAATGTTTTATCCGTCATGCATTCACTTTGGGCAATTTCGTTTTCATGATGCGGAAAAGTTAAATCTTGTCCACCTGCGTGAATATCAATTGTGTCTCCTAAGTGTTGACGTGCCATTACTGAACATTCGATGTGCCAACCTGGACGACCTTGGCCCCATGGTGAGTCCCAATTAATTTCACCGTCTTTTGCTTTTTTCCAAAGGGCAAAATCAAGTGGATCTTTTTTCAAATCACCCGTCTCTATTCTTGCACCAACTTTTAAATCATCGATAGATTGATGGGATAATTTACCGTAATCTTCAAAGGACCGAGTTTTAAAGTACACGTCTCCGTTTGATTCATAAGCATGACCTTTATCGATTAAAACTTTAATGAAATCTACTATATCTGGCATGTGATCCATTACTCTTGGATGAACAGTCGCTTTTTTAACATTGAGAGCACCTGTATCTTCAAAGAAAGCATCGATGAAACGGTCAGCAACCTCAGGGACAGTTTGATTAAGTTCTTGGGCAGCTTTTATTAATTTGTCATCAACATCTGTAAAGTTTGAAACGTATTTTACATCATATCCTTTATACTCAAGGTAGCGACGCACTGTATCAAAAGCGATTGCAGGTCTCGCATTTCCAATATGGATATAGTTATAAACTGTTGGACCACACACGTACATGCTAACTTGTCCTTCTTTAAGTGGCACAAACTCTTCTTTTTTTCTAGTAATTGAATTATATATGTGAACCATCTTTGACCTCACTTCCAACTTCTCTTCTAAAGTTATTTACTTCTTTTTCTAATTCTAATAATTTTTCGAACAGTGGATCCGGTAAATCTCTATGATCAAAATTATTATGTTTACGCACGCGTTGACCATGCTGTTTGACGACATGTCCTGGTATTCCGACTACAGTGGAGTGCGCCGGAACATTTTTTAAAACAACTGAGTTCGCACCGACATTTGATGATTCTCCAATTCGGATGTTGCCAAGCACTTTGGCACCGGCAGCAATCAGTACATTATCATCGATATCCGGGTGTCTTTTATGGTCTTCTTTACCCGTTCCACCAAGTGTTACACCCTGGTAGATTGTCACGTTGTTACCAATGTTACAAGTTTCGCCGATGACAACACCCATACCGTGATCGATAAACAATCTGCGTCCAATATTCGCTCCAGGATGTATCTCTATACCTGTCAAAAAACGCATTACTTGCGAAATGATGCGGGCGATGAGTTTGAGATCTTTTTTATAAAACCAGTGCGCGACTAAATGAGCCCAAACTGCATGAATACCTGAGTATGTTAGTAGCACTTCAAAGCGATTCTTAGCTGCAGGGTCAAGTTCAAGTACCATATCCAAGTCATCTTTCATTCTTTGAAACATCGTCGTCCTCCTAATTATAAATAAATACGCCTCTGTCCATTTTGGACAGAGGCGCGTATGCACGGTTCCACTCTGATTTATCGCTTAGAATATACAATTAATATAAAGTCAAAGGGCAATTCTAAAAGGTTTCTTGTTATCCTTTCACCGAACGGATAATCTCTACATGTCCAAAACCCTCTATACTAAACTTCAACACATACATTATACGATTAAACACGCTCACCCGCAAGGTTGTTAACTTACTTCAGACGCGCAATTCTGTCTAAAACAGTTTCCTTACCAATTAGAGAAATAGCATTTGGCAATTCAGGTCCTCTTGTTTCACCTGTAACTGCAACTCTGATTGGCATGAAGAGGGCTTTCCCTTTAATACCAGTCGCTTTTTGAACAGCTTTAATTTCTGCTTTTATCGCTTCTGGTGAGAAATCTTCTAAGGCTTCGAAGTGATCGTATAAAGCGGTCATCAATTCTTTGATGTGGTCTTCGGCTAAAATTTCTTTACCTTCATCATCAAACTCAACGTGATCCTTAAAGAACTGCTCAGATAACTCTGTAATTTCAGCAGCATAACTCATCTGCGGCTGATACAGTGCTACTAATTTACGTGCCCAATCCAGTTCATCTGCACTTGGATTTTCAGAAATTCTACCTGCTTTTTGTAAGAATGGTAGTGACATATCAAAAATTTCCTCAGTATTTTTTCGTTTCATATACTGGTTGTTTATCCACATTAATTTTTGATTATCAAAGAATGCTGATGCTTTAGATAATCTGTTTTCATCAAAGTTTTCAATAAGCTCTTGTTTCGTGAAAATTTCTTCTTCACCTTCAGGTGACCAGCCTAGTAGTGCGATAAAGTTAAACATCGCGTCTGGGAGGTAACCAAGTTCTTCGTATTGTTCGATAAACTGAATAATTGAAGCATCACGCTTAGATAGCTTTTTCTTTTCTTCATTCACGATTAAAGCAGTGTGACCAAATTTTGGTAATGGTAAGTCTAATAAATCATATACCATCATTTGTTTTGGTGTGTTAGAAATGTGGTCATCACCACGTAAGACATGACTAATTTTCATTTCATAGTCATCGATAACTACAGCGAAGTTATAAGTAGGCACACCATCTTTTTTAACGATGACCCAGTCTCCAAATCCATTAGAGTCAAAAGATACTTCACCTTTTACCATATCATCAAACTTATAGACTTTATCTTTCGGTACACGGAGTCTGATGGATGGTTCTCTACCTTCTTTTTTGAAGGCTTCTTCCTCTTCTTTAGTAAGATGAGCGTGTTTACCACCATACATCGGAGTTTGACCGTTCTTTAATTGTTCTTCTCTTTCAGCTTCCAATTCTTCAGATGTCATGTAGCAACGATAAGCAAGGTCCTCATCTAAGAGTTTTTGAATATAAGGTTCGTAAATATGTCCACGTTCTGATTGACGGTATGGTCCGTACTCTCCACCTACGTCAACACTCTCGTCCCAGTCAATACCTAACCATTTTAAGTAGTTTAATTGAGAAGATTCACCTTCATCAACATGTCTATTTTTATCTGTATCTTCGATTCTAATAATGAAGTCTCCATCATAATGTCTTGCAAATAAATAATTAAATAAGGCTGCTCTTGCATTACCTATGTGTAAGAATCCTGTTGGACTCGGTGCATATCTCACTCTTACTTTTTCCATTTAATTTACCTCCTGTTTGTTAAGAAGCACAACCGCTTCACTAGCGATGCCTTCTTCTCTACCTATAAAGCCAAGTTTTTCTGATGTTGTTGCTTTGATATTAACATTTGCAAGGTCTGTTTTTAAAAGGCTCGCAACACTTTCTCTCATCTGGTCGATATATGGACGGAACTTTGGTCTTTCCGCTAATACTACCGCATCAATATTACCAATCTCATATCCCTTGGAATGCATCATGTCGACTACTTCACTTAAAAGTAATTTGGAATCTGCATCTTTATACTTAGCATCAGTATCTGGGAAAAACTTACCGATATCCCCGAGAGCCAAAGCACCAAGTATCGCATCTGTAATTGTGTGAAGTAACACATCTGCATCTGAATGACCTTTCAAACCTCGATCATGAGGAATTTCTAATCCCCCTATAATCAAAGGCCTGGATTGGTCAAAGGCATGCACATCGTATCCATGTCCAATTCTCATCATTCTGTCTTCCCTCCAAGGATCATCTCTGCCAATCGAACATCTTCAATTGTCGTCAATTTAATATTATCATAAGACGATTCTGTCACAAAGACAGTCTGTCCCAGAGCTTCGACCATCATGGAATCATCAGTAACTGTAAGATTACGCGCCCTAGCATGCTCATAGGCTCTTTTTAATAAGTCGCCTTTGAATGCTTGAGGTGTGTGAACTGAAATAATCTCTTCACGGTCTAGCGTATCTGTCACTTCATTGTTAGCTACCCTTTTTAAAGTATCTTTAGTTTTTACACCACAAATCACCGCAGGGTGGTTGACTACCTTATCTTTTAGGCGCGCTATAATTGCTTGATCGACTAAGGGTCTTGCACCATCATGGACAAAGATATATTCTGCCTCAACATTAACTAGTGCATTGTATATGCTATCTTGTCTTTCTTTACCTCCGACATGGATGCCAACTACCTTTTCTTCATCCTCAAAAAGTTCAGTCATACTCTCTACTTCTTCTTGTCTTACTGCAAGATGAATCGCCTGACAGTCCGGATCTTTTACAAATTGCTGCACTGTTCTTTTGATTACCGGTTGATCACAAATATTTAACAGTACTTTATTATAACCCAGATTCATACGTGCACCGAGGCCCGCCGCTGGAATAATTACAGTGTATTTCATCTACTTCTTCTCTCTTTTCGCAAAGACAATACGTCCTGAATTTGTTTGAAGCACGCTGGTGACTATAATCTTCACAGTTTGATTAATCAGTTGCTCTCCATTTTCAACAACTACCATAGTACCATCTTCTAGATATCCAACACCTTGATTCTCTTCTTTCCCTGTTTTAGAGATAAAGAGCTCAAAGACATCACCTTGAACCACCACTGTTTTTATTGCATTAGAAAGCTCGTTAACGTTTAGAACAGTGATGTCATGCAACTGGCATATTTTATTCAAATTATAATCGGTTGTAAGAATAGCGCCATTTTGTTCTTTAGCAATATCAATGAGTTGTTGATCAACATCAAGTTTGTCGTAGGGAACTGCCTCTATACTGATATTTTGGTTCTTCTCCTGTAGCTTGTTCAGCATATCTAAACCACGCTGCCCTTTTTCTCTTTTAACAGGATCAGTTGCATCCGCAATTAACTGAAGTTCATCTAAGACAAATTGTGGGATAATAATTTCTCCTTCTAAGAAGCCAGTTTCTGCAATGTCAACGATTCTACCATCAATGATGACACTTGTATCCACAAATTTTTTCTGTGCAAATGTTGTTCCTTTTTGTTCGTTTTTACTTTTAGGGAAAAAGTCCAGCACCTCACTGAATTTTCTTAAGCCTATAATAAATCCTAAATAACCAAAAATTACAGCTGAGACAATTGGTATGATTTCTCCCACCAGTGGGATTTCTAAAGTGTTTATCAATAAAGTAATTAATACTGCAATCACAAGACCTAAAACCATACCAAGCGTTGCAAAGACGATTTCAGTCAAACTCCGACTTAATAAGTAACCTTCGCTTTTCTTTAGAAAATTATATGCGTGCTTTAGGGTCCAGCCGAATAATAAGTAAAATAAAATAACACCAAGCAGGCCGTAGACCAGTATGTTGTTAAACATCCTCGGAACTTCAAATGGTAATAGAGTAATTAACTCTGGAAAAAGCCAAGCACCAAGTGAAATACCAATAAGTGCATACACCGCATACAATAGATATTTAAGCATTCGATTTCCTCCTTCCTAAATGTTTATGTTTGTGATTGGGCATGTTTTAAAGCTTGTTTTAAAGTTTTTACTCCTATCACTTCTATACCTTCGGGGGTTTCTACTCCATGTAGATTTGACGCTGGAACAATCGCACGTTTAAAGCCTAGTTTAAGTGCTTCTTGTAAACGCTGTTCAATCTTAGTGACACGTCTAATTTCTCCAGTCAGTCCAACTTCACCGATAAAACAATCATCACCGCGTACAGCTATGTCTTTAAAGCTAGACGCAATACTAATAAGAATGCTCAAATCGACCGCAGGTTCATCGAGTTTAACCCCACCAGCAACTTTAATATATGCATCATGCTGTTGCATTAAAAAGCCCTCAGACTTTTCTAAAACAGCCATTAAGAGAGATAAACGATTCGCGTCTATACCTGTCGCCATCCTTCTAGGATTGTGGAAATGGGTCGGCGTAACTAATGACTGCACCTCTACTAACATCGCTCTAGTACCTTCTATGGTGGCTACAATTGCAGATCCTGGAGTGTTCTTCGATCTTTCCTCTAGAAATATTTCTGAAGGGTTCAACACTTCTTCTAAACCTTGCGCTTTCATTTCAAAAATACCCATCTCATTCGTTGAGCCAAATCTGTTCTTTACTGCTCTCAATATACGATATGTATGGTGTTGATCACCTTCAAAATAAAGCACAGTATCCACCATATGTTCAAGCAATCTTGGTCCAGCAATCTGTCCATCTTTAGTAACGTGACCGACAATGAAAGTTGCAATATTATTACCTTTAGCTATATTCATTATGGACTGGGTACTCTCACGGACTTGCGCGACTGAACCTGGTGCACTAGTGACATCTGGATGAAAAACAGTCTGAATCGAGTCTATAATAAGGTAGTCTGGTTTCAATCTTTTAATTTCTTCATGAATGTATAAAAGATTCGTTTCACAAAAGACTGTTAAATCTGAAGCCTTATTACTAATACGGTCTGCTCTCATCTTGATTTGCTCTAAAGATTCTTCACCAGAAACATAGAGTACATTATGATTTTCAGCTAATATTAAAGCAGTCTGTAAAAGAATCGTAGATTTCCCTATACCAGGATCTCCACCGATTAAAATCAAGGAGCCGTTCACTATTCCTCCACCCAAGACTCTGTCAAATTCACCAGAGCGTGTCGTTGTTCTCGGAGTTACTTCTTTTTTAACACTGTTTAATTTAGACGCTTTTGAACGCTCATCTGCCTTATTTTTTCCTAGTGTGCCTCTTCCAGCTGTTGATTCTTTATGAACAATTTTTTCTTCAAGCTGATTCCAAGCACCACAGTTCGGGCACTTCCCCATCCATTTTGGTGATTCATAACCACACGCCATACACTCAAAGGTTACTTTAGCTTTTGCCATGCGTGTATACACTCTCCCCATTATATTTCTAATTCTATTGTATTATTTATTTTAATCTTTTAAAAGATTAATCCTTTCTTACTCGCTACTTATCCACTCAGAATATAAACAGGCTTGGAAATCCCGTAAGATTTCCAAGCCCATTCTACAATCTTCTTATTGCTCGATTGCTTCGTTTACTTTATCTTCTGTATGAACTTCAAATTTGTCATCAACATAATCAACAGTAACCAATTTATTTTTAAAGTCTTCTCCAGATAGAAGTGCTTCACTTAAAGTATCCTCAATATTCTTTTGTATACTTCTAGACAGTGGTCTCGCACCATATTCTGGGTCATAACCTTCTTCAACAATACGTTCTGTTGCACGGTCTGTAACTTCAATATGAATATTTTGATCAGTCAATCTTGTTCTTAGAGTATCGATCATCAAGCTAACAATTTCCTTAAGATGTTCTTTCTCCAACTTATGGAAGACAATAATGTCATCTATGCGGTTGATGAATTCTGGTCTGAAGGTGTTTTTAAGCTCTTTCATCATCGTGCTTCTGATGTTTTCATAGCTTTCTGATTCTTGACCACCAAAACCAACAAATCTCTGATCCTGTAACTCTCTAGCACCAACGTTAGAAGTCATAACAATGATGGTATTACGGAAATCGACCGTACGACCATTAGAATCTGTTAGTCTTCCATCATCTAACACTTGTAGTAGTAAATTAAAGACATCTGGATGTGCTTTTTCTATCTCATCAAAGAGAATGAGTGAGTATGGTTTTCTACGTACTTTTTCAGTCAATTGTCCACCATCATCATAGCCCACATATCCCGGTGGTGAGCCTACTAGGCGTGAGACAGAATGTTTTTCCATATACTCGGACATGTCCACTCTAATCATAGCGTCATCTTCACCAAACATCGCCTCACTTAAAGCTCTGGCTAATTCAGTTTTACCGACACCTGTAGGTCCTAAGAAGATAAAACTACCGATTGGTCGTTTAGGATCCTTCAAGCCAGCTCTGGCACGTCTGACTGCCTTGGAGATAGAGTTAACTGCTGTATCTTGACCTATCACTCTCTCATGCAGGATGGATTCTAAGTTTAAGAGACGGTCCGACTCATCTTCAGCAATTTTAGAAATCGGAATTCCTGTCATACCAGCTACAACTAATTCAATATCTTGAGCTGTAACTGATTGCGCGGATTGTCCTTGTTCTTTCTTCCAATTTTCCTGACAATCTTTAACTTCTTTTTCAATCTTAGTCTGTTGATCTCTAAAGTTTGCAGCAGCCTCAAACTCCTGACTTTGTACAGCGGCGTCTTTTTCTTTTTTCACCGCTTCTAGGCGTGTCTCTAGATCTTTAAGATCTGGCGGAGTTGAATAACTACGCAGTCTCACTTTAGATGATGCCTCGTCGATTAAATCAATCGCTTTATCTGGTAAGAAACGATCCTGAATATAGCGACTACTCATACGAACAGCTGCATCAAGCGCTTCATCAGTAATCGTAATTCTATGATGCGCTTCGTAGCGGTCGCGTAGACCTTTTAGTATTAAGACTGCATCTTCTTCATTAGGTTCATCTACCATCACTGGTTGGAAACGACGCTCTAAGGCAGCATCTTTTTCAATATGCTTACGGAACTCATCTAAAGTAGTTGCACCAATACACTGCAATTCACCACGAGCGAGTGCAGGTTTTAGAATATTAGAAGCATCAATTGCTCCTTCTGCACCGCCAGCACCAATTAAAGTATGAAGTTCATCGATAAAGAGCACAACATTGCCAGCTTTATGAATTTCATCCATTACTTTTTTCATTCTTTCTTCAAACTCACCACGATATTTTGTTCCTGCAACAACTGTTCCCATATCGAGTGACATGACTCTTTTGTTTTTTAAGTTCTCTGGCACTTCAGCATTGACGACTGATTGTGCAAGCCCTTCAGCAACCGCTGTTTTACCGACACCAGGTTCACCGATTAAGACCGGATTATTTTTTGTCCGGCGGCTAAGCACTTCAATAACACGAGTAATTTCTTTAGATCGTCCAATTACAGGATCTAATTGTTCTTCTCTTGCCATCTGTGTTAAATCTCGTGCTAAAGAGTCTAGAGTTGGCGTATTGGTATCTTTTTGAACGCTAGCGTGTGATTGGAAAGATTCTGGGTTTCCAAGCATCTTAATCACTGCTGCTCTCGCCTTGGTAATATTTAAGTCAAGGTTAGCGAGCACCCTAGCTGCAACACCTTCACTTTCTCTAATTAATCCGAGTAGTAGATGTTCTGTCCCTACAAAATTATGGTGTAATTTACGCGCTTCATCCATTGATAATTCAATGACCTTTTTAGCACGCGGTGTATAGTGAATAGATGATGCTTTTTCTGTGCCTATCGTTATTAAATTGTGCACTTCTTCATTGACACGTTGTTCGTCAATATTAAACGATGCCAACACTTTAGCAGCTATGCCCTCTTTTTCTTTAACAAGACCTAGCAGTAAATGTTCTGTGCCTATATTCGAGTTTTTTAGAGTGATGGCTTCTTCTTGTGCATAAGCAAGCACCTTTTGTGCGCGCTCTGTAAGTTTTCCAAATAGCATCTCTTATTCCCCTCCTAATAATTCGCGTGTTAGGCTAGCTCTAGCACTTTCATGTGTCATCATCGGCCGATTTTCATCTTTCTTGTTATTCATATAACCATTAATAAAAGCCGGTTGAATCAATTGAAACCATTCTTGAAAGTTAAAATTATCGATATCAATATAACCGATATCGATACCTAACTTCACATTAGATAGATGTCTAGCTGCCTCTTTTAAATTCAGTTTATACGCGTATTGTAAAATACCAAATGAGCGGTTAACCGCATCACAAGTATCCAAAGTTTTTAAGTGTTCTCTTGCGATTCTTTCTTCTTCGACTAAGCGATTCTTCAAATCATTTAAGTTATCTATAATATCTATTTCATTAAAGCCTAAAGTTACTTGATTTGATAGTTGATAAACTGAACCAAGTGGCTCAGACCCTTCACCATAAATCCCTCTTAAGGTATAACCAAAACGAGTTAAGTTATGATGAAAGCCTTGAATACGTTTGAGTGCTGTTAAGGCAGGTAAGTGCAGCATCACTGACGCTCTAAGTCCAGTCCCAACATTACTCGGACAAGCAGTTAAATAACCATATTGTTCATCAAAAGCATATTCAAGCTTATTTTCTAATGTATCATCTATTGCGCTTGCTTTCTCATATAAAGTCTCAAGGCTGTCATTCATACTTAACACTTGTAGACGTAAGTGATCCTCTTCACCAACCATAATTGACAGATTTTCGTCAGAGTTTAACAAAACATGTTGTCCAGACTTTGCAAATCTTGGACTAATCAGATGTTTTTCTACTAATAATGCTCTGTCCTCTAGGTTATACTTAGACAAATCAAGATACTTTAAGTCTGGTAAACTTTTAGCAACAAGCTTTGATATAGCTTCGATATCTTCATCATCTTCTAGCATATGAGTAAAGGGCACACCCTTTATATTACGCGCTAATCTGATGCGAGAAGACATCTCAATTTCTGTATTTTTAGCATTAAGAAGCCAAGAACTCGTTTTTTTATTCATCCTGCCCACCGTCCTTCAAAGCCTGAATGCGGTCTCTAATCACCGCTGCTTCTTCGAAAGCTTGGGTGTCTATTTTTTCACTTAACAGTTTTTCTAAAGACTGAATATCGCGTTTTAAACGTAAAGAATCTTCAGCTTGTACAGGAATCTTACCAGCATGATGATGTTGGTTCAATTGAACACGTCTGACAATCTCTGGTACATGATCTCCGAAATACTCATAGCAATAACTACAGCCAAACAATCCATTATTAACGACACTTTCAATTGTGGAGCCGCATGATGGACAGGCCGGTACTTCAACAGTGACATTTTGAGCTTGTCTATTATGTGCAGCAAGCATACTCAAAAGTGTTTGAATATCAAATGGATTATCTTTGTTCTGTTCTTTAGCATATAGTGATTTCTCAGCGCACTGTTCACATAAGTAACGCACTTTTTCAGTTGGTCCTGAGCCTTCTGTAATATGAACTTGAGCTTCTCTCTCATTACATAACTCACACTTCATATCATCATTCCTTCGCGTAGAGTATCGCCGTAATCACTCGACGTAAAATTTTCGCTCTCAATCGGTCTCTATATGGTAATTCAATCGATAAAACTTCTCTTTCCATAACAGCATCTATAATTTGAGCTTCTCTGTAAGTAATTACTTCATTTTCGTACATGGATTGTACCAAATGGCCGGCATTTAGCTGGGAAATACTATCACCAATTAAACTCTGTAAGTGTGCTAGATACTCAGTTTCTGAATGAGTCTCTACCTTGGTAATTCTTATATAACCACCGCCACCACGCTTACTTTCTACTACATATCCATGCTCGTTAGTAAAACGAGTTTTGATAACATAGTTTAACTGTGAAGGTACACAATCAAATTTCTCAGCGATGTGCGCACGTTTAATTTCAACGACCTCATTACCGGATTTTTCAATCATTTCTTTTAAATATTTTTCTATAATATCCGACATATTACGCATTTCATCACCCCTTCTTGACCTACTTTGACTAAAGTATACAATCTGCGCCACTGATTAGCAAATGAATTGATTAAAAAAACTAAAAAACGCTTTATTAATGTAAACGATTGCAGTATAATGACTAGGTATCGCAGAAATGTGCCATTTAGTATATAATTTACAAGTGCAATCATTTTCAGGGATCAATACATATTAATATTAAATTATTGGAGGCTTTCAAAATGAGCATTGTTATGGGAATAGTTGGTATACTATTCACCGTCTTCCTAGCTTGGATTGCAAGTAGCAACAAAAAAATTGCATTCAAACACTGGAAGAATATTATTCTACTCATCATTTTACAATTTGTAGTGACGTTTTTATTCCTAAACACCACGGGTGGACAAACAGCTATCTTAGCTTTGGCTAATGGTTTCGATCATTTACTCGGTTTCGCTAGAGAAGGTGCGACCTTTGTCTTTGGTGACCTGTTAACAAATGCAGAAGGTGAACCTGCAGACGTATTCCTATTTAACGTTTTAATTCCTATTATTTTCATTTCAGCAATTATTGGGATTTTATCGTTCACAAGAATCTTACCATTTGTTATTAAAGGCATCGGATTTGTCTTAACTAAAGTGACTGGCATGCCTTACATTGAGTCATATAACGGTGCGGCATCTATGATGTTAGGTCAATCTGAGGTTTTCGTTTCTCTAAAAAATCAGTTACCTAAGCTATCGACTCAGCGTTTATATACTTTATCTGCTCAAGCAATGAGTTCAATTTCTCTATCAATTGTCGGTGCATTCTTTACTATGTTAGACCCGCAATATGTTATCATCGCTATCGTCTTGAACTTATTCAGTGTTTATATCATCGTTCATATTATTAATCCATACGATGAAGTTGTTGAAGACGGAGATGTAGAAATTTCTACAAATCCTGAAAAGGGGAAATCATTCTTCCAAGTACTTGGCGACTACATCATCGATGGTGGTAAAATCGTTCTTGTTGTTGGTGCAATGCTAATTGGATTTATTGCCTTGATTGGTCTTCTTAACCAGTTGTTCTTATTAATTCCTGGTTCAAGTCTGACTTTCCAAGACATTCTAGGTTACATCTTTATGCCAGTAGCTTTCCTTATGGGGATTCCTTGGGCAGAAGCTCAAACTGCTGGTTCTTTAATGGCAACTAAACTAATCACAAACGAATTCGTCGCAATCTTAGAATTCATAAAAGTTGCTGAAGGTCTTTCTGCCAAGACTCAAGCAATGTTATCAGTATTCCTAATCTCATTTGCTAACTTTGGTTCTATCGGAATTATCGCTGGATCTGTTAAAGGTCTACACAGCGAAAGTGGTGACAAAGTTGCAAGATTTGGACTTAAATTAGTATATGGTGCGACACTTGTATCTATACTTAGTGCTGTTATCGTTGGTTTCTTCTATTAAAAATAAGACAAAATCCCGGTGGATATCCACCGGGATTTTTTTAACCTAAAGCAACATCTAAGACCATCATGACTGAAAAACCAATCAAGAATGCAAAAACTGCTGCATCTGAATGCCCATTCTTTTGGGTAGAGGGAATAACTTCTTCAACTACGACGAAAATCATTGCCCCAGCACCTGCTGCAAGCGCATAAGGTAAGAGTGGTTCTATAGCACCGATTAAGAGCACACCAATAACAGCCGAAATCGGCTCTACAATAGCTGACATCCAACCCCAAAAGAAAGCTCTAGGTTTTGATGCCCCATCTGCCCTAAGTGGCATAGACACCGCTGTACCTTCAGGTATGTTTTGTAAACCAATACCAACGGCCAAGGTCAGTGCACTCGCCAACATGACGGGATCTCGACTTAAACCAGCTGCACCAAAGAGAATACCAATCGATAAACCTTCAGGAATGTTGTGAAGTGTAAGTGATGTAACTAAAAGTGTACTTCTTCTAGAATAATCAATAGAAATACCTTCTGCATCCTTTTCTCCACGGTGACGGTGAGGAATAATTTTATCGAATAAATAGATAAAAAGTGCCCCTGCTAAAAATCCAATGAGAGCAGGAAACCACTCTCCAATAGGATTATCTGCACTCGCTTCTATTGCTGGTGATAATAAAGACCAAAAGCTTGCTGCTACCATAATCCCACCAGCAAAGCCGAGTGTAATATTCAGGAAGTTTTCACTGACTCCTCTAGTTAAAAAGACGACCGCTGCACCAAGTCCAGTCATAGTCCAGGTGAACAAGGTCGCTATAAGCGCCTGTTGCCAAGGTTCTAAAGTCATTAAAAAATCTAACATATACAATCTCCTTAGCATTTAATAAATAATATTATAACCCTTTTTATAAAAATATAGTACCTTAGAATACTCAGTGTTATAATTGATTTCCAGGAGTTTAAGAGAGTAAGGAGACACAGTAATGACAATAAAATCAACTATCGCTAAAAACGCAGGAAAATTAGTTGGATACTTTTTAACCAAATTCACTAATGGTGGTAGTAGCTTGCCAGGTAAAGTTGCTCTAACACTTGATAAAAATCTATTGAGAAACTTAGCTGCCTCTTATACGGTTATTATTGTAACCGGGACAAACGGCAAAACCTTAACTACAACCTTAACTACAAATGTCTTATCAAAAAAATATAACAATATTATTACTAACCGTGCAGGTTCTAATATGAAACAAGGTATAGTCGGTGCCTTCTTAAATGCACCTAGAGTGACTAAGAATGCGGTAGCAGTCTTAGAAGTAGACGAAGGATCCTTAAAGAACGTAGTGGAAGAATTACAACCGAAATTATTTGTACATACTAACATCTTTGCAGATCAACTCGACCGTTACGGCTCTATTGACAACATCTATAAACTATTAACAGATGCGGCAGATACTGTTCCAGATGCGACGGTTCTCGCAAATGGAGACTTACCATTGTTCAATTCAGTAGAGATGAAGAACCCGCAAAAGTTTTTCGGTTTTGAAGTCGGTGTAGACAAAGTTGATGCAGACAACTCAACTAGTCACTGCTCAGTTTGCGGCCATAGCTTAGAATACAAGTCACAAACATACGCTAACCTAGGAGACTATTACTGTCCTTCATGTGGTGCTAAACGACCTACTCTTGATTATAAAGTGACAAAGGTCGATGAATTAGATGTTACACATTCGACTTTCTCTATAGACAATCAGAACTTTACCATTCACAATGCTGGAGTCTACAATATTTATAATGCACTCGCAGCCTATAGTGTAGGTCGCTTGTTCGATGTAGAGGTCGATTCAATTAGAGATGCATTCTCCACAAGTGAACGTGTCTTTGGTCGCCAGGAAGTCATTGTTGCCAATGACAAGAAAATCATTTTAAATGTCGTCAAAAATCCAGTAGGTCTCGATCAAGTGCTCAACTTAGTCAAACTTGAAAAAGAGCCTTTCACTTTAGTCGCACTGCTCAATAACCGTCCAGCCGATGGTGTTGATCTGGCTTGGTTAAATGATACTAACTTTGAGTCATTAACGTCTTGTGATATCAAGCACATTATTACAGGGGGTATTGCAGTTGATACCATGACTGAGCGTCTTGTTAAGGCAGGCTTTGAGTCTGATTCTATAGAGCGCACTCACTCTTTAGAAGACGCTGTAAGAGCAATCGAAAACGCGCCTACAACTCAAGTTCATATGCTAGCCACTTATACTGCTATGCTTGAAATTCGTAAAGCCTTAACCGATAAAGGCCATTTAAAATAAACATCATAAATACAAAGACACCTCAAAAATAAAAGATACTTTTGAGGTGTTACTTTATTAAAAAAATCACTACGCCAGTTGTCCGCTTGGATAACATTGTAGTGATTGTCATTTGGAGTGGGCCTAAGTGGACTCGAACCACCGACCTCACGCTTATCAGGCGTGCGCTCTAACCAGCTGAGCTATAGGCCCTTAAATCTGATATATAATATTAATAAAACAAAAAAATAATGGAGCGGAAGACGGGATTCAAACCCGCGACCCCCACCTTGGCAAGGTGATGTTCTATCACTGAACTACTTCCGCATCATAAATGGTGGAGAATGACGGGCTCGAACCGCCGACCCTCTGCTTGTAAGGCAGATGCTCTCCCAGCTGAGCTAATTCTCCAAGAGCAAAATCAAACTAGAATTTATTTTACAGATTTTATTGACGACTGTCAATATATTTTTAACATATAATTAATAATTATCTCACAAAAATTTAAGAGATAAAAAAAGAAAGTCAGACTTTATAATCTGACTTTCATATTTTCAAATCACTTATCTATCTCTCATAGTTGGGAAGAGGAGAATGTCGCGGATTGATGCTGAATCTGTAAGCAGCATAACCAGACGGTCAATCCCGATTCCTAAACCACCTGTTGGTGGCAAACCATATTCCATAGCTTCTAAATAATCTTCATCCATTTCATGTGCTTCATCGTTACCTTGTTCGCGCTCCTTCATCTGTGATTCAAAGCGTTGTCTTTGATCAACAGGGTCATTTAACTCAGTAAAAGCATTGGCGTGTTCACGGCGAACAATAAATAATTCAAAACGATCCGTAAATCTAGGGTCTTTATCATTTTTCTTAGCAAGTGGTGAAATTTCAACAGGATGTCCGAAAACAAAAGTCGGTTGAACAAGTTCTTCTTCAACTTTTTGTTCAAAGAATTCATTAAGAATATGTCCATACTCCATGTTATCGTTTATTTCAACACCATGTTCTTTAGCAGCTTCTCTTGCCTCTTCTGTCGTTTCAATGTCATAGAAATTGACACCGGTGTATTCATTTACGATATCTACCATGTGCACTCGTTTCCAGGCTGGTGCAAGATCTATTTCTTCACCATCATAAACTATTTTAGTTGTGCCATTCACTTTTTCAGCGATATAAGCAACCATCTCTTCAGTGAGCTTCATGATATCCTCATAGTCTGCATAAGCTTCATACAGTTCCATCATCGTAAACTCAGGATTGTGACGCGTAGAAACACCCTCATTTCTGAACACACGTCCAATTTCATACACTTTTTCAATTCCACCGATAATGAGACGTTTTAAATGCAACTCTAAAGCTATACGTAAGTACAATTCTCTGTCTAATGCATTATGATGCGTGATAAAAGGTCTCGCTTGGGCTCCACCTGCTATAGAATGCAACATTGGTGTTTCTACTTCTAAGAAACCAATGCTATCTAAATAATTACGCATTTCTTGAATAATACGACTACGTTTAATAAATGTCTCTTTTGAATCTTGACTTGTAATCAAATCTAAATATCGTTTACGATATCGTTCTTCAATGTCTTTTAAGCCGTGATATTTATCAGGTAAAGGACGAAGAGACTTTGTTAATAAGGTAAATTCGCTAGGTTTAACAGATAATTCTCCAGTGTTTGTTTTAAACATTGGTCCTTTAACCCCAACAAAATCACCTAAGTCTGCTTGATTCCAAAGCTCAAAAGCCTCTTCACCAATTTGATCTTTTCTTACATAAATTTGAATTTGGCCAGAGATATCTTGAATATGCGCAAAACCGGCCTTACCTTTACCACGTTTAGTCATGATTCTTCCAGCAATCGCAGTAATTGATTCATTTTCTTTTTCTGCTAATTCTTCTTTAGTGTATTGATCCCATTCTTTTTTCAGCTCTTCTGCTGTTGCTAATCGTTCAAAACGTTTACCAAATGGGTCTAAACCTTTTTCTTTTAAATGTTCCATTTTTTCAAGGCGTACCGCCATCTGATCATTAAGTTCCTCTGTCACTATATTCCACTCCTAAATTTTTTTCGTGAATTTATTGTTCATTATCTAAATTTTCTTTAATCTTACCAATTGAAATATGCAATTTAGGGTGCTCTCTCTTACTCGCTATTTCATCCATTGGATCGATGACAAATGAACGTAAATGCATTTCTGGATGTGGCACTTTTAAATCTGCCAAATCCAATTCCAAATCTTCATAGAGAAGAATGTCAATATCGATTGTTCTAGGTCCCCATACCTCTGTTCTCACTCGACCTAGTTCATGTTCAATACCGAGCACTGTTTCCAATAAATCTAATGGCGATAAATTGGTGTCTATTTCGATTGCCATATTAATAAAGTCTGGTTGATCTGTCTTACCATAAGGTTTGGTTTCGTATCGTGAAGAAATCTTTGTCACTTCAATGCCGGTCACTTCAGATATTTTATTTATCGCTTGTTTTAAGTTATCTTTTCTATCCCCGACGTTGCTACCGAGTCCAAGATACGCAATTGCCATTATCTTTCCCGCTTTCCTTTTAAGGTGATTCCCACACTGTCGTAATTACCGTCAATTGGTGGGTTAGGTTTTGTAATAGTGGTTTCTACCTCTACTATTTTAGCATATCGGTCAAACAGCTGTGCATTGATTTTTCCTGCTAAATGCTCTATTAAACTTACCGCTTCTCCTTTGACGATTGTTTCAACTAGTTCATAGACTTCACCATAATGAACAGTTTGTGATAAATCGTCAGTTCTAGCCGCCATTGACAAATCTAAGTGCAGTACGAGATCTATAATAAAATATTGTCCCAGCACTCTTTCTTCTTTGATTGCCCCGTGATACGAGTAAATCTTAATACCATTAATATGAATTTTATCCATTATAAATCACCTTTTAATTTCATGAAGACATCCGCACCTTGCCTGTTCATTTTAACATTATGAACGCGCACAGCTTTCACACCAGCTTCAATACCCATTATCGTTGTCGCAAGCGTTGCTGCATCTCTTTCATCCGCGTCTGTTTCATAACCAATCAGCTTTTTAACCATACGCTTACGACTCGTCGCTAACAGAATTGGGTAACCAGTATCTACTAAAGCTTTTAAGTTACGCATGACCGTTATATCTTCTTCTCTAGATTTCACAAAGCCGATGCCTGGATCCAACCATATATTTTCTTTTTTAACACCTTTAGCTAGTGCCTTATCAGCAGATTCTTCTAGCTCCTTGATCATATCTAAAACCACATCATTATAGCTCGCATGCTCGTTATTATGCATTAAGAAAATTGGCGCATCAAACTCTGCTACAACATCTAAAATTTTCTCGTCATATAAACCTCTCCATTGATCATTGATCATAGTAGCGCCTGCTTCTAATACTGCTCTTGCAACTTCTGAGCGAAAGGTATCCACAGAAATGTCTACAGTAATACCTGCCTGTCTGATTGCTTTAACAACAGGTACAGTACGTTCAATCTCAGTATCAATAGAAATCTCTGTATAGCCACCAGGACGTGTTGAATATCCTCCAACATCTATGATATCCACACCCTCTTTGACCATTTCTTTAGCACGTTGAACTGCTGCTTCAACGGTATTGTATCGACCACCATCACTAAAGGAATCTGGTGTCGTATTTAAGATACCCATAACTTTCAATCTATCCATCTACAACAACCTCTACTTAATTAAATTGAATAGTCATATTATAACATGTTTATTTTCACTTGCTTGTCAGTCTGCTCTATATTCTAAGAAAGTAAAAAAACCTCGTCCAAATGGACGAGGTTTTTAAATGAATTTTAATCTTCAAAGTTAAATAGAGGAGTAGATAAATATCTTTCTCCATTAGACGGTAGAACAACAACAACGTTTTTATCTGGACCGAGTTCTTTTGCTACTCTAAGACCAGCTAAGACTGCAGCACCAGATGAAATTCCACCTAAGATACCTTCTTCTCTACCAAGAGCTCTTGCTGTATCCATTGATTCATCGTTCTCGATAGTAATGATTTCGTCATAAATATCAGTATCCAGTGTACCTGGAACGAAACCTGCACCGATTCCTTGAATTTTGTGTGGTCCTGGTTCTTCACCACTTAAAATCGCTGAGTCAGTTGGTTCAACCGCAATAATTTTTACATCTTTAAAGTTCTCTTTTAGAACTTTACCAGCACCTGTAATAGTACCACCTGTACCGATACCAGAAACAAAGGCATCGATATTGAAGCCTGCACCATTAGCTTGTTCAACAAGCTCTTTACCTGTTGTTTTGGCATGAATTTCAGGGTTTGCAGGGTTTTCAAATTGCTGTGGCATAAAGAAGTTTTCTTTTTCAGCTAATTCTCCTGCTTTTTTAATTGCACCTTTCATACCATCCGCACCAGGCGTTAAGACAAGCTCTGCCCCATAAGCTTTTAAGAGGTTACGGCGTTCTTTACTCATTGTATCTGGCATAACTAAGACTGCTTTGTAACCTTTAGCAGCAGCTACCATTGCCAGTCCAATTCCAGTATTCCCACTTGTCGGTTCAACAATTGTAGTATCCTTGTTGATTTTTCCTTCTTTTTCAGCAGTTTCAATCATATGAAGCGCAATACGATCTTTTACAGAACTACCTGGATTCATAAATTCTACTTTAACATAGACATTTGCAGAGTTTTCATCAGTTAAATTATTAAGTTTTACTAACGGCGTATTCCCAATTGTTTCTAAAATATTATTATAGACTCCACTCACAATTAAACACTCCTATTCCTAGTTTGTAACTATGATTAACATATCATTAATAGGAGTCAAATTCAATTAATTAGTGTGTGATAAGTTCTGTTAATTCTTCTTTAGTAATCCATTCTTTATTGCGACAGAAGTGACAATCAGCTTCTGCTCCACCATCTTCTTTAATCATTGCCATAATCTCTTTTGGATCTAGGGCAGCAATTGCATTGATGAAGCGTTCTTTAGAACAGTTACACTCAAAGCTTACTGGCATCTCACTTAATTGACGCCAATTTTCTTTACCAATAGCTTGATCGATTATTTCATTCGGACTTAAACCTTCAGCTAATAGCTTAGATACTGGTGTCATCTCTTTCGCTCGGTCATTGAGCCAATTAATAGTCTCTTCACTAGCTGATGGTAATACTTGGATGATAAAACCACCTGCTGCTTGAATCGTATTATCTGGGTTGACTAGTACTCCAAGTGCAACAATTGATGGCACCTGTTCACTTGCATAGAAGTAGTAAGAGAAGTCTTCCCCTAATTCTCCTGAAACAAGTTCCGTTGAACCTACAAAGTTATCTTTAAGACCAATATCTTTAGCTACTCTTAAATAACCATTAGTTCCAACTGCTCTTCTTACATCTAACTTTCCTTGGTCATTCAAGTCAAAATGAACTTGTGGATTTCCTAAATATCCTCGCACATGACCGTGTGCATCACTGTCGACAACAATCGCACCAATTGGGCCACCGCCCTCTATAGTAATTGTGTTTTTGTCATCACCTTTTAACATTGCGCCCATCATTACACCCGCACTCATCGTTCTACCAAGTGCAGCTGCAGCTGTTGGATACGCAGCATGTCTTGTGACTGCTTCATTTATAGTATCTGTTGTATCTACAGCAAAAATCCTAACTTCATCATTTAATCCCAATCCTCTAATCAGATGGTCTGCCATAATATTTCCTCCATAATTCCTGTTTTCTATCATGCATAATATATCAAACGTCAAAGATAGTCAATTCTAATGCTTGATATTCAGTAGCAAAAAAATAAGCGTAGCCTTTGCTACGCTTATTAAAGATTTTATCGATCGATATTTCTATTTGGATCTTCGTTATCTTTAAGTTCTCTGTCAACCTCATCTTCATTATCTTCTACCATATCTGGACGTTCTTCTGGTTCGTCTTCTGGTGTTTCTTCATCATGATGAGAAATTTTTTCTTTAACTTCTTCATATGAAGCGCCAGCTTTTTCATCATTATCATCTACAACATCGTGATCTTCTTCATCGTAGTTTCTTTCAGGTAATTTACCGTTGTAGAAAAGACCTTCAATTTGTTCTCTATCAAGCGTTTCTACTTCTAATAATGTTTCTGCAATTAGAGTAAGTTGCTCTTTATGTTCAGTTAGAATCTGACGGCAACGCTCATATTGAGTTTTAACGATATTTTGCATTTCTTGATCAATTTCGTAAGCAATACTATCGGAGTAATTCGCATCATTAGACATATCTTTACCTAAGAATACTTGTCCGTTAGATTCTCCAAATTGAATTGGTCCAAGCTTATCACTCATACCATATTCGGTCACCATACTACGTGCCAAGCTTGTTGTTCTTTGGAAGTCATTTGAAGCACCAGTTGAAACTTCACCGAAGTTAATTTCTTCTGATACACGACCGCCGAGTAGACCAACAATTTTATCTTCTAGTTCTGGTTTCGTCATGAAGTAGCGGTCTTCCTTAGGAAGCATTACTGCATAACCACCAGCTTGTCCACGCGGTACGATTGTTACTTTATGGACGGTTTCAGCATCATCTAAAACCATACCGATAATTGTATGCCCTGCCTCGTGGTAGGCCACAATATTTCTTTCTTTCTTACTCATTACGCGACTCTTCTTAGCTGGACCAGCAATCACACGGTCTGTAGCTTCGTCAACGTCACGCATATCTATAGCTTTCTTATTCTGTCTTGCTGCGACAAGTGCCGCTTCGTTTAATAGGTTCTCAAGGTCCGCCCCAGAGAAGCCCGGTGTACGTTGTGCAATCGCAGCAAGGTCAACAGTCTCATCAAGTGGTTTATTACGAGCATGAACTTTAAGTACTGCTTCACGACCTTTAACATCTGGACGACCGACTTGAATTTGTCTGTCAAAACGACCTGGACGTAATAGTGCAGGGTCTAAGATGTCAGGACGGTTAGTAGCTGCAATCATAATGATTCCTTCATTATCAGAGAAACCATCCATTTCAACTAGTAGTTGGTTTAGTGTTTGTTCACGCTCATCGTGTCCACCACCAACACCAGCACCACGCTGACGACCCACTGCATCAATCTCATCTATAAAGATAATACAAGGAGAGTTTTTCTTAGCGTTCTCAAATAAGTCACGTACACGTGAGGCACCGACACCAACGAACATCTCAACGAAGTCTGAACCACTGATTGAGAAGAATGGTACGCCTGCTTCACCTGCAACGGCTCTAGCGATTAATGTTTTACCAGTACCAGGAGGACCAACTAATAGTACCCCTTTCGGAATACGTGCTCCGATTTTGTCGAATCTGCGAGGATCTTTTAAGAAGTCTACAACTTCTACAAGTTCTGCCTTTTCTTCGTCTGCACCGGCCACATCGTCAAAACGAACTTGTTTTTTACTTTGGTCATAAAGCTTAGCCTTACTCTTACCAAAGTTCATCATGCGGCCACCGCCGCCTCCGCCGCCACCTTGTGCTTGTGACATTAGGAAGATGAACAAGAAGAAGATAATTAGTAATGGAATAATAGTAAATAACATACTAGTCCAAGGACTTGGTTCCTCTTCAGGCTCAACATTAAATGTCAGCCCATCTTGTTCACGTGCTGTTTGTGTAATTTCTTCTATATCACTTGCACTATTATATGGCACAACTGATGTAAATGATTCTGTATCACTTTGGTCTGTTAAGCGACCACTTACTAAATAAACATTATTTTCAGGCTGCAATGTTAACTCAGCCACTTCGCCAGCTTCTAGGGCATCTCTGAACTCATTATATTGGAGTTCTTCTTCAGTGCCGCCAGTACCGTTGAAACGTTGGAAAATCCCAAACATAACAACTGTTAAGATAGCGATAATTAATATATTACGGCCAGTATTCTTAGGCATCCATAATCCTCCATTTCTAATACATTACAAAAAATAGTAACAAAAAACACCTTTAACTTCCAATGATATGATTTAGCTGTAAAATTCTGGTTTCAATAAACCGATGTACGGTAAATTTCTATATTTTTGGTCGAAATCTAAGCCGTATCCAACGACAAAGCCATCTGGAATCTCAGTTCCTATGTACTTCACATCAACATTTAGCTTGCGCTCTTCAACCGGCTTATCTAGTAAAGTAACAATTTCTATTGAAGCTACTTTTCTATATTCTAAAAATTTAATAATTGAATTTAGTGTCGTTCCTGTTTCAACAATATCTTCAACAATCAAGACGTGTCTTCCTTCAACTGAAGTTGATAAGTCTTTTAGAATCTTAACTTCACCAGTTGATTTTGTACCTACATAACTCGACACATCCATAAAATCCATTTCCATATGTGTATCTACATATTTGATGAGATCAGCCATGAACATAATCGAACCTTTTAATAAACCAACCATTATTGGTGTTTTACCTTCATAGTCCTTAGTAATTTGTTCACCCAGTCTTTGATTAATCTTATTTATTTCCTCTTCAGATAAGACGATTTCTGAAATATCATTTCTAATTGTCATGCGCTTACTCCTTCTTTATTCTTAAAGTTCTGTTTTCAGATGGTTCAATTATATTATAAATAGAACCAACTGCAATAATTATCCCATCGGCACTTTCAACAACAGGCATAATTCCTCTTTCACTTGCAGGTATTTTTTTATCGATAAAGAGCCGACTTAGCTTTTTGTGCCCGCCTTGTTTTAAAGGAACTCGGTCTCCATCTTGCTTACTTCTAATATAGAGCGGGTAGTCTGATGGATTCATATCCACATCTATACGATAATCATTATAAATAAACTTACCGCTCTCCTCAACAAACAGCGGTTTAGAACGCTGATTATTTGTGTCCTTTTTAAGACTCACTCTGTCATATTCAATCAATATATGATGACATTTTAACTTATAGGAACTTTGAGAGGGCCCATCTATTAACAATACATCTATTGTTTCTAATATTTTTCGTGATGCATATTCCCCGTGATGATTTAATAAAGTGTTCAGAATATAGATCCTTAAGAGATCTGGATGATTCTTATAAGCAGCTCTCGAAAATTGATAATTATCTTTTTTCAAGAAATCTTTAGCTTGATTAGTCGCGATTTCACTCAATTCATTTACATCTGTTTTTAAGCTCAGCAAATGACTGATATCCAAACTGTCTGAACTTACAATAGCAGGGACAATGTGATGTCTAATATAATTTCTAGTATAGTCATCTGATAGATTACTGCTATCTTCAAAGTATTTTACCTGATATTTATGTTGATATTCTTTAATGGCTTTTTTCGTCACATCCATAAGCGGTCTCAAAATATTAAGTTCACCTTGACGGTTTTCTGGAATTCCTAGATTTTGAAAAAGATAACGTCCACTTAATACTTGTTGTAAGACGGTCTCAACTTGATCATCTTGATGATGACCCATCAATAGCCAATCAATTTGGTGCGCATCTGTAATATCTTTAAAATACTGATAACGTGCACGTCTTCCGCTAGCTTGGGAAAACTCACCTTGAAAGTTCAAAGTAGTCATATGACAAGGCACTTTATCCTTTTCGGTCATCTCTTTTATATATGCTGCTTCTTTCTTAGAGGCTTCCCTTAAATTATGATTCACGTGAATAACGGTCAACTTTTCATATGTATCTCTTAAGTGTGTAGTTAAAAGGTGATATAGGACCATAGAATCAATTCCACCCGACAGGGCTAAAGCAATATGTTGATTTGACTGCCATCTAATTTTTAAATTTAAGTCCAATGTCATCATCCTAAAAATCAAAAGGGCCTCGAGCGAAGCTCTGGCCCTTTCTCTTTATTATCTGCGACCTCTACCACCGCGACGTGATTCTGCCTGTCTTTTAATTGTAGACAATCTCTCTTCGCTGTCTTTTAAAAAGCCTGATAATTTCTTCTCAAAATCTTCAGGAGAAGGCGTTTTTTGACGAGGTTTTGGTTTTGGTTTATCTTGTGCTTTTTTAATCGATAGACTAATCTTATTGTCGTCTCCAATAGATAGCACTTTAACTTCTATTTCGTCACCGACTTTTAGGTGTTCGTTGATGTCCTCTACGTACTTATCTGCTACTTCACTGATGTGAACTAATCCTGTTTTACCGCCTGGTAACTCAACAAACGCTCCAAATGGTTTAATACCTGTTACTTTGCCGATAACTTTACTGCCCGCTTCAACTGACATGTTTATATATTATCCTCCCAAAATCATTATACATTTCTATATTACCACTAAGTAAAAGAATAATCATTACATATGTAATGATTATTCCTTATCTTCTTTGTTTTCTTTTTCTTCTCCCTCAGGTAAATTAAAGATCAATTCTCCCTCTTCTGATAAGAAAAATTCACTTCTAGCAATTCTTAAAATATAATTATCATCGTTTAACTGTTTGATTTGTTGTTCCAAATCATCATGTTTTTTATTTCGCTCATCTAACACTTCAGATGTTGCAGCAACTTCTGTTTGTAATTCTTGGTTTGCTTTCTTCTGATTAACTCCAACTAATAGTAGAAGTAAGACAATGACCAACAGCACACTTCCGAAAACTACGGTCCTACGGCGCGACACCCTAGTTTCATTTTGAAGGCGTTTCTTTTCACTCTCACGCTTTTTTGTATAGTTATTAATGAGTCTAATTACTTTGTTATCCACCGACTGTCACACCACCCTAGTTTCAGTATCTCTTATATACAAGATACATCAAAATGGGCTGTCTTTCTATTAAAAATCAGTTTCTTTTTCTATTTTTTCTTCATTAATTACTTTGTACATACCTTCAGCATCTTCTTTTCTCGCTTTTTCGTTTAGCTGAAGTACTTCATAAGTTACAATGGCACGTCCAAAACGAATCACAAGTTCATCTCCTACTGATAAACTAGTTCCGGCTTTTGCAACACGTCCATTAACTTCAATACGCCCATCCTCACTGATCTCTTTTGCGAGTGTACGGCGCTTAATAATTCTAGACACCTTCAAGAACTTATCAAGTCTCATTTATTACACCTTCTTTTACAAGTTTTTCAGGACTGACTTCCTTATGAATGGTTTCTTTCATCCAAGGTAACACGATATTAGCGTAAGTCTTTTCGTGTTTAACCTTTGGTTTTTTGCCTTCTTTTGCTTTGGCATTTGCCCAAACTTTTCTTAAATCTTCTTCGTTTTCCACTACACTATCTCCGAATACATGCGGATGTCTTCTGACTACTTTTTGATTTAGAGACTTGAGTACATCATAAAAATCGAAATACCCTTCTTTTTTACCTATTGCTGCATGCAATGCCACTTGTAATAGAATATCTCCAAGCTCCTCGATCAGACCATCATCATCTTCTTTTTCAATCGCTTCTATTACTTCATAAGATTCTTCTAGTAGGTATCGCTCTAAGCTCTGATGTGTCTGTTTTTTATCCCAAGGACAACCTTCTTCACCCACTAGAGTATCAAAAACTTCAATCATATAATCAATATTTTTTTCGTCATAGCTGACTGAATTTTGTCTAGGAATATACATACACATAAGATTAGAGTCTGGGACCTGATGATCGATCTCTGCAATAGTAGCTTCATAGATGACCTGATCCTCACTACCTGCCTTATCCACTAAATAGGCTGGTGCATCATATTCATAATAGTCTAGCAGTGTCACTTTGACTTCACTAACTGATAGCTGATTATACACTTGAGTAATTAAAGTATGTTTGTTGTGATCTAAGTCAGCTACTTTTAAGTCCGTGCCATCCAAGAGTTGAAAGTTTTCATTAACTGGGACTTCTAAAGCAGTTATCACATCATCGATAAAGCTCTGACCCCCTGAAATTTCTACTTTCACTTTAGCTTCTTTCTCTCTTTTTAATAATAACTCCGTAGTTGTCTCATAAAACATTGGGTGTCCAGGGACTGCATAAGTGATATCAGTAGTTTTAGATTTTTCTAGTAAAGTTTCAGTGATTCTTTCATAGACTGATGAAAAATCATCTGCACTTTCATAATAATCATCGAAGCTAATTAACTTCACACCTTCATCACGTAACATGCTAATTGCAGGATGATCGAGTGTGCGTACATATAATGTCTTCGCTTCTTTAAGTGATTTATAAACACCGAGTGGCATCTTGTCCACGTCGGATGTTCCTAAACCAATGATTTTTATTGTGTTCATGACACAGCCTCCATTCTTGAGTCTTGTATCGCTGCCATTAAGTCGGTGAGTTCTTTAATATTTTTCGAACGTAAGGTAAGGCGTATCTCTTGGTCTTTAACAGAAATTTTCAAGCTTCTACTAAACGCTTCTGTATCTTTAAATAATTTCTCACCATCGATTTCCTCTGTCGCATTTTTAGAGACATTCAAGTAGAAATGACGAGCATCCTCTGACACCTTATAGATGCCATAAGTGAGTGCGTATATTTTTATCTTAACTAAGTCGATTAATGTCTCAACTTCCTTAGGATATTCTCCAAAGCGGTCGATGAGCTCATCTTCGATGTCTCTCAACTCTTCTAAGGACTTAGCTTGTCTCAAGCGTTTATAAATATCGATCTTAGACTGTTCATGTGTAATATAGGTAGCTGGAATATAAGCATCTGCTTCAATGTTAATTGGTATATTGACCGGTTCTTCCGCTTCTTCAATACCCTGTTTTTCTTTAACAGCACTTTCCAACATATCTGAATACATTTCATAACCGACTGAATCTATAAAGCCAGACTGATTTTTACCAAGTAAATTTCCTGCGCCTCGAATATTCAAGTCTCTCATGGCGATTTTGAATC
Organism: Jeotgalicoccus meleagridis; assembly: GCF_903994045.1. Taxonomy (GTDB): domain Bacteria; phylum Bacillota; class Bacilli; order Staphylococcales; family Salinicoccaceae; genus Jeotgalicoccus; species Jeotgalicoccus meleagridis. The sequence goes on from NZ_CAJEWD010000004.1 coordinate 232,832, forward strand.
CAGAGCCGAGTTCCGTATATTCTTTTATTGCTTCGAGTCTTTTTTCAGCGACTTCAGTTAACACCTTATTAGGCTGATGGAATAAGTAGGAATAAGCAATTCGGTTACTCCGTCCTACACGACCTCGCAGTTGATATAACTGACTTAGGCCAAAGCGATCTGCATCTTCAATAATTAAGGTGTTGGCATTTGGCACATCCACACCCGTTTCAATAATCGTAGTGGTTACGAGTACATCGTATTCTCCTCTAACAAAGGCGAGCATAGTTTCTTCAATTTGTTTTTCTGTCATTTTAGCATGCATCACTCCAACAGCTGCGTCTGGAGCCAACATCTCAACATGTGCTTGCTTATTATAAATGGTCGCTACACTATTGTGCAGATAGAAGACCTGTCCACCACGGGCCATTTCTCTTTCAATCGCTTCTTTGACGAAGTTTCCATTGTACTCTAATACATAAGTTTGAACAGGAAACCGGTTTTCAGGCGGGGTCTCTATCACGGATAAATCCCTCACGCCTGTTAAACTCATATGCAGTGTTCTTGGAATTGGAGTAGCAGTTAGCGTCAGCACATCAACATTACTTTTAAGTTGCTTAATCGCTTCTTTATGTTTAACACCAAAACGTTGTTCTTCATCCACAATTAAAAGTCCAAGGTCCTTGTACTCTATTGATTTGCCTAAAATTTTATGAGTACCAACGACTATATCAATTCTACCTTCTTTTAAGCCTTGAGCTGTTTCTCTATTTTCTTTAGCAGTTCTAAAGCGAGACATTAAAGCAACATTAACTGGATAATCTTCAATTCTCTCAATTAAGCTTTCAAAATGTTGTGCAGCAAGTATGGTTGTCGGTACTAAGAAAGCAACTTGTTTACCATCTTGAACTGCCTTAAAAGCTGCCCTTATAGCAACTTCTGTCTTACCATAACCAACATCCCCACAAAGGAGTCTATCCATTGGTTTTTTATCTTCCATGTCGTTTTTAATCTCGTGTATACTCGCTAACTGATCAGGTGTCGGTTCGTAAGGGAAACGCGCTTCAAAAGCTTCTTGCATTTCTGTATCAGGACTAAATTTAAAGCCTTCGGTCATTGCTCTTTCTTGATATAGTCTGATCAGCTCTTCAGCAATGTCATTAACATTCGCTTCAACTTTAGCTTTAGTCCTTTTCCACTCCACACCACCGAGTTTGTGCATTTTTGGTTTTCCATCATCACTAGATACATACTTCTGAACCAAGTCCATTTGATCTACCGGAATATATAATTGGTCAGTACCCTTGTACTGTAACTTCATATAATCACTATGAATACCGCCAACTTCCAAGGTCTCTATGCCAAGATATCGGCCTACACCATGATGGACATGAACAATATAATCCCCAGTATTTAACTCTTGATACGATTTTATTTTTTCAGCGTTGGATAGTTTTTGTCTGCGTTTTTTCTTTTTATGCGTTTTGTTATACAGTTCTTTTGAAGTTAAGATGGCTGTTGCCATGTAAGGTAAGATAAACCCATTAGATGTTTCTCCGACCGTAAGTACAATGCCTGATTCCACTGGAATATCTTCTATAAAACTAGGTATTTTCAAGTCATCTAATAGCTGCTTAGTTTTATTTAATTCATCTTGGTCTCTTAAAATAATATTGATTAAATAATCATTTTCTAACATAGAATTTAAATTCGATGCTAAAATATCATACTGACCATAGTAAATTTCAGTCGGTTTAACAGAAATCTTAATCATTTCACCAATCGATACTGGCATAGACTTCATAAATAGATTGAGATAGGTAACCCCTTTAAGATTAAGTAAACGCTCATACTGACCCTCTAAATAATTAGCGCCACCTTTAAACATTTGGCCAGCTTCTAAAACTGATGAAAAATAATTATGAACCGCTTCGAATTCTGCATCATAGGCAGACTTAATCGCGGTGATATCATCCGCAAATACTCTATGATTCGGCCCTAAGTAATCAAGTAATGATTGATTGTGATTATCTAAAAGATGAGCAAACTGACCGATGTAATCCGACAATAAATCAGGATGAGTCACTGTATTGTAATAATCTTCTAGGGCAGTTTTATTTACTTCAGACAGTCCGCTCGACGTTTCCTCATATAATTGTTCAATTTTTTCTAATAGCTCTAGTCGCTCACTGGGTTCTACAATATATTCTGCATAAGGTTCAATCGATGCTTCTTTTATATTCTCTAAAGACCTCTGAGTTTCTGGATCTAAGAGACGTAAAGAATCTACTTCATCATCAAATAACTCTATACGTAAAAAAGTGTCATGCATGTAGATATCAATAATATCTCCACGAACAGCAAATTCACCAAAGTTATCCGCCTGACTGACACGCTTGTAGCCAAGGCTCACCAAAAACTCTAAAAAATCATCGTAATTAATAATAGAACCCACTTCTAGAGTCTTCTCATAAGATGCTAATTTTTCTTTAGGCATCAAGGGTTTTAAAAGCCCATGTATCGGTACGATAAAGAGCCCTGCTCTCTCATGTAGCAAGGCTGATAAGGTCGACATTCTAGACTTCATAAATTCAGGACTTTGTTTTGATAGACTTTCGATCATAATATCGCCGACTGGGAAAGTGTACACATCATCCATTATATCCATCATACTATTGGCAAGCTTTTCCATATGATGGTTATTTTCAACAAAGATTACATTTGGTCGCTTGGATTGTTCAGTAAGTTCTTTTAGAAATACCGGTTTAAAATCATCATTCACACCGGTCACTAATAAATTTTTACTATCTTTATAATTTAAGACGCTTTGAACTCTGTCATCATTTAGTATACGTTCGCTAACTTTATCATGCATTGACATCACCATTATATTGATTCATCACATCTAAAAATTCTTCAGAGACAAAGCTTTGACACGCTTCGGAAGATCTTTCTAGGACCTTATTTAAAACCTGCTCATCTTCTTTTCTAAACTTACCTAGAACATAAGCTGTTACTGTCATGCCTTGAAAAGGACGATCAATTCCTAGACGAATACGATTATACTTTTCACTTGATAGGTGTTGGTTTAAGGATTTAATTCCATTGTGTCCACCACCGCTACCTTTTTGTCTCAATCTAATACGACCAAGCGGTAGATCTAAGTCATCATAAATGACCACAATATCTTCAAGTTCAATCCCGTAGTAGTCGATTAAAGGTCTAACGCCCTCACCAGAGAGATTCATAAAAGTTTGGGGTTTCACTAGCATTATTTTTTCGCCTTTGAAAAATCCAGTGCCATAATGGCATTTGAATTTATTTTGATCAAGGGCGATACTTGTATCTTCAGACAACTGGTCAATTGCCATAAAACCGATATTATGACGAGTACTATCATACTTCAAACCCGGATTTCCAAGTCCGATAAAACATCTCATATTCTTCACCTCATAAACGTTAAAAAAGGCGATGGAAAGTCCACCGCCGTTTGTTTAAAATGTTCAGGATAATTATTATTCTTCGTCTTCAGGCTCTTCGTCTTTTTGTTCAGTTGCTTCAACTTCTGTTTCGTCAACTTCTTCAGCATCTTCTTCTGGTTCTTCAGTTGGTGCACTTACGATAACTAGTGCATCGTCATCTTCGTTTTCGATAACAAAGTTGCCTTTTTCACGAATATCAGAAACGTGAACAGCATCACCAATGTTTAATTCAGAAATATCAACTTCGATAGTTTCAGGAATATCAGCTGGTTTAGCAGTTACTGACACTTCGAATAGTGGCTGTTCGATTACGCCACCTTCTTTTTGTCCTGGTGCTTCTCCAGTAAGTTCGATTTGCACATCAACAGTAACTTCAGTTTGCATATTAATAGCAATGAAGTCAATGTGAGTAATTTGGTTTTTAAGTGCATCGAATTGATAGTCGTTGACCATAACTTGTTTAGCACCATTGTCTAACTCTAAATCGATGACACCGTTACGTCCAACTTCACGAATTAACTTAATGAATTCATTTTCGTCTACTGATAATGATATATTGTCAGTTTCATAACCGTAAACAACTGCAGGTACTTGACCGTTTAAACGCAGTTCTTTCAGTTCTGATTGTTTTGATTTTCCAGCTCTTACGCTTGAGGCTAACTTAGCCATAATTATTTCCACCTTTCATCAAATAAAACTAAATATAATAACGCCTATCCTAACACATAGCCACGCTATATAATACCACAAAACTAGGCATTTTGTAAAAAATATGTTAATTTATCACGTTTGATCAAACAAAATACTAACAGATTCTTGCTCATGAACACGAATAATCGCTTGAGCAAGTAATTCTCCAACAGATAATTCAGTAATCTTATCGATTTTCTTCTCTTCTGGTAATTGAATTGAGTTCGTTACTACAAGCTCTTTAATTACTGATTCTTCAATACGTTCGATTGCTGGTCCTGATAGTACAGGATGTGTACAACATGCATACACACTCTTAGCACCTTTATCTACAAGTGCTTGTGCAGCTATTTTAATTGTGCCACCTGTATCAATGATATCATCAATAATAATTGCTGTCTTACCTTCAATTTCACCGACAATATTCATCACTTCAGCCACATTAGGACGTGGACGACGTTTATCGATAATTGCAATCGGTGCTTTCAAACGGTCAGCCATACGTCGTGCGCGAGTCACTCCACCGTGGTCCGGTGAAACAATCACAACCTCATCTAAGTTTATATCTTCATGTTCTAAGAAATAATCACTTAAAATTGGAACGCCCATCAGGTGATCAATAGGAATATCGAAGAAGCCTTGGATCTGTGGAGCGTGAAGATCTAAAGAGATGACGCGGTCCGCACCAGCTGTTTCGATTATATTTGCCACTAATTTAGCAGTAATAGGTTCACGAGCGCGACTCTTTCTATCTTGTCGAGCATAACCATAATAAGGCATTACAATATTAATAGTATTGGCAGAAGCACGTTTTAATGCATCAATCATGATTAGTAATTCCATCAGGTTTTCATTAACTGGCTGACTAGTAGGTTGAATGACATAGACATCACAACCACGTACACTTTCCTCAACGTTGACTTGAACTTCTTCATCTGAAAAACGATTGACTGTACACTTACCTAATGGAATGCCAATATGATCTGCAATTTCTGCAGCTAGTGGTTCATTCCCGGTCAATGTAAATAGTTTCATTTTGTTAGAGTTATTGTTTTGATTGCTAGAAACTAACATTTTGCGCCTCCAAGAGTTATTTTTTGTAGTAACCATCTTTTGTCGTTTGCTTATTGCGGGCAATTGCTAAACTGTCTTCTGGAACATCATCTGTAATTGTTGAACCTGCTGCTGTTATTGAACGATCGCCAACTGTCACAGGCGCTACTAAGTTCGTATTACAGCCGATAAACGCATCATCTCCGACCGTTGTTTTAAATTTGTTCACACCGTCATAGTTCACTGTGATCGCACCACAACCAATATTTGCACGTTCACCAATTTCTGCATCACCTATATAAGATAAGTGTGACACTTTGGCTCCGTCTTTCAATACTGATTTCTTCACTTCTACAAAGTTACCAATCTTAACAGTTTCACCCAGTTTTGCCCCGGGACGTAATTGCGCATATGGTCCCACTGTTGTACCATTGCCAATTTCAGCATCCGTCACGACAGAGTGCTTAATCTCTACATCGTCACCGATAATACTGTTAGATATTTCGCAGTTAGCAGAAATAATCGTGTTCTCACCAATAGCAGTCTGACCTTTTATTACAGTGTTCGGATAAATAATAGTATCCATACCAATTTTAACACTTTCATCGATATAAGTGTTCAGGGGATCGATAATTGTGACACCTTTTTCTAAGAGTGCATCATTGACTCGTTCTCTTAAAATTCTGGAGGCAAAGGCTAGCAATTTACGGTCATCGACACCGATAATTTCATTAGCATCTCTAGTTACATAAGCACCAACACGTTGACCTTTAGAGCTTAAAAGTCCAATAACATCAGTCAGATAATATTCATTTTTCTCATTGTCATTATCCACTTTTTCTAAGGTGTTAAAGAGGGCTTTATTATTAAAAATCATAGCACCTGCACTGACTTCTTTAATACCACGTTCTTCTTCACTTAGTTCAGCATCTTCTAAAATCGCCTTAACAGTTCCGTTTTCCTTACGTAGTACTCGCCCAAAATCTTCAGGAGTATCAGTTTGGGCAGATAAAATAGTTGCTTTAAAGCCAGTATTTCTATGCTCTTCTTGTAAATTTTCTATAGTTTTTGTTCTGATAAGTGGTGTGTCACCACAAATAACGAGGGTTTCTCCCTCTAGGTCTTTTAATTCAGCTGCTTGTTTAACTGCATGCGCTGTACCTAGCTGTTCTTGTTGTTCAATCGCTTTAACGCCTTCCGGCAGAATTTCTTTAACCGCTTCAGAAGATTCACCTATAATGACATAAATCTCTGAAATACCTGCGTTTCTCACATTGTTTATTACTCGTGAAATCATTGGAATACCGCCGACCTCATGCAATACTTTCGGTTTTTTTGAATTCATGCGCTTACCAGTGCCGGCAGCGGTAATAATCGCTCTTACTTGCATAATTAACCCCCATTTTATTACGATGCTTTAATTATATTTCAGTCGGCCATATCTTTCAAGACACAGCTTAGGCCGAACCTCCAAGGTCCGGCCTAAAATTTGACTTATTTTTCTTCTTCATCTGCTAAATCTTCTTCAACTTCTGGTGTGTCTTCACTAGAAATGTTCTCATCTTGTACAAGTGATGAATCACTTTCTCCTTCATCAGTTACAGGACCTTCTTCACTCTCACTAGGGTCAGACTCCACCGTAGGTTCTACTTTTTCTTCAGGATCTTCTGTTTCTTCGTAAACACGCATGACTTCTTCTTGGACATGCTGACGCATTTCCGTGTTAATTGGATGGGCAATATCTCTAAACTCACCATCAGGCGTACGTTTACTTGGCATCGCTACAAATAAGCCATTATTACCATCTATTACCCGTAAATCATGCACCACGAAAGCATCATCAAAAGTAACTGATACTAGTGCTTTCATTCGGGTATCCTGATTATTAACTTTTCTGAGTCTAACGTCTGTTATTTTCATGTGTTTGTCCTCCATAGAATTGTGTTTTAGATCTGTTGTGTAAAACCCGCATCTAACTTAAGAACCCACTAAAATATACAGTTATTCAAATGATGCGACGACTTCAATTTCAACTTTCGCATCTAATGGGAGTCGGCTAACTTCTACACATGATCTTGCTGGTAATTTACCCGTAAAGTACTCTCCATAAACTTTATTAATTACCGAGAAGTCGTTCATATCAGTAATGAAAATGTTAGTTTTAATTACATTTTCGTATGATAATTCAGCCGCTTCAAGCACAGCTCCAATATTTTCCAAAACTTGTTTCGCTTGTTCTTTAACATCTTCTGATACAATTTCACCTTGCAGTGTTAGTGGTACCTGACCTGATGAATAGAACAAATTCCCTGTTTTAACGCCATGACTATAAGGCCCTACAGCTGCTGGTGCTTTATTTGAATTAATTGGTTCCATGCTATCATCTCCATTTGTTTTATTTATTATCAATGTAATCTAAACAGTTACCTTCTTCAACTACAAACGATTCATTAAACTCATCTATTTCCGATACTTTGAGTAAAGATGTATAGTCATTAAAGCGTCTATTCGCTACTTGTTTCGCTTCAACTAAGACACTCACACCCGCCACTGTTGCATTGAATTCTTCCATGAGATTCGTTACTCCAGTGATAGATCCCCCAGCTCTTAAGAAATCATCTACAACCAATACTTTAGAACCTTCTTTTAGGGTGCGTTTTGATAAAACCATCGTTTCAATTTTACGTGTGGAGCCAGACACATAATTAATAGACACAGTCGAACCTTCAGTGACCTTGTTGTCTTTTCTAATGACAGCAACTGGTACATTTAACTTACGTGCAACCGCGTTAGCAAGAGAAATCCCTTTCGTTGCAATTGTGACAACCGCATCGATTTCAACATCTCCATACATCGTCGCGATTAAGTCACCAAAATCATTCATCATTTTAGGGTTCCCCATTATATCTGACATATATAGGTAGCCACCTGGTAACAGTCTTTCACTCTCTTCAAGTTCTTTTTTAAAGTCATCAATGATGACTTGAGCTCTTTCAAGACTAATTTTAGGGATAAACATCGCCCCTCCATTAGCACCTGCTGTTGTTCTTAATATACCAAGCCCTTCTTGATCCATAACATCCTTAATGATTCTAATATCCTCACTAATTGATGATTTTGCTTGGCTGAATTTATCTACGTAAGTTGTCAGTGGAATTAACTTATTTGGATTCGATACCAAATGCTGAGTCATATATACTAATCGTTCACTGCGTTTAAATTTCATAATCTTTCTCCTAATCCGCATTATTGGTAATGATTTTACCATATAAGTTCGGATTTTCCTACTTATCCCAACAATCTTATTCGATAAACTTCTGAACAACAGCCTTTCATGGCGTTGTATAGATGAATCGATTGTCTCTCTTTTCGACAAATTCCAAAAACAGTTGGACCACTGCCGCTCATTAAAGCTCCATCAGATCCAGAGACCCTCATATTCTCTAACAGTTTTTTTACTTCTGGATACTTCTTAACAGTGACTTCTTCAAGATCATTTTTTAAGGCGCTTACAATTGACTGATAGTCTTCATTTAAAATAGCCGTCTTCATCTCTTGTGAAGCTGCTTTATTTTTTCCAGGTCTAAGTGCTCTATATATAGACTTAGTCGACACACTAATATTTGGTTTGGCAAGCACTAACCAAGCGTGGGGCGGACTTTTAAGACGCTCAATAATTTCTCCACGACCTGTTGCTAGTGCAGTCCCCCCATAAACACAAAAAGGTATATCTGAACCAAGTTCAGCTGACAAATCAGCAAGCTCCGAAAGTTCTATTCCGAGATTATAGAGACTGTTTAAGCCACGAAAAGTCGCTGCCGCATCTGCTGAACCACCAGCGAGACCTGCAGCAATTGGTATGTGTTTATCGATATTAATCGTCACACCAGTTTCAATGTGATAACGCTCCATCATCAGTTCAGCTGCTTGGTAGGCGAGATTCCGTCTATCTGTCGGAACGAACTGATGATCAGACTGGATAACAATTTTCCGATCCTTTCGCCTTTCAAAAGATAAATTATCATTTAAATCCACAGTCGTCATAACCATGCTTACTTCATGATAACCATCATTTCTTTTGTACAGCGTATCTAAGGTTAAGTTAATTTTTGCTGGTGCTGTTTCATAATGCATATTTCCATGTCCTTTATTAATTTTTTAATCGTCTAGATATATGCGTTATTTTATCATATTTCTATGGCTCTAAGTGCTTAAATTAAAACAAGTCACACCTTTATAGATGTGGCTTGTGCTTAATCCTATTAGTCGTCAGTCTTCTTAGCTCTAAATGCAGATAAGACAACTACGAAGCTGACCGCTACCCAAGCCGCTAGAATGATGAATTCTCTAATTCCTGCGTCACCACTTAAAATAAAGAGATGTTGGTATAGCGGGAAATATTCTGCAATCTTAACGACAATACTGTCAGGATTTGTGATTATCAATTCAATGTAGGGTGTAAAACCAAAAATAAACATAATTGGTATGAGATATACGGACGTTGTTGCCACTGACTCAACAAGTAATCCAATACCAATCCCTAAATTTATAAAGAATATGCCAAGTAAAATTAGACTGACAATGTTCTCAAATGTCCAGTAATTCTCAGGTTGAATCACTAGGATTGATAGAACGAGCGAGATGATTGTCATTAAGCCAATCACCATACTTTTACCTAGAATGATATCTATAAAAGTCGCTGGAGACTGCAGTAGACCTCTCAGTGTATCTTTTTCATTTTCTTCTGCAATCATTGTCATAATCGCACTGAATGACACTGCCGAAAACACCACACCTGCAATAATAGCGAGTATCTCTGGTGGTAAACCTTCTCCTGTCTCACCGCCTATATTAGTAAAGAAAAAGGCGAGAATGATTGGAATCAAGGCTGAAGTAAATAACATCATATTCTTTAAGAATTCTTTTAAATCCTTTTCAAAAATTGCCATTATTCTAGTGATATTCATATTAATACAACTCCTTACCTGTTACTTTTTTAAATACTTCACCAAGTGTTGGAAAGTCTGTTCTCACATCAATCGCTTGTTCATCAAGTAACACTGTCTTTAATAAATTGTCGTTTTCTGAAGTCTTTTCAAATGATTTATTTCTACCATCAGCATATGTGACATGGACAAGGTTACGCTTATATTTATGACGTAATTCATTAGGTGCACCGTGATCTTGAATTATACCTTGATATAAAAAGGCAACCTGGTCACATAATCTCGTAGCTTCTTCCATATTATGTGTCGTTAAAAGTGTTGTTGTTCCTTCATCTCTTAAAACTTCTAACATCTCGTGAATTTTTTCAGCAGTCGTCGGATCTAAGGCTGAAGTCGGCTCATCTAAAAATAGAATGTCTGGTTTGTGAATTACTGCCTTACAAAGCAGTATTCTTTGTTTCATCCCTTTAGATAGTTTAGATACTGTTTTATTGATTTCTTCTAAAAGTCCAACGTCTTCGAGCACACGTTCTACTGAACCTTTCGGCGCACCGTATAACTTTCTAAATAATTCCAAGTTATCTTTCACAGTTAATCTCTCATATAAGGAACTTTTATCTGATAAAATACCTAACTTACTTACATAGTCATTTTTATCAAACTGTTCGTGGTTGTATCCATTGACGATAACAGTACCTGAGTTAGGTTCAAACTCACCTGTTAGTATTTTTATCGTTGTGGTTTTACCTGAACCACTTGGGCCTAATAACCCAAATATTTGTCCTTTTCCCACTTCAAAAGAAACACCTTTTAAAGCACGCTCATTACCAAATGTTTTTGTTAATTCCTTCACTTTAATAACGCTCATATAAAAAACCTCCTAATTCGATGTCTTGTTCTTCTTCAAGCTTAGGAGAAAAAGAAAAACGCCACGATAAGATCCCGGCGAGTTGTAACTATTAAGTCTTCAATTGTAGTAATCAGACCTTGTATTGATATGAAATTTTACTGAACTGTACCGAAAACAAGGTCAATTGTACTTAGGGCTTCTCATGTATGTCTAAACTTCTAAAGATAAGGAACATAGTGACTCCTAGCCACACAAGTAAAATAATGAAGGGCATTACACTAGCGTTATTTTGTATCGCTATCAGCTGATAAACCGGTGTTAGGTCTATTAAAAATTTGATAAACGATATATTTGTGAGTCCCATGCTCTCAACAATCGGTGTCATACCGAGTAAAAATAAGATAATGACACCGGCAACTGTAGAAGTTGTTTCTAATTTTGACCGAATCCCAGCCAGTATTCCAAGATTCAAGAATACTAACATGGCAAGAAACAATCCTAGTGCCAAACTGAGTGATAAGATGCTCATGCGATCAACAATTAAAAGTGAGGCGATAATTAACAAGATTGACATTAGAATGACGAGTGAACTTCTTCCCACAATCATTAAAAGAAGATCTTTTTTATCTTTAACCACCATACGAATCATACCGTGTTCTATCTCATCAGCAAATAAAGTTAGTGGCACATTTGTCGTTACAGCTGCTAGGACTATACCAATTATTATGAACACCATTAGGTTAGGTAGAGCTTCACCAACATCTTGTCCAATCATCCGATAAATCACTGCCATCCCGATAGGCATTAAAAAAAGAGTGAAGACAGAATAATTAGCAAGGTATTCTTTAAAATCACGGTAAATTGTGGCGTATATTTTGTGCATTATAATCAGTCACCCTACCTATAATGTGATGAGTCGTTCTTGAATTTCATTATATTTCGCTCTAGATAAGGGAATCTTAGATTCTTCATTGTTGTCGATAATCACAGAGTAAGCATTTTTTGACCAAGTAATAATTTCCTTTACCTTATGTAGATTGACGATGTAAGATCGATGACAACGATAGAAGCCATGTCCACTCAACTCATCTTCTGCATTTTGCAAAGTTGTTTCCATCATAAATTTCTCGCCATCTAGATTAATGTACACCTTACCATCCTGACTCTCTAGAAATTCTATTTCAGAAATATCCACGAAAATCGTCTTATCATTCGCTTTTACTTTCACTTTTGTATTTAAAGATTCTTTACCATCAGTGTTTTCTGTTGTCTCTACAACTTTCAAGCCCTCATCATTAATCTTCATTACATCAGCTTGTAAGACAAAGGCATCTTCTAGACGAGATGTCACGACTAAGAGTGACTTATTTTGATCAAGGAGCTGTCGTTTCATCTTATGAAACAGATGGATATTGTCATTAATAGTGTGTAGAAAAGGATCAATAAAGACGATGTGTTCTTCATCTGTTAACAAGGCATGTATATAATTGAGCTTTTGAACTTCATTCTTGTTTTCTTTAGAAAGCTTTTCATCAGGATCAGTAATTTTAAACTGCTGGATTAAGTCATTTACTTTTAAGTCACTATTATACCATTTCTTCAATTACTTAATGTGATCTCTAAAAGTGATACGCTTATAGATTGGAATGTCATTAGTAAAAACATTGGAATCCGATGTTCTAACAATTTTCGTTAATTTTTCAAAATAATCATAAGGCATTTGTACTGCATAAGACTCTCCCTTATGTATTTGAATTTTATCTTGTGTCGATTTACCAATCAAAGAAGCTATTTCTAAGTTCATCAAATCGTCCTCCAGCATTATTTTCACACTTAAATTTATCATGTAAACGTAATCATTACAATTTTCGATAATATTTGGGCAAAAAGACTTTATTTCTCTTTCGAAGTATTGTATATTAAGAGCAGTTACATAATGTAACTCAATATTATTTTCACACCTCGGAGGTATATTTAATGACTAAAATTGGAATTATTACTGGAAGTGTACGCGAAGGACGCGTTAACTTACAAGTAGCAGAATGGGTAAAAGAACTTGCTGATAAATTAAACATTGACGATGCAGAATTTGAAATTGTCGATATTAAAGACTATGAGCTTCCACTTTTCAATGAAGCTATGCCACCAGCAATGGCTAACAAACAGTATACAAGTGAAGACATCAACCGTTGGTCACAAAAAGTTGACTCATTAGATGGTTTCATCTTCATCACACCTGAATACAACAAATCAACTTCAACTGTACTTAAGAGTCAAATTGACTACTTAGGACCAGAGTTTGGTAACAAACCTGCTGGTATCGTAGGTTACGGTTCAACATTAGGTGTTGCAGCTACACAATCACTACGTCAAATCTTAGCTAACTTCAATGTTGCTACAGTTGGACCTTTCGGAGCATTCAGCTTATTCACTGATTTCGAAAACATGTCTACATTCAAACCAGCTGAAGTACACACTGCTACAATCGAAGCAGTTGTTACAACTACAGCGAACTGGGCTAAAGCTTTCAAAACGATTAGATAAGTTAAAACACAAAAAAGTAGCACACGTCAAATTGACGTATGCTACTTTTTTTATCTAATTTTTTAAGAAAAAGACTTAAAATCCAAAGGAATCGCTATATTCTTGAATGACCTTCTTCTGTGCACTTGCAACATTGAAGGTACTATCAATCAGATTATCCAATCTTAGTAAGATGTCATCACTTTCTATACCTTCTTTTGAAAAGTCCAAATCAGTTATATATACATAACTTTGCACAATATTCGCTTTCATGTATGACAGAATTGGTTTGAGTTGTTGCTCAGCGACTAAATAGTGTCTCAGTGAACCGGCTGTTACTACCAAGCCGACTGTTTTATCTCTAAAACCATCTGCTGGAAGTAGATCAAAAAGATTTTTTAATGTCCCTGGTATTGAGGCTTGGAAAATAGGTGTGCCAATAAAAATCACTTCAGCATCCATAATTTTTTTAAGAGCTTCTGAAGTCGAGCCACCATAATCTAAGTAGTTTCTCCCATCAGAAAAAGGAAAATCATATTCTTTTAAATCAATGTATTCTAATTCATGGCCACCAAGTGCTTTTATTTTTTCTGCAAGTTCAGTAGTTGCTTTACGCGTTTTACTTCCTACTACTGATCCACTAATCACTGCAACTTTCATTATTCTTCCTCCTTAGTTCTTGTATGTTTTTTCACTTCAGGTAAGATTTTTTCACCAATAATATCAATATTTCTCTTAACATCATCTAAAGGTACCCCGCCAAAGTCAAGCTGACCAATATACCTTGAATTGTTAAACAATTCGTGTTGATATAAGATTTTTTCGACAATTAGTTTTGGATCTCCAACATTCAATACACTGCGTCTGTCTTTACCTTCATTAAATGCTGCTTTTGGAAAGCCACTGCCATTTGTTTTCATATGGCCTTCGTTAATATGAGGATAATACTGTTTATATGCTTCAATCATATTCTCATGAGCAAAAAGAAATCCTGCAGTAGCAATTGGTAGGTTCTTGACATCATGTCCGGCCTGAACAGCCGCTTCACGATAAACATCTACCCTGCTTTTAAAGGCCTCTGCTGGTCCACCAAGATGCGCGAGATACATTGGCACCCCTTCTTGCCCAGCCTTGTAGGCAGAAGCTAGAGCCCCACCTACAGCCCTCCATATTGGTAGACCTTTTTGTTCATTGTCTGGTCTCGGAATCACATGGGCATTTTTTAATGGCGCTCTATATTCCCCTTGCCAGTTAACATACTCATTTTCATTTATTTCTAAGAGTAATTTAAACTTCTCTTCAAAAAGTGCCTCATAATCGTCAAGATTATATCCTAATAAGTCATAAAGCCCGACTCTTGAAGCTCGACCGGCAACGAGTTCCATTCGTCCATCAGAAATCAAATCAATGGTTGCTGCATCTTCAAACACACGCACTGGATCCGAAGTGCTAATGATAGTTGAACCCGATGACAATTTTATAGTTTTTGTCGCTTGAGCGAGAGCAGATAAAATCACTGTATGTGCCTGACCAACAAAGTAGTCCTGATGTGACTCACCAACTTGGAAAATATCAAAACCTGCTTGTTCTGCATATCTTCCCATTTCTATAATATCCTTAATTCTCTGACCAGCTGAAATTCGTTCCTTTGTATATGGATTAGGCAAATGATCAGCAAGTGTATATATACCGAACTCTATACCATTCTTTAAATCTATCTTCGGAACTATATGTCGATTTCGAGAGTCCATATATTTCACTCCTAATTATCTTTAAATCTAATATATATGTAAGTACTAGGATTAGTCAGTTTTTTAGCTCATAAAATAAAAAACCATCCTTTCGGATGGTTTTGTCATATGTTATTGAATAAGAAATTCTTCTGTAAAGTCGTCATTATAGAAAGTTACTTCTACGTTTGATGTTAATACGTCGGTGTATGTATAAGATACACGTTCGAAATTGTGTTCGTCTTGATCTAGTTCAACTACGAAAATCGATGGATAAGTCTCTCTTAAAATACCTTTTCTTTCAATCAACTTCTTGCGTCCTCCGTTAGCACGAAGTACACATGGATTTCCTAACTGACAATCAAGAATCTTTTTGATGTCGATTAATGTTTTTGGCATTATACCCCACCTCACTAAATACTATTATAGCAAGTTTACATAATTCTGTCAAAAAATAGCCAATATTATATAGAACTAGATAAATTCCAAGTCACTTTCTTTGAAAGCATGGTATATTTTTTGGTAATCTTCAAGGCTTAGGCTTTCTCCGCGACGGCTAGGTTCAATATCCGCAGCTGAAAATAATGCTCTGATTTCATCTTTTTTCTTTTTACCATCCATAAAAAGGCTTTGATAGTTATTTAAAATTGTTTTACGTCGATGTAAAAATGCACCTCTAGTTAACTTGAAGAAGCTTTCCTCATCGTCTACTTCAACCTTTTTCTCACTTCTTGTTTTTAACTCAACTATGATTGAGTCAACGTTCGGCGGTGGCATGAAGACTGTTTTTGGGACATTCTGTACAGTTTTTGCTTCAGTGTAATAGTCTATAGCAATGGATAGAGAGCCGTATGCTTTTGTATTAGGCTTAGCACTAATTCTTTCGCCTACTTCTTTTTGCATCATGACATAATATCTTGAAATTGGCAGATTTGCATTTAAGAAATTGAGTATGATTGGGGTTGTAATATAATAAGGTAGGTTTGCGACTACAACAATATCATCACAATCACTAAGATGTTCTTGGATGTACTGTGAGACGTCTGCTTCTAAAATGTCTTGATTAATCACAGTGACGTTGTCATAAGCGGATAGTGTGTCATCCAAAACTGGTATCAATCTCTGGTCTATTTCAAAAGCGAGAACCTTTTTTGCATGAATTGCTAAATGTTCGGTCAAGGATCCAATCCCTGGACCAACTTCTATCACACCAGTGTTTTTATCGATATCCGCTTTATAAACAACTTCTTTAATCACATTTGAATCGATTAAAAAATTTTGTCCTAGGCTCTTCTTAAAGCTAAAGCGATGTTTGTTTAGTATTTCTTTAGTCTTACCTACACTTGCAATATATTTCATTTCTCATCACCTTCTAGCTCTGTTAAAATTTTTGATAGTTTTTCATAGGAAATCTGATAACGGTTAAGTTTTTTACGAAGTTGATTGGCATTTGCATAACCGATATTTAAGCGCTCTGTTAAGTATTCTCTTCTCTTTTTGGCCGCGGCATTGCCTGATAAACCTAAGTGCTGCATATCTTGAACAGTCAAAGTCTCTTCTTTAATTTCCTGACTCGTCAACGAATCTTTTAAAGCATTTCTAATATCCTCAATTTTAGCATGTTCAACACCAATACCATGCGCACCTTTAGCTTGGTGTTTCGGTAAAAATGCTTCTTTAATATTCGGAAATCTTTCAACTATAGTATTTCTAATCTTATGACCTGGAAAATCAGGATCTGTAAAAATAATTGCACCTCGTGTCTTCAAGGCAACTTCTATTTCCTGTAATGTTCTTTCATTTATTGCAGAGCCATTTGTCTCTATAGTTTGGCAGATGACCGCTTCTTTTAATCGTCTCGTGTCATCTCTACCTTCTACTATAATCACTTCATTTATGATGGGTTTATCCATCTAATCACCTCTATATTCGTTTTGTATCATACCATATTTTTCTCACAAAACGAGAACATCCGTGTAGAAAGTACTACACGGATGTCAGTTATAACTATATTTTAAACAGTCGCTTTGCATTTTCACTTGTTGTTTGAGCCAATTCTTCATAAGAGATTTGACGAAGTTCTGCAATTTTTTCCGCCACTAATTTTACATAAGCAGGTTCATTTCTTTTACCTCTGTATGGATGCGGGGTTAAATATGGGGCATCAGTTTCTACTAGTAAGCGGTCTATTGGCACATGCACAGCAATATCTTTTGGTAATTGAGCATTTTTAAAGGTCACTGGCCCACCGAGTGAAACGTAGAAATTCATATCAATGATTTCATCGGCAACACTTTCGTCACCACTGAAGGCATGCATGATTCCCCCAATTTTTTCGGCATGCATTTCTTTTAAAATAGCTACACAATCTTCTGTTGCCTCTCTATTGTGAATGATAATAGGTAAGTTGACACGTTTCGCTAATTCAATTTGCTTTTTAAACAAATCCTTTTGTACATCTTTAGGTGATTTATCCCAGTGATAATCTAAGCCCATTTCACCGATTCCCACGATTTTTTCGTGCTTAGACAATTGTTCAATCCACTCTAGATCTTCATCTGTACAATCAATAGCATCGACGGGATGCCAACCGATTACTCCATAGATATCCTCATGCTCATCGATGAGTTCCATCGTTCGTTCAATAGTTGGTCTATCACAACCGATGACGACCATTTTTTCAATGCCGTTTTCTCTAGCACGTTCAATCACTTCATCTAAGTCATCTACATACTGTTCTGCATTTAAATGTACGTGCGTATCAATCAACATAGAATCACTCCTGAACTTATTTTACGATGCTTCCGTTTTCAATACCGTCAGGCACATCAATCAAGGTTAAACGATTGCCTTTTTCAGCAGTTAAAATCATACCTTCTGATTTTTCTCCACGAAGTGTTACAGGTTGAAGATTAGTCACTACTAATACTTTCTTACCAATAATATCTCCTGGTTCATAATGTTCATGAATACCAGAAACAATTTGACGTTCTTCATTACCAAGATCAACTTGGATTTTTAGGAGTTTATCTGCTTTTTTAACAGCTTTTGCACCGATTATTGTTGCTACTTTAATTTCTACCTTACCAAAATCATCGATAGTAATTTTTTCAGTTTCATCCTCTGCAACTGGTGTTGATGGACGCATCTGTTCTTTAATGTGGTTTACTTCTTCTTCAACGTCTAATCTCGGATAGATAGGTGTCGGTTTAGATAAGCTCCCTGAAGTCTTAATCACACCATAAGTAAGAACTGAATCATAAGATTGTTGGTTTTCATCTTCAATGTTCAATTGTCTAAAGATTTCTTTTGGTCCATGTGTTAAATAAGGTTGTAACAAGACTGCTGTAATACGGATGTTTTCAGCGAGATGGACCATTACATTTCCAAGTTCATCCTTTTTAGCTTCATCTTTAGCCAAGACCCAAGGTGCTGTTTCGTCAATGTACTTATTAGAGCGACTGATAATTGTCCACACTGCTCTTAAAGCGTTATTGAACTTCATATTTTCCATTTCTTTTTCATAGTCTTCAATACTTTGTTTAACAACAGACTCGAGATTTTCATCTATTTCATTGTGAGCCCCAGTGTAAGAAGGTAGTTCTCCATCGAAATACTTATTAATCATAGAGATTGTACGATTGACAAGGTTTCCTAAATCATTCGCCAAGTCAAAGTTCGTTCTTTCGATAAAGGACTCTGGCGTGAATACCCCATCAGAGCCAAAAGGCACTTCTCTCATCAGATAATATCTCAAGGAGTCTAAGCCATAACGATCAACGATTTGATCTGGATAGATGACATTTCCTTTAGATTTAGACATCTTGCCATCTTTCATTAGAAGCCAACCGTGTCCAAGCAATTTTTTTGGTAGTGGTAAATCTAATGCCATGAGCATGATCGGCCAATAAATAGCGTGGAAACGTACGATTTCTTTACCAATCATATGCACATCTGCTGGCCAATATTTTTTGAATAAGTCGTCGTTATCAGAACCATAACCAAGTGCAGTGATATAGTTCGCTAAGGCATCAATCCACACGTAGACAACATGTTTTGGATCAGATTTTACTGGTACACCCCATGTAAAGGTTGTTCTTGAAACAGCAAGGTCTTCAAGGCCAGGTTTAATAAAGTTATTCAGCATTTCATTTTTGCGTTTTTCTGGCTGAATAAAATCAGGATGATCTTCATAATACTTAACTAAGCGGTCTGCATATTTACTCATTCTAAAGAAATAACTTTCTTCTTTTACAAGTTCAACATCGTGACCACTTGGTGCTCTTCCACCAATCATCTTGCCATTCTCATCACGGTATACTTCTTCTAGTTGAGTTTCAGTGAAGAACTCCTCGTCTTGAACTGAATACCAACCTTCATATTCCCCAAGGTAAATATCACCTTGTTCAAGTAAACGATCAAATATATACTGAACAGCTTTCTTATGTTGATCACTTGTTGTGCGGATAAACTGATCATATGTGATATCTAGTTTTTCCCATAATTCTTTAATTGTATCAGCCATGTCATCAACATATTTCTGCGGAGAAATATTCATGTCTTCTGCTTTTTGCTCAATTTTTTGACCGTGTTCATCTGTACCGGTCAAATAGTACACATCAAAGCCACGCAAACGTTTGTATCGTGCCATCACGTCACAAGCAATGGTTGTATAAGCATTTCCAATGTGAAGTTTGCCACTCGGATAATAAATTGGCGTGGTAATATAAAATGTTGGTTTAGTCATGGTTTTCCTCCTATAATATACTTATCTAATATATCTAAAAAATGGGTTTTTTTCAATTCAAGACAGTTTTTAATAGTTTTCAAAAGTGATTTATGCTATAGTCATGTTTATCCAATTACCATAAAGTTTTAAGTCATTATTTCATTGATAAATTTAGAAATAATTTACTCAGTGATCTACTGATTATGGTTTGGGAAATTTAGTAGGGGGAATTCTCAATGAAATCTACTGGAATTGTGCGCAAAGTCGATGAACTTGGACGCATCGTGATTCCGATTGAATTACGTCGCGTACTTGATATAGAAGTAAAAGACGCTCTTGAAATTTTCACTGATGACGATAAAATCATCTTGAAAAAATATCAACCTCGTATGACTTGTGCAATAACTGGCGATGTATCTGATGATAATTTGTCCTTAGCAGACGGTAAAATCGTCTTGAGTCCTGAAGGTGCAGAACTATTAATTAATGAAATTAAAAGAAAACTCGATAAATAAACTTTTGAGTTCAGCCATGAAGATTCTTTGTGGCTTTTTTTATTTGTGAAATTCATCGTACACTTCTTGTTTTTTCAAACCTCTTAATTCCGCTACTAATTTTATAGCATCCTTAGGTTTCATTCCATCCGCAATCAAGCTACTCACATGCTCCTTAGCAGACCCCGTAAATTGGACTGCCTCTTCTTCATATGCTGAAATAACCACAACAAACTCTCCTTTTAAAGGAATTTCCTTATCAAGCTTACTAAGAAGGTCAGTTGCTGTTGTTCGGTAGTGTTGTTCGAATTTCTTTGTAATCTCTCTAGAAATTGAGACAATTCTCTCATCATCAATTTTACTAATATCTTCCAATAAAGCCTTCATACGATGTGGAGATTCATATAGGACACTCGTCATATTATGGTGCATAATCTCTGATAATTTTTCTTGTCTCTTAGAGCTAGACTTAGGTAAAAATCCAAAGTAAGTAAATTCATAAGAAGCAATACCACTTGCTACAAGCCCCATAGTAAATGCAGAAGCTGCTGGTATGACAATATAAGGAAGATTTTCATCTTGAAGACGACTCACTAACTCAAAACCAGGATCAGATATGACAGGCATACCCGCATCTGTAACTAGAGCAAAGTGTTTACCTGCTCTAATTTTTTCGACAATATCTTCTGTAACTTCTTCTTTATTAAAATCATGATAGCTTCTTAGAGGCGTTGTTATATCAAAATGATTCGTGAGTTTCTTTGTGGTACGCGTATCCTCACATAAAATCTCATCAACTTCGTTTAAGGTTTTAACTGCCCTGTAAGACATATCTTCTAAATTACCAATTGGTGTACCCGTAATGTATAACATACTCAACCTCCTATCAACTTCATCTTAGCTTGTTTTGATAACTGCTTAATCGCATACTCTCTTTTCAAGGCGTCACTCTTAGTGTCATACATTTCAACATAACGAAGTGTCACTGGTCGTCTACCTCTGGTATATTTTGCCCCTAGTCCCGCATTATGTTTATTGATTCGTGCATCAATATCTGTTGTGTAACCAGTGTATAAGCTATGGTCTACACATTCCAATATATAGACGTAAAATGTATCCTTACTCTCTGTCACTGCCATAATACACCTCCAACATCTCCTCAGAGTATGTTTTATCGAGTTTATAAATATAAAAAGGCGGCAGAATATCTACATAAGCTTTAGAGTTGAAGATTGCTTCTAAAATAACAAACATTGCTTCACTGGAATTTTCGTCATTGTAAACGTATTGTGCACGACGGACTCGAAATCCATTATTATGTAAACTGGTAAACACTTCAGCACTTCTCTCAGCTCTATGCACCATATATAAACGCCCTTTATTAGTGATTAAATATCTGCATGCAGCGACGATACCATTTAAATCAATGTGAATCTCATGTCTTGCTGCACTTGCTGCATCAATGTGTTTCAAGGGCTGGTCATTGGTAAAATATGGTGGATTTACTGTAATAACATCGAAAGTGGAGTGTTCAAAATGATTTCTGACTTCTTTAATATCTAAATTATGGATCGTGATTTGATCTTCTTTATTATTTATATTGAAACTTCTTTCTGCCATATCACAAAGTTGTGCCTGGATTTCAATTGCTTCGATGGGTCTATTAGTGCGATGGGATAATAGCAAAGGAATAATGCCGTTACCACTACATAAATCCATAATCTTTTTATCTCTTTTTTTAAGTTTAACAAAATCACTGAGTAAGAGTGCATCGACAGAAAAGGAAAAAGTCTCGCTAGACTGTATAATTTGCATGTTCTCTCTAAATAATTGATCAATTCTCTCGTTCTTCTTTAACATAATATCACTCCAAAAAGAAAAGCAGCCTCAGCTGCTTAACTTTGTCTTTCATTAAAGAATGATTGGCAAAATAGACAATCATCACCATGTCTATGAGTACCAAAATGAATACTGCAAACATGAAACCCTTCATCATATAAGCTTTTTAGTGAATTTTCTTTGAAAGAAGAGTTCTTCTCTTCTTTTTCCGATAATAGCTTCTCATAGTTGTCTTTTTCTATTTCTAAACTTACATTTTCTTCTACAAGTTTGACTGTTAATTCTTTTAGGATTTGCATTTCTTCATCCATAGATCTCAAATTACGTTCAAGCTGTTGAATATGGAGGAACAATTTCTCACGGTCCATTAATTCACAACCTCTAGCTGAGCAAGGTCTTCTTCCGTGTATTCCTCGATGTAGTCATCTTTACTTTTCACTCGAACTGTTAGGTCTAAGATATTAATACCAATCACTTTACCGAGACCAGCTGGCGTCTTAACCTTACTACCAACATCCGGTAATTTCACTCTAGCTTCTTCATAGTATTCATCTTCATAATTTAAGCAGCACATTAGTCTGCCGCAAGCACCTGAAATTTTACTAGGCGATAAAGATAAATCCTGATTCTTAGCCATCTGAATACTTACTGGTGCAAAATCCCCTAAGAAAGTGGAGCAGCAATGCGCACGTCCACAAGGACCAATTCCACCTAAGTATTTCGCTTCAT
The DNA here is from genome assembly GCF_903994045.1 of Jeotgalicoccus meleagridis. Classification (GTDB taxonomy): domain Bacteria; phylum Bacillota; class Bacilli; order Staphylococcales; family Salinicoccaceae; genus Jeotgalicoccus; species Jeotgalicoccus meleagridis. The sequence continues at coordinate 255,876 of NZ_CAJEWD010000004.1, forward strand.
CTCTTACACCAATTTGACGAAGTTCAATTCTAGTTTTAAATTTTGTTGCTAGTGTTCTCACTAAGCTTCTAAAATCGACACGCTCATCAGAAGTGAAATTAAAGATAAGTTTATTCATATCCAAAGTGTATTTAGCATTAACTAATCTCATCTCTAAATTTTCATCACTTATTGCTGACTGACAGAATTTCATTGCTTCTTCAGCTTTTTTATCGTTTTCTTTATAAGTAATGAAATCTTCTTCTGTCGCTAAACGCAGAAACTCTCCGTCAGACTCAACAATGTTATCCTTGGATATTTCATAAGTGCCTTTAACAACTCTTAAAACTTCAAGCCCACGTTTTGTCTTTGCAACGATAAAATCATTGCGTTCTATAGAATCATCACTACACGTGATGTATAAATTATCGAAATAATCAAGTTGCGTCACCTTGATGATTTTAAGCATCTTCCATCAACCTTTCGCACCTATGACCATCCCTTCAAAAACAAGCATTGGATTTACATTAAACGATAAATACTTATTAGCATTTTGAACTTCCTCTAGCATTCGACTCAGTTTACTAGGATGGATATCATTTCCTTCAGGCATTGGTCCATCAAATGGTTTAAAATCATTTAACCCTATAGTCGTATGCAAAACCTGCCTAATATAGCCACTTAAGAGTTCTAATACAAGTTCTTGATCCCTACGATCATCACATAAATCCAACATGCGTTTCATATCTATGAGAACAAGAGGATGATTATGAATCCAGCGGTTGGCAAAGTTGACAACTTCTTTAGTAAGAAGGCTAAATCTATCTGCCATTTCGTTAATGTGTTGTACGTTTAAAGAAAGTACATTCACAATATTCTTCTCACTGTCACTTAAACTTTCTAAAGCATTTAAGCGGTCCTGATCTTCACCTTGTATTAAAATATGCTGACTTCTCGAATGGATAGTCGGTAGGATATCACTTTTATTTATCGTTAGTAAAATTGCGATTGTTTTTTCAGGTGGTTCCTCTAAAAATTTTAATATACTATTTTCAGCTTGAGGTGTTAATTTTTCAAATTGTTCAATGATATACACCTTATACTCTGATTCAATTGGTTTTTGATTCATTCGATGAACAAGCTGTCCGATTTCATCTTTTTTAATAGTATTTTCTTGTGTTCTTAAGTAATACAAATCAGGATGGTTTCCCGATTCAATCAAAAGTTTGTTACGCTCTGAATTTCCAAAGATGTTTAAAGCAAAGAACTTACTGTATTTAGCAAGCGTCTCTATAGTATCTCCTTCAAACATATAAGTATGACTCAGCTTTTGATTTTTAATTATTCTTAATAACTGTTCTTTAATAATACTGTTACTCATACTAGAATCTTTCGAATTGTTCAATCGGAAGGACGAATACTGTTGCTCCGCCAACTTCTACTTCTACAGGATAAGGAATGTATGAGTCTGCATTTCCACCCATTGGTGTAACTGGTGCAACAGTTTGTTCTCTATTTCCACAAGTGTCGTCAATTAATTTTAGCAATTCATCTACGCGTGCATCTTCAACACCACATAAGAAGGTTGTATTACCTGCTCTTAAAAACCCACCAGTAGATGCGAGTTTAGTGTTTCGGAAATCATTTTTTGTTAGTTTATCGTTCAATCTTTGGCTGTCGTGATCTTGCACAATTGCAATTACCATTTTCATAAATCTTCACCTCTAGAATTTATATAATCTTCAATTATAGTGAGTGTATCGCTAACAACTTTTTCAATCGCTTGATCTGCATCTACAACTTTAATCCGTTCCGGATAAAGTGTCGATAATTCATTATAACCCGAGACAACTTTGTTATGAAAGCCTATGGTCTCTTGATCAAGTCGGTTATCTTCTCTCTTGTTGTCGCTTATACGCTTTAAACCGACTTCAGGCTCTAACTTTAAATATATAGTTAAGTTTGGCATATAGCCACCAATAGCGAACTGATTAATTGTCATTATATCTTGAAAACCAATTTCTCTTGCTATACCTTGGTAAGCAAGTGAACTATCTATAAAGCGATCGCATAAGACAATCTTACCAGTCTCTAGCGCTGGAATCACTCTTTCTACTAAATGCTGACGTCGAGATGCTGCAAACAACAAAGCTTCTGTCCGGCCATCCATATCATTACCTTTATCTAAAAGTATTTCACGAATCTTTTCGCTGATCGGAATTCCGCCAGGTTCTCTTGTCTTAATCACTTCTCTTGTCTCTGATAATTTTCTGTATACGCTGTCGATTACTGTTGTTTTCCCAGAGCCTTCTGGGCCCTCAAAGGTAATGAAGTAACTCATCTTAAAGCCTCATTCATACATAATAGTTAATATTGTAGTCTATACCCTCTATTTTAACATGATTAAACAGATATTGTTGAAGTTGTTTTAAATCAGCTTCGGTGAAAATTTCTCCTTTTAAAACGAGAGGAATTCCTGGAGGATAAGGAACAACATTTTGAACACATACTTTCCCTAATAAATTAGAGATATCTTTATCCTGATTATTTTCATTTTTTATTAGACATAAACGCTCTAAGCGGTCCAATAGTTGAGAATATGGATAACAATCTCCTTCATGCCATAAAGGTAAAACAAACAGCACACCAGAATCTGTCGTCATTTCAGCATAAATATTTTCATTAATTAAACTATCTTCTAGTGCATAAGGTCCGTGTTGCCAATTCAGTAAAAGTTTACAAGGATCATCTGCTTCTTTAACCGAGATACCTTGTTGATTCAAATGCTCGATTAATTTTTTTCTTCTTTTAAAAAATAGACCATCCTTATAGTTATTATAGAATTGTTGAGCACTTTCTATAGACGCCATGATTAAATAAGAGGGGCTCGATGTTTCAAAGTAATTGATAAAAGTCATTACTTCATTGTATAGCCTCTCTTCTTTAACAAAAATTACAGATGCCATAGTGAGTGCTGGTAGCATCTTATGATAAGATTCAACAATAATGTCAGCTTTTGATAGGTAGGCAGCTTCCGGAAAGTTCTCAGTAATAGAAAGATGAGCACCATGAGCAGAATCCACTAAGACATATCCATTCCTATCATGTACGTATGAAACTAAAGAACTTATATTCTCTAAAATATTACCTTCGTAATTTGGTGACGTAATAATGAGAGCCTTATCACTATAATCATAATTGAATAATTCTTCCTTCGTAATGATCTCATATGATGCAGACACTAAATCTAAAGCATGATAGATAGATTTATGGATGTCCCCATATAAAACAAAGGTTTGACACTCTTTACTAAGAGCAAATATCGCTGACAAAATACCATTCGTTGTACCATTTACCATAGCTTGTGCAAAGTAGCCTGGTGTCTTATTCGATAAAAAACCATTCAAATCTTTTAAAACTTCAACTGGATCATGAAGATTATCTAAACCTTTAATTTCCGTCATATCAAAATTAAAAGTGAGAAGATCACTCAAATCTCCAATCGTATTGTTTTTATGTCCCGGTACATGCATAGAAATTGACTCATTACTTGTAAACTCTTTAAGTCTCTCGATTAAAGTCATATATCCACCTCTCTTTTAACTATATTATAGTATAAAAAAAAGAGACCTTAAAAAGGTCTCAATGCGGCTCATCGCATCCATATTACGTTTATCTAGCCTGGCAGCGTCCTACTCTTGCGGGACGTCAGTCCAACTACCATCGGCGCTGGAGAGCTTAACTACTGTGTTCGACATGGGAACAGGTGTGGCCTC
>NZ_CAJEWD010000005.1 GCF_903994045.1 Jeotgalicoccus meleagridis
CCGACGCTGATGCTGATGCCGACGCCGACGCTGATGCCGATGCTGATGCCGATGCTGATGCAGACGCCGATGCTGATGCCGATGCTGATGCAGACGCCGATGCCGATGCTGATGCGGATGCTGACGCAGACGCCGATGCAGACGCTGATGCTGATGCCGACGCCGATGCAGATGCCGACGCCGATGTGGAAATACCAGAGATTACTGGAGCGAATATTGAAGGGGACTATATTTCTGGTTATTCTATTAATGGAGAGACTATGGTAGGTAGTACAGTATCCTTTATTAATGAATTAAATGAAATAATTGCAACTGTTCAAGTAGATGAAAATGGAAACTTCACACAACACTTTACTCGAAACGAAGTTAATGAAGATGAAATCATTACGTTGATAGCTACTGATGTAGATGGTAATGAGAGTGAGCCTGTTGAACTTACTATTCCATTCACTACTCTCGAGGCACCGTTAGCTAACGATATATATGAAGATGAATTAATAATTGAAGGTAAAGGTATTTCTAGTGCTAAAGTGGTGGCTTATGTTGATGATATAGAAATAGGTTCTAATATTGTCTCTAAACCAATGACCTTATTCTTTACAGCAGTAAATATCACTAATGATGGATCATTTACTATTGAATTAGAAGAAAGTTTAGAAGCTGGTACTGAAATTGTACTATTACAAATGGTCGATGATAAAGTAAGTGAGTCTATCGTAATTAATGTATTACCTTTAGATGATACTGACGCTGATGCAGACGCAGATGCCGATGCGGACGCTGATGCCGATGCAGACGCCGATGCGGATGCAGACGCTGACGCAGATGCTGATGCCGATGCTGATGCTGATGCGGACGCTGATGCCGATGCAGACGCCGATGCAGATGCAGAAGCAGAAGCAGAAGCAGAAGCAGAAGCAGAAGCAGAAGCAGAAGAAGAAGCAGAAGCAGAAGAAGAAGAAGAAGAAGAAGAAGAAGAAGAAGAAGATGAGGAAGAGGAAGGAGGGGGGGGTGGGGGG
>NZ_CAJEWD010000006.1 GCF_903994045.1 Jeotgalicoccus meleagridis
GCCAGGATCAAACTCTCCATGATTGGAAAACTTGTCTAAGCTCTCGTGTGATAATTCAATATCACTGTTTTGCGTTTGTCTTGTGCGCCTCAAGTAACTTCTTAAAGAAGTCTGTTTTTATCGGAATTAAACGTTGACATATTGTCATTCAGTTTTCAATGTTCTGTTGAAACTTTATTTCGTATTACTGTTATTACTATACACTATGCTTTTTAAAAATGCAAGTGTTTATTTAACATTTTTTAATATTTTTTAACACGTCTGTAATGGTAAGTCCGATTACATTATGTTAGGCGCTCTTGAAACAAGCGACTTTTATATAATACCAAGCATTTCATTTTCCGTCAACACTTTTTGTAAAGATTTTTAAAATTAATTTTACAATGCATAAACGTTTTGAAAGTGTTTAGTTCTATAAAATGAATACTTGATATATACTATCATATTTCATTAATAAAGTATAGAATAATTTTAGAGGTGACATATATGAGAAAACCCGGCAATAAAATAATGCGTATACGTGGTTGGGCTCTTGCTATGGTATTCATTGGTATGGCAGTCATGTATCTCGGTATCTTCTTTCGAGAAACTCCATGGGCTATGTTAATATTCCTTATATTAGGAACAATTCCTATCCTAATTAGTTTCGTTATTTACTTCTGGGTAGGAATGATTAGTGCTAGAACTGTTACTGTCCAATGTCCCAACTGTGAAAAATATACTAAAATTCTAGGTAGAGTTGACTATTGTCAGCATTGTAAAGAACCTTTGACTTTAGATAAAGAGCTTGAGGGAGAGGAATTTTCACTCGACTACAATGTTAAACATCGCCGAGAGAAGAAAATAGCAGAATTAAAAGAAGATCAGAAAGAGAAATAAAAAGGATTCGCACATCTGTGCGAATCCTTTTTAATTGAAATCCATCTAAGTTTTTATAATTCCTCTATTATATAGTAGAAACTATTTTTCTTTTTGACATTCTGGGCATACACCATAGATTTCTAACCGGTGATGACTAACTTCGTAATCCGTAACTAATCCTGCTAAATGCTCAACTTCTTCTAGAGCGGGATATTGAAAATCTGTGATCTTTCCGCATTCACTACAAATGATATGATAATGTGGCACAGAATTAAAATCAAAGCGACTTGAAGCATCCCCATAAGTTAATTCTTTAACAAGACCAGTCTGCTTAAATAATTTTAAATTATTGTAAACTGTCGCAACGCTCATGTTTGGGAAGTCGCTAGACAGTGATTGAAATATATCATCAGCAGTAGGATGCACTTCACTCTCAACCAAATAATTGAGCACAGCTTTACGCTGCGGAGTAATTCTCACGCCAGTCTTCTTAAGCGTTTCGAGCGACTCACTGAATAGGTCATGATGATCATCTACCATCTTCATATGACTGATCCTTCCTTCTATATTTTTATACTAATATTAATATTGTACTTGCAAATAGAAAAGATTGTCAAATTAATCTTTTAGTAACCCTTGTTATAGTCAATTAAATTGATCAGTTCGGTTGAAGTTTTAAATATTCCCAAATTCTCTTTAAAGATATCAAAGGCTCTATATAAGTACATATCAGTCTTAGCAGAACAATGTGGAGTAATTGTAAGATTGTCAAAATCATAGAATGGACTATCACTCGGAAGTGGTTCTTCATTAAATACATCGCTCATCACATGTGCAATATATTTTTCTGTTAATATTTCCTTCAAAGTATCATCAGTCATAATATCTCCTCTACCGATATTGATGAAGATAGCATTACTTTTCATCACTTTAAAAATATCTGCTGTTAAGAGATTTTTCGTCTTGTTAGTAGATGGTAAGATATTGACTAAAATATCAGCGGTCACTACTTTCTCATTTAATTCATTCATACTATGAACAAGATCGAAGCCTTCAATACTTCGGCCATTAGTATTATAACCCACCGTTTTAACACCTAGAACTTGTAATACCTCTGCAAGTCTACTTCCAATATTGCCAGTCCCTAAAATATGTGCTTCTTTACCATATAATTCTTCTGATTTTGAGTAATTAATCCACTCGCGATTTTCCTGAGCTCTGTTTAAATACGAAAGATTTTTATAGTAATCTAAAATGTATCCTAAGGCAAACTCAGACATTGGAACTTTATGAATGCCAGAAGAATTTGTGACTAAAGCTTCATTAAAGAATTCTTCAGGTATCTCATCGACACCAGCACTCATCACATGCAACCATTTCAAATTGGGAAAAGCGTCCGCTTCTCCATCTTTTAAATCCCCACCGTAAGTAACAAAAATCTCAGTATTAATCTTATCGTCATCAGTTAGTTCGTCTTTTTTCTTAAAAGTATATTCGTGAGACTCTGTTAACTCTTCGACCATGTCATCTTTTAATCTTACTGTCGATGTTATCTTCATATCTTAACCCTCTTTTAAGAAGCTTTTTAGATCATCCGCATGTTCTTTGGCATTGACTTGGTCAAAACGTTTAAGAATATTAGAATCTTTATCTACAACAAAAGTTGTTCTACTTATACCCATAAATTCTTTACCAAATGCTTTTTTAAGACCATAAATACCTAGTTCTTCTGATAGTTTAAAATCTTCATCCACTAAAAGATCGAAGTTTAAATTGTTTTTTTCGATAAAGTTCTTATGTTTTGTTTTACTATCACCGCTGACTCCGTATACTGTCACACCTAAGTCATTTAATTCAGACATATTGTCTCTTAAATCACACGCTTGAGTGGTACACCCTGGTGTATTATCTTTAGGATAAAAATAAATTACTGTTGTTGATGTTAATGAATCATTAGTGATGACTTCCCCGTCTTGATTCTCTAATTCAAATTTAGGAAATTTCTCCATTTATAATCATTCCTTCATATATTTATTGTCTTACTATTTAATTACCCTCTATAACATTAACTTTAAACCATTCTTGCAACTTAAACAAATAGCCGAATTATGTTATTATATTGAATGAATAAATCTGATGTAAAGTAAGGATGACAATATGTATAAACATACTAAATCTCAACAGTTAAAAGCACAATCCGAAGCCGTAATACTCGGAGGTGTCAATTCTCCATCAAGATCTTATAAAGCCGTTGGTGGTGGTGCTCCCCTTGTAATGGAAAGAGCTGAGGGGGCATATTTTTATGATGTTGATGGCAATAAATATATCGACTATCTAGCGGCTTATGGTCCAATTATTACAGGTCATGCTCACCCTAGAATTCATGAAGCAATCACCGAGCAATCTAGTAAAGGGATTCTTTATGGAACTGGAACAACCTTAGAAATTGATTTTGCTAAAAAGTTAAAAGCTGCAATTCCAAGTTTAGACCGTGTTCGTTTTGTCAACTCTGGGACTGAAGCAGTGATGACAACTATTAGGGTTGCACGCGCCTACACTGGCCGTAACAAAATTATTAAATTTGAGGGCTGTTACCATGGTCACTCTGACCTTGTCTTAGTTGCAGCAGGAAGTGGACCTTCTCAACTAGGTACACCTGATTCTGCAGGGGTTCCAACAGGAGTTGCCGAAGATGTTATCACTGTTCCTTTTAATAATATCGATGACTTTAAAACTGCAATCGAGCACTTTGGTGATGAAATTGCTGGTGTTTTAGTTGAGCCAATTGTTGGTAACTTCGGTATAGTTGAAGCAGAAGATGGCTTTTTACAAGCTGTTAATGATATTGCTCATGATAATGGATCACTCGTTATTTACGATGAAGTTATTACTGCCTTCCGTTTCTCATACGGTTCAGCTACTAATCTCGTCGGTGTGACTCCCGATTTAATTGCAATGGGTAAAATTATCGGTGGCGGTACGCCAATCGGTGCTTACGGTGGACGCTTAGATATCATGGAAAAAGTTGCACCACTTGGAGCTGCCTATCAAGCTGGTACTATGGCAGGTAATCCTTTATCTATGGCAGCAGGGATCGCTTGTTTAGAAGTACTTGAAAAGCCTGGTGTCTATGAAGAACTAGACCGTTTGGGTGAGAAGTTAGAAGAAGGATTATTACACTTAATAGAAAAGTATCAAGTTAAAGCTACAATTAATAGATTAGTTGGTGCCCTGACAATTTACTTTACAGATGAAAAAGTGAAAAATTATAAGCAAGCTGAAAATAGTGATGGTGAAGTATTCGCTAAATTCTTCAGAGGTTTGATTAGCCGTGGTATCAATATCGCACCATCAAAATATGAAGCTTGGTTCTTAACGACTGAACATACCGACAAAGATATAGAAGATACTCTCCAAATAGTAGAAGAAGTATTCAAAAATGACCTTTAGGAGTTGGTACCATGCGATTTGGTGCTAGAGTTTTAAAAACAGGTATTGCTGTCGTACTAACATTTTTTCTTGCAAATTATATTGGCTTAACACCGGCACTTATTGCCGGTATTGCCTCTGTTAACGCCTTACAACCTAACGTTTATCGTTCACTAGAAACGACTTGGAACCAATTTAGAGGGAATACAATCGGGGCTATCTCCGCTATTATAATGGTTCTTTTGTTCGGTAGTAACACTTTGATTATCGGTCTAACAGTCATTCTAGTTTTAGCAATGCTGTTATTTTTTAATTTACAGAGTGTATCCACTCTAGGCGTAATCACAGTTGTCGCTATCATGGATGTACCTATAGGTGAAGAAATGGGAACGGGAGATTTCTTAACTGTTGCTGCGACACGTTTCTCACTTGTTATGATTGGTGTCTTAGTATCTCTCCTTGTAAATTTAGTCTTTATTCCACCACGTTATGAAACCAAGATGTATCATAATTGTTTTAATATTACTAATGATATTTTTAAATGGGTCCGTCTAGAATTCAATGCAGTGAGTGAATCACAAGTTGTAAAAAAAGACCTTGCTCAATTACAAACAAGAGTTACTAAGTTAGAGACAATGTATTCATGGTATAAGGAAGAGCGTAACATTTTTAAAAAGCAGAGCTTTCAAAATTATCGTCAAAAAGTACTGTTTAAGCATTTAATTGCCTCAACAAGACAAGCTTATAATTTTTTAAATCGACTGAACAGACATGAAAACGACTATTATCATTTAGATGAAGATTTAAAAAACCACATGAGATTAGAAATGGATGAACTCATGGCTTACCACGAACAAGTTTTCATGAAGTTTACAGAAAAGATTAAACCAGAGACTTCTGAAATCTACATTGAAACTACACATCAATACGATGATAGTTTAATGTCTCACTTCTTACAAAATTACTCTCGCTTAACTAATGAAAACGATAAAATTCAATACGAAAATATTTTAGAGGTTATTACAAGCCTCCATGAGTATTCACGATCCGTTGAACGTGTTGACCGCTTAACAAACAGTTTCTTCTCTTATCACAATGATGAGAATAAGATTGATATCCAAGATGAAACTTTAGATATATAAAAAAACGCAATCTATAAACGAAGTGTATCCCTTAACTTTAAAAAAGGATTTCACTCATTATAGATTGCGTTTTTTACTTTTAACTTATTTCCAACCGTTATCAGCGACTGGCTTGCCCTTAAACTTACTAACATGAGGATTACCTGACACTATAAAGCGATATAAATAATCTACCGCTTCTTCTTTATTATCAATGCCGATTCTAGGAGTTTCCGCAATTGTATCAGGTGTTTTACCTGGCATTATACATAAGGTGTCACCATTGATTTTTAAACCATTATGCAAATTCCTTTGAATTCCTAGAGCTTTTGTAAGTTTCCCAGGTCCATCTGTTAAATGATCAGTTCTTCCCCGTCTTTTTTCCATAACTTCTATTCCTCTAGACGGTTCTATACCACGAATTAAAACTCCTTCAGGTCTATCCACTGTCGTCACAAAGTTCATGCAACTATGACCATGCATAGTATAAACATAAATATGGCCATAAGGTTCGAACATCATATCGTTTTTCTTAGTCACCTTACCTGAAAAAGTATGAGCTGCCTTATCCTCTAAACCTAGATAAGCTTCTACTTCTGTAATATAACCACCGGTTTCTTCTCCATCAATATAAGTAACGATCTCTTTACCGAGTAAATATTTTGCAGCTGATAAAGTATCATCACTTAAGAAATCGAGTTCTAATAGTTTCATATCACACCTACAATCCCTGTATGTCATACAGATTTCTGTACACACCATCTTTAATCATCAAGTCACTATGACTTCCCGTTTCTACTATCTCACCATTTTCAATCACAACAATCTTATCTGCGTGAGTCACTGTTGATAGTCGATGCGCAACAATTAAAGTCGTTCTATCGCTCGATAGTTCTTCGATAGTTTCCTGAATGATTGCTTCACTTTCTAAATCAAGTGCAGATGTTGCTTCATCTAAAATTAAGATTGGTGGATTTTTTAAGAAGACACGCGCGATTGCAATTCTTTGTTTTTGCCCACCTGAGAGCTTCACTCCACGCTCTCCAACAGTAGTTTCATATCCATCTTCTAAGTTCATTATAAAATCATGAGCATTGGCACGCTTCGCTGCTAAGATGACTTCATCTTCAGTAGCTCCTGGTTTTGCTAACATAATATTTTCTTTAATAGAATCCGAAAATAATATGTTATCCTGCATAACAATACCAAGCTTATCTCTTAATGAACGTACTGTGACATCTCTGACATCCTTACCATCAATCTTAATACTGCCACTTGTCACATCGTAAAATCTAGGTATTAAAGAGACTAGTGTCGATTTTCCTCCTCCACTCATCCCAACAAAAGCAACAGTTTCACCGACATTTATATCTAAGTTAATATTATTTAATATTTTATGGTCATTTTCGCTGTATTGAAACTCTACGTCTTCTAAGCGTATATGTCCTTCAACATAACCAATCTCTTTTGCACCAGGCTCATCCTTAACATCATAAGGTACATCAAATAAATGGAATACCCTGTCCATTGAAGCCACACTTTGTGTCAGTGCTGTCGATGATGATACTAAACGTCTCAGTGGACCGTATAGTCTTTCTAAGTAAGCGACGAAAGCTGCTAAGACACCGACTGAAATATTATCATTCAGTACTAAGAAAGTACCATACCCCACAACAATCAGTGGTCCAATATCTGTAATCGTATTAACCACCATGAAACTGTAGGCTGTCCAACGTGAGTGGTCTAAGGCTTTAGTTAAAAAGTTGTTGTTTGTTTTATCGAATCTTTCTTCTTCATGATCCTCAATCGCAAAACTTTTTACTACGTTAATACCCTGGACTCTTTCATGTAAGAAACCTTGAACTTCGGCAAGTGCCTGTGAACGATTTCTAGTTTTTCTTCTCAGTCTGCCAAAGAAGAACCAAACTCCAAAAATATAAATTGGGAAAATAACTATAGAAGCTAGAGTTAGCTGAACATCGAGGTTAAACATGATAACCAAGGCAATAATGATCGTTACTAAGTCCAACCAGACATTCATCAGTCCGGTCATGATAAAATCCTTAGTCTGCTCAACATCATTAATGACCCGGGAGATAACCTCTCCTACCTTGTTATTAGCATAAAATTTAGCACTCAACATTTGCAAATGGCCGTATAGTTTCTTTCTAATATCGTATAATATTTTATTACTAGTGCGCTGTGCCAAATATTGGCGTAAGTATTCAACAGGTGGTCTTAACACCACAAAAATTAGACCAAATATGATGAGTACTTGAATTAACATAGAAATTCTTTCATCATATGGTATGCCATCAGCCAGTATAATATCATCGATAGCATATGCCACAAATAAAGGAATCAATAAGGGAATTCCAAATTTTAAAATTCCTATTAATATGGTTAATGCAATAATACCGTAATAAGGTTTAACAAATTGCATATACCTTCTAATCATCTAATTACCTCCATAAGATAGTAAAACCAATCAGCTATCACCGATTGGTTAGTGTTCATTATTAAATCTTTGTTGCCAAACCTTAATAAAATCTGGAGCAAAAGGTCCTTTTTTTCTTTCAATCCACTGTTGTAGCTCATCGACGTTATGCCTTAGAATTTTGTCTATGTCATTTGAATAATTCATGCGATTGCGATGTAATTTATACTCATCTTCATCCAAGAGATGATATTTACCATCAGGATATACTTTAATATCTAAATCATAGTCGATGTATTTGATCGCTTCTTCATCGGCAACATAGGGTGAGGACAAATTACAATAGTAATATACCCCATCTTCTCTAAACATACAGATGACATTGAACCAAAATTCCTTATGGAAATAAACGATAGCTGGTTCACGAGTCACCCATTTCCGCCCATCACTTTCTGTGACAAGGGTTCGGTTATTACCTCCGATGACGACGTGGTCAGTACCTTTTAATATCGTCGTTTCACTCCAAACGCGGTGGATGCTCCCATCATGCTTATAGCTTTGAATCCTCATTTTCGACCCTTCAACTGGGATGGATTCTTGCACCATAATACTGCCACCACCTTTTATATTTACGTAAATAGTATAGCATAGCAGAATACTATTGAAAAATTTATGAACCCTTTATAAACCATCTATCATCTTGAACATTTTTTGCATGGCGACACTCATCGGTAAGTCACGAACTTTATCGAGCGAGATAAAGTTTTCATGTTGATCTGTTGTACGAACGACATAGCCTTCCATAAACCAAATCTTGTGTGTGAAAACATGTTTATGTTCACCGATTGCATCTGATGGCTGACTCAAAGATAGGCCGTACTTTTCTTCAATTGATTCAAGTGATGTATCAACATCAAAACGCGGTAATTCATACATTCCTTTTAATAAATCACCTTCTTGTTTAAAGAGTAGAACTTCATTTTTATCGTTTAAAATAAAGAATACATTGTAATAGTACTCTGCTTTTTTCTTAGCTTTTTTCTTAACAGGATAGTTCATCACTTCCCCCTTTTTAAATGCTTCACAATGTTCCCTAACAGGACACACTACACATTTAGGGGTGCGCGGCGTACAGATTGTTGCACCGAGTTCCATTAAAGCTTGATTGAAATCACCCGCTTCTAATGGCATATCACTTTCGATAAAGTTTTTAATATCTTTTTGAACACTGACTTTAGTCGTATCTCTATTATCACGATTTAAACGAGTCATAACCCTTAATACATTACCATCGACTGCTGCCAACTGGTTGTTAAATGCAATACTTTGTACCGCTCCACCAATGTATGGTCCTACACCTTTTAAGGAAAAGAATTCTTCTGGTTTACTCGGAACTTTCGAATCATATTTTTCTTGAACTTCTTTTACAGCATGATGAAAATTTCTTATTCTATTGTAATAACCAAGACCTTCCCAGTCCTTTAAAAGTGCTTCTTCATCAGCATTTGCAAGCGCATCTAGGTCCTTATATTTTGTTATAAATTTCTCGAAATAGGGTATAACAGTAATAACTTGAGTTTGTTGTAACATGACTTCACTTAGCCAAATTTTAAATGGATCGCTAGTTTCTCTCCATGGTAATTGTCTTTTGTTTGCCTGATACCAATTTAGTAATGTATCATTAAATTTTGTCCTTTTAAACATGAAAACATCCTTACTTATTATAATAAACGTTCATCATTCGATAGGAAGTGGAAACATGGATACCTTAACACACACTTTAATGGGTGGAACCATCGTAGGTCTAGCTCACCTTGATCCGAGTATTGAACCAGTCTCGGCAGGTTTCATTACAGTGGCAGTCGGTGCATCCTTGATACCCGATATAGATACAGTAATGAAACTTAAAAATAATGCTGTTTACATTAAACATCACAGAGGTATTACACACTCATTGCCATTTACTTTTATTATCTGGCCACTCCTAATCGCGACACTTAGTCATTTTATTTTTAATTTGCCTTTTATAAATATGTATTTTTGGTCCTTATTTGCAGTCTTCCTGCATGTTTTTTCCGATATCTTTAATGCTTATGGCACACAAGCCTTGAGGCCATTTAACCATAAGTGGATTCAACTGGGTTATATAAATACCATCGATATTCCAATTATCGTCATGCATATATTGTACTTTATCTTATGGTTTGTAGGCTTCGATCCAGTCAAGCTGTTTATACTGTTATACGCAGTAATAATCATCTACTATATTAGCAGATTTATATATCAAAAATACTTAATCACAAAAATTGTTAAACAACTACCAAATGATGATATTAGCAGAGTCTTTGTCATGCCTACTATAAGATATAATGAATGGCGTGTCGTTGTTGTTGCCGAAGAGTACTACTATGTTGGGCGTACTTTTAAAGGCCAAATTGTTTTTTATGACCGCTTTGAAAAAATTAGACCTTTAGAAGGCGAATTATACGAAGCAGTCAAAGATGATGAAAACTTCAAGTCCTTTACTTTCTTTTCTTCAATTTACAGATATGAAGTTAAGGACATTGATAGTAACACTATAGAGGTAAGATATATTGATTTAAGATATCTTAAAGATGGCCATTATCCTTTTGTCTGTATTATGCTCTTAGACAAGGATGACTACGATGTCCAATCAAGTTATACAGGTTGGGTCTTTACGGAAAGTAAATTACAAGAAAAAATCACTTAAAAAGACAGCATGCCTAACTTTTCGGCATGCTGTCTTTATTGTTGTATAACTGAATCTTCATCTTGTTATATGCTTCAAACATCCATAAATATAAAATAAAGACTTGCGTAAAGTACAGTACATCGTATGGCAGTCTGTTCAAGGACCAAGCCTGACTAATTGTATTGTTTTGAATGCCGTTAATAACATAGTAAAAAGGATTTAAACTCAGTAAATTTAAGAGCCAGCCTGGTAATTGCTCAGGTAGATAAAATATTGGCACTACAATTAGCACAATAGCAAATAGTAAAATATTAATCTTGTTTGTATTCAAGCGCATTGAAACACCTAAAAACAGCATAGTAAATGGAATAGTAAGTATTAGCCCTAGCGAAATGTAATAGATGAAAGTATAAATATTTAATAACCAATCATCTACGAATAAACCTGTCACAGCACTATACAGCGTGAGAAATATAATAAAGATAATCGTCTGATAAATCATAGCAGGTAATATTCTTAAGTAGAGCGGAATATAATTCACCTTTAAAATAGAGTCCTTTACATACGCATCGTTCTTATTTAAAATTACCATGCTAAATATCCAGACCGTTGCCATAAAGCCTGTCAGACTGTACAACAGACGTATCATTGTTGGTTCTTCAAGTGATAAAAAGCCGATAATCAAAACAAGTAATCCGACAATATATATTAATAAGGGTGATAGATTGTACAGAGTAAATCTATCAGCTTGTCGGAAGACTCTTCTTAACAAGTATTTAAATCTATAGTCCATGTCCGACACCTACCTCATCATATAATTCCATTTATTTGCTTGACTATCATATATCATGAATCCACCATCAACTCTAAAAATAGTCACATCGCTTGAAAGCTTTTTATCTTCTACAATACTATTATTTTCGATACCATCAAATTCCATAGAAAATACTGTATTGCCACGGAAATGATATGTAATTGGAATGCCGGCCACTTTGCCCTGGTATTCATCAAGACTGTCGAAAGTAATGTTTTGCTCTAAAAACTCACGGTCTCCATTTAAGTAATTAGAATAGAACAGATAGTTATTTTGAATGACAGGATCTGTATATTGTAAGAGATCCATAAAATCACCTTCAGTATAAAGACTAGCAGGGTTAAAGTATATGACTTCATCGCGTCCTACTGTTTCCTTCTGATCTTTATTCTGTATTGTATAGGTGTCCTCTGTTGAAGATACGACCTCAACTAGAGTATATGGTGGTAACTCTTCTCCACCGATGGTTAGCCCGTCTCGATCACTAAAAGCATATGCTAGTCTTTCAGAGTCACTGACGTCTTCAAATTGGTTCTCTTCTGTAAAAGTGGGTTCTTCCTTGATAAAAGTAATATTCATAAAAATGACTAAAATCGCAACCAACATTATAAAAACTAAAACCATAGTCACAATAATTTTTTGGATATTCACATTATCTAAGATGGAGGCCTGCTTTCTGCCTAACCTCTTATATTGATCGCTAAAATCACCATCTTCAAAAATACGACGCTTCCACTCTAAATCAAATAAAGCTTCTTCGTCTACATTTTTTATCTTACTTTTATCTTTTAAGTATTTGCTGTATATTTCAACACCGCGTTCGACACTGCCTTCAAAGCGAATTTGACCATAACTCACCCATGTAAAGTAGTTTGCCATCTTTTCAATTGCTTCTATAGAACTTTCTAAGAGCAGCACACCACGACCATTTTTTTCATGTTCATTTACGACACTTTGAAATTTCTCTGGATCATCTAAATCCTGATAAAAATCATTGTAAATGATGACATTAACATTTACGTGAGAAGATATTTCCAAAAGTATATGTGCAAGTTGTTTTCGACTTAAATCTTTAACTGCTTTTTTTAAATTATTTCTGATTATCGCTTTACTAAGCAGCTTATCAATCACTACTGTATATTCTTTACCGCCGAGGTATTCCTCAAACATTTCTTCTATAAACAGACCAAGTTCAAAATGATTATGAGTATGATCATTGACATCCAAACTTAGGACACTGGTGTATCTAGTTATCTTACCTTTACTTGGATTGAGCGTTCCTGTTAATACTTCTTTTATATAAAATAGAGTCTCTTTTTCTGAAAGAAGGCCGAGCACTTCACCCGAGTAGAGGTGAATATTAAGATCTTTTAAATAGATCGTTCCCGCATTGCCAAGCATGCGTTTTTTAAAATCTCCAGCTTCTTTACTATAGGATATGTCTAAGCCTTTAAGCAGTATATTATTCTTCATTAGCCAACCTTTTTAGGAAGTTGTAGTAAGCTAACAGGGATACCAGTCTCTTTTTCATCACCATTAACAAAAAAGCCCCAAGCAAAAATACCTTTAACATACTCAACTTTGAAGTAGTGATCCTCTTGGCTAATCACTTTATAGATCTTTCCTTTTTCGATTAATGACAAATCGATTAAATAACATTCAGCAATAAGTACTTGTCGCTCCAACACACGGTATTCATTTTCTATACCCATCATTTCCGCACGTCTCATCTTTTCACGTTTTGTCTGAATATAGTGATTTAATTCTTTTCTGGTCATTTGTCCAAGAGATTCATTCATCATCTATTCCGCCTAACTTTTCACTGATTTTATCATAAGAGTAACCTTTACTCATCATTGCTGCAATCATTTTCTGTTTGAGTTTAAGACCGCTTTCTCTTCTCTGATATTTATTATAATATTTTTCAAAATCTTTCTCAAAATAAGTATCTTCATCAAAGTCATCATCAAAAACTATTAGCTCTAGATGATGTTTTTGATAGCCTCTTGTAATCAACTTCTCTTTAAGTTTTTCTTTAAATTGCCTGTAAGAACCTCGATGAGACCTAAGAAATTTATCTTTCAATTTATTCATTCTGTCACTGTCAATCATATTATCCAGAACTTCACGCTCTTTTTCGATTAAATCATTACTAATTCCCTGTTTTTTTAATTCTCTAACAAGGTGCATTGGTCCTTTGTCACTTGTATTGAATACAGTGTTTCTAAAAGCCTCTGCATAGGCTTTATCATTCAAATAACCTTCATCTTGTAATCGATAAACTGTCTGACGAACCAACTTTTGTTCGTAATATTCACTTAAGTGTGTTTCCAGTTCTTTAACCGAGCGTAACTTATAGCTTATATATTTGAGTGCACTAGTGTATGCCCGGTCGTATTCTAGACTTTCCTTTAATGTTTCGAATTCATCTTCTGTTAGTTCTTTACCGGGAACAAGCAAATAACGTACAAGTGATTCCTCATGAACTTTTAAGCTTTGTCCGTCATCAAAATACACCTGATACATTTCTTTTTTTGATTTAACAATGCGTTTAATTTCCATTACATTCACTCCAGTAAATCAGAGGAAAAGAAGCTCGACAGTGATTGACTTTGCTCTTTTCTTTCTAAGCGTCTCTTGGCTCTTTCTTCACCTGTATCTTTTAGCCATTGCAATCTATCATTATCCGCTTCAATCTTAGGAACTTCAATGGTTTGATTGTCTTCTCCAATAGCTACAAAAGTTAAAAATGAAAAAGCGGCTAAAGTTTTCCCAGACTCTCTTGTCAGATCCTCTTTTGAAATTTTAACCATCACTTCCATTGAACTACGACCTGTATAGGTTACCATTGCTTCTAGAATAACAATTTCACCAATGTTAATCGGTTTTAAAAAGTCCATTGAATCAATGGATGCAGTTACAACACTTTCTCTACAATGACGTCTTGCACTAATAGCAGCAATATCATCTACGTATTGCAAGAGACGTCCTCCAAATAAAGTGCCATGTGAATTGGAATCCGGCGGTAATACATTTGCAGTTTTAACTGCGTATGATTCTGACATTAATTTTTTCATTATAATTTATCCCCTTATGAAAAAAATAGAGGAGATAATTATCTCCTCTACCTCCGATGATTTATATTTTGCGTTCAAGTGCTTCCTCAGGTGTGTCAATTACAAGTGCATCTTTACCACGGAATGCTTGTGACAAGAAGTAGTAAAGTACCGCAGCAAAGCCAAGAATTGCAAACATAAATGATAGTACAACCAAGAGCATGAGCCAACTACCCATGAGACCCCTCCTCATTTAATCTATTAGTCTAGTTAATTACTTAAATTGTATCATATTTCAAAAGTCTTTGTGGTAATTTTTTAAAAAGCCCAGTTTCCTTGTTTGAATACTAACGATTCATTTCCTTCGGCATCCAGTCCATAGATATTCAGGTCCTCTGAACCAATCATAAAGTCTACATGAGTAATTGAATCATTAAGCCCCTTTTGATCTAGTTCTTCTCTGGACATATTTTTACCATCCTGGATTGAGAAGGCATAGGCTGAACCTAAAGCAATATGACAAGATGCATTTTCATCGAATAAAGTGTTATAGAAAAGAATACCTTTATTAGATATTGGAGAATCATGTGGTACAAGTGCGACTTCTCCTAATCGTCTTGCACCTTCATCTGTGTCCATAATATTTTTTAAGATGTCGTAACCTCTTTCCGCCTCATAGTCTACGACTTCCCCATCTTTAAAAGTTAATTTGAAGTTGTCTATGATATTACCACCATGACTGAGCGGTAAAGTATTTGAAACATAGCCATCGACTCTGTTTTTGTCAGGTGCTGTAAATACTTCTTCAGTTGGCATATTAGCCATAAAACTTACTCCGTTTGAATCTGTGCTCGATGCACCAGCCCATAGATGATTCTCTGGTAAACCGATTGTTAAGTCTGTTCCTGGTCCCTCATAACGAAGGGCTGTAAATTGTTTGTCATTTAAGTAATCTACTTTTTCATGGAGTGTTTTATCGTGTTCAATCCAAGCTTCAACTGGATTATCTACATCAGCACGTACAGTATAAAGAATGAGATCTAATAGAGCATCCACCGCTTCATCGTCGGATTTCTCAGGGTAGACTAGTCTTGCCCATTCGACAGATGGGTAACCAGCTACACACCATGAATGATAGTCGCTTTGAGTTCTTGCAGAAAATTCTTTAAAGGCTTTACCTGATGCGACTTGCATGGCCATCAGTTTATCACTAGCTATATCTTTAAGTAGTTCTGGTGAGCTCGAGATAATACTTAAGAAACCTGCTTTTTCATCGCTGTAATACATGCGCTCAGCTACATCAAAATCATGGATGGAAGATAACTCACCTTTAGACTTGTACTGTGCATTTAAGCGTGATAAAGTATCATCTCCTAAGGATACTCTTACATCTTCAGAGCCTCTTTCATAGGCAATCTTAGTCACTAGTCTAACAAGCGGTAGAGCGTCCGATGTTGCTCTAATATAAAGTTTCTTACCGTCTTTAACATTAATACCTACATCTACTAGGAGTTCTGCATATTTGTATAATTTTTCTTCAAGATTAGTCATTTTTTCACTACTTTCTTAATTTTGATAGTTCTTCAATAATTGCAGATTGTTCAATGGCAGAGATTTGTTTACGAGACTCTAACATATTTTTAATGTCATTAAGTTCTTCTACTTTATTGTCGCTATAATCATCTGCTTTAAAAACACCTTTATTGACTACATTTAAATGTTTAACTATATCATTTAAGATCTGTTCCTTATCCATGCAATTCCCCTTTCACTATGTCATAGTCTATAATAACAAAGTTTAAAATAAATATATATTATCTTAACAAGTATATAAAAGATTCTTTTATTACTTATTAGCTTAAATTATGAGCTGAAAAAGTTTATAATGTGGGAAGATAGGATATAAAGAATACAAAGAAACTAAAGGAGAATCTGTTATGAAAAATAAACTTTTACCAGCTATAGTAATTGGTGCCGCAGTTGGCGGGGCTATCGCGCTCTTAGATAAGGGAACTCGTGAATCTGTAGTTTCAAATTCTAAATCTATTAAACACTATGCAACAAATCCTGATGATTTAAAAACTCGTTTTACTGAACCATCAACAGGACAACCTTCTAAAATTGACATGATCAAAGATGAAGTACTGTTCTGGAAAGACACTATCGAAGAAATTCGTCGCAACAATCCAGAATTGGAACAAGCAATTATGGATGCAAAAGATACTTTCCAAAACAATAGAGAGAAAAAATTAAATTAATAACATAAGGACTATTAAAAATAGTCCTTTTATTTTAGTAGAGGTGAGCGTATGTCAAAAGATGAAACATCCTCAAAATTACTCAATCAAATTAAATCAAAGACTGAGGAAGATAAGAAAAAAAGTGACATTTTTGTAGATAAAGTTAATTTCAAATCAAAAGATGCACCTAAGGATAATGAACATCTTTACGTATCTAAAATTAATAAACCGGCTAAAGTTAAAGATGATCCAAGCTTTATAAATTCATTACTATTTCGCTTTGGTTTAGATAATACATCAGGTATGGCAGCTCAATTAGCTTATTATTTTCTGTTAGCTATATTCCCAATGCTTATATTTTTACTATCTATCGTTCCGCTTTTTCAAATTGAGCCAGATGTCATTACGGGCTTTATTCAAGACTATGCCCCATCTGAAATATCTGGACTTTTAGAAGGTATCATTGGTGACGTGTTACAAAACTCTGGTGGTGGCACTTTATCACTTGGTTTAATTTTAACACTTTGGTCTGCCTCAAATGGGATGACCGCCTTAATGAATGCTTTTAATGTGGCTTATGATGTTGAAGATAACCGAAGTTTTATACACACTAAATCACTTTCAGTTTTCTTCACTTTAATTTTATCAGTGTCTATTATCTTAACCTTTGTGCTGATTGTTTTTGGAGGACAAATAGGTGATTTAATGTTTGGAGTCATTGGACTTGATGACGAATTCCAATACGTTTGGAATTTAGTGAGAAGCCTATTACCGTTACTACTAATATTTGTAGTATTTTTCATCATGTACATGACAGCACCGAATATCAAACTGAAAATTAAATCCGTAATTCCAGGAACCTTATTTACAACCATTGCCTTTCTATTAGCGTCATGGGGTTTTAGCTTCTATGTTTCTAATTTTAGTAACTACTCTGCAACGTATGGTTCAATTGCTGGGGTCATTATTTTAATCTTCTGGTTATATATAACTGGTGTTATAATTATCTTAGGCGCACAAATTAATTCTATCTTGCATAAGAGAGCTTTAAATCAAGAGCAAGAGGCCAATACTACAGAGGAAGTGTCAGTTTAAGTGACGTTACTAGAAGAATTTTTGAAAAGAAATGAAGATTTTGTTAATAACCAAGAATATAAAGCTTATGCTACCGATAAAACACCTAACAAAAAAGCTGTGTTTTTAACTTGTATGGATACAAGACTATCAGAACTGGCAACCAAGGCGTTTGGACTCAAAAATGGAGATATCAAACAACTTAAAAATGCCGGTGCGGTTGTGTCTCATCCTTATGGTAGTACAATGCGTAGTATCTTAGTCGCTGTTTATGCCCTTGGCGTAGATGAAGTGTTTATCATGGGGCATCACGACTGTGGTTTCGGAGCTTTAAAACCACAGCCAGTCATGGAAGAAATGAAAAAACGTGGAATCAGTGATGATACCTTCAATACACTTGAACACTCAGGTATTGATGTATCAGATTGGCTAAAAGGTTTCGACAGTGTAGAAGAAAGTGTTAAAGAAACAGTCAACAACGTTAAAAATCATCCACTACTTGCTAAAAGCATTCCTGTTCATGGTTTAATTATGGATCCAGAAACAGGAAAAGCAGAACTTGTCATTAACGGTTATCAAGCAACTGAAAATTAAATAAAAAAGGAGAAATCAAATTTGATTTCTCCTTTTTTAATCTTCAATTAAAGTTAAAAGTCTAGGACCATCGGCTGTTACTAAGATTGTATGTTCTTTTTGTGCAACATAACTGTTATCTTTCGTTTCAAATGCCCAGTCATTTTTACCATCTGTAACGATCGTTGCCTTAGAAGATATAAATGGTTCTACTGCAATCACCATACCTTCTTTAAGAATAGTTCGATCTGTAGGGTCATAATAATTCATAACGTGTTGAGGCTGGTCATGTAGACTCTTACCTACACCGTGACCTGTTAGATTTTTAATCACTGTTAAACCATTTTTACGTGCTGTGTTAAAGACTGCACGTCCAATTTGAGAGACTTTAGCACCTGGTTTTACTTTTTTCATTGCTTCATCAAAAGCCATTTCTGCAACATCGATGACTTTTTGTTTTAGTGGATCATCAACTTCACCCACGACAAAGGAAATTCCTGTGTCTGAATAGTAGCCGTCTTTCACTGCAGACACGTCAACATTGACGATATCTCCGTCTTTTAATTTCCTAGGACCAGGTATACCATGCGCAACCTCCTCATTAATGCTAATGCATGTATAGCCAGGGAAATCATACTCGCTAATTGGCGCGCTCTTCGCACCATGTTCTTCTAAAAGTTTACCGGCAAAATCGTCCAGCTCTTTAGTCGACATACCTACTTTGGCATGGGCAACAGTTTCTTTCAAAACTCGGCCACAAATCTGACCAATTTCTAATAATTTGTTAAGTTCTTCTTCTGTTTTTACAATCATTTTTATACCTTCTTACCTATAGTCTTCTTTTTCATTATAGCAATAGATACTACAATATAAAATCATAAATGGTTAGATTCCTATATAGTGGCTTAGTCAAATTCGATACAGATACTCCTATTAGCCGAATCGGAACATCTTGATCTTTAACTTCGTGATACAAATTATATGCATAATGGTAAATCTCTGGTCCACTTGAAATAGGATCAACAGTCATCATTTGTCGGGTATGAGTTTCAAAATCACCCGTCTTAATTTTCACTGTGACAACATTTGCTACCATACCTTTATCGAGTAATCTTTCACTGACCTTCTCAGATAAGTTTTCTAAGACTAAGAGAATTTCTTGGTCATCATTTCTGTCATAGTTAAAAGTAGTCTCCTTACCGATAGACTTTCTCTCTCTTTGAACAGTTAGCTCATTGGTACCTATACCACGCGCCTTATTATAAAGACTCGCGCCTCTTTTACCAAAAATAGCAGTCAGCTCACTCATACTCTTATCATACAAATCTTTACCAGTTTTTATATCAAGCTCAAACATTTTTTCTTCGGTCACTTTTCCTACACCTGGAAACTTCCCTATTGGTAATTGGTGTAGGATTTCTAAGACATTGGAATAGTCAATGACTGTCGTTCCTCTAGGCTTGTTCATGCCGGATGCTATTTTGGCTAAGTATTTATTATAAGAAATGCCAGAACTTGAAGTCAGCCCTGTCTTTTCAAAAATTTCACTTTGGATTGATAGTGCGATACTTCTAGCAGAATTTTGTCTGTCCACTAAATTTGTAATATCCAAATAGGCTTCATCCAAACTAAGCGGTTCAATTTCTTCAGTATATGATAAAAATATTTCTTTTATTTGATTTGAAATTTCCTTATACCGTTCAAATCTTGGATGCACAAATATACCTTCTGGGCATAACTTATGAGCAGTTTTTGTTGGCATAGCGGAATGGACACCGAACTTTCTAGCTTCGTATGATGCAGTCGCAACCACTCCTCTATTAAAGGATCGTCCACCAACAATAACTGGTTTACCTCTTAACTTTGGATTATCGTATTGTTCTACTTGTGCAAAAAAGGCATCCATATCTATATGAATGATTCTTCTTTCCATGATATTCACCCAAATCTATTATAACAATACACGAACAAATGTTCTACATATATTCTTCTCTTGGGTCATTTTCGTAAAGACTCATCCCTACTTCTGTATCCATGGCGTAGTCTAAATGTTTATGTTTCAATATTAAAAAGGCATAATATATATCACCTGCACAAGCACCAGTATGAAGTGCAATGTAATACTTATATGCAGGATTAGGATATAGAAACATTAAAACAACCATAAGGATAGTTAATATGAAGAAGGGCATTAAGATAATTACTAAAAACTGCTTTCGACTAAAAATCGTTCCCGGCGAGCTAGCGTAAGCCATACCCGCCTTAAATCCAAACTTCACTTTTCGTTTTGGATTAAAAATCTTAAAAAATAAACCGTGTATACCTTCATGCACAATGATAATTACAATAAATAGTGCGATAATAAATAGTACTGCACCTACAATACCAAAGTGCTCTCTACCAATTAAAGCACTGCCTGTCGGATGAATAATTAAGCCTTCCACTAAATAACAAACGATAAAAGCCACAAGTGCTAGTATTATTTGTAGCCAAGACATATGTTTTAGTGCAGTTTGATCTTTAAATATGTTTAATATTAATTTATCCACTTACGATTCCTCATTTCGATACATGAAACATATCATAATTATAAACTAATTCAAAAGGAGTTGAGTAGATGAAGTTTACGATTGTTGGAGGTGGTCTAGCAGGTGCAGCACTTGCTTACCATTTAAAAAAATTCGATTGTGACGTCACAGTCTATGATAGAAAAGATAAAGGGCAAGCAACAAAAGCTTCTGCGGGGATTATTTGTCCTTGGGTAAGTCAAAGAAGAAATAAAAAGTGGTATCGTTTAGTTTCTAAAAGCGCAGCTTTTTATCCAAGTTTTATAAAGACCTTAGAAAAAGATAGTCAAATGGACACTGGCTATAAGCAAAATGGCGCTATTTGCTTGTTTAAAGAGAATGCTTTTGAAAAAGCAACTAAAAGAATTCAGAAGAAAGCAGATGAAGATATAAATGTCGGCCAGGTCACTGCCTTATCTAAAAATGAGCTTAAAGATTTACATCCATTCTTAACAACAACTTATCCTGGTTTATTTGTCGAAGGTGGCGGACAAGTTAGAGGACAAAAGCTCCTTCTTGCCTTAAAAACCGCCTTCCTTAAACTTGGTGGTCAGTGGCTAGAGACTGATTATCCAGCCGATCAAGAGCATGACGGTTATACAATTTATACAACAGGTGCCTGGGGAATAGAACAGAATTTCCTCCCTAAAATCTCTCATCAAAGAGCAGAAATTATGCATTTTAATATAAAAGATAAAAGTAAAGAGACACCAGTCGTTATGGCCTTAGGCCCAACTTATATTGTTCACTTAGAAGATAATCGTTATGTCATTGGCACGACACACATTGATACAGACTCATTTCTTACAGAACCCACAGAAGAAAGCTACCAATATCTTAAAGAGGAATTGTATAAATACTTTCAAGAAGATGAGGTAGAAATCGTCAAGATGGACGTCGGTTTAAAACCTTATACAAGAGATTTTTTACCCTTCATTGGCTTTGTAGATCAACACACTTTTGTCATCAACGGCATGGGCTCGACTGGTCTTACTGCGAGTCCCTTTGTCGGTTCAGAAGTCGCAAAATTACTCTTAGGAAAAGAGACAAATTTAGACTTCAATGATTATAATTATATCAATAGTGAAACTTAAAAAAGAGTTTGAAAATCTTAGTGATTTTCAAACTCTTTTTTAGACGAAAAATATAATAATTGCTACTACATAATATAAAAAGATGAGCGTATTTATAAGAAAAACTACCAACCATACTTTCCCTTTTCTATATCTAAAATTAACATAAGAAAAAAGGGTGCCGAGACATGCGAACAAAATTTGCAAAAACAGGACAGCGGAACCATCTACAAATATTGCTAAAATGATAATCAATACTGGAATAAAAGCAGAGAAAAATCTTAACATAGCGTTCCCCCTCTATATTACCAACTTCTATGCAGCAATCTTGCTAGATGGTAATCTTCTCTTTTATATAATTTATACATAAAATACATCAATACTAAAAGACCTGTCTCTAAGTCACTGACTTCTTCAACATAAATATTACGATCATTCATAGTCGCAATTAAGTCATTATTTTTATACATAATTAAAGTGACCTCTTTGTCATCTTTAAAGACGTAAGATTGATCATTAATTACGCCATCAACTTGGAAGTTCATAAAGTTTCGTAATTTCTTTTCTTTTAGAGTAAAGTGCTCACCTTGGCATTCTACTGTATATTTAGCAACGTTTAAATCTTTAAACCGTCTCAGTTGTAACCCTAATATTACTTCTAGCCCATTAGCGTGCTTAAAGCCATAAGTATTTTTATCATCACAACCTGATACTGTTGCTTTAAATATATCTCCGACAAACTCATTATTACTATTTAGAATTTTGATGCCTTGATAATCTTCTTGATCGATAACTTTTGCGTACAACTGCTGCACAAAACACGCCTCCTGTCCCATCAATACGTTAATATTAGTTTACCACAACTATAAAAAAGAGTATCCCCCAAGACTTGGTGAGATACTCAAAAATATTCTAAATTTATTTAGCTTCTGCAGCTAAGATAGTGTCTCTAATATCTTCTTTTAAAAAGACTGTCTGGTCTTTGATATTCGATGGAATACGATAGGATTTCTGATTCATTACTACGTATAAGGCTTGATCATTCGATCTTGTTTCTCTCCAAAAAGGATGTTTAATGAATTGTGGTGTCGTATGACCCACTCCGATTTCTAAGAACAAGGTCTTATCTTTATTGTGTGTGTTAAGGAAGGCATTATAATTATCTCTACGTTTATTAAAATACGCGTCCTCTACCATACCTTTTTCTGCAGTTCTCTTATTTTTCTCCATTACTGCACCACATTTAGGACAGTGTGGAATCAATTCACTTGGGACTTTTAAGTCTTTTTGTTCTCTTACCATGCGTCTGATTAAATCATCATCACGGTAGGTTTGATCGTGACAAAATTCTGAGCACTGCATACGGCCATACTCACCTTGATAGTAGATGACTTTCGACATATCGTAACCAGCTTTATAAAATGCATTATCTGCATTTGTTGTAATCACGCGATGTGCTTTATTTGCTAGTAGATTTTTTAGTGCCAAGTAACTCGTTCCTGCTTCTTGGTCTAAGTAATTTAAGACGATGAATCTACTTTGAAAAGCCCAGTACTCTTCCCAAGTTGGGAATTTTTGAAGGCTTGCTTGTAACATATCTAGCCAACCATATTTTTCGATAAAATCCTCAAAGTTTTTAGTAAAACGCTCGCCGATATAAGTGAAGCCATCTGCAGCAGACATTCCTGCACCAATACCTACGACAACAGCATCTGCTTCTTCTATCAATGCTTTTAATAGATCACTCTCTTTTTTATCTTGTTCTAAAGACTTCCAAATTGCCATTTAAGTGCGCTCCTTATGCTAAAAGTTCTTGATATATATCATAATCTTCATCAGTAAAAACATTGAAGACAACTTTAATCTCTGACTGTGTCTCATCTATATAATCTCTAACCGCTTCAATAGCAGCAGTAGCCGCTTCTTTTTTAGGATAACCAAATACACCTGTTGATATACTACAAAACGCAAGCTCTGTCATGCCATACTCTTCTGCTTTTTCTAATGAAGCACGATAACATTTTTGTAGTAATTCTCTCTTCATTAAAGACACATGATTATTCTTTACTACAGGTCCAACTGTATGGATGACATAATTTGATGGTAGGTTGTAGGCTTTTGTAACTTTTGCTCTCCCTACTGCTTCTTTTCTCTTTTGCTCATCCATTATTTTTTTACAAGCTAAACGAAGTTGCAGTCCTGCTTTTGTATGGATGATGTTGTCTATACAGTTATGGTTTGGGATAAAACAACCCAAGAGCTCACTATTTGCAGCATTCACTATACCATCTATTTTTAAATGAGTGATGTCACCTTGCCATATATAAAGATTATCTTTAACTGGTTCTAGATCATCAAAAAATGTAATGTTTTTTGCATTCTCTTCTTGTAAAAATGCATCCTGAACATGCAAATATTCCTGACTAATCGGTCTCGCTTCTCTTTCATTGGCAAGGCCTCTATACATGGAGTAACGTTCTTCAAATGATTCAGGGATTCTTTTATCTATGCCCTGTTCTTGTAGCATATAAGATATCAAAAAATGTAATCTTTGTGTTTGGGTCATCATTTTATCACCTAGAAAAAAGGCCCGTATTCATTCTTGACTTGAATACAGGTCCTTTATTTATTATATTTAAGCGTCAGCTAAAGCGTTGAATTCGTCTTCGTTAACATTCGTTAATTTAACAACCCAGCTCTCTTCTGGTTTACTAGAGTTTAGTAAAGTTGGCTCATCACTTGCTTTGTCGTTAACTGCGACAACTTTTCCTGCAAGTGGTGATGCTAAGTCCAAGACAGTTTTTGAAGCTTCAAGTTCTAACAGTGAGTCATTCTTATTAACTTCTTCTGCTTTTGTAAATTCTACAAAACCAACAGTACCGATATCATCCTGAAGTTCAGGTGTCATGATTAATGTGTACTCATCTCCACTTTTTTCAACCCATAGATAATTTGCAACTTTTCTCATTATTCTATTCAATCCTTTACTTTAAGTTAAATTCTTTAGCAATCAATTCTAGAGCACGATGACGATTTTCAGCACCAGGCATTAAAGGAATTAACATCAGCTCATCTGGTTCTATTTTATCGACTAAAGCCATGAGCTGCTCTTTGACGCTCTTAGCATCACCAACCACCATGCGCGTACGATTTGATTTTATTTTCTCTACATCTTCTTTAGTATAGTTGTATTTTCTTGCAGTTTCAACCGAAGGAAAGCTCTTAAATTCACTAAAGTTATTCTTACCCAAGAGCCATACATCTAAAGCTTCAGCAAGTTCATAAGCTTCTTCATTCGTATCATGCACAACAACGAAAGGTGCAATCATTGTCCCTGGTTTAGACATTACTTTTGAAGGTGTGAAATTTTCACGATATATTTTAAGAGAACGCTTGCCTAAATCTGTCTTATCACTTGAAGCATAAGGAAAGAGACCGAACACATAACCAATTCCGAGTTGACCAGCCATCTTAGCTGATTTCATGCTTGTACTTAGTACCCACATTTCAGGATTACTATCTCCAGTTGGATTTGCTGTAACATGATTCAAGTGATGGTCTGGATCATCTTCATTGGTCACAAATTTCTTTATATCACTTATGTGAGTTTTATAAGGAAGAGGCGTATCTTGAGTGTGCATCGCCTCTTTTACTTGAGGTGTCCCACTATTATTTCCAATACCTAAGTCAATTCGCCCGGGATAAAGATTTTCCATCATTCTAAAATTTTCAGCGATCTTAAGTGCACTATAATGAGGAATCATTACTCCACCAGAGCCTAGTTTAATAGACTTTGTTTGACCTAATAGATGCATCATCATCATTTCTGGACTTGAACTTTGAAAGGCATAGACATCATGATGCTCTGCCATCCAAAATCTATGATATCCTAATGCTTCTGCTTTTTGAGCGAGTCTTACAGTTTCCTTTAAAGCATCTTCTGCTTTTTGGTTCTCATCAATCACCGCATAATCCAATACGTTAATTTTCACTAGTTTCACATATCCTTTATATACATAATATGTTAATCATTATTCATTATAGACATGCTAAATTTTATCGTCAATCTACTTGCTTTTCTCCTTGACGTCATGTAATTGACTTTGATTTGAACACTTGATAACTTTAAATTAAATGCTTAAATAAAAGTGCTTAAAGGAGTAACAAGATGAATAAAAAATATGCTCCACTTTTCGAAGATTTAACACTACCAAATGGCAGTGTTTTAAGTAACCGCTTTGTCCTATCTCCTATCATTACGAACTCTTCTACAATTGATGGGCATGTTACAAAAGAAGATGTACTTTATCATGAAAGACGGGCAAACTCTGCACCGATTCAAGTTACGGGTGCGGCTTATATCGAACCCTATGGTCAACTGTTTGAATATGGTTTTAGTGTTTCTGATGATAGTACAATTCCAGGCTTAAAAAAACTTGCAACAGCTATGAAAAAAGATGGTGCCAAGGCCATACTACAACTTACACATGCCGGTCGATTTGCTAACCAGGCAATACTTGATTTAGGTGTGGTCTACGGCCCAAGTTTTATGGAACTGAACACCCCAATTAAACATCAAGTACTCAGTATGACTAAAAGAAAAATTGACTTGGTCATTAAAGATTATGCTGATGCCACAAGACGAGCAATTAAAGCAGGTTTTGATGGTGTTGAAGTTTCTGCTGCACAGAGATTGCTCATACAAACTTTTTGGTCTAAGTTTTCTAACCAAAGAGACGATGAATATGGTGTGAACTCCTTAGAAGACCGCTCTCGTTTCGGCCTAGAAGTGATTCAAGCTGTAACTGATGTCATTAAAAATGAAGCACCAAAAGACTTCATCTTTGGTTTTAGAGGTACACCTGAAGAAACTAGAGGTTCAGAAGTTGGATATAGTGTAGATGACTTTCTGTATTTTGTAGATGAAATCGAAAAAATACATCGCCTCGACTATTTAGCAATCGCCAGTTGGGGACGAAATATTTACTTAAATGAAGTCAGAGCTGATGGGCCTTATAAAGGCAAAATCATAAATCAAGTGGTTTACGACCATGTAAAAGACAGAGTACCTATGATGGCAACAGGTGGGATTAACTCACCTGATAAAGCACTAGATGCTCTAAAACATGCTGACATGGTTGGTGCCTCAAGTCCCTTTATCACTGAACCAGACTTTGTAAATAAGTTAGCGGATGGTAGAGAAGATGAAATTACTTTACAGTTTACGGTTGATGAGATTGATGATTTAAAAATTCCTAAGTCTGCCTTTAAAGATATCGTGAAGATGATGGATTATGGTGAGGGCTTACCGAAAGAAACAAGAGACGAATTAAGACGACTCGCTGATGAAAAATGAGAAAAGGACCTCTATTTTTTGAGGTCCTTTTCTTATTACTTGTTATGTTGTGCTTCGATTTTCTTTTTCTGTGCTAATAAATTTTGAAATTCTTGTTCTAAGTCTGGAGTTACTTCCAAGCTTAACCTTGAGAGCACATCTGCTATCTTGTTTTCTATTAACATTAATTCCTCTTTGATTTTATCTCTTTTATGTTCTGTATTTCTATTTATAAATTCTTTAAACGTACCGTCAAATACTTCCACTTCTTGATCTTCAATAGAAAAAATCTGAGTTGCCACATTTTCTAAGAGCGTTCGGTCATGACTGACAAAGATTATGGTACCTTGATAAGTTTGCATTAATTCTTCCAGTGCTTGAAGTGAATTGATATCTAAGAAGTTAGTAGGTTCATCTAGCACTAAAACATTCACATCACTTAAGAACAGTTTCGCTAGAGCGAGTTTTACTTTTTCTCCCCCACTCAAGACATTAACTAATTTAAAAACATCATCATTAAAGAAATGCATTCTAGCGAGTACAGTCCGGATTGTGGTCTCATCCTGACTAGAACTCAACTTTACATTGTCTAAGATGGATAAATGGTCCTCTAAAATAGTCAATTGCTGTGTAAAGTAAGCTATTTTAACTGCAGGAGAAATTGTGATTCCTGGAGTCTGTTTTAGAATCTTCTCTAACAAAGTCGTCTTACCTGAACCATTAGGACCAATAATTCCTAGCTTTTCTCCACTTGAAATATTGAAGCTGAAAGCTTGCCATAAGGTTTTGTTGCCAATGGAACCTGATACTTCTTTCCCTCTAATGATAATTCGATTTTTCAAAGTCTCTTCCTTATAGACTTGCATTCTTATCGGTTCTTCCTTAGCTGGCTTCTCTACTTTTTCTAATTGTTCTAAACGTGTTTCTAAAGCAGATGCTGTCTTTCTTAGCTTTTTCTGTTTATTAGCATAATAAGGTTTAGCCCCTATTTGCCCTGTTTCAGATGCAGATTTTCTTGTCGGTGCCTTAGTTGCCCTAGTCGCTTTTTCTTCTTTAGCTTTTATTGCCTCTTGAAGTTGTCTCTTTTTCTTTTCGTACTTTTCGTATTCTAAATCATGATGTCGTTTCAATTTTTCTTTTTCTTCGATATAAGTTTGATAACCGCCTGCAAAGACTTTAATCTTTTTATCTGCTACTTCCCATATTTCATTACACATTGTTGATAAAAATTCACGGTCGTGAGACACGATAATCATTGCACCAGGAAATTCATTTAGTTTATCTTTTAACCAGTCGATATGCTTAAAATCTAAGTGGGTCGTAGGTTCATCTAAGAGTAGTAACCCAGCTGATTGATTAAGGGCATCTTGAATATAGCTTTGGGTAATTTCTCCTCCACTTTTTTCATCACTGATTCTCTTTAGTTGAGGTACAATTTCAATTTTTGTATTTCTCTCAATTACCCCTTCTTCAGGGATCACACTGCCTTCGATAATTTTTAATAAATTTGTCTTACCACTTCCGTTATCCCCTACTAAGCCAATAATCTGTTTATCACTTACATGAAGATGGTCTACTTCAAATAATAGGCGAGCACTGACATAGTGCTTGATGTTCGTTAGTTTTAATAATTGCATAATATCTACTCCTTTATTAGGAGGTAGAAAAAAACCTCCTATTTCTTTATAGAATAGGAGGTTTTATACGTAGAGATGAAAATATAAGGGCAGAATTTCCCCATATATCCAAACACATGTATGATTTCCAATCCTATTCTAAAAACATCCATAACAAATAAGCTATCTTTCATAGACTTATTAGTTTGTCTTGTTTTTGTGACTAGGATTAGAACTTCATGTGCTTAGCTCACCTCTTTCTTAGATTACACATAGACTAACATTCGGTGAAAAAGTTGTCAATTCAGCTTAAATATCAATACTCAAAAAAATAAAATCGAATTATTTGAATTAACTGAAATATCTTGATATACTTAATTTGAATAAAGTTAGTTCATTTTTTCACAATATATTATGAAGGAGATTTTTAAATGCAAAAAAGAGTATTTATTTCCCCCAAAAAATATATCCAAGGTGCTGGTATTCTCAGTACTATAGGTGAAGAAGTTGCGAAAATCGGCTCTAAAGCTTTAGTTTTATCAGATGAAAACGTATGGAATATCACAGGTGAAACGACTGAAAAAAGCCTTAAAGACGCTAATATAGATTTTCATTATGAAGCTTTCTCAGGAGAATCGTCTAACAATGAAATCGAGCGTCTTTCAAATGTAGGTAAAGAAAACAGTAGTGATGTGGTTATTGGAGTTGGCGGTGGGAAAACGATCGATACGGCCAAAGCTGTAAGTGACTCTATTGGTGTTCCTGTCATCATCGCACCTACAACAGCTTCGACTGATGCACCAACTAGTGCACTATCAGTTATTTATTCTGATGAAGGGGTTTTTGAAGGCTATAAATTCTATGACAAAAACCCTGATTTAGTTTTAGTAGACTCAAAAGTTATCGTCGGTGCACCAATTCTCTTGTTCGCTTCAGGTATGGGAGATGCTATGGCAACACTTGTTGAATCAAGAGCATCTAGAAAACGTAATTCTGTTACCATGGCTGGAGGTAAAGCGACACTTGCTGCTGAAGCAATTGCTGAAAAAGCTGAACAAACGCTCTTTGAACAAGGACCTGCAGCATATAAAGCAGCTAAAGAAGGCTTAGTCACACCTCAAGTTGAAGCAGTAATCGAAGCTAATACCTTACTGTCAGGATTAGGCTTTGAAAACGGTGGTATTGCTGCAGCTCACGCAGTCCACAATGGATTTACAGCTTTAAGTGGAGACATCCACCACTTAACTCACGGAGAAAAAGTGGCTTACGGTATTTTAACTCAACTCGTTTTAGAAGGTTATCCAGAAGAAGAAATCCTACGTTATGCTGACTTCTTTAAAGCAATTGAGTTACCAACAACATTAGCAGACTTACATCTAAAAGATGTAGCTTATGAAGATCTCTTGAAGATTGGAGAACTTGCAACTGCTGAAGGAGAAACTTCTCATAATATGAACCCTGAATTAACACCTGAACAAATTGCTGATGCAATCATCGCAGTTAATGCGATTACAACTTCTTAGATAATACACGAGCCCAGACTGAGATCAGTCCGTGCTCTTTTTTGTTTTATACTAATTTGAACTTACATTAACTGGCGCACCATGTTCAATGGTATTACCAATTGTACAACCGCGTTTTGCAATTAATACTAATTTTTCTTTAGTCGCATCATCGACATTACCTTTAAATTCAATCTCTACATCAATTTTCTCAAGTCTCGATGGACTTGTGTTTGCCTTTACAGCTGAAGTTTTGATTTCATAAGAGTCTACTTCGATATCTCCCCGATCTAATACAGCGTCAAGAGTCAATGCCATACACATAGCAACTGAACTTGTTATATAATCAATTGGACTAAAACCTTCTGTTGCACTATCCTGTGCAGCACCAATACTTGTAACATTTTTATCGTTGGTGATTTCATGAGCCTGATCTTTATTTTTTATGAGTTTAATCATGTTACCCCTCCACTTTCTTTTACAACTATTATAGAATGACTGCTAGTATTTAAAAAGCACAAGGCTCAAGACCCTGTGCTTTCATTTATTTCCCCACTCCTATAACTAATTGAATTTCTACTGGTGCATTACCAGGTAAGGATTTAACTCCAATGGCTGCTCTTGAACCAATACCTGCTTCCCCCAAGTTTTCAAATAAGTAATCTGAAGCAATATCTGCAACTTTAGAATGTGATGTGAAATTGTCATCTGCATTGACATAAACTGTCATAGCTAAGACTTGTTTGACTTCTTCATCTTCACTAACCAAAGCAATCGCTGCACTATAGGCATTGTCTATAGCTTGTAGAATCGCTTCCCTATAATTCTCTATTGATTCAGTCGATAAAATTCTCCCACTTTGAATGAGCTCCCCATTCTTTCTAGGTGTCATACCAGCTGTTGAGATAATATTTTCAAAACGCGAAGCGGGCTTATAGTTACCTTGTGGTACAGGCTTATTCATTTTACTCATTTTCTTAACGCCTCCACTACTTGAATAATACGTTTCATCGCATCAACTGCAGCTTGATGATTTTGAGAGAAATTCACTCTAAAACTATTTTCAAAACCAGGACCGAACTCAGTTCCTGGAGTGACTGTTACGCCTGCTTGTACTCTTAATGCTTTAACGAAGTCACCTAATGGCACTTTGATTGCAGGGATTTCAGGAAACAGATAACTGCCTGCTTCTGTTGGACGAACTTTAAAGCCGTCTGCCTCATTTAAAACTTTCACCAAATCATCTCTTATTGCTTGATGACTCTCAATTCTATTCTTCATCCAACCACTTGGTTCATTAAACCATAATTTTAGCACTGCTTGGTTGTAACCACTAGCTCTTAATGAAACAATAGCTTGTAACTTCTCCATACGTTCTATAATCGTTCTTGACCCAAAGGCCACACCTAAGCGGTAACCACTTAAGGATTCTGTTTTTGAAGGACCGATAATTGTAATGACATTTTCTGAATTAATATTTTTATCTGCAATTAAATGTGCATAATCTCTCTCATCAAATAATTGTCGTGAATATAGTTCATCAATAATAACAGATACGCCGTATTTTTCTGCTAAAGCAGCAATTTTTTTAATTTCATCTTGAGAATATATCACACCAGTTGGATTGTTGGGATTAGAGAATAAGAAAGTCTTTACTCCATTCTTAAAAGCTGTCTCAAGTTCATTTAAATCTAACCCCGCTTCTTTGTTAGTATCAAAATAATTTAGTTGCACAGGCACAAGTTCTCCATCAAAGAAATGTACTAATTTTCTATTGGCAAAATAGTCCGGTTCAACGATAGCTACCTTGTCACCTCGTGAGACTAAAGCACCCATGGCTAGAAAAAGTGCCCCTTGAGTTCCAGGGGTTATAAGTAAATTCTTATCCGCTTCCATTCTCCACCCTGAAAAATCAGTGAGCTTAGCAGCAAGATCTTCACGGATATCTAAGCTACCACGATATTCTGTATAAGCCTGTGCACCACCAAGTTCGACACCTTGGTTAAAAGCATCTTTTGTCCCTGGAATAGGCTCATGCGCATCGATATCCCCATGTGAAAAATCAACTGGTGTGCCTGGGATTTTATCTATATTAACAGATAATGAGTCGACATTTTGTCTTACTTCTTGACCAGGTGCAAATTCTGCCCCTAATTTTGAAAACTTATCTTCGATAGATGACATACAATCACGCTTCCTTTTTATGTTTTACATATAATTTTATGACTCTATAGTTAATAATGTTAATAGATAAAAGATCTCATGCCCAATATCTATAATCTATAATGGTATATAATTCTTATTATACAGTTACATAAAGGAGCCTAATCATGTTAAAAAATATGGATTATGTCTATGCAGTATATTTAAATCAAAGTTTTTCTAAGGCTGCAAAAGCTCTATACATATCACAACCTGCCTTAAGCGCAGCAATTAAAAAGGTCGAAGTTGAAGTCGGTACCCCGCTATTTGACAGAGGTACAAATCCAATTAGTTTAACTGAAGCAGGACAATACTATATCGATTCAATCGAAAATATTATGCAAATTGAAGATAATATGAAGCGGAAATTCAAGGAACTGAGTGCAAAAAATAAATTTACGATTAACATCGGTGCAGCTTCCTTCTTTTGTACATACGTCCTACCCAATCTCATACAAGATTTTGAAGAAAATTATCCCCAATACACTATTAACTTATTAGAAGCAAATGCTGATGATCTGATGAAATATTTAAAATCTGGTGTTGTTGATTTAATCATTGATGTTGAAACAAAAGGTGATCATTATCACTTTGACTCACTGGTTTGGGCAAAAGACGATATTTTACTTGTTATCCCTAAACAAGCTAAGATGAACGACAGTCTAAAAGATTATCGTCTTACATATGATACTGTGAGAAGTGGTAACTATCGTGATAACCGTTACTTAAAAGTTAATTTAGATGCTTTTAAAGGCGAAAAGTTTCTCTTGTTAAGAGAAGGCAATGACATGTACAACCGAAGCATAAGGATGTTTAAAAATGCAGGCGTTAAGCCTAAAATATCTATGTATTTAGATCAGATGTTAACTGCTTTTCTTATTGCCTGTAAAGGGGTTGGACCTACTTTTGTCAGAGCTAGTCTGACAAATTATATTGATCTTAATGATGGCGTTTATTTTTATAAGATAGACGATTCAAACAGCTATCAAAACATTAAAATTTATCATAAAAAAAGAAATTCAAGGTCAACTAGCATCCAAGATTTCATTAACTACTTAGGACAACATAAACCAAAAACAATCTAAAAACAGGCGATCAAATTGATCGCCTGTTCTCAATTCATCTAGTTTTTAAAATTTTCTCAGTGACACTTAAAAATGTCTCGATTTCCTCGACCGTTTGACAATGCATCGGTGATACTCTAATAATCCCATCTAAACCGAATGACTCTAACATTCTTTTAGAATAAATACTTGATGCAACTCTTTCATATAGAATGACATTCTCTTGACCGTATAAATCAATGGCTTTTTTGTAATCAATTCCATCTATACTTATACCAACAATAAAGTCTCTTGTTGTTAGATCCTCATAATCTAAATGTACTGTCACACCTTCTAAACTTCTTAAGCCTCTCACTTGATCACTGCCATTTAAGAGTATTTCTAATAAGGCTCTTTCGTGTGCTGCAATCATAGTCATACCAGCTTCATATAGCTCACGGCGATTTGTTGACTTGTTATCTGTTTTACCTAACCAACATACATAATCAACCACTTCACTAATCGCTGCAAAATGTCCAGGTGTTACACTACCTAGTCCAAGTTCTTCATCACTTTTACCGAGTAATCTTTGATGCGGTAAATGAGTCGCACGGTCAGAAACATATGCAAACCCAATACCTCGAACACCAAAGAATTTATAAGGTGCAAAGTTAATTATATCCACATCAATCTTTTCTAAGTCGATCAAGCCGTGTGGTGCGTGTTGAACAGCATCGATAATGATGTATATATTGGGATTAATCTTCTTTGCCTCTTCAATAATTTTCTCAACATCAAGAATTGCACCAGAAATATTTGAAGCATAAATGAAGCTCAGTGCGATTGTATTTTGATCAATCCGCTTGGTAATTTCCTCTACATCTACGCCACCAGTGACTGTATTTGTTGGTGCAACACGGACTTCTTTGTCATATTTATCAGCGTAAAATTGGACCGCGTCATATAAAGATGGGTGCTCAAGATCCGTTGTTACAATATTTGTGCCTGGGACGTTTTCAATCACAACACTACTCAAGTTAAACATAGCTTGTGAAGCAGTATAATACGGTACAATTGCACCATCTTTTGCATTGAAAATTGTCCTAACATCCTCAGTTCCTTTATGCTCTATTTCAGCGAGATAAACTGCAGTTTCATGACCTCTCATGGGATGATCCGGAATTAAATCTATTTCAGCAAATCGTTCATTCGCACGCTTAAGTCTAAAAGAACCTCCTGCATTATCTAAGAACACTCTCTTCTCTTTAGTTAAAGGATCCGTATCGATATAAGCGAATTTCTCTCTAATTTCCTTAAGCAATTGTGAATCTAATAATCTACCTTCTGCCACATGACTCATTATAAAATCCCCTTTTTAATTGTTACATTCATTGTTAGGGAAATTCATAAATACTACAAATACCAATAATCTATATTGTTATATAAATAATTTTATAGATTAATATTGTGAGTTATTTATCTGCCACAATTTCTGTAGTTTTTTCTAAGAGACTCACTACCTCAACATGAGCTGTATGTGGGAATAGGTCTACGGGTTGGACTTTTTTCAATTCATAGCCAAATTCTCTTAACCAAACAATATCATCTGAAAAACTCTCCGGGTTACAAGAGACGTAGACCACTCTATCTGTCCCGAGCCTTCCAATTTTTCTCATGACCTTACCACCTGCACCTGAGCGTGGTGGGTCTAACATCAATAGGTCTGGTCTTCCCCATGTCTCTAGTACTTCATCCATTCCGGTTCTAGCATCTTTAGCAAGGAAGTAAGTATTATCAATACCATTATCTTCTGCATTTCTTTTGGCGGACTCAATTGATGTTTCTACAATCTCAATCCCTGCAAGTTCTTTAACTCGTTTAGCAAATGGTAAAGAAAATGTACCGACACCACAAAACAGATCAATCATTCTTTCATTTTCTTTAGCAGATGCCATGTCTATGGCTAAATCAACCAATTTTTCTGCTTGTGTTGGGTTTGTTTGGAAAAATGTATCAAACCAAATTCTATATTTATAGCCATACATCACATCATATATATAGTCTCTGCCATATAAGGTGTAAGTATCTTCTGATTGTGTACGGTCAGCCATATCTGTATTTACCATCCACATGATACTTTTGATATTAGAGGATGTTTCACATAAACTTTCGACTAACTCATCTACTTTGTCTTTTAACTCATCTTTAGGCTGTTCAGTCGCAAAAATAGCCAACATCATCTCTTCTGTCTCTTGGGAACGTCTGACCATAAGATGTCTGAGTAATCCAGTATGTGCTTCTTTGTGATAACCAGGTAAGTTATGTTTTCTTGCCCAATCAGACACCGTCAACATTGCCTTAACCATTTCCTTATCCGCAATAAGACAAGTGTCTAAATCAATGACCTTTTTAAAGTTACCAAGTTCATGTAAACCAAGTTCACCATTTTGACCGAAAGTAAATTCCATTTTGTTTCTATATTCAAATGGATTATCAGTCATTCCAATCGCGTCTTGAACTAGTTCACTATCAAAACCATTTCTATGTAGTTCTCTTTTAACAAAATCCGTTTTTTCTTTAAGCTGAGCATCATAAGTCCAGTGTTGCCAAACACAGCCACCACATAATTCAAAATGTGGACATGGTGCTTCAATTCTCTCTGGACTTTGTTTAAGGATTTCTTTAGGCATGACCGTACCACGTTTTCTCGTTGGATTTGGTACATCTACCACTACTGTTTCCCCAGGTAAGGTTTGAGGAATCGTTAATTTTATCTTTTTGGGTTTATGTCCCCCGTTATCTCTGTATGCCTCAGCTCGACCTGAACCTTTTTTATCAAAATCGTCGATTGTTACCGTAAATGTTTCTATATGATCATTATTAATCTTAGCCACATATATCCCCTCACACTTATATTCATTCCTATAATTTTACTGATACTACATTCTACTTGCAAGCGAAAAAAAGAAGATACACTTAAGCATCTTCTTCTTTATACATAATCTCCATATTTTTTTCATCAAAACGTTCATTATGTGAGGATACCATAGCATATTTGTTAGCTTTTGGATCCAAGTACATTTTAGCATTATTCACTGCGTTTACTGCATCACTATAAGCTCCTGCAATTAAGTTTACCTTACCTTCATAACGAATACAGTCACCCGCTGCATAGATGCCCGGAACATTAGTAATTCCTGTTGGCGATGCTTGTATATAGAAATCATTTTCTAAGTTTAAACCTAGATGATTTTCTCTAAACAGTAAATTATTTTGGTTGTAGCCATGGTTTACAATGATGGCATCATACGCTTCATTGGTCACTTCACCAGTCTCTTTGTTTTCGATTTCAACAAACTCTAAATTGTCTTCACCTATAACACCAGTTACAACTGATTGAGTACGTATTTTTACCCCATTCTTCTTGAGTCGACTAACTTCCGCTTCATGGGCAGTTAAATCATCACCACGGTAAATAATATGGATTTCTCTCGCGATTGGTGTGAGGTCATTTGCCCAGTCTACTGCAGAATATGAGCCGCCTGTGATAAGGATTTTTTTATCTTTAAAACTCATGATATCAGGTACAGCATA
Organism: Jeotgalicoccus meleagridis; assembly: GCF_903994045.1. Lineage (GTDB taxonomy): Bacteria > Bacillota > Bacilli > Staphylococcales > Salinicoccaceae > Jeotgalicoccus > Jeotgalicoccus meleagridis. The sequence goes on from NZ_CAJEWD010000006.1 coordinate 37,251, forward strand.
ATGTAGTGTCTTACCTTCAAAACGCTCTGCACCTTCAACATCGAGTTTGACAGGGCTAATCATACCGCCACCACCGATAGTAATAATCACGGCTTTAGAAAAGTGTTTTTCACCTTCTGAAGTTTCGATCGTAAAATAGTTGCTGTCTTCTTTACGAATATTTGTGATTGTTGTATTTAATACTACGTCCGGGTCGAAGGTCAATCCTTGTGAAATAGATTTCTTAATTAAATCACCCGCAGCAAGAGGCTCAGTTCCACCGATATCCCAAATCATCTTTTGAGGATATAAGTGCACTTTTCCTCCTAGCTGATCTTGTCCATCTATAATCTTCGTCTTCATTTCTCTAAGACCAGCATAAAAAGCGCTAAATAAACCTGCTGGACCGCCACCGATTACCGTGACATCATATATATTGTCAGACATTATATTACACTCCTTAATTTGAACCCAGTGCTTCTTTCACATCTTCCACCATCATACTATTTGCGATATAGCCGCTATATAACCAACTATCTTCTTTTGTATACTCATACACGTTACCATTTTTCACTGCAGGAATATTTTGAAAGACTTCATCTTCAAATGCTTTTTCACTGTCACCTTCGACATCTGCAATAAAGAAAATATGATCAACATCGAGTTCAGCAAAGCTTTCTAGAGATGCTTCAAGCCAAGGTGTTTCGTTATCAGCTGATAATTCTTCAACTAAGCTCGGCGCTGTTAGACCTAAATCATTATAAAGTACTTCACCACTTGACTTATCTTTATTAGAAATAAAGAAAGAGCCACCAGTATACCAAACCGCAATCGCTGATTCTTCGCCAACAGCATCGTCTAATTCAGTTGAAGTTTCTTCTACGAGTGAATTATATTCATTGATTTTTTTATCTGCTAAATCTTCTTTACCAAACACTTCTGCTACGCGTTTTAATCGATCTCTCCAGTCATCGTAAGATCCGCTATCCACCACAAAAGTTGGGGCTAATTTTTGATAGTTGCTATATTTATCACCAGAAATTGTATCTTTAGAGCTAACTAATAGTAAATCAGGTTCTTCTGCTGCAACTGCTTCAAATGGTAGATCAAAAGGCATCAGTGGTAAATCCTCTAGCCCATGTTCTTGTAGATAAAATTGCTTACTATCTTCACCAACTGTCCACTGAGCAACAGGTGTCTCATCTAAAGTTAGTAAATCATCTTCTAAATATGTACCGATTATTCTTTCTGGATTTTCTGGAATAGTCACTTCATTGCCAGCATCATCTGTTAATACTCTTTCTTCTGTTGCTGATTCTTCTGCACTGTTATCAGCAGAATCTGTTTCTTCGCTAGAATTTGAACATCCAGCCACAATCAAGGATAAACCGAGCATACCGATTAAAAGTTTCTTCATTTATTTTCCCCTATTTCATATATATTGATAATCATTATCAATTAAATTTTATGCTTAATTGCTCCCCCTGTCAATCAATCATGTATGTATTTTTTTCACTTAGTTTCAGACACTTAAACGGTGGTATATAGATAATAAATATAGAGACAATCTTTTCCTAAAGGGATGATTACATGATGAAACCTAGACATCGTGATTTTATGTCAGTTTATTGCTATATTGCAGTTGGGGCATTGCTAGGAATTATTGTCGGTCTTGTTGTTGGTTTAATCTTTGGTCATGTTGGATTTAGTATGTTGGCTGGGCTCGCACTCGGTATCATGATTGGAGCCTTAGTAGAGAACTTTTTCCATACACCAGAGAAAAAAGAAGGATAGCATTTATGCTATCCTTCTTTCGTTTGGAAAGATTCTTTCTAACAGTCCTTGAAAATCATCTTTTGAAAAAATAACTGGTACTGGGTACATAGGGTTCGCTTCTTTATGAGCAAGTTTTGACAGTTCATAGATTTCTTTACTGTGGAGAGCGTTAATCGGCAGTTCTATGTTTAAGTCTTTGTTGAGCGTTCTAATACTGTCAATGAATTTTTCAGCCTTTGTTTTTGTGTCGTCTTCTGAGTCGGCAACTTTTGTTATGTCAGCGAGTTTTGCTAACTCTTCATGAACTTTGCTACCGTATTTTTCAAGAACGAAAGGTAAAATATAGGCGACGAGTTGACCATGTTGAATATCGTAACGACTCTCTAGTGCATGAGCTAGAGCATGTGCATTGCCAACTCCGGTTTTTGCAATTGACTTACCAGCAAAGTATGCCGCTCTTTGCATATCAGTTCGAGCTTTAATATCAAAACCGTCTTGATATGAAGTTAATAAATTATTAAAGATTAATTCAGTTGCTTCTTCACTCAAGTTTCTTGTTTGCTTGGTGGAGTATTTACTAAGGTATGATTCAATTGCGTGACTTAAAGCATCCATTCCTTCATATGCAGTGATATCCTCAGGGAGGCTAAGTAATAGTTCAGGGTCTAGGACTACTAACTTTGGCATTAATTTTGAATCTACCACTGTATATTTTACGCCACTATCATCATCTGTAAGAATAGTAGAGATTGTTGCTTCTGTACCAGAACCTGCTGTTGTCGGTACAAGAACGCTATAAGGTAACTTGTTTTTGAGTTTAAATAAGCCTTTAAATTGCTTTAAATCTTTAACATCATGACTGGTAAAAATGCCAGCTGCCTTAGCACTATCTAGAGATTTCCCGCCACCAAAACCGATGATTGCCTGACAATCCTTTTCAGTAAATACCTTCGCTGCTTGTTCTCCATTTGAAGCTGTAGACATTTCATTATTTCTATAAATGAAATAAATAATATTCCCATCATCTAATTGTTTTAAAAAAGAATCTAAAAGACCGGTTTTCATAACAATATGATCCGTTACGATTAACACTCTATCTATATTTTCTTCTGCCAATTTTGGCGCTAATTTTTCAATACAACCTACACAGTTAATGACTGTTGGAGGGTTCCAATCTAAGAAATTCGTCACCATCTTTAATGAAAGTTGATAGGTGCGACTTAGGAATTCTTTTAGCATCGTCATACTCCTTTCAAGCGAACAACTTCTCCGCTTGAAACACACTATACTCCCCCATTCCTAAATTTCAGTGAAAGAAAAATGATAAATAGATTAAATTTTACTCACCTTTTAATTTTTCTTGACATCTATACAGTCAGACTATATAGTTTAACTATACAGTACAACTATATAAAGGAGGTCTTTATAGTGAGGCCAAAACTTGTCCCTTTATCAGAGACCATGCATTTAATTTTGCTCGCGCTCAGAGAACCATTACATGGCTATCGTATTATGCAATTAGTGAGTGAAATGAGTAAAGGTGAAGTCAATATTGCTGCTGGCACACTTTATGGTGCCTTAGAAAATCTTAAAAAACATGGTTATATTGAACTTTTATCTGAACCTAGTGACAGAAAAAAAATATATCAAACAACAAAACTTGGAAAAGAAATTCTAGCTAATGAGAATAAGAGATTAAAAGAAATCGTGACACTTTATGAAAAAGGAGTCGAAGGTGATGAAAGTTTATAAGTATTTTGTAGATCCAAATAAACAAGAGAAATGGTTAAACAAAATGAATGACAAAGGATATAAGCTTATCAAAAATCCTATGGATTTTATCTTTATCTTTGAAGAAAGTGATACGGACTATGTGACTCGCCTCGATTACCGAGATAGAATGAGTATGGAAGGTTATAGTGAATACTTGTCTATACATGAGGAATTAGGATGGGAACATGTAAGAGGCGGACGCTTCGGAATGACACCTCATACTTGGACTAAAGTTAAAGATGGTAACGATGAACTTTTTTCTGACAAAGAATCTAAAGTTAGCTTTTATAAAAGAGCGACTTCATATACAGGAACTTTTGCCATTTTATTCATGGTCTACACCTTTATATTTTTCAACTCGTTTGATGGAGAAATATTTTTAACTCCAGGATTATTTGATATGGAGGGCATTATGTTTTGGAAAGCTTTCCTTTTTGAATTACCTTTTGCACTTATGAGAGCTGTGCCACCATTTATCTTTTTAATACTAGCGGTTATGTTTTTATACGCATATTCGAACTTAAACAAAGCTAAGAAAGAAATAGAAAATGATTTATAAAACATTAAGGAGTGTAGCGGTGATTAATCGCCACACTTCTTAATAATTCTAGATTAAACTGATCTTTACTGAACCCATTTCACTTTTAAATTCCGCTTTATAGCGTGAATCTACAGTTGAATTTTTAGACAAGTCATTACGTACCTTCCCTACATTAGCCTTGGCAATCACTTTTGTATTTGTAGGTTCTTTTTTATATTTAACATTTACTGCACCCATCTTACTCACTGCTTTGATATTGCTATCTGCTGTAAGTCCTGATAAGTTCACACTGCCAAGTTCAGAAATTAGATAATAAGATTCTGATTTCACATCTTCTAAAATAACTTTACCCATTTCGGTTTTCATATATAAATCTTTAAATTGACTAGATTTTGAAATCAAACGGCCCATCGCTGACTTAATCGTCGCATCTTGCCCTTTTATATTATCTATTTCTATCAAACCTTCTGAGCTATGGACATTTAACAGCCGTACATTTATAGCTGACAAGGAAATTTTTCCATGACTGAGATTAATCTTTAGCGCATCTAACTCTTTTGGCCAAGTAATAGTTAGCTCATCGTTTCTCATCTGTTTTCTCTTTTTCATATAATCAAAGATCGTATGTACTCTGACATTTTTCTTTTGACCAGTATGAAGCAGTGTTAACTTATTATCATTAATTTGGTAGCTCAAATCACCTTTATGTGAATAAGATATGAATTTAAAGCCGAGTTTGTGCCCCGCTTCTACCTTAACATCAACGGATGTTCCGCTGATTGATAAATTTTTAATATCATGTTTACTGACGATGGAGGCAAAATCTTTTGTCACAGCTTGAATCGTATCTTCGGGGACTTCAGGAATTTCTTCTTCTTTCTTCGCATCTTCTTCAACAACAATATCTCTAATATATTTCTCAGCAACCTTTTTAGGGTCATCTAGTACTTTTAATAGGTCTTCTTCACTATCACCTAAAGCTTTTGCTTTTTCAATTTGCGATTTAAAATCCTCGATTGACTCAGCTCTTTGTTGTTCAGACAAAACACCGAGTTCTATGTTTAATTCCTTGATAAAATTATCTAACGACATAAAATTCTCCTGATTCTTAACAGCTTATTTTTCAATCTCATTATGCATATTTTGCATTTTTTCTTCGACATCTGAAATTTGTCTCGCACATTCTAACAAGGCTGTTTGATATGTTTCAGTATTTCTCTTGGTATTCTTATAGCGCATCTTGTGTTCCAGGCTCGCCCACATATCCATGCCAATCGTTCTAATCTGTAATTCTACAGGCGTATGTGCAATTTTTTCTGATAAAAAGACCGGTATCGATACGACAAGATGAAGACTGCGGTAGCCATTCTCTTTAGGGTTTTCTATATAATCTTTTCTCTTTAGTAGTTTAACATCTTCTTGTTTTAAAAATAGTGATTCTAAGACGTAGATATCTTCAATGTAGTTACAAATGACTCTTATGCCTGCAATGTCTAAAATATTTTCTTTAGCAGTTGCTACATTGATTTCAAGGCCTTTTCTTTCCAATTTACTAAGTAAACTCTGAGTACTCTTAACTCGTCTTTCCATATGGTGGATCGGATTATGTTGATGAATCACTTGAAATTCATCATCTAAAATTTTTAATTTAGTTGTGACCTCTTCTAAGGCAGATGAATACACATGGTTTAATTCAACAAAATCAACCAAGGTGTCAAAATATGCTAGAGAATTAAATCCCTCTGTTTCTTTGAGTTTTTTCGACATCGATTCCTTAATTTCTACTAAATCCAAAGAAGGCTTTCGATCAACGTACATGACTGACACTCCTATAAATGCTATTTTATCTATTATAAAACTTTTTTCATTTATATTCCAAAATTCATATATTTCTATTATTCAGAAAAAGAGTTATGATAAAGCTATACAAGGGGGACTACATATGACATTAAAATTATCTGATATTCAAGAAGCTCAAACCCGCATTGCACCGTACACTTTAAAGACACCATTATTACGACTACACAACTTAGAAGAGTATCTGGGCTGTGAAGTTTACGTTAAGCTTGAAAACATGCAATTAACAAAAGCTTTTAAACTACGAGGCGTCATGAATACCTTATTACAACTGTCAGATGAACAACTTAAAAAAGGTATAATTGCTTCATCGTCTGGCAACCATGGCCATGCCATTGCATATGGTGCAAAAATGCTTGGTATTAAGGCAATAGTTGCCGTTCAAGATACCGCGCCTACTTTTAAAAAAGAGAAAATTTTAGAACACGGTGCAGAGATTATTCCTACAACTGTTGAAGAACGCTTTAAGCTAACTGAAGATTTAGCAGAAGAACATGGTTATGAACTCATTCATCCTTTTAATGACTACCGAGTTATGGCTGGTCAAGGAACGATTGGTTTAGAAATATTAGAACAATTACCTGATGTTGATCAAATATTTGTACCCGCTTCTGGTGGCGGAATTTTATCAGGTATCGCTACTGCAGTTAAAGAATCAGGCAGCAGTGCTAAAGTGCATGGTGTTGAACCATTTAACTTACCGAAATATAATGTGAGCTTAAAAAATGAAGAGATTACAAAAGTTGAAAACAAAGGTACCATAGCTGATGGCTTAGTTACAGTCGTACCTGGGGATAAAACCTTCCCTATCGTTGAAAAATATGTGGATGCTTTCCATACTGCAACAGAAGAAGCAATGAAAATGGGCCAAAAATTACTGTTGATGGAAGGAAAAATCTTAGCTGAAATCTCATCTTCTGTTGGCATAGGTGCTGTTTTAAATAAAGAAATTGAAGTGAATCCAAAAGATAAAGTCTGCTTTGTTATCACAGGTGGTAATCTTGGATTTGAACAGTTAGATTACATTAAAGATATCGATTATAAGTAATCATAAATTTAACCCGTCTCTAAAATATTAAGAGACGGGTTATGTTTATATATTTTAATAATTTCTTACATCAAAGATGTAAACCAGACACCTAGAGACGTTCCAATATAGTTACCAATAATATAACCAAGTGTTCCGATGATTAAAATCGGTCCAACAAGTTTGGTCCATCCTCTAGAAATGGCCATAGCTGCGGCCGTTGTTGGGCCACCAATGTTTGCATTTGAAGCTAATATTATTTCTTCTAAATTAAATTTAAAGAGTTTACCTAAGCTGAATGATACAAGCATATTAATCAAGACAATAATTGCAGCAAACACTAAAATGAGTGGCGCATTTTGAATGATTAATGGAATAGATGCGGGCACACCAATGACGACGAAGAATATATAGATGAAAAATGTACCGAATTCTTGAGATCCTGATATATTCTCAAAATACTTAGGGAATATTGCAACTAAGGCTAATGTCAGTGTTGTTAGCATTAAATAATCATCACCAATAATTCCTCTTAGAACAGTTAGAAAGATATTACTGTCTTCAGGAATTAAGTCCGAGAAAAATCCAGCCAAGCTAAATGATATCGCAACAATCACAAATGCAGTACCAATTGCTAATGCGATATCTTTTAAGGCAATTTCTTTACCTTTCCAATAATCTTTAGCTGCATTTTCATTGACACCATTTGATTCAACTTCATCGATATGTGGTGTCCCAAAACGTTTTCTAAAGAATGAGATCGTCGGAATGGTGATTAAAACAAAGAAGTAAAGTACCATCAAAAGATTATCAGCAACTACTGTAGATGAAACGGTGTCTTGTGGAACATCAAATCGTGTTGCCATAGCAGCAAAGTTTACTCCCCCACCTGTGTATGAAGCACTTAACATGGCACCGATGAAATGGAGTTGTGGTATGACTGTCTTCAGTAAGAAGAAAGCGACGATGGTACCTGCGATTGTACCAACAGTACTGATTAAAAAGATAATCAGCAATCGTTTACTTTCTTGCCAGACCTTAACAATATTCGACTGGAATAAAAGTAAAGGTATCGCAAGTGGCACAACATAGGTCCAGACTGCATCATATACTGGTGACTCAAGCGGAATCACACCTGTGTTACTTAAAATTAAGGCCCCAAGTAAGGCGATAATTGCACCAGATAGTTTTGACGCCCATGAATATTTTTGCTCTAAGATAATTGCGACAGCAGCCCAGCCTATAAGTATGGCCCATAAGACCCAGTAGTTATCTGGACTAATGAGACTGTTTGCTTCTCCCATGAAATTCCCCCTTTATTTTCTTATCTAATAGTTTACTCTAGGCTCAAGATAATGAAAAGAAATTCTTTATAATTACAATAAGCAGTGCACCCACTAAATGAATACACTGCTTTAACTTTACATATTCAATTCTATTAAAATTGGTGTATGATCCTGTCTTGGACCAGAATCGATCATTTCAGACTTAACTACCTTATCTTTAATACGGTCTGATACTAACCAATAGTCAATTCTCCACCCTGAATTATTAATTTTAGACGTTTTGGCACGCTGTGCCCACCACGAATAAACACCTTCAACGTCACCATTTATTAGACGGAATGTATCTGTAAATCCTCTATTCAATAAATTGGTAAATCCTTGGCGCTCTTCATCTGTAAAACCAGCAGAACGACGGTTATTATTAGGATGCGCTAAGTCAATTTCCTTGTGAGCAACATTATAATCCCCTGTTGCTAACACTGGTTTTTCTTTATCTAAGCGCTCTAAGTAATCTGCATATTTTTCATCCCAAATTTGTCGATCTGAAAGACGTTTTAATCCATCTCCAGCATTTGGCGTATACACTTGAGTCAGATAAAAATCATCAAACTCTAAAGTAATCATACGGCCTTCAGCATCCATAGTCGTCGGTGCACCAATTGATGGATAGTGTACTTTAGGCTGAAGATAGTTCTTATATAAAAACATAGTACCAGCATAACCTTTACGGGCAGGTTCTACAGAACTTCGCCACACTACTGTGTAATTCGGAAGATTTTCTTCAATGATTGATATATGTTTTTTACTTGGCCCATTGGCAGACAACTTAGTCTCTTGAATAGCAATGACATCCGCGTCATGTTCTTTGATTGTTCTTAATACTTCTCTAGACAATAGAGCTCTAGCAGACTCACTTGTTAGTGCTGCATTTAATGAATCGATATTCCATGAAATAAATTTCAAAATAGTGCCTCCTGAAAAATCTCTTATGTTTTTACTTAATCTTTATCATAAACAAATAACAATGATATTTCCATTCTATTGGCTAAATGCCTACTTAATCTGTCCGAGAACTTTATCAGCTTGAGCCACAGTATCCTTAATAATATCACTCGCACTTTTACTATTTAAAGTTCGTAGATTTTGTCCACACCATAGAGACATATATTCAATTCTTTTTTCTTTAGCAGCGGATTTTCTAATCGGTTGAGTTAAAGTATTTTGAATAGGATATTGTGGTAGTGCATCTTCATATTTACTCATCTGTTCGATAAACAAATTATTCAAGCCTCGTGCAGGCTTACCACTAAAAGTTGAAGTCACTACTGTAGACACTTCGTGACTTTTTAAAATCGCTTGTTTAGCGATATCAGGTGAGCCACTTTCTAAGCTTGTCACAAAAGCAGTTCCCATTTGAACACCCTCTGCACCAAGTGCAAGTGCGGCTACAAGCCCCCGTCCATCTGTGATGCCACCTGCTGCAATGACTGGAATATTCACTTGATCTACCACTTGTGGAATGAGTGCCATTGTTCCAATCATTGAAGTCTGGTGAGAATCAAGGAAGCTGCCTCGATGTCCACCCGCTTCACTTCCCTGCATTACTATGATGTCTATGCCCTTTTCTTCATTTTTAATAGCTTCATCTACTGTTGTTGCAGTTCCAATCAAAAGAATACCTTTAGATTTTAGTTTGTCTATAATGTCTTGATCAGGTATCCCAAAAGTAAAACTACAGATTTTTATATTCTCTTCAATTATAAGATCAATCTGTTGTTTAAAATTGTCATCAGTCACAGTTTTAACTTCTGGAGTTTCTGTAATATTTAAATCATGTCGGAAGTGAGATAGCCATTCGTTTGCTTGATCAACCTTCGCTTGATCAACTGTGACAACTTCTGGTGTAAATAAATTTACTGAAAACGTCTCTTTAGTTAAGGATTTAACTTTTTGAATCGTATCTTGTAAATCTTTAAGTGTCATGTAACCAGCACCAATACTACCTAAGCCCCCAGCATTTGACACTGATGCTACAAGTTCTGGACTCGTAATTCCACCTGCCATACCCGCTTGGATAATAGGATATTTAATTCCAACTTTTTGGCTAAAACTATTGTCAGACCACATATAAAGCCACCCCTTTTAAAAATTTACTATCACTTATTTACACTATTATCTCATATTTAAAAGCAAAAATTATATATACAATCGTCTATATAGATGGTATTCTATATACTCTATAGGAGGAATGCTCATGTCTTATAAAGAACTATCAGTCATGCTTAAGATATTATCAGACCCAAGTCGATTAGAAATTTTAGATTTATTATCTTGTGGAGAACTGTGTGCAGCTGACATCTTAAAATATTTTCACTTCTCACAACCCACACTCAGTCATCATATGAAATCTTTAGTCGATAGTAATTTAGTCATCAAAAGAAAAGAAGGTAATAAGCAAATGTATCAAGTGAATCATGATGTCTTAGCGAATGTAAGCCAAGGCTTATTAAATATTAATACCCCTAGTCAAACTTGTATTTGTAAAGACATAGAAACTGGTGGGTCTATATCATGACAATTTTAGCAATTGTAATCTTTTGTTTAACTTTAACTTTTGTCATCTGGCAACCTAAAGGTTTAGATATTGGTATTACAGCTCTCATTGGCGCACTCCTTGCCATCGTTACTGGTGTAGTAAGTCTCGCTGATGTTGTGGAAGTTACAGGAATTGTTTGGAACGCCACTTTAACTTTTGTGGCTGTAATTTTAATATCCTTAATCCTTGATGAAATTGGATTTTTTGAATGGTCAGCAATTCACATGGTTAAAGCATCTAAGGGTAATGGTTTAAAAATGTTTGTTCTCATCATGCTACTAGGTGCAATTGTCGCCGCATTTTTTGCCAATGACGGTGCAGCCTTAATCCTAACCCCTATTGTCTTAGCAATGGTGAGGAACTTAGGCTTTAGTCAAAGAGTCATTTTCCCTTTTATCATAGCTAGTGGTTTTATTGCTGATACAACGTCATTACCTTTAATTGTTAGTAATTTAGTAAATATCGTTTCAGCAGATTATTTTGGTATTGGCTTTATAGAATATTTTAGTCGTATGATTATTCCTAATATATTCTCTTTAACAGCAAGTATTCTTGTTCTATGGTTATATTTTAGAAAATCACTGCCAAAAACTGTTGAGATAAACACACTCCCTGAACCAAGACATGCAATCAAAGATATTAAATTGTTCAAAATTTCATGGATTGTTTTAGCTGTATTACTCATCGGTTACCTAGTAAGTGAATTTATTAATATTCCTGTTTCATTTATAGCAGGTACAATCGCTTTAATCTTTGTCTTACTCGCTCGTAAATCAAAAGCAGTACATACTAAACAGGTCATCAAAAGTGCACCTTGGAATATTGTTCTTTTCTCTATAGGAATGTACTTAGTTGTCTTCGGTTTGAAAAATGTTGGTATTACTACGCTTTTAGCTGACGTACTAACAAATATTTCAAACTATGGGCTATTTTCTAGTGTTATGGGCATGGGCTTTATTGCTGCAATTCTATCATCCATTATGAATAATATGCCGACAGTTTTAATAGATGCCATTGCCATTGGAGAAGCAAGTGTTACAGGCATAATTAAAGAAGGTATGGTCTACGCCAATGTAATCGGCTCTGATTTAGGACCAAAAATTACACCAATCGGTTCCTTAGCCACCCTTCTCTGGTTGCATGTGTTAACACAAAAAGGTGTCAAAATTTCATGGGGTACTTATTTTAAAACGGGTATCGTCATCACAATTCCAGTGCTCTTTATCACCTTGTTAGGCTTGTATTTTACTTTAATTATATTTTAGAAAAGAGGATGTATAAATGTCTAAAAAAACGATATACTTCATTTGCACTGGAAACTCATGCCGTAGTCAAATGGCAGAAGGCTTTGGAAAGAAAATTTTAGGTGATAATTGGCAGGTGTACTCCGGAGGTATTGAAGCACATGGGGTAAATCCTAAAGCGGTTGAAGTAATGAAAGAAGTGGGTATTGATATATCCAAGAATACTTCAGATTTAATTGATCATAATATTTTAAAACAAGCAGACTTAGTCATTACACTTTGCAGTGATGCTGATAATAACTGTCCAATCTTACCTCCAAATGTTAAAAAAGAACACTGGGCTTTTGACGATCCCGCTGGAAAAGATTGGTCAGAGTTTCAAAAAGTTAGAGATGAGATTAAGCTAGCAATTGAAGATTTTAAAAGAAGGTAAATAAGATCATGCACCTTGAGATTGTCTGAAATGAATTATAGTAAAAGAGGTTGGACTCAAGTCCAACCTCCTTTACATTTAAATTTTATCTTTATAAAATTGCTGATGGAGTTTATAGACTTCATCTGCTAGTTCCGGCACTGGACCATCAACTTCTGTATCACGAATAATATCTTGTATAGGAAGATTACGAACTCTAGAAGGTTTAACCCCAAGTTCCTTGAACCATTCTACTAATTGTTCAGACGAACTCGCGTATACGATTCTTCCTAAACCAGCCCAAGCATGCGCTGCTGCACACATAGGACAATGCTCACCTGAAGTATATACTGTCGCGTGTTCTCTTTCTTTCTCTGTCATATTATTTGCTGCCCATCTAGCTATAGCAAATTCAGGATGCTGAGTATAATCACCACTAGAAACGCGGTTGTGATCCTCAAAAAGTACGTCCCCATTTTGATCAACAAGCACTGATCCAAAAGGCTCATCATTTTTTTCTAAGGCCGTTTTGGCTAATTCAACACTTCTTCGTAAGTATTTTAAGTCTTCTTCAGTAATCACTCTTAAGTCCTCCTTGTTTTCATCTATTTCTGACACTATTAAACAAAAACTCGTAAACTTTATACTCTTTCTAACATAGTCACTGCCTCAATATGTTTCGTCTGAGGGAAAAGATCCACTGGAACTACTGATTTCGCTTTATATCCATGTTCACTTAAGTACTTCATATCTCTTTGTAATGTACCTGGATTACATGATATATACACAATTTTCTTTGGTTCTACTTCTATTAAGGAATCTAAAAATTCTCTGTGACATCCTTTTCTCGGTGGGTCTACAAAGACTAAATCTGCACTAACACCTGTTTTAACAAGTTTTGGCATAACTGCTTCTGCTTTACCTAAATAGTAATCTGCATTTTCTATGCCATTTAGTCGAGCGTTTTCTTTAGCATCTTCAACAGCTGTATCCACAACTTCTATACCAATAATCTTCTTAACTTTTTTCGAAGCTACCAGTCCAATTGTCCCTATACCTGAGTATGTATCAATGATTGTTTCATCCGCGCTTAAATCAGCAAGGTCTAATGCAATTTGATACAGTTTTTCTGTTTGCTCGTGGTTGACTTGATAAAATGATCGGTCTCGGATTTTAAATTCTTTTCCTAATAAAGTATCTGTAATGTATTCTTGTCCTAAAAGTACGATCGACCTTTTCCCAAATATAACGTTAGTCTTCTCATCGTTAATATTTTGAATCACACTCTTGATATTAGGATATTTTTCTTTTAATGCTTTTGTAATCGATAAAAATTCATTTCTTTTACCATTTGTAATAAATACCACTTGTATTTCACTGTCATCATGATTAGAACGAATGACTAAGTGTCGAAGGAGACCTTCATGTTTCACTTCATCATAAATTGAAGTGTTTTCTTCAATCAATTTTCCCTTAACAAAATTCATAATGTCATTGTGGCTGTCTTTTTGTATATAGCAATGATCGATATCAACAATGTCATGTGAGCGTGGTCTGTAGAAGCCCATCACTAAGTTGCCATCAATTTTTTGTACAGGAATCTGAGATTTATTTCGGTAATAACTATCTTGACCCGTAATCGTTTCTTTGATTTCTAAATTAAGTCCAGCAAGGCCATTGATATTTCTCTCAACAGTTGAACGTTTGAAGTTCGCTTGTTCTTCTTTGTTCATGACTTGAATTTGACAACCTCCACATTGGTAATAATACTCACATGGTGGAGTCTGTCTATTTTTTGAAGCTTCTTTTACTGATAATAGTTTACCAAAAGCAAATTTTGATTTTACTTGTATTACTTTAAAGCTAATGACTTCATCTTTAAGCACATCTCCGATGAAGACTGGCTTTTGATCGATTTTTATTATGCCCATTCCATCATGAGAATAATCTTCTACTCGACCTTCATACACTTCATTTTTTCTTAATTCATTCATATTATAACCTCTTATATTATAAAGTTACTTGAAAAGTTGACAGGCCATCGCCATGGTCTCTCACATGGTTAATAGGTAAATTTTCCAGATGATATTTTCCTTTTGTTGCCGTTACAAATTGATACTCACCTTCTGGGATTAAGGTCATCGGTTGTTTATCTATAAAGTCTTTTTCTCTTTTGATAAAATCATTTAAAATATCTCGAATTGATTTAGATGATTCATACACAATTTCAGCATCTCTTAAAAACGGTGCATAAGCAACTTTATAGTTATTTGCAGGTACTAAAAATTCTTCATCATCCTTAACTTCTATACCCTTATATTTTACTTCTACTAATCTTCTTGCGTCTGAAATTTGATGAGCGGAACTATGATAACGCGCAGGCTGACTTAAATCAAAAGTATAGTCTAAATCAAAAAATGTATCGAAGTTATAGCCTGGAAATCCATCTCTTGAGTGATTTGACTTAATCAATGATGATGCGCCAACTTGATTAAAGGACGAGGCTGACCACTCTAACCATTCTTTTAAAACTTTACCGTTAATCTTAATAATCACTGTTGTATTAGCATGCTTATACAGATCAATTGTGTCTGCAACTGTTAGCTTTCCTACTGGAATATCTGTAAAATCCTTTACACCATCTCGTCCTGTTTTTATAGCAGAATTAAAACCTAAGATGGGTAGATTTTCTTTTTTAACTGCCTCTAAACCTTCAGCAAACCAGACGACAGCTTCTGATACGATTTGTACTGCTCGTGAAGGAATGACTCTAGCAAAATACGTTTGTAAGGCTTCTCTTGTATAACCCACTGTTTCTTCTAGATAGCTAAGGACTTGCTCATGATCATGTTCATAATTCAACAGATAATCATCACTATCCTCAATCGATTCACCACTGATTAATTGACCACTTGCAGATTTAAGACGCTTATCTTCATCGAGATCAAATTTTAAAACCCCAAGATGACTCGCAGACACACCTGGCTGAACCATCGGTACCTCGTTAAAAGTACCTTCATCCATATTTAAACGTTCATCATCGATCATCATGGATTCATGGGGGAAAAGATCATGGGTATGACCTAGTACAATGCCATCAATGCTAGTGACTAAAGCCATTCGCATTGCTTGGTTTTCTCCTAAAGCCACTTGATCATCTTCTTTAGCACTCATACCTGAGTGACTCAAAAGAATAATTAAGTCAGCACCTTGCCTCTTTAGGTCTTCAGCTGTTTTAGTAACTGCTTCAGGCATTGGAGAGACCTTAACTCGTCCAGTAAGATTAAATTTATCCCACTTCATAATCTGTGTTGGGACGACACTTAAAAATCCTATTTTTAGTGGACCGAATTTAGTATCTATAGTTTTAATCATACTTTTTTTAATTAGATTTCCTAAATCTCCATGTAAAAAATCAACATTGGAATTAAGCACCGGTATATTAACTTGCTTATAAAAATCACTTAAAAAAGGCAAACCGAAATTAAATTCGTGATTGCCAAGTCCAATTACATCGTACATATCATTTATTATCGCTGGTAGTAGTGGTGCATCTCTATGCACACTATCATACTCGCTCCACACATCACCCTGTAGTAAATCGCCGTTATCAACAGTTAAGACAATTTCATCGGGATGGTTTTTCTTATAATTTTCTATATAATATTTAAATTTTAAGAGCCCTGTTTCTTTCTTTTCTCCTTTAAAATAATTAAAAGGATAAATAGCTCCATGCACATCTGTTGTCGCAAAAATAGTCAGTTTCAAATTTGACACCTCAGTCATAACCTATATATCTGCTTCTTCGGGATCAGGAAGACTGTATTCAGTTTCTTCTCCATTTAATTGCTCATAAAATTCCTCTGGCACTCTAACCTTTAAGAATTCTCTTCGATTTTGGAAGTGAGCAGGCAGCACGCCTCCAAATTCACCATCTAAGTTTAATTGCACTTCTTCATATGAAGTTACTTTGACATCACGTGCTTTAAAATAATGAATTTTAGGATGCTTGAGATGCTCTCCTCTTGTTGCCATAGTTAGTATATGAGCAAATTCAGCAAGATTAACGTCTTCCAAAATAAGTAAAGTAAAATATCCATCATTCAATTTCGCATCTGGTACAAGCTTATCAAACCCTCCAATAGAGTTGGTTAAGCCTATTAAGAAAAGCATGACTTCTCCTTCAAAAAGCTCATCATCATGTTCAATTCTTAAATTAATACTACGCATTTGTGGAATCAGTTCAATCCCTTTAATGTAATAAGCTAAAGAGCCAATGACCGCTTTTAACTTACTCGGGGCTTCATATGAAACTTCGGTAATTTTACCTCCGCCTGCTATATTCATAAAAAATTTGCCATTCATACTTCCGAGATCTACTTTTGTTGTCTTACCATTCAAAATAATATCTACTGCTTGATCTAAATCATTTGGTATATTTAAAGCACTCGTGAAGTCATTGACAGTACCCATAGGAATGATACCAAGAGCTGGTCTTTCATCAGATTCAGCTAGGCCATTGATCACCTCATTGACCGTTCCATCTCCACCCACTGCAACAATTAAATCAAAGTTTTCTTCACAGGCAAATCTTGCAGCATAGGTAGCGTCATTTGGGCCAGTTGTAGCATGCGTACTTGTAATGTATCCTGACTTTTCAAAACGGCTCAGGACATCACTTAGTTGATTTTTAAACGTCTCTTTTCCAGCAGTAGGATTATAAATAATTCTCGCAGTTTTCATAAATATCCCCTTTAGTGTCTGTCTTATACAATTGTGAGACGATCGCCTTCTTGTTTTATTAATTGAAAAAGACGATATTTTTTATCTTGGTAGTTCAAAGCTGAAATTTCTTTTTTCATATACGATCGCTTTAAGTTTTTAAACTCCATGCTATAGCTATTGTCAGAAGAAATACATTCTGTACAACTTAAAATTTCTTCTTTTTTAAAGCTAGAGTTACTGATAAAAATCAGATTGATATTTAGACCATCTACTTTATTACTGATCACCATCTCATCTCGGAAGTAGTCAGAGTAGTTACTGACCTCTCTGTATCCTTCGGCGATTAAAATATCGCTTAGACTCTTTACATCATCGTATGATTTAACGATAAATAAAATATCTAAATCCGCTTGGAACGGTGAATTTTTTATAGTAGATGATCCAATATGATGAACTTCTATTATTATCGATTTAAAAAAGTTTAATATTTCAAATGCTTGTTTAATATATAGCTCTTTTATATTTGTCCTTAAATTTTTCATAGTCATACAATCATCCTAAAATAATGTCTTGCCTTCATTTTTAATGTATAATAATGTGTAAAAGAATTATGTTGCCAACATTATATCATATTAGTGATTGGCTATATTATTATTTGAGGAGATATCATGAAAAAAGCCCTAGCAATTCTATTACTTGTCTTGTTTGTCGTCGGTTTGTACTTTAACTTTGTGCATACAGGTTCAACTTCTGACAAACAAGCAAATGAAAATCAAGATGCAGAAACAACTACAGACGACAGCACAGAAGAAGAAACAGCTAATGATGATTCAGCAAGTGACAGTGATAGTCAAGAGCAGAATACTAATGACATCGCGTTCAAAGAACCCTCTATCCAGGAGCTCTATGACCAACGTCTTGAAAACAATGAAGCGCTAATTATTGATGTCCTAACCCCTTCATACTACAATAGTGACTTTGTCGATAGATTATCTGAAAGTTTCACAACTGATTCTATTCAAGTCAATCAAGTTGATATGCCAGGTAATACAGTTGAGATGAACGAATTGACAGTCAATGAAAATAGCGACATTGTCATTATGGATGCAATGCAAATTGCAGATTATAATGATGAAGTTTTACCAGAACGTAATCGTGGTAACTTAAGTGATGCCTATATGGATCTTTATAACTCAGATAAAATCGTCATTATATTAGGTAATGCCAATGTTCATGAACATGAAAACCTAATGAACACTTTTAAATGATGATGCTGAATTCTTTGTTAATAACGACTATTTCTATATCGATAATAAAGATGTATCCGTTGAAGACCCATACAACGAAGACGACAATGTATTAAACCCTGAACTTGAAGATGCAGTCATAGAAAACATTCGCTCATATTTATTACAATAAAAAAATTACCGACCAGTTCATAGACTGGTCGGTATTTTTCTTGCTTTATTTATCGTTTTTTAATTTCAGTTAACAAGATCTCATTCACCATTTTAGGGTTAGCTTGACCTTTAGATTTCTTCATAATTTGACCCACTAAGAAACCAATCGCACGGTCTTTACCGTTCTTGAAGTCTTCAACTGACTGTTCGTTAGCATCTAGTACTTCTGTCACCATCGCTGTTAGAGTCTCTGGATCAGAAATTTGTTCCATACCTAAATCCTTAGCGATTTGTTTAGCTGAACCACCCTTATTAATCAACTCACTAAATACTTTTTTAGCTTGTTTAGAAGAGATGGTACCATCTTCAATAATTGTAATTAAGCCGCTTAGATTCTCAGGTGTAACACCCGTTTCAGCTAGCTCCACATTATTTTTATTTAAGTGCTCATTGACACTACCCATTAACCAGTTAGATGCCAGTTTTGGATCTGCTTGATGAGTTTCTACCATGTCGCTAAAGAAGTCAGACATTTCTTTTCTCATCGTTAAGATATCAGCATCATAAGCTGGAAGTTCGTATTCATTTACATATTTCTCACGTAATTCATCTGGAAGTGTCGGAATAGATTCACGCACACGGTTCTTCCACTCGTCATCGATATGAAGATGTAGGAGATCAGGTTCTGGGAAGTAACGGTAATCATCCGCTCCTTCTTTAACACGCATTAAAATCGTTTCTCCTGTTTTTTCATCGTAGCGTCTTGTTTCTTGTTCTATAACGCCACCAGATAACAATACTTTTTCTTGACGTTTCACTTCGTACTCAAGACCTTTTCTAACGAAGTTAAATGAGTTCAAGTTTTTCAATTCAGTTTTTGTACCAAATTCTTTTTGGCCGACTGGTCGTATGGAAATGTTGGCATCACATCTCAGTGAACCTTCTTCCATCTTCACATCCGACACACCAGTATACTGAATGATTGACTTAATTTTTTCTAAGTATTTATATGCTTCTTCTGGTGAACGTAAGTCTGGTTCAGACACTATTTCAACAAGAGCAGTACCTTGACGGTTTAAGTCAACTAATGAATAGTCATCCTTATGCGTAGATTTACCCGCATCTTCTTCTAAGTGAAGTCTAGTAATTCCTATTGTTTTTTTCTTACCATCAATTTCTATTTCAAGTGAACCATGTTCTCCAATTGGTTTATCGAATTGAGAAATTTGATAAGCTTTAGGGTTATCTGGATAGTAATAGTTTTTTCTATCAAATTTAGTGTCTGTTGCAATGTCCATGTTTAAAGCCATAGCAGCTTTCATACCATGTTCGACTGCCTGTTTGTTTAAGACAGGAAGTGTTCCTGGATAACCTAACTCAACTACTGATAAGTTAGTGTTGGGTTCATGTCCATAATGCAGCGGAGCATTAGAGAAAATTTTAGAATTCGTTTTAAGTTCAATGTGAACTTCTAGTCCAATTACTGTTTCAAAGTGCATCTTACTCCGCTCCCATCGTTAATTTTTTTAATTCGTCATGTAAGTTGTAAGTTTTTTCAAATTGATAAGCAACATTATAAATCTTCTTTTCTTCAAAGTGATTACCAATTAATTGTAAACCGATTGGAAGATTATCTCCTGTTAGACCACATGGAATACTTAAAGAAGGTACACCTGTTAAGTTAGCTGGAATAGTTAAAATATCATTTTTATATTCCTTAGTGCCTTCAATTTTTACTTCATCATACTTGTGAGCAGGTGTTGTTGATGTTGGCCCAATAATTAAATCGTAGTCTGATAAAATTCTTTGAACATCTTCAGCTACTAAACGACGAAGTTTTTGAGCTTTTAAGTAAAATGCATCGTAATGACCTGAACTTAAAACGTAAGTTCCAAGTAAGATACGTCTTTTAACTTCGTCACCAAAACCTTCTCCACGAGATTTTTTGTAAAGTTCATCTAAGTTATTAGCATTCTCTGAACGATAACCGAAACGGATACCATCAAAACGAGCTAAGTTTGCACTTGCTTCACTTGATGCGATTAAGTAATAAGAGCTAACTACGTATTTAAGGTTTGGCATGTCAACTTCGTCAACTTTTGCCCCAAGAGACTCTAAACGTTCTTTAGCTTTTAATACAGCATCTGTTACACTTTGATCAACGTCATCACCTAAAAACTCTTTAGGTAAAGCAAATTTCATGCCACTAATATCTTTATCGATACCAGATAGGAAATCAGTATTTTGATCTTTAGCACTTGTCATATCATGTTCTGAATCCTCACCAGAAATTAACTCAAGTACCTTAGCATTATCACGGACAGTACGTGTAATTGGACCTACTTGATCAAGTGATGATGCAAAAGCAATTAAGCCGTAACGTGACACTCTACCATAAGTTGGTTTCATACCAACGACACCACAAAATGAAGCTGGTTGTCTAACAGAACCACCAGTATCTGTTCCAAGAGCAAATGGCACAAATCCTGCTGCTACTGCTGCAGCTGAACCGCCTGAAGAACCACCTGGTGAGCATGCTAAGTTCCAAGGGTTTCTACTCGTTTGATAGTAAGACGTTTCAGATGTTGAACCCATAGCGAACTCATCCATGTTCACTTTACCAAGCATGACAGAATTTTCTTCTTTTAATTTAGTCATAACGGTCGCATCATAGACTGGTTTGAAATTGTGAAGCATTTTACTCGCACAAGTTGTAAGAACATCTTTGGTCACAATATTATCTTTAATTCCTACTGGAATACCAAAAAGTTCGCCATCCATTTTATCTTCAGCTTGTAATTGATCAAGCTCTTTTGCTCTTTCAATTGCCTCATCTTTAGTCAAGGTAATGAAAGCTTTAATATCTCCATCATACTTTTCAATTCTTTCAAACAAAGCCTCTGTAACTTCAGAAGGTTTGATTTCTTTAGCGTGAATTTTTGAGTATAATTCTTCAACAGTTAGTTCATTTATATTCACTATATTTACCCTCCGTTTAGATCATTCTAGGAACTTTGAATTGTCCCGCTTCTTTACTTACAGTATTCTTTAACGCTTCGTCTTGACTTAACGGTTGTCCCGCTACATCTTCACGTAATTTATTTTCTACATCGATTACATGGGTCATTGGTTCAACACCATCTAAATCAAGTTCTTCCAATTGAGCCGCATGCTTAACGATACTCTGTATTTTAGTTGATAAATTTTTTAATTCTTCATCATCTTTAATTTCAATTTTAGATAGATTCGCCACATGTCTAAGTCTATCAAAGTCTAATTCTTCCATTGATGACCCTCCTTATTTTAAATACAACATTTAAAGTTTACCAAAATTAACACTAATTTTCCATGTAGCCTTACTATTCAAAGATATATAAGTTCGCTTTTTCATCACCTTGTCTTGTTATGACACTGTAGACTTGTGATTTATCTTTGATTTCCACTTCAATATTCGTACCGATAAAGTGCTCGTCTACTAAGTCTCTTACAAATTGACTCATACCAATCATTTCGCCTCGACTGTTATACTCCAGTGGAATTTCTATGGTCAATGTCTCTAAGTTATTGTCAACAAACTTACCGCGACCGACAGAAGTTGTAAAGCTATCGAAGTAAGAAGACAACTCCCTGTTAAAGGTTTCATATTCATTATTCACTTCATCGGAAATTTCTGCAGCTTCATTTGAAGGTAAGAGCAGATTTTGTACATTGATATCCGAGAACTCAGTTATAGTATTCTCCCCAGGTTCAACAGTGGTTTGTGAGACAAAGTTACCCGGCACAATATCAGTGTCTGATGACTGGATAAAAATCGCAAAGACAATCTTTTTATCGACATAGTCATCGTTGGCACGAATTCTCGTTAAAATCTCCGCTGCCATTTCCTCACCTTTTTCCTGAACGACTTCAGGATCTAGTTCTTTTTCTTTAGTCTGTCCATATTCCTCAGTTTGATAGTAATGCACACTGTTCATAGCAAGACCAATCGTGATGCCATCAAAGTTCAAAGAGCCATCTTCACTTTCAGACAGGTAATTTTGCTCTAAGATATGAGATAGATATAAGGGCGCTTCTTCTGCAATTTTCTCAGGATCTGTCTCCCCATTAGTAGATGGATTCAAACCAAGATTACTAAAGGCATTGGAAGATAACAGTTCCTCTTCATCCATCTCTTCTAGTTCTTCACTTGTGTATTGTCTAGATAAGTAGCCTCTAATCATTTCTTCAGAGATAATTTGACCTTCTCTAAAAACATACTCATCTGTACTGAAGATATCCTTACTAATATCAGACAATCCTTTTTCAAATTCTTCTACATTATAAGATGACACCATATTAGCACTTGACAATCCTCTAGCAGGAGACAATACATAAGGTACTACAGACCGATAAAATTCACTACCACTAGAGGTGAGTTTGTCTTCTTGTTCTTCAACTGGAACATTTGACACTTCATTTTCTAAGCCTGCATTCTCAGCTTGTTCACTAATTTCTGCTTCATTAGCTCCACAAGCACTCAATAATAAGGCAGTAGTTGCTCCGAGTATTAGAGTTTTAAACTTCATTATCATTGCCCCAATTTCTCAATAAATTCTTCTTCGTTCCACACTTCAATTCCAAGTGATTTTGCTTTTTCAAGCTTAGATCCTGCATCAGCTCCAGCCAACACTACATCTGTATTTTTAGATACACTACCTGTCACTTTACCGCCTTCAGCTTCTATTTTATCTTTTGCCTCAGTACGTGTTAACTCTTCGAGCTTACCTGTTAGCACAAAGGTCATGTCAGAAAACAAACTACCTGCTGCTTCATGCACTTCTTCTGTAAAGTTGACTCCGACCTCCTGTAATTCTTTAATTAAGTCTAGGAAGTCTTGATTCGAAGTATAAGTAACGATTGAGTCCGCAATTTTTTCACCAATCTCTGGAATACTCATAAAATCTTCTTTGTCAGCTGCAATAATTTTTTCTATAGTTAAGAAGTGTTCGGCAAGTGTTCGAGATGCTTTAGCACCTAAAAACCGTATTCCTAAACCAAACAGCACCTTGCTCAAGTCCTTACTTTTAGAATCTTCAATTGCTTGTAGAAGGTTTGTTACTTTTTTATCACCCATACGTTCAAGTCCGATTAGCTGATCATATTCTAAGTGATAAAGATCCGCAACATTTTTAATTAGCTCTGCTTCGAATAACTGTCTAACGACTTTCTCACCCAGTCCATCAATATTCATTGCACCACGAGATACAAAATGGATAATACCTTCTTGTAATTGAGCTGGACAACTCGGATTGATACAACGAATGGCAACTTCTTCTTCTAAATGAACAGTATCATGTCCACAAGATGGGCAAGTTGTTGGTGCTTGATACACTACCTGGTTTGTTCTTTCTTCTTTAAGTGACTTAACTACTTCAGGTATTATATCTCCTGCTTTTCTGATGACTACCTTGTCTCCAATGCGAATGTCTCTTTCTTCTATAAGATCGTGGTTATGTAATGACGCACGAGCGACTGTTGTACCCGCAACCTTAACAGGTTCAAGTATGGCTGTTGGAGTGATGACACCTGTTCGACCGACGGTTAATTCAATGTCTAATATTTCTGTAATGACCTCTTCAGCGGGAAACTTATAAGCGATTGCCCAGCGTGGTGATCTGACAGTATAGCCTAATTCCTCTTGTTCATTTAAATCATTAACCTTAATGACTATGCCATCAATTTCATAAGATAGTTCTGAGCGGTGTGTAGTCCAGTAATCAATATAGTCAATCACTTCTTCTATATTATTCATCAGCCGTCTTTCATGATTGGTTTTAAAACCAAGTTCATCCAAGATATCCAAGGCACCATTTTGTGTACTCGCATTCAGTGCTTCTGGTGAAGTCACACTATATATAAACACAGATAGATTACGTTTAGCAGCAAGTTTAGGGTCTAATTGACGGAGTGAACCTGCTGCAGCATTTCTTGGATTTTGAAATTCTGCATCTCCATTTTCTAGTCTTTGTGCATTCAATTTTTGAAATGAAGGTTTTGGCATATAAGCCTCTCCTCTTACTTCAAAAGATAAATTTGAATTTACAGTTAAAGGAATCGCGTGGATTGTTTTTAAATTCTCGGTAATGTTCTCACCCACACTACCATCTCCACGAGTTGCGCCTTGGACAAAGACACCTTCTTCATAAGTTAATGACACCGCTAGTCCATCAATTTTTAATTCACACATATAAGTAGGTTGATCAACCACTTGTTGGACGCGTTTATCGAAGGCTCTTAGTTCCTCAGCATTAAAAGCGTTGGATAAACTGAGCATCGGTGTGCCATGAGTTACTTTTTCAAAACCACTTAAAATGTCTCCGCCTACTCTAACAGTTGGAGACGTACTCGTCTTGTACTCAGGAAACTCATTTTCTAAGTCAATTAATTCTCTTAACATATGATCGTAGTCCACATCAGCAATTGATGGTTTATCAAGTA
Organism: Jeotgalicoccus meleagridis; assembly: GCF_903994045.1. Lineage (GTDB taxonomy): Bacteria > Bacillota > Bacilli > Staphylococcales > Salinicoccaceae > Jeotgalicoccus > Jeotgalicoccus meleagridis. The sequence goes on from NZ_CAJEWD010000006.1 coordinate 62,344, forward strand.
CATGATATTCATAGTTATAACGATTTAATTTATCTTGTAAGTCCTTAATTTTTTCTTTCATCTAACTCAGTCCTTTTTTCAAGAGGTGCATAATTGGCTAAGAGACGTTTGGGTCCAGCTGTCTTAAAGACGATATCCAGTTCTGTATTGTCTCCTTCACCTTTAATTTGAGACACAATACCATCTCCAAATACTTTATGTGACACCTTATCTCCAATGCTAAAGTCAACATCATTATTGGTCTGTATGATACGCGCTTTTTTCTTTGGTCCTGTTTTAAAACTTGGCGATGAATTGTTGTTACTAAAGATGGACTGATTGGCTGGTTTTTCTAATAATTCTTCAGGAATTTCTGATAAAAAGCGGCTCATCATATTGTTTTCTAATCGCCCGTAAAGCATTCTAGACTCTGCTCTAGATAACATCAAATAATCCATAGCACGCGTCAGTGCTACATACATTAAGCGTCTTTCTTCTTCTAGTTCTTTATCATCAAACATTACTCTTTTAGAAGGGAAGATACCTTCTTCTAGGCCTACAATAAAGATGACTTTGAATTCTAAGCCTTTAGAAGCATGCATAGTCATCATAGTCACACCAGATGAATCATCTACTCCATCTTGATCAGATACTAGGGCCATCTCACTTAAGAATTCAAATAAGTTATCATCTGCTATCGGACGTTCCTGGTCAAATTCCTTCGTGACTGTTTTAAATTCTTCTAAGTTTTCTAAGCGACTTCTTGCTTCAAGTGTTTTATCACTCTGAAGCATATCAAGGTAACCGGTATCGGCTAGCACTTCATCCACCAAGTCTGTCATGGACATATATTTAGATTTTTCTTTTAGATTATCTAACACGTCTAAGAGTGACATAAGCTTAACAACAGTTTTTTGTGGAATTCCTAAAAAGTCAGCGTCTCTAATCGCATCGTAGATACTGGAATTGAGTTGTTCTGCGTGAGCTTGTAATTTCTCAACGGTTTTTGTACCAATTCCTCTTTTAGGTGTATTGATGATCCGTTCGAAACTAATATCATCAAAAGGATTTTGAATCACTTTCAAGTAGCTCATCAAGTCCTTGATTTCCATACGACTGTAGAACTTTGTACCTCCGACCATTTTATAGGGAATGCTCGACTTAACAAAGGCATCCTCAATCGCACGGGACTGTGCGTTTGCTCTATATAAGATTGCCATATCACCGTATTTATAGTCTTCACTGAGCGCTTTAACCTTAGCAACAATCGCGTGTCCTTCTTCCCTTTCGGATTGTGAGACATTGACTTCGATTTTGGCACCTTCACCTTTGTTACTGCGGAGGTTTTTAGGTTTTCTTTCGGTATTGTTATCTATGACCGCATTCGCTGCATCCAAAATCATTTTAGTCGAACGGTAGTTCTCTTCTAATTTAATGATAGTCGCTTCTGGATAATCTCTTTCAAAGTTTAAGATATTTTGAATATCTGCCCCTCTAAACTTATAAATAGACTGGTCTGAATCACCAACTACACAAATATTTCTATATTTCTCAGCTAGCATTTTTACTAGTCGATACTGAGCATGGTTGGTATCTTGATATTCATCAACATGAATATATTGAAAACGCGTCTGATAGTAACTTAATACCGCTTCTTCTTTCTCAAAGAGCTCAATCGTTAACATAATTAAGTCATCGAAATCTAAAGCGCTGTTCCGATATAATATTTCTTGATAATCCTTATAGATTTCACTGTAAAGTTCATCTAAAAAACCAGCCGCTTCAGCTATCGCTTGGTCTGGTTTAATCAACTGGTTTTTGTAAGAGGAGATGACAGATAAGATACTTCTTGGATTATGTTGTTTAGTATCTAAATTTCTCTTCTTTAAAATATCCTTCACTACAGATTGTTGATCGAGCGGGTCTAGAATAGAAAAACTTGTGTCATAGCCTAAGTAAGCAATGTCACGTCTTAGAATACGAACGCACATGGAGTGGAAGGTTGAAATCCACATTTTTCTGGCGTCCTCGTTAATAAGCTTATCGACTCTTTCTTGCATTTCACGTGCTGCTTTATTAGTGAATGTTATGGCTAAAATATTATAACTTGGCACTTGTTTTTCATCTAGTAAATACGCTACTCGGTGTGTCAAGACCCGCGTCTTCCCACTCCCCGCACCTGCCATGACTAAGAGCGGTCCTTCGGTTGTTTTTACTGCCTGTAGTTGTTCTTTGTTCATTCCACTTAAATCCATTTTAAAAACTCCATTTATTAAATGATTGTCGTGAGTGCACTTTCTACATCATCATAAATGATGTTACCTACCACAATGGTATCACTGGCAGATGACATCAATTTTGCCTGATCATAATTCTGTATACCCCCACCGTAAATGACATGGGCGTGTTCACATGCATCATATGCTTCTTTAACTAAACTTCGATCACCTAACATGCCACTGTATTCTATGTAGATATAATCCATCTTGTATAATTTATCGAGCATATGCACCATAGCAAGCAATTCTTCATCATTGATTTGTTTACACTCTGCACGAGTAAAGGCTTTGCAATTCTCATTTAAGATAATATAAGGTAAGAGACTGATATTATCGTATTCAATAAAATCATGATATTCCATTAAAGCTTCCACCAACATACCATGTGAATACTTCACATTTACAGTGTTGATAACAGTTGGAATGTAGTAATGGTCAAAACCAGGCACAACTGCATCAGGATGAGATATTTCAAGTGCGATAGTGATGCCACGGTCCCTAATTTTTTCTAGAACTGTCGTGATATTTTCACTTGTCACACCATCTGTACCTGAGACCATTATTAAATCCGTCTTTGAATTGATAATTTTGTCTAGGTCTTGATCCTTAATAATCTTTGCTGGATCTAGTTTAAATATATGCTTTGTGTCATCATTCATAAGAACATATCCTTTATAAAAATCATACGATAATTATAGCATTATTGAGTCTTAAAAAACATAAAAGCCCGTGAGTGAAACACTCAACGAGCCTTATAATAAATCGAAGTATTCTTCTAATGTAAGTCCACTTTCTTTTATATCAGTTGCCTTGTCTCCAACATATCTCAAATGCCACGGTTCATACATATAGCCGGTAATATCTTCCTTACCTTTGAGGTAACGAATGATAAAACCATACTCATGGGCATGCTCAGATAACCACTCAAATTCCGGTGTATATTCAAATGATGTTTGTAAGAGTACAGCACTATCATAAGAACCAACGTCGATTGCTAGTCCTGTTTGGTGTTCAGAATGACCTGGCTCTGCACTGTATTTATCAGCAGCTTCTTTACCATCACGTGCTACATAATTATTGTATAGCTCAGCTTGATAATTGTAAGATCTAAAACCACTGACGAGTTCAAAAGATAAACCCTCGGCCGCTGCATCTTCAAACATTTGTAAATATGCTTCTTCTGTCTCAGCTTGTAAACCAGGATTGTAATCATTAGGTAGAGGTATCTCTTTATTCACAATTAACACACCATCTGCATAAGTGATACCATCAATCTCTTCAACGTGAACAGGAATATCTAAATTAGAAAATGATAACGACTCATATTGTTTATTATATTCAATTGCTTCAAGGGCAGTTGCATCTTCACTACCACAGGCACCCAATGTTACAAGTAACATGAGTGCCATAACCACTTTGATAAACTTCATTATTCTAGACCTGCACGCTTAAAGATTGTATCCACTCGGCGTAAGTGATGAGATTCATCGAAACATGCTTCTAATTCTTCTTCGTTTAACACTTCAGTAATCGCCTTATCTTCACTCGCTAAAGTTTGAAGTGGCACCTTAGTCTCCCAAGATTCCATAGCTTTAGGTTGAACGATATCATATGCTTTTTCACGTGACATCCCTTTATCGATTAGAGCTAACATGATTTGCTGAGAATAGACAAGACCGAAGGTCTTATCAATATTTGCCTTCATATTGTCTTCAAAGACAGTTAAGTTCTTCATAATGTTTCCAAAGCGATTCAACATGTAATCTAAAGCAATCGTCACATCTGGTAACATGATACGTTCAGCTGAAGAGTGAGAAATATCTCTCTCATGCCAAAGCGGCACATTTTCATATGCAGTCGTAACGTAACCACGGATCACACGGGCAAGCCCTGAGACATTTTCACTACCGATCGGATTTCTCTTATGTGGCATAGCACTTGAACCTTTTTGTCCTTTTCTAAAGGCTTCTTCAACTTCTCTTGTTTCTGTTTTTTGAAGGTGTCTAACTTCAACTGCAAATTTTTCAATAGATGTTGCAATCAGGGCAAGGACAGCAATATAGTGTGCGTGTCTATCTCTTTGCAAAGTTTGAGTAGACACTTCTGCCACATTTAAACCAAGATGCTGACAGACATAAGCTTCTACTTCAGGTGGAATGTTGGCAAAAGTTCCTACAGCGCCACTCATCTTACCAACTTCGATCTCTTCTCTCACATCTTCAAAACGCTTCAGATTACGTTTCATCTCCTGATGCCAGAGCGCCATCTTGATACCGAATGACGTCGGTTCTGCATGGACACCGTGAGTACGACCCATCATGATTGTATGTTTATGAGCGCGTGCTTTATCAGCTAATATGTCGATAAAATTCTCAAGGTCTTTTTGAATGATTTCATTCGCTTGTTTTAAAACAAAACTTTGTGCTGTATCAACGACGTCTGTCGAAGTTAAACCATAGTGAACCCATTTTTTCTCTTCACCTAAAGTTTCAGATACTTGTCTTGTAAAAGCGACGACATCATGACGGGTTTCCTGTTCAATTTCTTGTATTCTTTTGGCATCAACACGTGCATTTGGACGAATATTTTTCACTTCATCTTTTGGAATAATTCCAAGTTCTGCCCATGCCTCACTTGCAAGTATTTCTACTTCTAACCAAGCCTGGTATTTATTATCTTCTGTCCATACTTTAGCCATTTCCGGTCTGGTATACCTACTGATCATATATATTCATCCTTACTCTTTAATTAATTTTCCTTCAAAGATAATCTCTTGATGAGAGACGACAATTTGTCCATCTTCTTCTTTAAAGACCGGCGCTTCAAGTCTTCTTGTCACCTGATAACCTTCGTCTTTCATCTGTTTTAATACTTCTGTTATGTCTTGTCCAGGTTCAACTTTAAATTTCTTTTTTCGTTTTTGTGACATTATTATCTTCCTGTTCTTGAGCATCATAAAATTCTTCTAACACTTCTTCTACATTTTCAGGTTGATAGTTCTTCATACGACGTTTGCTGAGTCCTTTAGTCCAGAAACCACCATGAATGTTTTTAGGTTCATAAGAAATAATAAAGGCTTTATCATCAAGCTCTCTGATGGTCTCCATTAATTTTCTTTCATATTTTCTTGGTGTTAGAATTTGCATAACTGTTCGCTGTCCATCGCGTCCATATTGATGTCCGTGCGTTACACCATAGCCTAAATTTCTCAAGTCATTTGGTAAATCTATATCTTTTTTACCGGTTGTCACATTAACAACTGTATAACCTAGGGCAAGTTGTTCCTCAATCTTAGTTCCTACTAAAATCCCAACCCCAAAACCAAGCGCATAAGCGACAATATTTTGTGGTCTGTCTAAATTATCAAGTACTAAACCTAGTCCGATTACATAGACAAAAGTTTCCATGATACTAAAAGCTGCGGCGACAAAACGGTAACCCTTTAAAGTCATTATTGTCCGCATTGTTAAAAATGTCACGTATATAATATTAATAATAAAGATGATTAATATCATTAACATCGGACTTTCATTTATGATGTCTAACATTATTCTCCCCGATTCTCTATATTTTTAGGCAAATGATAGCGATGATATGGTAAGACTCTTTTGTGCTCTGAGCGTTTATACAAACGAATGATTGTCTCATAGTCAGAGTCACTAACAGGCTGACCTTCTAGAAAATCATCGATGACAGCATAAGTTACACCAAGCGCTTCTTCATCACTTAAGAGGGGCTTATCACTTTCAAGATCTGCAGTTGGCACTTTTTCATAAAGGTGAGCTGGGCAGTCCAAATATTTCAACAGCTCACGGCCCTGTCTTTTATTTAATCCAGTGAGTGGAGTTAGGTCACAAGCACCATCTCCAAATTTCGTATAAAAGCCTGTCAAGGCCTCAGCCGCGTGATCAGTCCCTAAGACAACACCCGACGTATGTGCAGCAATTGCATACTGTACCTTCATCCGTTCACGTGCTTTTTCGTTACCTTTATGAAAATCACTTAAGTTAAAACCACTATCAGCTAAGGCACTCACACTTGCATCAACTGCTGGTGCAATATTAACTACTTCATTGTGGTCTGGATCGATAAACTTCACCGCATCTATTGCATCTTGTTCGTCTGCTTGTCTACCATATGGTAATCTCACGCTGTAAAAATAAACATCCAGACCTTCACTTCTTAATTCTTCAGCTGCCATCTGTGATAGTTTTCCAAGTAAAGTAGAGTCCTGACCACCAGAAATACCAAGCACCAAACTTTTAAGAAAATTATTTGCCTTGACGTAATCTTTGATGAAATCAATAATTCCCCTTACTTCTGTCGCCGGATCAATTGTTTTTTTAACATGGAGTTTTTTAATTATCTCTTCTTGTAAATCCGTCATTCAAATCACTCCAATACTTGATTTGATAAAGTTTCAACCAAATCATTTTTAATATTCCATAATTTACTTGAGAGATCGACTGGATACTCTTGTGGATTTAAGAAGCGCTTCGTTTCTTCCCACATATGATTCAGATTTTCCTCACAATTTTTTTGCATTTCTAAGACAGATGGTGACTCATAGACCAATTCACCATCTACAAAAATATCATGTAAGAGTTCAACTGCCTCAAAATTTTTAACTAGTTTTTTCTTCATAGTATGAACAGGGTGGAACATTAAAAGTGGTTCACTAGTATCGATTTTCTCATCGTAAACCGTAATGTAATCCCCCTCTGACATTCCTGTATCTTTATTGATAATACGGTAGAGGTTTTTCTTACCAGGCGTAGTTACCTTTTCAATATTTCCTGAAATTTTAATGCGGTTTAACCATTCACCATTGTCACCTTCAATGGCAGCTAACTTATATACTGCACCTAGTGCTGGATGATCGAAGGCTGTGATTAATTTAGTGCCAATCCCCCAGCCGTCTACCTTAGCCCCTTGTGACAGTAGTGATAGTATCGTCACTTCATCTAGATCATTAGAAACGATAATCTGTGCGTCATGAAAACCAGCTTCATCTAACATTTTACGTGCTTGTTTTGTTAAGTAAGCAATGTCACCAGAGTCAATTCTAATACCAACGAAGTTAATCTTATCCTTATATTCTTTAGCCACTTTAATAGCTGTTGGAATACCAGATTTTATAGTGTCAAAAGTATCTACTAAAAAGACACAATCTGAGTGCGTATCAGCGTATGCTTTAAAGGCATCATAATCATTTCCGAAAGCTTGGATCATAGCGTGTGCATGTGTGCCACTCGGCTTGATGCCAAAAAGCTTGGCCGCGCGCACATTACTCGTACCATTAAAACCACCTATTATCGATGCGCGCGCCCCCCATAAGGCTGCATCAAACTCATGTGCTCGTCTTGTACCGAATTCCATAAGATTATCATTTGGTACTAATTGTCTAATGCGACTTGCTTTAGTTGCGATTAAAGTTTGGAAGTTAACGATATTTAAAAGTGCTGTCTCAATTAACTGCGCTTCTGCTAGGCCTGCTTCAATTTGTACAAGAGGTTCATTGTTGAAGACAGTATCTCCTTCTAGAACTGAACGCATGGTGCCTGTAAAGCGAATTGTTTTTAAATAAGCTAAGAATTCTTCTTCATAACCTAAGGTCTCTAAATATGCGATATCACTATTTGAAAAATGTAAGTTCTGTAAGTAATCAATCATCCGCTCTAAACCAGCAAAAACTGCGTAGCCATTATCAAATGGCATCTGTCTAAAATATAGATCAAAGATTGTCTTTTTATTATGTATACCTTTCTCAAAGTAGGTTTTTGTCATATTAATCTGATATAAATCCGTGTGCAACATGAAACTGTCATCTTCAAATTTATACATTAATCTCTCTCCTGTACTATTGTCATATTTATTTTAATTTTATCACATAAAAATATCCTATTATACTCTAACCTTAATGGTTTGAACGTAACTTATAGAATGACAAGTAGAGAAATGTTAAAATATAAGAGAAATGAAATTTACAGGATTAAAAAGGAGAATCATTTATAATGACACTTAAAATATTTGGTCACCAAAATCCGGACACGGATACAATATCATCTGCACTTGTTGCGAGTGACATCGAAAGACAACTTGGTCATGATGCAACTGCTTACCGCTTAGGTGAAATTAACGCTGAAACGCGCTATGCATTAGACCACTTCAAAGTTACAGAACCAGAATTACTAACATCACTTAACAGTGGTGATCAAGTCATTTTAGTCGATCATAATGAGAAACAACAATCAGCTGAAGATATTGATCAAGCAGTTGTGACAAAAGTTTATGATCATCACAGAATTGCTAACTTTGAAACAGAAGGTCCACTATATTACCGTGCAGAGCCAGTGGGATGTACTGCAACAATTTTAAATAAAGTATACAAAGAAAACAACTTAACGATATCAAAAGAAATGGCAGGTTTGATGCTGTCTGCAATCATTTCTGATACTCTACTCTTTAAATCACCAACGACGACAGAAGAAGATATCGATGCAGCAAGTGACTTAAAAACAATCGCTGAAGTTGACTTAGAACAGTATGGCCTAGAAATGCTCAAAGCTGGAGCTTCAACAAGAGATAAAACTGCTGAACAATTAATTTCAGGAGATGCTAAGACATTTGATATGGGCGAGAAGAGTGTCCGTATCGCTCAAATTAATGTGGTTGATGTTGACGAAGTATTTAATCGTAGAGAAGAATTAGAAGCTGCAATCAATGCGGAAATTGAAGCAGAAGACTACGATCTATTTACACTTATCGTGACGGATATCTTGAACTCTAACTCTAAAGTCCTTGCACTTGGCCGTGAATTCTCATCAGTAGAACGTGCCTTTGGAGTTGCTTTAGATCAAAATACAGCGATTTTAGAAGGCGTTGTATCTCGTAAAAAACAAGTCGTTCCAAATATTACAAAAGCATTATCTTAAAATATTAAAGGGCTTAGAAATCTTAAGATTTCTAAGCCTTTTTTTGATCTATTTAGACGAGACGATATATTTCATCATTCAATTATTCTGGTGAAAATATTAGTCTTACCAGTTTCTAATAATTTTTGTGTGCAACTATCTCTCACTTCAAATTCTAAATCGTTCACTGCTCTTCCAAATGACACCTCATCAATCCAATTTGTCAGAGATGCTTGGTCATAACAGTTTGGGTGAACAATTTCTTTGTTTGTATAATCAACAATCACCCTAGTGGTCGTAGGTGTTTTATCGACTAAAGGTAAAAATAACACTCCTAAGACTATGACAATCAGTATACCCCACACGATATTTTTTCTCATAATGCGTCCTCACTTAATGTATTCTTCTATAAATTTAACATAAATCCTAAGCTTGAAAAATCGAACATACGTTCGTATAATGAGTTTAAGCTTAGGAAAGAAGGAAATAGTATGGATTATTGTAATCTTTCGTCTCAACAAGCAAATTTAAATATTCCTTTGAGTAAGCGTAAAGGAAAAATAGAGCGACCAATCCTTTCTGACAATCGTTTAAAATTAATAGAAACGATCTTAGAAGAAGCGATGCAGCTCAACAAAGCTATTCGCATCGACTATCTTTATGATGGTAGCTGCTTTTATATTGAACTTGACGCCATAAAAATAGACCAATGGAGCATGCTGCTCATTGGTCAAAAGTACAAAAGTGAAGATTTTGTTTTTGTGCCTTTTTTAGACATTTTAAATATTGAATATATATAATTAGTCTTCTTGTTTCTCCAAAAATAATACTGGCTCTTTTTGATACTCTGTCGCTTTAACTAGATGGTAAGCAAGTACTGTTGTTGTAATTGCACCAATACCGCCTGGTACCGGGGTAATATATGAAGCTTTGTCTTTAACCGCTTCATAATTCACATCTCCGACCATCTTGCCTGCTTCATTAAAATTAATACCAACATCAATAACGACAGCACCTTCTTTAACATGAGGTTCATCGATTAAATTAATTGCACCTGCTGCTGAAACAATCACATCAGCATCTTTACATTTATCAACTAAATCATCTGTATATAAGTTACAAGTTGTCACAGTCGCCTCTCTGTTCATCATCAAGAGAGATAATGGTTTACCAACTACTGCACTCGCACCAACTACTGTAACGTTTTTACCTTTAAGATCGATGTCATAAAAATCAAGCATATTCATGACTGCTGCAGGTGTACAAGGTTCAAGTCTATCACTATCGTTCGTTAAGACTTTTCCTAGGTTTGATGCTTTCATGCCATCAATATCTTTGAAAGAGTTCATGACCTCAGCCACTCTCTTCATTGGTATATGTTTTGGTAAAGGTTGTAGCAGTAAAATTCCGTGTATAGAATAATCTTCATTAATTTCTCGGAATTTAGTTAGAAATACTTTGGTAGATACATCATCTGGGAAATGGTATTGTACAGTGTCCATACCTAATTTTTCAAAGCGTTTAACAGCAGCATTTTCATAAGAAATTGAGTCTGATAAATCGCCTACTCTAACAAAAGCAACTTTAGGTTTAATACCATGTGATTCTGAAACCTCTAGGGCTTTTCGAATCTCATCAGATAGATGTGCGGCAACTTTCTTGCCATCCATAACGATTGTCATAAAGACACTCCCCCTATTTACTAGTCATTGACCCAAAGTCATTATAGCATAAACAAGTTGGTATATTAAAAAAAGCTATCATCAAATGATGATAGCTATAAGTTATTATTTAGTTTCACGGTGTAACGTGTACTTGTTCAATCTAGGGCAGAATTTCATCATCTCGATACGCTCTGGATTGTTTCTTTTGTTTTTCTTAGTGCTGTAGTTGCGGTCTCCGCATTCTGTGCAAGCTAATGTAACGATTACTCTCATTTCTGTCGCCTCCTTTAACTAAGTATAATCAAACTTTAATGATAATATACTCGAATCAACTGGCCAGTTGATCATCCATCACAGATGATTGGTATATGCCTATTAAATCACCTTTACTATTTTACTAGGATTTACGATAAATTTCAAGTCTTTATTAAGTAACTTTGTATTGCAATATGAAGATTAGTCCTATATAATTTTAAATCGTAACCATTACGATATTAGGAGTGCTTTCTATGAAACTAAAATTTGCTGTTTTTATATCTTTCGTTTTATTTTTAGCTGCCTGTGGCAATAATACGAGTGTTAAAGAGGATCAACCTTTAAAAATTTATACCACTGTCTTTCCATTAACTAGCTTTGTTGAAGAAATTGGTGGAGAGACGGTAGATGTTGAATCAGTTTACCCTGCAGGTGCTGACATGCACTCTTACGAACCGACACAAAAAGACATGATAGACTACTCAGATGGTGACTTGTTCATGACAACAACAGATGAACTTGATCCAATTGCAGCGACAATCACTAAGACGATCGAAGACGATACAACAGTGATTTCTACAGCGAGTGGAATTACTGAAGATGATCTAATATCTTCTAGTCATGAAGGTCATGACCACGAACATGATGAAGATAGCGATCATGATCATGAACACGGTGAAAACGATCCACATATTTGGTTAGATCCTAACTTAGCACTCAAGATGGCGGAATCAATTAGAGATTCACTCATTGAAGCCAGACCAGAACATAAGGATTTATATGATAGTAATTTCAATAGTTTAAAAGAGGATTTAACAAATATCGATCAAAAACTAACAGAAATTACTGAACAACCAGTATATGATCACGTTTATATCTCACATGAATCTATCGGCTATCTTGCCAATCGATACGGCTTTCATCAAGTGGCAATCAATGGACTTAGTAATCAAGAACCCTCACAAAAAGAATTGACTGAGATCATCGATAATATCAAACAAGAAAATATTCCTTATATCTTGTATGAACCCAATGTAACTTCAACAGTTACTGATGTGATTAAAGATGAAACTAAGACTGAGCCAATTTACTTCAATAATTTAGAAACTCTCAGTCCAAAAGACCCTCGTGATGCGACTTACCAATCAATGATGGATAAAAATATTGAAACCTTAGATCAAGCTTTAAACGACAAATAAAAACACAAAAATAGCCGTGAACATCTTAAAATTAAGATGTTCACGGCTATTTTTTTCTTTAGGATGTATTTCCTATTCAATTGATATTATGCTTTTTCTGGATAAAGGTCATCTTTAATACTTTGTGTAAATTCACGGATTTCATCTACATCTTTTTTCAATAAGAAAGCAAGCACAACTACGGCAACCGCAGTAATCGCGAATAAAACTACAAATGTTTTAAAGATAAAACCAAGTAAACCTTTAATTAAGTCCATTTTTGTCTCTCCTCCTTGATAGCTTCTATTTCTTATTCCCTTTTTTCTCTTTTATAATCTTAATTGCAGGAATATCTGCCGGAGCCCAGTCTAATTGGTCAATATCATCAGCTTTCATCCATTTCATTTCTTCATGTTCTAAAAGTTGGATATTGCCAGCCTTAATTTTTGAGAAATAAGTTGTTAATTCCACAATACCAAAGTCATATTCATAAGTCGTTGTAGTAATTTCATCTAGAATCTCAATATCTAAGGCCATTTCTTCCTGTAACTCTCTTTTTAAGGCAGCAGTCGGACTTTCTCCTACTTCAATTTTGCCTCCAGGGAATTCCCATTTTAAAGCTAAATTTTTACCTTCTGGTCTTTGGGCACAGAGGATTTCTCCTTCTTCATTTTCAATCACTGCGCCAACTACTTTAATTTCTTTCTTAGTCACAAGCTCACCTACTTATTTTCTCTCTAACATTTCAATAATTTCATCCTCACTCAACTGAGCAAGATTATTTTGATAGTTACCCGCAGCCATGGTCTGGCGAGCAATTTCTGGAATATGTTTTTTATCAATACCGAGTTCTTCAAATGTCGAACGTAAACCTAATCTCTTTTTGAGTTCATTGATTTCATCTGACATTGCTCTAGTGTTTTTAAAGCCGAGTTGAGCACTAATATCATCCATGCGATTATCTACTTCTGCATTATATAAAATCCACTGATCGAGACTAAATGCACAAGCTTCAGCATGCGGTATGCCAAACTCAGATGTTAAATAATAACTCATTGCATGTGACCCACTTGTTGCAGTCTGTGAAAATCCAAGTCCAGCAATAGTACTAGCTAAAGCCATATTACTTCTAGCTGTCACATCTTTACCATCGTTATAAGCCGTTTCTAGGTTGGCAAATGCTAATTTCAAAGCTTTCAGATGTAAAGCATCAGAAATTGGGTTATTGTTTACAGAACCGATTGAATCTAAGGCGTGGCAAATAACATCGATGCCTGAGATTGCTGTTACTGATGGTGGACATGAATAGGTCATTTCAGGATCAACTAGTGCATACTTTGGATATAGCAATTTAGAATTCAAGGACACCTTTAAACCTCTTTCCTTATCACTGATTACCGCAAAAGGTGTGACTTCTGAAGCTGACCCACTAGTAGATGGAATAGCTACTAAAGGAAGTGCAGATGTGACAAGCTTATCATCGATTAACTGACGTGCCTCAACCCCTCTAGCGTAAGCTGCCGAAGCTGCTTTTGCTGCATCCATAGCTGAACCTCCACCTGCTGCAATAATTAAATCTGCCTGGTGAGTATCACAAGATAAAACGATATGATCTACGTTATCTACAGTAGGGTTGGCCTCGATATTAGACACGACTGCCTTAACTCTATTACCTAAAAGAGATTCTAGTAAATCGGTGACGCCATTCTCTACTTGAGAGTTTGAAGCGACAACAACAATTGATTGATAATTAGTATCCTTTAATACTTCATCAATAGTTTGAAGCACACCTGCTCCAAAATGCACCTCTGTGTGGTTAGCAAATAAAAACATGTAAATCCCCTTCCTATCCTAGTCTTTTTTTATCTTATAGTCATAGATTTTAAAACGCACAGTGAGTGGTTGGAAAAGAAAAACATATAATAAGAATAAGATAAAACTAATCACTAAAGATGGCCACATCGGCCAGTCCATAATCGGAATCAATATAAATATAAATAATGCAACTAAAAAAATAGCCAAATAATCATAAACAATCGACAATGTAGAAGGTTCTAAATACATCTTACAATTCGGACATTTAATCCTTGTCCTAGGTTTTAAAGCATAACCTTTAATTTTCTCCCCATAAGTCCATTCATGATGACAGTGTGGACATTCCCCCATAAAATCACCTTACTTCATAGTTTAGACACTTTTATTATAACAAAAAGAAGAGCGTGAAAGCTCTTCTATTCATCATCTTCAAATTCGTAATAATCTGCTAAAATATCTTTAATTCTATTTTCTTCTTTAGATTGAACCAGCTTGATATTACTAGTTACATGTTCACAGCCTTGTTCAGCTAAATATAAATTAAGTTTTTTAACGAGACTAAACAGTTCATCTAGGTTACCTTCTACTGTCGTTTCTTGTGGTCCTACAAAATGTGTAAGTCCACTGTTTTCAATTAAATCAATCGCACCACTTGTATGAGAGTATAGCTCCTTATCTCCAGGATGGTAGGGTAAAACTTGTATACTCATTAAATAGTTCATGTCTGTTCCTCTCCTCAATTCAATTCTTCTTATATTATGATACTATTGCTAGTAGAAAACAAACATTTAAGGATGAATAAATATGATACAAATCAGCAAAGGATTAAACATTCTCTTGATTCTAATCGCACTTGTTATGATCTACTTTTTCTCTCAAGATTTCTTACCAGCTTCCTTGAATATGCCTTTGATTATCACTCTAATCATTCTTGGGGTCTTTTCTATTATTTCCATAATTAAAAAGGAGCACCCTGAGGACTAGTTGAGATAGTCCACTATCTCGACTTTGTCACTATAAGAAGTCATTTTTTCAGAAACATCCTGATAGACATCATCCATGTTCATATCAGCTAGAGGATGTAAATAAAAATCTTCATACTCATTGCTATCTACGTAAGTAGGCATAAATCTCACTTTGCTGACATCTATGTCCTCCCCCTTTTCTTCAACTGTAACTTCTAAAATACCTCCAAGACGTGTATTTAAAGTTTGTTGAGCACTTAAAAAGTTAGACATAGAATAGGCAATTACCGCTTCACTACCATCCTCTCTTTCATAATGTTCAATTGGTTGTAAGGTATGTGGATGTGAACCAACAATGATATCTGCTCCAGCTTCAGCAATCGTCTGATATTCTGGTATGTGTTCCTCTCTCGGATAATCATCGTATTCAATACCCTGGTGATAGCTGACAATCAAGACATCTACTTTGTCTCTTAAGTCTTCTATATCCGATAAAATTCTCGGCATATCAATGATATTAACTAAATACTCTTCCCCCTCCGGTACTGGAATGCCATTTGTACCGTATGTATATGCTAGAAACCCAACATCTATACCATTGACCGTAAAGATTCGATCTCTGTTCATGTCTTCTTCACTCACATTTGCTCCAACATAATCAATGTCACGGTCTTTTAAGTTTTCAGTCGTACGTTCAATACCTTCAGCACCTCTATCAAGTGTGTGGTTGTTAGCTAAATTTACGATATCTGCATCAAAATAAGCTAGTAAATCTGCGACTTCAACTGGGGCGTTAAAAGTTGGATAACCTGATAAAGTCAGTTCCTCTCCACCAATTGGTGTTTCTTGATTTAAAAAGACTAAATCTTGCTGCTGTAAATACGGCGCGACTGTTTCAACTCTTGACGTAAAGTCATAACCATCTTCTGTCATAACATCTTCATACAGATAATCGTGTACTAAGATGTCCCCTGTTGCTGCAAAAGTAAAGGAACTATCAAGATACTGACTTATATTTTGATACAAGGCTCCTTCATCAATCATCTGAAAATCTCTTTCCAATGATGCTACTTCATCTGTCGTATTCGAAGTAAAGAAACTAAAAAACATAATGACAATTGGTAAAAACTTCATTTTAATCCCCCTTACTATCGTTAAGTTGATCTACTATGAATTCTGATTGTTGCCGGATAGAAATTAAATCATTTGTTATAAAATCGTCTTTATTCACTAATATGACATGTGATTCAGGGATGTCTAGAGCTTTGGAAAACTCAAGTTTAATACTATCGTCTGATGTATTATCTGTATTAACAAATATATAATCTGTTTCAAAATCAGAGAATTCAGCTGGGGTCTTCACTTCAAAGAGATTATCTTCTACATCCTTTTTAGCTTCTTCATCCATCTGAAAGCCGAGTACGTCGTAAACCGCTTCAGTACCGTAACCCATATATTCATTGTATAGCATAAACCCGTCATCATGAGAACTTACAACTAAAGCATGTTGATCATCCACTTGCTCCTTGAGTTCTCTTTTAATTACCGTTGTCTCTGCTTCCCACTCATCACCTATTCTATTCGCTTCATCTTCTTTATTTAAGATGACGCCTAAATAATAAAGCTGGGTTAGATAAGTTCTCGGACTAAAGGGACTAAGTATACCGGCTGAATAAGTCAGGCGAATTGTTGGTGCAATTTCACTATAGTCGTCAAAATGTTCATCAGGTGAATATGTAACGATTAAATCAGGTTGAATCTCTTTTAGACTCTCAATATCTCCTGCTTGTAAATAAATAACTTCTTGACCAAGTTCATTTTCAATTGTGTTATTGTTTTCTAATTCACTATTCACAGCAGCTGCTTCATAACCAAGCAATTTTGCATTACCTGGATCTATAGACCGAAACAGGACAATCCTTTTTGGTTCAGCAGGAATATCAATTTCACTTGTATCTTCTGTCGTGATTCTTCTTAATTCACCATCTTCGCTCACGTCGATTTCACGGAAACTAGAACAACCAGCCAATATCAAAATTGTCATCATAAATACAATCACTTTATATTTTTTCATTTTTTTCAACCTCTATTATTAATAGTGCCATTATACACATAATAGTGTTATCAAAGAAGAGCGAGAGAAAATAAAAACCCCGAACCTAATGGTCCGGGGTTGTTCTTAAATTTAAGTTAATGCTTCTTTTTCAACAGTGTAGCGTCCTTTATACTTATAGACAAATTCTAAGAACTTATCTAGCTTACCTTCAGAAATATTTTTAATACTTACTATTAATTGGTCATCATGCCATAAGTGAACAATGTGGCCGACCATAAGTAAATCTTCGACAGTGATACGCGTGATTCTATCATAATCAAAATCTTCGATACAAATCACACCACGGTCTTCTAAGTTTAAAAATAATCGTTTTGTTGTTGCAACTAAAGAGCCATGATAAATACTTTTTTCACCCTCAAAATACTCAATTGAACCAACAAGTGCAGGTCCAACAACTTCTTTAGATTGTAGAGGGACACCCTCAATATTTTTCAATTTGTTGTACATAGACAACATCCCCTTTTTTACTGTTATTTATTCACTTACCACGAAACATAAGGTAATAAACATTTTTGCTTTTTAAAATTAAGTAACCAAAAAAGACTCCAATAATACCCCCAATTGAATTCAACATGACATCATCAACGCTTGTCACTCTTCCTATTGGCAACAAATACTGGGTTGTCTCAATAAAAATTGATAAGACTAAGCACAGTAATACTGTTAAAATACCTCTTTTGATAAGGCAATATAGGAAGAAGGAAATGGGTATAAATAGTACAATGTTCATGACAATACTGTTGAAGATTGCTTCGGTTGTCGCATAGTACCACATATCCTTTATGCTCTCTAAAGGTGTTAATACGACAATATCACTTTCATTAGATGTCGGCATCAGTGTTACGAGAAAAATACCCACTAAACTCATAATCAAACCCATTATTGAAAAGTACCTTAATTTTTTAGATACCGTATCCAGTTGATAACCACTTTTTATATTAATAAAGAGTGTAACCACTACAATAATCATAAAAATAATGATAAATATCGGAATCACTGGACTGAATGCTTCGACTAAAATACCCATTTATTATGCCTCTAATCTTCTCCAAATTGCTGCTTAGTAAATTCTCTATACCTATCATGAGTCTCCATTAAACTTTCATGGTTGCCTTGTCCGGTCAATTTACCACTATCAATGAAGTATATCTTATCTGAATTGACAATTGTTGATAAACGGTGCGCAATAACTAAGACTGTACGTCCTGACATCAGTTCGTTTAAAGCTTCACCGATATATTTTTCTGATTCTGAATCAAGACTTGCTGTAGCTTCATCTAACATCAATATTTTAGGATTTCTTAAAAACGCTCTGGCAATACCGATTCTCTGACGCTGACCACCAGATAGTTTAACACCACGTTCACCGACTTCGGTATCGAGTCCTTCTTCTAGATCATCAATGAACTCTTTTGTATAAGATTGTCTAACAGCTCGCTCTATATCTTCTTCACTATAAGCCGATTCATCTAAGCCATAAGTAATATTTTCTCTAATTGTCCCTGAGACAATAGCACTTTCTTGTGCGACGTAACCAATACCAGAACGATAATGTTTTAAATCTAATTTTTCTATATTAATACCGTCGACCCTAATTTGTCCAGTCCAAACATTGTAGTATCGTTCAATTAAAGAAAAAATCGTGGATTTACCACTACCACTTGGTCCAACGAAAGCAACTTTTTGATTATTATTTGCTTGGAAGGATATGTTTTCTAAAACTGCTGTATCTCCGTAACCAAAAGAGACATTATCAAATTCCAAAGTATTATAAGCGAGCTCTAGACGTTCTTCTCCAGACTTCTCATCCGTCATATCTAAAATGCCCATGATTCGACCTGTTGCTCCAAGTGCTTTGTTATATTCTGTAAAGAACATCGCAAACATCGTCATTGGCATCATTATTTGGAATAAATAAAGTAAAAATGCAACTAGTGTTCCAATTGACATGGAACCGTCAGCTACTCTAATACCACCATAACCAATGACTAAAATAATCACGAACATCATCACCGTGTACATAATCGGTGATAATAAAGCATTGATAATTGCTTCTTTCATCCCGTATTTATATAGCTCTTTAATTCCACGGCGTCCTTTTTCTTGTTCATATCGTTCAGCATTGAATGACTTCATCAGTCTGATTTCACTCAAAGTCTCTTGTATCGACCCTGTGAAAGTGGCAGTTTCATCCTGTAATTTCTTAGAGACCTTTTGCATACGTCTACCAAGTGGTAAAATTACAACGATTGATATCGGTAGTGCGATAAACATAATGAGTGTTAATTTCCAGTCCATTAAGAAGAGGATAATCACTGCTCCGACTATACTGACTAAGCCACTGATTAACTGTGGGAAATGACTTGTAATTAAATTTTGAATGATACTTGTATCGTTGACAACTCTAGAGACTGACTCTCCACTTTTCGTTTTATCGAAATAAGAAACAGGTAAATTGAGAAATTTATCCCATACCATTTCTCTTAATCGCTGAACAACAGTCTGACCAATTTTTGCCAACATATAATATGACACACCATCGATTACTGCACTGAATAAGAAAACACCTATAATGAGAACCACTAAGGGTGTGCTTATTAATGATGTATCAAATCCATCTATAAACATTTGTGTTAAGAGCGGTACCATTAAAGAACCTAAGGTACCTATCAAAGTTAAAAATATCCCTCCAAAAAACAAGGGTTTCTTAATCTTTGTCTGTTTGATTAATCCCATAAATTTTTTAAATGAAGCTTTTTCTTCAACACTTTCCAACTTGTCACCTCTTCGTATTTTATGATTTACATTTTACATTGTAACTGTTTTTTTGAACAATATCAGTATGGTATGATAATACTATCAAAACATGGGAGGACGGGACTATGGCTCTTGAAATTAGTGATGTTACGAAAGTGTTTGGTAACAACAAAGCGGTAGACTCTATCAACATTAATGTACCATCCGGTAGCATGTATGGATTTCTCGGTGGTAATGGTGCAGGTAAGACAACGACTTTTAGAATGATTTTACAACTTCTCACGCCGACTTCAGGTTCCATACTTTATAAGGGGAAAAAGATTGGCTATGACATGACCAACAGCATTGGATATCTACCAGAAGAAAGAGGACTCCACCCAAAACTCACTGTTAAAGAACAAGTCTTATATTTAGCAGAGCTTAAAGGTATGTCACGAAAAGAAGCTGACCAAGCTTTAGATTACTGGTTAGAAAGATTCAAAGTGACAGAAAATAAAACTAAAAAAATTGAAAAATTATCAAAAGGAAATCAACAAAAAATCCAATTAATTGCTTCGATTATTCACAATCCTGAACTCATCATCTTAGATGAGCCATTCAGTGGTCTAGATCCCATTAACGTTGAATTACTAAAAGATGCTGTAAAAGATTTGAATAAGAATGGTTCTACTATAATCTTCTCTACCCATCGCATGGAACACGTTGAAGAACTGTGTGAAGAATTATGTATTTTGGATAGAGGTAAGCAGATTATTAGTGGTAATATTGACCAAATTAAAAGTGACTTTGGTCAGAAAGAAATCATTATTGAAGGGGATCACGATATATCTTTCTTAAAAGATCAAGAAGGTGTGCTTGATATCAAACAGATTCGCAAACAAACGACCTTAAAAATTGCTGATGAAAAGTATGCAGAAGATATTTACTCAGCCATTACTAAACTTGGTTACTTCAAGAGATTCCAAGTCAATGAACCTTCCTTAAACGATATCTTTATAGCGAAAGTAGGTCGTGATTATGAATAAATTTTTAGCTACCTTTAAACTTACCTTCTTCTCTAAAGTTAAAGCAAAATCATTTATATTTACAACACTCCTTATTATTGCCGGTATGTTCTTAGCCTTTAATTTCGATAAAATTATCGATCTCTTCGACTCTGAAGAAAATAAAGAAGTTGAAATTATTGCTGATGAAGAGTTCAAGGCAACTTTTACATCGATTCTACAAACTTATGATGAAGAACTTGAAGTTGTAGATGCTGATGGTGGAACGACAATAGAAATTACGAATACTGATCCTATTGAAGCGGAAGTAAAAAGTGAAGATGAACTATCAAGTACAGATGAGCAAAATATACAGCTCGCATTAAACGATACGCATCAGTCATACGTGCTTCAAAACTTAAATTTATCAGAAGAAGAAGTGAATGAAATATATCAAGAAGTCCCTGTACAATTCCTAGTCTCTAAAGAAGATAGCTCTGGCTATGAGGAAGGGGCTGATGACGAGTTCAACATTCTCAACATGGTCATTTTCTACTTCTCAGTCATCTTGATGTTTATCATTATCTTAAGCTATGCTAACCAGATTGCTATGGAAATCGCCAATGAGAAATCTTCAAGAGTTATTGAAATGATTGTCTCAAGTATACGTCCTGTCCAACACTTAATGGCAAAAATTTCAGCTATTATTTGTGTCAGTGTGATTCAAGTACTACTTATTTCACTTGGCGGACTACTCGCCTTTTATTTATCAGACTCACAAGCTTTACTCGACCAGTTTGGTCTAGAAACAAATGAGCAAACAGTTAAGCTAATCGTTTACTGTATCATATTTGTTATCTTAGGCTTGGCACTTTACCTTTCCATCGCTGCTATGCTCGGTTCATTTATTAGCCGTATGGAAGATATTCAACAAGGTATGATGCCCCTCACTTTTATCTCTATGATCGGTTATATGGTGGCTTTAATGGGGATAAATTTTGCAGACCACATACTTGTCACTGTATCAAGCTATGTTCCATTCTTCACACCATTTGTCATGCCGCTCAGACTACTTGTATCAAGTACAGGTCATGGTCCTATGCTAATCGGTATTGCCATAATGGTTGTCTCAATTATCTTAGTACTACTACTCGCCGCTTATGTTTACAAACGCAGCGTACTTTCAACTGAATCAGGCATCATGAAAAATATTAAGAGAATAAGAAAATAAAATTCTTATGGGGCTGGGATATAAATCCTAAACCTATCAGTAATGACCTGGAATACTAAAATATAGTTTTCAAGGTTTTTTCATTCAAGATTATTTTTGATAAACTTAATGGAATTTTTTGCTCATATTTTCCATTCGACATCTCTTTTAACAGACCTAATGGAATTTTTTGCTCGTATTTTCCTTTCGACATCTCTTTTAACAGACCTTATGGAATTTTTTGCTCATATTTTCCATTCGACATCTCTTTTAACAAACCTAATGGAACTTTTTGCTCATATTTTCCATTCGTCATCTCTTTTGATAGACCTAATGGAATTTTCATCGATTTTAGACCTAGAGACTGAGCTTTTTCCCTAGTCCCACCCTTATAAATATATACATATAAATGTATGGATTATACAGATTATCAGCGACTTCAATGCATTTTATAGAGCATGACTGATTGAAAATTCATTACTATAAATTTCTAAAAATTCTTAAGTCAAAGTTTTAAAATTTATCTTGTGTAGACTTGTTGACATTGCTTTTAAATGGTGTATTATGATGGAGAATAAATCAAAGGAGTCCTGAATTATGCAAGTAGAGTTAACGAGATTTAGGGTGAAAAAAGGTAAGGAAGAGCTAGTCGATGAATGGATGGCATTTTTAAATGATCATTTAAATGATGCCCTGCTTACTTTAGACGGTGAGAAGATGTTTGTTGAGACAATTATGCGTGATACAATGGGCGATTTCGATTATCTTTACTGGTATTCTATTCAGGCAGATGATGGAGATTCTAGCAGTGAAAGTGAACAATGTATAGATAAGAAACACCTTGAATATTTTAATAAATGTATCGATATTACCTATCGTCCTAAAAATTTAAAAACAGAAGTTGTTATGATACCAAAACGTATTAAAGAAAAAATTGAAGTTGCTGCAGAAGAACAGTTTTCTAAAATCTAATATTATTAGACTAATCCATGGCATAATTGTCATGGATTTTTTTATAAAAAAAGAGAAATCTTTAGATTTCTCTATCTTTCTCTTCTTTTTTAATTTCTCTATAAGCCATAAGCACATAGTATCCCGCAAAGATTATAGCAAATACTTGCAGTGACCAGTTTACTTCAATCATTGTATTAGCCAAGACTAAAAAGATCAAAAGCATGGCAAGTGTATAGATAATTTTTTGTTTGTTTTCGCTCATAAAAATACTCCTAACACCGAGGTATTAGAAGTATTATCTCATATCTTTCTACTATTCACCAATTGCAGCACTATCCGCAATAATAGTCACATCAGGGTGATTGTTTAAGATAGATGCAGGATTTTCTTCTGTCACTACCCCATTTAACAATTCACTTAGTGCTTCTTTTTTATTCTCACCATTGATTAAGATAAGAATTTTTTTTGCTTTCATAATAGATTTAAGTCCCATTGATAAGGCTCTACTTGGTACGCTTTCTTTATCATCAAAGAATCTTGAGTTATCTTCAATTGTTTCTTCTGTCAATTCTACTGCATGAGTTAAAGAATCAAATGAAGTACCTGGCTCATTAAAGGCAATATGTCCATTACGACCAATACCTAGGAGTTGGATATCTAAACCTTGTTCATCAATTTTTTCTTCATAACTTTTTACTTCTTCTTCCTCATCAGCTGCTTTACCATTTAATAAGTTAATGTTTTCTTCTGGAATAGAAACATGATTGAAGAAGTTTTCATTCATATAATAAGCATAGCTTTGATTGTGATTACGATCTAAACCAACATATTCATCTAAATTAAATGTTGTAATTTTAGATTGATCGACAGTACTTGAATTTAATTTATCACTAAGGGCCTTGTAAGTACCTTCTGGTGTAGATCCTGTTGCTAAACCGATCACTGGTCTTTCTTTACTTGTGATTACATCAAATAAAATATCAGCTGCTTTGTCGCTCATTTCTTGGTATGAATTTACTTTAATTAAGTACATTATATCCTCCTAGTTTTCCTGCAAGTTCTCGATCAAGATGTGTATTGCTTTTGTAATTTCTTCTTGTGGCCAGCTCGCTACTTTTTCTTTAATACCAATTTCATGATTGGCTGGTACGTGAATAAATCCTGCAGGAATATCTAATTGTTTTTTGTTTAAGATGTATAGCTCACTATACATTAAGTTATTACACAGATAAGTGCCTGCAGAGTTTGATATAGCCACAGGAATTCCTTCATCTAAAAGAGCCTGTTCTAAGTGCTTCAAAGGCAATTTAGAAAATAGTCCATCTGCACCATCTTCATAAATTTTTTCTCCATTAGGTTTAAATCCTGTGTTATCTTCACGTCCATCAATTGTATTTATAGCGATACGTTCAAGATGAATGCTTTTAATGCCATTTGCTAAGCCTAAAGACAAGATTGCATCTGGTTCAATTTTGTCAATATCCGCTTCAATGATGCTATTAATTTCTCCAAATTCAACAGGGTATACTTTACCAATAATTTCGTAGCCACCAATGGATTTCCCATCTAGGCTCTCTACTACAGATGCAGTAGGATTGGTTTTAAATCTCAAAAATGGTTCGTAACCTGTTAATAGTAATTTTTTCATTAATATCATTCCTTTAAACTACTATTTTGTATAAGTAGTAAGTAAATAATATCACAAATAGCCTAAAAAGTGTCAAACTTCTATCCTGAGACGTCCTAGCTAGACTTCACCCATTTTTTCTTACTTATGCGTAAATAAGTAATGATACGTAGTAGATACTCTAATGGACCATAAGAGAAATGCTTCAAATACCAAATGGCTAAGTACATTTGTAAAATGTAGAAGGCGATAAAAACAAATACTGACACCATAAATATATCTTTACCAAATAAACCAAGACCATATCCGTAAAACACTAATGTTCCAAAGATACTTTGTAAAATATACATAGATAAGGATAGTTTTCCAATGCTCTTCATACCAGTTAAGAAGAGACTATTTTCATATTTTTGATATAAATATTTAATTAGACACATAAATGAAAATGCTAGTAAGAGACCAAAGGTCAAATTAAGATTTGATGCTAAATCACTATCATTTAACCAGTAAATAGAAGACTTGATAATGATACAAACTGGTATTAAATAGATAAAAATTTTATTGGACCAAAACTTAAAAGCATCTTTTTGAAACCAATTCACCCTAGATAAATATATACCAAACATAAAACCTAAAGCTGGGAAAAATACAGCAACCAGAAGGACAAACGGTCCGATTTCATCCATCTCTTTAAATTCCTCTTCCATAATTGGATCTTCTAAGTCCTGTCTTAAATCAAAAATTTCACTATAAGTACCATTTTGATAACTATCAACCATTTCAGTCATGTATGATTTAATCTCTTCCTCATTACCACTAGCTACACTTTCTTCACTCGGCACAAAAAAGCTCGCTGTAGTCAATAGAAGTAAGGTACCGATGATTAGATAGGAAATGATTCTGTAAAACCAAGTCGGTAGACTAATAAAAGGAATTACAATTATCATTGCAACACCGTAGGCTAAGAGAATATCCCCTTCCCAAATAAAATAGGAATGTAAGAGACCGAGTATAATCAAACCTATTGCTCTAAATAGTAGTTTTAGTCGCTTCCACTTCATTTCCTTTTTCTTCATAGATTGAAATAGTTTATCCATTGAAAAGCCAAATAAAATTGCAAAAATTGGCATAAAGCTGCCTTCAAACACAACTTTTACAAACTGATAAAAACCATAATTAACTGGAGACATTTGATAATATTCTATGTGCTCCTTACCTGATAGACCAAATTGAAAGATTAATAAATTAGCCATCAAAATACCAAAGAGGCTAAAACCTCTAATAGCATCTGCGCTCTTTATTCTCATATATATTCACCTCAGAATTTAGTTTAATCTTCGCTTCTTAATTTAATTTTAAAGCTACCTTAAATCCACCTTAATTATTTATGTCTTTGTGGCTAAGAATTTTTTCACCCTCTACAATAAGAGTTGAGGTGCATATAATGAACAAAATATTAATTGTCGAAGATGATAAGGATATTAGAGAGTTGATTCATTTAAGCTTATCTTCACAAAATATTTCAAATATATACTCAGCTCGTAATTTGCCTGAGGCTAAATCGTTATTATTAAGTGACAACTTTCAAATACTACTCTTAGATTTAAATCTCGAAAATGAAAATGGCTACCAACTGCTAAAATACATCGATCATAATGAGATAAATCCTGACATCCACATTGAACTTAATGATGTACACGATGGAATCAGTTTAAGTTATGAAGATAATGGTGTAGGGATTGATAGAAATGAATTAGACTATCTGATGACTAGTGGTGGAACAACAAAAGAAAGGGACGAGCATCACGGTATTGGCTTTTCTGTTATTCAAGACGCAATAATTTTTCATAGTGGAAACTTGACTATCCTACCGACAAATCAAGGCGTTAAATTTTTAATTACTTTAAGATAAAAAAAGTAGATCTGACTTTATTAGTCAGACCTACTTTTTTAATTTTGATACTTTATTTACTTAGGTTCAAGATCTTTTAGGTAAGGGAAACTACTTGGATATTGGTAGTAACCATCTAAATTCGAATTGATACCGGTGAGTAATTTCGTATGGAAGATTGGAATTAATGGTTCTTCATCTATAATGATTTGTTGTGCATCTTCATACATTTGAAGTCTGGTCTCCTCATCAAGCTCTACTCGAGCTTTGTCTAATAGTTCATCAACTTCTGGATTAGAATATCTAGTTCTATTACCTGGTGCTCCGATATTGTCTGAATGGAACATTGGGTAAAGTCCGTAGTCTGCATCTAGAGTCACAGTACCCCATCCACCGATGAACATTTCATGATCACCATTAGCAGTATACTCTTGGTAAGCACCTGCTTCCATTAAGGATATTTCAAGGTCTATGTTTAACTCTTTAAGCACTTCTTGAATATAAGTCGCAACATCTTGGTGTGTTCTAGAGTTTAATACAACTTCAGCAGTGAAACCATCTGGGTAATCACTTTCTGCTAAGTAATTTTTTGCTTCTTCTAAATCGTATTCTATAGGCTCAAGATCATCGCTATGACCGAAAACAGTCGGGTTTAATGGTGTTTCTGCAACTTCGTGTATACCGACCAATATATTTTCTATGATTGCATTTTTATCGATTGCAGAAGCAATAGCTAACCTAACATTTTCATCATTAAATGGCTCTTTTTCTGTATTAAATCCTAAGTATGTCATGTTGGCACTTGGACGTTGCTGAACTTCTGCTTCTTGGCTAGAATCAACTTGTTCTACATCATTCGGATCCATCGGATAGATAATGTCTGCGGTTCCTGCGGTTAATTCAGCGATACGGGACTGATCTTCTGGTACTGCTCTAAATGTAATCGATTCAGGTTTTGCAGGATCTCCCCAATAGTCCTCATTACGAACTAAAGTAATTTGTTCTCCTTCAGTAATATCTTCAAATTTAAAGAAACCTGTACCCACCGGTGTTTTATTTACTTCAGTTAAAGGATTGCCGCCTTCTTCCATCTCAGCATAGTCCTTATCGATGACTTCCTTACTAATCATATGCCCACCTGGATGTGCTAAATGAGCTGGTAAGGCAGCGAATGGTTGTTTTGTATGTATATTAACCGTATAGTCATCTACAATTTCAACCTCTGATATTTCAGTAAATAAAAATGCAAGTGGAGATGCAACTTCTTCATCACGTACACGGTCTAAGTTAGCTTTAACAACCTCTGCATTGAAGTCACTACCATCATGGAATTTAATTCCTTCTCTCAATTTAAATTCCCAAGTCGTGTCTGAAGTTTGTTCATAACTTTCAGCCAAACCTGGCTCTAACTCCAAGTCCTGATTTAGTTTGACTAAAGTTTCATATATGTTAGTCATCACATATAAAGAATAACCATCGTTTGCTGCATGTGGATCTAGTGAATTTGGTAAGGACATGATACTGAAATCAATTGCCTCACCAGAGGATGACCCACCTTCCTCTGACTCAGATACCTCTTCTTCAACCTCACTGTCAGATGTACAAGCAGCGAGGACAAGAACGATCAAAGTCAGTAATGGTAACAAGTACTTTTTCATTCATGACGCCTCCTAATCTTAATCCCTATTATTGTACTATGATTTGCAATTTTACGCTAGTGTAATTTAATGGTAAAAAACCTTTCACTTCTTTTTTAGAAATGAAAGGTTGTATTTAGAGTCCTTTGGCACCAATATCTGTTCGATAAAACAGATCGCCATCATGAAACTCGACTTGTTTAAGATTGTTATAAGCTGCAAGTTTTGCTGCTTCTAGATTTTCTCCTCTAGCAGTCACTAAAAGAGTTCGGCCACCAACAGTTTCGAAGTTTTCACCATCTACTTGTTTTAAGCCACTATTAAATACTTGATCATTGAGTATGGTTGGAATTTTTACTCCTAGACCTTTAGTTGCTGTCTCCGGATAACCTTTGGAAGCTAAAATAATGCCAAGCATAGAGTCAGCAGAGAATTGTAATTGATAGTCTTTTTTATCATTTACCGCTTCTAAAACTTCAATTAAATCAGATTCTAAAAGTGACAAGAGAATTTGAGCTTCAGGATCACCAAATCTCGCATTAAATTCAATCACTTTAATGCCGTCTTTAGTAATAATCGCTCCAAGGTACATGACACCGAAGTAATTCAATCCTTCTTCAACCATTGCATCTGCCATAGGCTGAACGATTTTTTCTATTGCCTCTTCAATGACTTTATCACCTAGATGAGTCACTGGCGCATATGCACCCATACCTCCTGTGTTTGGTCCTTGATCATGATCATAGGCTCTCTTATGGTCTTGGGCAATAATATCAAATGGTAATATATAAGACCCATTTACTAAGACCATCAAGCTGAATTCCTCTCCTTCGAGAAATTCTTCAATGACTAGTCCTTCTTCTGTTGATTCATCTAACATATCATCCAGTGCTTTAAGTGCATCTTCTATAGTCATAGCAACAGCAACACCTTTACCTGCAGCTAAGCCATCTTTTTTTAGAACAATCGGTGCACCCTTTTCTTCAATATATTTTCGTGCTTCAACTTTACTATAAAATACTCGGTAATCAGCAGTTGGAATATCATATTGCTGCATTATCTTTTTAGCAAATTCCTTAGACGATTCTAATTGAGCTTCCAATTTCCTCGGTCCAAATACTTTTACACCAATCTCTTCCAAAGAATCGGTTAAGCCAATATTTAAAGGTGCCTCTGGACCAATAATCGCCCAAGTAATTTTAAGACTTTCACACTTTCCTTTGATTTTTTCAATATCAACATCGGAAATTTCTGGGTAGGTATTCGCATATTGCTTCATACTATCATTGCCGGGTATCGCATGAATTTCACTCACATAATTTGATTCACTTAGCTTTTTCACAAGTGCATGTTCTCTTCCACCACTACCTACTACTAAGACCTTCATATTATATCCCCTTAATGTTTGAAATGACGCATGCCTGTAAATACCATTGCCATGCCATGTTCATTACAGAAATCTATAGATTCCTGATCACGTTTAGAGCCACCAGGTTGAATAATTGCTTTAATACCATTGTCATGAGCAAGTTGAACTGTGTCTGGCATTGGGAAGAAGCCATCGCTTGCTAAAACAACTTCTCCTTTTGTCTTACTTGAGCGTTCAGCTGCGATTTTAAGTGCCCCTACTCTGTTCATTTGTCCAGCACCAATACCTGTTGTATGCTTAGAATTTCCTAAGACAATCGCGTTGGATTTTACATGTTTTGCTACTTCCCAAGTGAGTGCAAGTGCTTTTAATTCATCATCACTTGGTTTTTTATCTGTGACAAACTCTAAGTGATTCATATCAAGCTTTCCAAGGTCTTTAGACTGAACTAAATAACCCCCGGA
Source organism: Jeotgalicoccus meleagridis (assembly GCF_903994045.1). Classification (GTDB taxonomy): domain Bacteria; phylum Bacillota; class Bacilli; order Staphylococcales; family Salinicoccaceae; genus Jeotgalicoccus; species Jeotgalicoccus meleagridis. The sequence goes on from NZ_CAJEWD010000006.1 coordinate 92,401, forward strand.
TACACTAACCATTTCTTCACTTTTAGCTTCATCAGAAAAATCCATTTTTAATAAGCGAATATTCTTTTTAATTGTCAGTATTTCTAGAGCTTCCTCAGTATAATTAGGGGCAATAATGACTTCTAAAAAGATTTTGCTGAGCTTTTCAGCGGTTTCTTGGTCAACTGTTTTGTTGAGGGCAACAATGCCACCAAAGATAGATTGACTGTCAGCCTCATAAGCATTTTGAAAAGCTTCTGATAAACTGTCACCAGTTCCTACACCACAAGGGTTCATATGTTTTACAGCAACTGCTACAGGTGCATCAAACTTTCTCGCAAGAGCTAAGGCACTATCTGCATCTCTTAAATTGTTGTAACTCAAAGCTTTACCATGTAGTATTTCAGCATTTAATAGTGTATTTTTATCATCACTTGTTTTGACAGAACGTGCAGTTTGATGTGGGTTTTCGCCGTATCTTAAAATCTCTTCGCTTTGTGAAAAGTGATTAACGATGGCTTGGTCGTAATCGTTAGTATGACGAAAGACTTTAATCATTAGTGATTTTCTAAACTTTTCATCTAAAGTATTGGACTTGATGCGTGTAATGACCTCATCATAATCAAATGGATCGACAACAGTAGTCACATGCTTAAAGTTTTTAGCGGCCGCTCTAAGCATAGTCGGTCCACCAATATCAATATTTTCAATTGCTTCACTTTCAGTCACGTTTGCTTTTCTCACTGTTTCTTTAAACGGATAAAGGTTAACGACAACAAGGTCAATTGTCTCTATATTATTTTTCTTAAGCTCTTCTAAGTGTTTAGGATTATCACGGTCTGCCAAGATCCCACCGTGGATTGCAGGGTGTAAAGTTTTTACTCGACCGTCCATTATTTCACTAAAATTTGTCAACTCACTTACCGATTTAACGGTAATATTAGCATCGACCAATGCTTTATAAGTTCCACCTGTAGAATAAAGCTCATACCCCTCTTCAACAAGTGCTGCTGCAAAACTTTCTATGCCTGTCTTATTTGAAACACTAAGTAAAGCCTTCATTCTCTGACGTCTCCTTTAAATAATTTTTTTAAAGTAGCCGGATATAAGTCATATTCGAGCTGATGAATTTTTTCTTCAAATGAATCAAGACTTTCTCCGTCTTCTATATATAAGGATTTTTGTGCAATAATTTCTCCTGTATCTACTCCACTATCTACATAGTGTATAGTGACACCGCTGACTTTTACCCCGTACATATAAGCATCATAAATTGCTGTTGCTCCTCTAAAAGCAGGGAGTAATGATGGATGTATATTTATGATTTTCCTATCGTATTTATCAACAAATTCAGTCGATAAAATTCTCATAAAACCTGCAAGAATAAGATAATCCACATCCATTTCTGACAATTTTTCTAAGATGTCACTTTCAAAATCTTGTCTTGATTTGTATTCTTTTCTATCAAAAATTGAATAAGGTATCTTAAGCTGTTCAGCTCGATTTATGGCAAAGGCATTTGGTTTATCAACAATTAAACCGATGACTTCCATTCCAATATCATTGGAATTTCTAACCAAATTTTCAAAGTTTGAACCACCGCCAGAAGCAAATATTACCACTCTTTTAGTCATTTATTACAAGTCCTTCTTGTGAAGTGATTGTGCCAATCAAACTTGCTTCATAACTTACTTCTCTTAATAAAGAAAGTGTCTCTTCAACATCCGCTTCATCTACAATCATAATAAAGCCAATGCCCATGTTGAATACGTTGTAAGCTTCATTAATATCTAAATTCGCTGTTTCAATTAACCAGGAGAGTATTTTAGGAATCTGAATAGTTTCTGTCTTGATTTCAGCACCTAAATTTTCTGGTAGCGCACGAGGTATGTTTTCGTAGAAACCACCACCTGTAATGTGACTCATCGCCTTAATATTCACTTTATCCTTAACGTTTTGTACTGCTTTCGTGTATATTCTTGTTGGCTCTAATAAAAGATCAAGTAAGTTTTCTCCATCAAGCTCTGAATTCACATCGATTTGATTATCAGCTAAAATTTTTCTGACTAAACTGTAACCGTTTGAATGAATACCACTGGAGTTAAGTCCAATTATTTTGTCACCACTTTTAACTGATGAGCCATCTATATATTGGTCTTTTTCAACTGCACCAACAGCAAATCCTGCTAAATCATACTCACCTTCAGCATACATTTCTCCCATTTCTGCAGTTTCTCCACCAATTAGAGCACAATCTGACTGTATACAACCTTCTGAAATTCCCTTAACCACATCAGCAATGTGTTCAGGTACGACCTTATTTACAGCAATATAATCTAGGAAATATAAAGGTTCAGCGCCTGTTGTAATAATGTCATTCACACACATAGCTACCGCATCAATACCAATCGTGTCATGACGGTCATAATCAATAGCAAGCTTCAACTTAGTACCCACACCGTCTGTACCTGACACAAGTACCGGCTTTGTCATGTTTAATTGAGATAGATCAAAGGCAGCACCGAAACCTCCGAGACTTCCAAGCACTTCTTTACGCATCGTTTTTTTAACGTGCCCCTTCATCTGTTCGACAGCCTCATAACCAGCATTAATATCAACACCAGCTTGTTTATATTGTTCAGACATAATTATACTCCCTTCGTTTTAGCATCTTTTTCTTGGGGTAATAAACCATCTATATTTTCTATTGGATAATTACCAGTAAAACATGCATCACATTGACCTCTTGAACCAAACTTTCTATAGACATCGTGCATTCTATCTACAGATAAATAAGTTAATGAGTCAGCACCGATTTCTTCACACACTTCTTCAGTAGACTTATTTGAAGCAATAATTTCAGCATGGGTAGAGACGTCAATTCCGTAAAAACATGGATGTTTTAAAGGAGGCGATGATACACCCATATGCACTTCTCTAGCACCCGCTTCTTTCAGTGCTCTTACAATGTACTTACTCGTCGTGCCACGTACTATAGAATCGTCAATGACGATGACACTTTTACCTTCAACAATATCTCTCACTGGTGAAAGCTTCATTCTAACGGCGCGTTCTCTAGCTTCTTGACCTGATGCGATAAAAGTCCGTCCGACATATCGGTTTTTTAAGAGTCCTTGTTCACTCGGGATACCAGACTCATCTGAAAACCCCTTAGCTGCAGCCAAACTTGAGTCAGGAACGCCGATAACGATATCTGCTGTGACTGGCATTTCTTTAGCTAATTCTTCTCCCAAAGCTTTTCTAATCCTATAAGTAGAATTTCCTCTAAATTCAGAATCTGCTCTTGCAAAATAAATATATTCCATAGAGCAAAGATTAGGGTTTTCATAGTCGGTATATTTATCAAAATCAATACCATCATCTGTAATCGTAATGAGTTCTCCTGGTTCTATATCTCTTATATAGTCCGCTCCAATGGCTTGGAATGCACAAGTTTCACTCGCTACACAATAAGCATCATCTTTTTTTCCTAGCATCAATGGCCTAACACCATGATCGTCTAAGGCAATCGTTAAAGAGTTTTCGCTCATAATCATGAACGCAAAGGCACCTTTAAGTTGTTGTAACACTTTTTTAATACGGGCTTTTCTATCTTTTCCTTTTGCTCTTCTTAAGAGATGTGCAAATACTTCAGAATCTGACGTCGTTTGAAAAATGGCACCTTCATCTTCTAGTGCACGTCTTATGTGTAGGGCATTAACGATATTTCCGTTATGTGCTAATCCTAAATCCCCGATATGACTTTTAAAGAGAAATGGTTGCACATTTGATAAAGCACTTGAGTCTCTCGTTGCATAGCGCACATGTCCAATAGATTTCGGAAATTCTTTTAGAGATTCTAGCTGTTCTTTTGACAAAGCTTCATTTAACAAGCCCATGCCACGTGCACCAAATAGGTACTCCCCATTTGATGCGACAATGCCTGCACCTTCTTGTCCACGATGTTGTAAACTGTGTAAGGCAAGATAGGTTAATTCCGTTGCTTCCTTATGTCCCCATATTCCAAATAAGCCGCATTCTTCATTTAGCCCTCTGAGTTCATGCATGCAGGAATAGCCCCCTCATAAGCACTTTTCAAGTCTTCTAAAGTTCTTTCTAATTTAAAGTTTTCTGCTTGGACCGTAAATCCAGACTTCGTAAGTTGACCAATTTCCTTAGCCCCATCAATTTCTAAACCACTTTTTGCAATCACTAAATAATTTGAAGCACTCTCTGAGAACAGGAGATCTCTTCTTTCTGAAACATTGACTTGTACACCTAAGTCATAGAAAGCAGCAAGCTGAGCTAGTTTAATAATTAGTCCACCTCGACCTAGTGGTGCAATTTTATTAATTTCACCTTTTACAAGTTTCTCTCTCAGCATGTCCCCTCTTCTGAACTCTTTTTCTAGATTGATTGTTCTATCAGTCTTTCTAATTTTATCTTCTAATATTTTTTCTAACTGACTTCCAGCAAAAGATGCTTCTAGTTGACCAACTAAGTAAATTGCATCTCCTTCATTTACGCCTTCATGATTTAATTTAGATACATCTTCAATTAAGCCAACCATTCCAATAATTGGTGTTGGTAAAATTCCACCTGAACTATGTTCGTTATAGAGACTAACATTTCCTGATACAACAGGTGTTTGAAGTGTTTCACATGCTTCAGCCATTCCCTTAGTCGAGAGCTCTAGTTGTTTGTAGATTTCAGGTTTTTCAGGCGAGCCATAGTTTAAACAGTTGGTCATACCAAGTGGTTTAGCACCTGTAGCAATAATGCTTCTATACGCCATAGCAACCACTTCTTTACCTCCATTGTATGGATCTGCATAGACGTAACGACTCTTACCGTCTAAGACCATACTGATGGCTTTGTCAGTACCTTCAATATTTACAATTCCAGCACCAAAACCTGGACCCTGAACAGTGTTTCCACCGAAAGTAGAATTAAAGTTCTCATAAATAGAAGACTTGTCAGCCATTGTCGGATGACTGATCAATTTATCAAACGCCTCATTTAAATCTTCATTAGAATAATCTTCACGTGCTGTATCTGTACCTGCTTCTTTACCTTCTAATACGTAAACTGGCGCATCATCAGATAGCGGTGCTACAGGTAGGTCTGCAAATAGTTCATCATTGTAGAATAATTTTAAATGATGATCATCTGTCACTTCACCAATGACTGCTGTTTTTAAACCCATCTCTTCAAACATTGATAAAAACTTATCTTCTGAGCCATTTTCAACAACAAGTAACATTCTTTCTTGTGTCTCGGATAACATCATTTCATAAGGTGAAATATCATCATGTGTCACTGGAACTTTATCCAAGTATAAGACCATACCAGAATTACCCTTATCCGCCATTTCTGCACTAGATGATGTTAAACCAGCAGCTCCCATATCTTGTATTCCTACAAGTTCTTCCATATCTATTGCTTTTAGTGTCGCTTCCATTAAAAGTTTTCCAGCTTGTGGGTTCCCTTTTTGAATTTCAGGTCTATTGTCATCTGTTAGTTCACCAGAAGCAAAACTCGCTCCATTAATTCCATCTCTACCTGTAGGTAAACCGACGTAGACAACTTTATTACCTAGACCTTTAGCAGTTCCTTTTTGGATTTGGTCGTGATTTATGAGACCTACTCCCATTGCATTAACTAAAGGATTTTCATGGTAAGAAGGGTCAAATTCAATTTCTCCAGATACCGCAGGTAGTTCCATCGTATTACCGTAGTCAGACATTCCTTTTGTTACACCTGACAATAACCATTGGTTTTGTGATTCTGATAATTCACCAAAACGAAGAGAATTCAAGAGACCGATTGGACGTGCACCAATAGAGACAATGTCACGAACAATCCCACCGATTCCAGTCGCAGCCCCTTCATATGGATCCACAGCTGAAGGGTGGTTATGAGATTCAACTTTAAATACAACCGCTTGATTATCGCCAATATCTACTGCTCCGGCACCTTCACCAGGCCCCATTAAAACATGTTCGGCTTTTGTAGGAAATTGTTTCAAGAATGGTTTTGAATGTTTATATGAACAGTGTTCACTCCACATAGCAGAAAAAATCCCAGTTTCTGTATAGTTAGGATCTCTTTTTAAAATGTCCAAAATCAAATCAAATTCAGAGTCCGTTAAGCCCATTTCTCTATATAATTTCTGTGCTTTAATCTCACTAGTATTAGGTTCGTTGAATTTCATTAATTTATCCTCCAAAAATTTAGTTTGTTAAATTTAAAATTTACGCTCTAATGTTTTTAATTCAGCTTCGAGGTCATCTGTTAACACGGTGACATGTCCCATCTTTCTGTTCGGCTGACGACTTGTTTTTCCGTAGATGTGTACATTCCATTCTGCTTGATCGTACAAATCGTTTTCTAAACGATCTAAGTCTTGTCCTAAAAGGTTCATCATGACAGCGTTTTGATGCTGATAAACTTCTGGCATCCTTGCAGCGGTAATCGCTAAAATATGTGCATCAAACTGTGAAATATTACAAGATTCTATAGAATGATGCCCTGAATTATGAGGTCTTGGGGCGATTTCATTTACATAGAGTACACCATCTTTTGACAAGAAGTATTCGATAGTAAAGACACCAATGAAATGTAGGTGAGTCATAATTTTTTCTGCTTCTTTTTTTGCTTCTTCAAAGTAATCAAAGCGCGAAGGTGCAATCGTTCTATAGAGAATCTGATCTCTATGTAAGTTCTCTTGAAGTGGGAAATGTATTACTTGGCCACTTGTACTTCTCGCAATCGTTAAGGAAACTTCAGCTTCTAAATCAATATATTTTTCTGCAATAAAATCAGCTTGTTCAAAAGGAATATTTTCTTCTTCTAAAACTGCTTGATTCTCTATATAGTATTGACCTTTACCATCATAGCCGCCTGTTTTTGTTTTCACGATTACTGGAAAATCGTAAGTTTTTGCGAAGTTTTCAATGTCTGACTTACTGTGGACATTTTCAAAAGGCACAACTTTTGCCCCCGATGCTTTAATAGCATCTTTTTCAGAACTCCTATTTTGAAGGGTCAGTACTGTTTCAGCACCTTGAGGTACATAGAAATTGTCAGTCAATGCATGTAGGATATGTGCATCAATATTTTCAAATTCATAAGTCACTACATCAGATAGGCTTGCTAATTTTTCCATCGCTTCTTGATCACTAAAATCTGCTTGAATAAAAGTGTGACAAGTTGATTTAGCAGGGGCATCTTCAGAAGGATCTAAAATAATTACTTTATAGCCCATTCTTAAAGCACTTTGTGCTAGCATCTTCCCGAGTTGTCCGCCACCTATAATACCGATGGCACTCCCAGGATATAGACGTTTACTTAAGGTCATTTTGCATATCCTCAACTTTCTTTTCTAGAGATCTTTGATATTGGCTTAACTTTTCTTCAACTTCTGAAAAGGAAACAGCTAAGATTCTAGCTGCTAAAATCCCTGCGTTTGTTGCCCCAGCCTTACCGATTGCTTGGGTGGCCACTGGTATTCCACCAGGCATTTGTGCAATAGATAAAAGAGAATCCATACCTTTTAAAGCTTTTGATTCAATTGGTACACCGATAACAGGTAAAGTAGTCAGTGAAGCAACCATACCTGGTAAATGTGCAGCACCACCAGCACCAGCAATGATGACTTCGAGGCCATTGGCACGCGCATTTTTTGCATAATCAACCATCATTTCAGGTGTTCTATGGGCACTGACCACCTTAGTTTCAAATTCAATTCCAAAATCCTTTAAAATAGTGGCACTGTGCTTCATGGTGTCCCAATCTGAGGAGCTCCCCATAATGATTCCAACTGCCATTTGAACCCTCCTCCAATTTAACGAACATTATTTACACTTATAATTATAATGTACGCATTTTAAATGTCAACATCCTTTATTATTTAATTAAAGTACGTATTTAAGGCGAATATTAAAAAAGTGTACAAAAAAACTGGATTTTCACCCAGCTACTTTTTATATTCTTCATTATTAATGTCAGTAATAAACATATGTCCTGGTGCATGAGAAATTAAAATTTCCGGCTTAGCATTCAAAACAACGTTTTGTGGAGTCACACCACAAGCCCAAAATACTGGGACTTCTCCTTCCCCAATTTCTATTGCATCACCATAATCCGGTTGGTCTATATTGTTAATTCCAATTGCTGAAGGATCACCGACGTGAACTGGACCTCCATGCATATTTGGAAAATCATTCGTAATATCGATCACCTGATCTACCAATTCCTTTTTAAAGGGACGCATAGACACAACAGTATTGCCGTGGAAAATACCCGCACTTTCCGTTTCAATATTGGTTTTGTACATCGCAACGTTTCTACCTTGATCAATATGTTTAATATTTATTCCTGCATCAAGTATTGCTTGTTCAAAAGTAAAGCTACAGCCAATCAGGAAAGTAACAAAATCATCTTGCCAATAAGATGTAATATCATCAACGGTCTCTACTAATTCTCCGTCCTTATAAATATTATAAAGAGGGACATCTGTTCTAATATCTGAATCTTTAGCATAACGACTGACATATTCCCCTGCTTCTAATACTTCTATTATTGGCACTGGTTTATTATTTCTCATGGCAAAAAGTAAGAAATCAAAGGCATATTTCTTAGGTAAAATTGCCAAGTTTGCTTGAACTTTATCGCCTGAAATTCCTGAAGTTGGTCCAGTATGTTCACCCGTTCTGATTCTTCTTCTAATCTCTATAGTGTCCATTTAATCACCTATCCATTCCAAAGATCTGCAAGACCTTGTAGAGACATTAGTCCTGCGATTAATGTAACGATTACCGCAATCACACCAAAGACAATCATCCATGTTGGGTGATGATAATTTCCAACAATACTCTTCTTACGAGATGCTAATAAAATTGCGCCAAGTGTAATTGGTAGAATAATACCGTTGAATGAGCCCGCTAAGATTAACAATGTGACTGGTCGTCCTACAAAGAGGAAGATCAAAGTCGATGTTAGGATAAAGGCAACAATAACTAAGTTGTTATACTGATCGAACACTTTGTGGAAAGAACGCATGAAACTCGCACTTGTATAAGCTGCACCAATGACTGATGATAAGGCTGCAGCTAAGAGTACTACACCAAAAACTTTCATACCAATATCACCTAGGGCAAATTGGAAGACAGAAGCTGGTGGGTTCTCTTCACTTAAAATTGCACCTTGTGTTAAAACACCAAGTACTGCTAAGAATAAAAGTACTCTCATCACACCTGTTGTAATAATACCCCAGTTTGCTGCATGACTTACAAATCTAATATTTCTCTCACCTGTCATACCCGCTTCAATTAAACGGTGGGCACCAGCAAAAGTAATATAGCCACCGACTGAGCCACCGACTAAAGTAATAATTGGTAATACCATACTAAGAGGCTCTTCTGGTAAGACTGTTGCTTTTGCTGCTTCTGCATACGGAGGATCTGAGATAATCATGACATAGGCAACTATTCCAATCATGACAATTCCGAGCACTTGCGTCACGACGTCCATCACTGCACGTCCATTTTTCACTATGAAGATAATGATTGCGACTATTCCTGTAATGGCTGCTCCGATTCTAACATCCCATCCAAAAATCGCATTAAAACCAAGCCCTGCTCCAGCAACGTTACCAATGTTAAAGGCAAGTCCGCCAATAACAATTAAGATAGCTACAAAGTGTCCGAGTCCAGGGAATACTTCGTTGGCAACATCTTGACCACGTTTACCAGAGACTGAAAGGACACGCCAAATGTTTAACTGTGCACCGATATCAATGACGATTGATGCAAGAATTGCAAAGGCAAAACTCGCCATGAATTGCTGGGTAAAGACTGTTGTTTGCGTTAAAAACGCTGGTCCAATTGAGGACGTTGCCATTAAGAAGACTGCTCCGAATAAGAGCCGCCTTTGTGACACTGTCATTTTTGGTTTATTTTCCATGTTGTCACCTCTTGTTTACATCGTTTTGATAGAAACACCTTTCTCTTCCAATTGCTTTTTAATTTCTTTAACAAACTCAAGTGCTTTCGCACCATCACCATGAACACAAATACTATCGGCTTGTATATCTACATCTTGGCCATTAATACTTTCAACTTTTCCTTCATTAATCATGCGTAATACTCTTTCTGCTGCTATATGACTATCTGTAATCATTGCGCCTTCTTTTGATCTTGACACTAGTGTGCCATCATCTTCATAAGCACGATCTGCAAAGACTTCATGAACAACCTGTAAGCCAATTGATTCACCAGCTTTAACTAGATTGTTATTTGCGAGTCCCATCAGCTTTAAATTAGGATTATAGTCTTTGACTGCCTCTGCAATCACTTTGGCAAGTTGTTTATCTGAGAAGGTTGCATTGTACAAGGCACCATGTGGTTTAACATGATTTAAGCTTAAGCCATATGTTTTTGCAATACCATCAAGTGCAGATAATTGATAAAGTATAATCGCATGAACTTCATCATCTGATAACTTCATATAGCGTCGGCCAAAGCCCATTAAATCTAAATAGCCTGGATGTGCGCCCAGTCCTGTTGTACCTGATTCTTTGATGCGTTTAACAGTTTCAATCATCACGCTTGGATCACCAGCATGAAAACCACAGGCAACATTGGCAGATGAAATCAATGGAATGATTTCTTGATCATTACCAATCTTATAGTTTCCATAACTTTCTCCTAAATCAGCATTTAAATCTATTGTTAAATTAGCCATAGTAATCCTCCTAATCGATAATATGTTCTGTATGAATAAACTTAATATCGTAATCATTGCTGTGCACTTTTGGATGTCTCACTAAAAAATACTGCAAGTCTAAATTGGTTTTAATCGGTTCAATTACAGTTTCACCAAGCACCAATTCCAGTTTATTTAATGCCTCTGTTCTGTCTTCTCCAGTGACAATAATTTTAGCGATCATGGAGTCGTAAAATGGTGGAATTACATAACCATTATAGATATGCGTATCCACTCTGACATTCCTTCCAAGTCCAAAGTGTAAACGTTCAATTTTCCCAGGTGCTGGTAAAAAATTGTTTTCTGGATCTTCAGCATTAATTCTCGCCTCTATGGCATGTCCTTTAAGTTGTACATCATCTTGGCTAAAACCAATTTCTCCATCGAAAGCCACTCTAAGTTGCGCTTTAATGATATCAATGCCTGTTACTTCCTCACTTACAGTATGTTCAACCTGTACACGAGTATTCATTTCTATAAAGTAAAATCTTTTTTCATGTGGCACATAGAGATATTCTATAGTTCCCGCTCCACGGTAATTTAATTTACCAATGGCTACACGGGTCGTTTCTGTAATATTCAGGCGTTCTTGCTCTGACAAAATGGTTGCTGGTGCTTCTTCTAGTAACTTTTGATTGTTTCTTTGAATTGAACAGTCTCTTTCAAAGAGATGTACTGCACCGCCCTTACCATCACCGATCACTTGAATTTCAATGTGACGCGCTTTAGGAATGTATTTCTCTACATATAAGCGTTCATCGTTAAATGAACTTTTAGCTTCTTTTTTAGCTTCTTTGTAAAGTTTATCTACATCGTCATCATTAAAGGCAAAACGCATGCCTTTACCGCCACCACCTGAAACGGCCTTAATCACGATTGGATAGGATACTTCTTGTGCCACTTTTTTCACATCTTCAATCGACTCTACTACACCGTCACTACCAGGTATCACTGGTACTCCAGCTTCATCCATTGTCGCTCTGGCCATTGCCTTATCACCCATTTTTGAAATGGTATCAGCGTCAGGACCAATAAATATCAAGCCCGCTTCTTCAACTCGTCGTGCAAATTCAGGAGTTTCAGATAAAAAACCATAACCGGGATGTACTGCATCTGCTTTAGAGACAATTGCTGCTTGTAAAATACGATCAATGTTCAAATAAGAATCTGCACTCTTAGGGCCACCAATACAATAGGCTTCGTCTGCAAGTGCAACATGCATACTATCTTTATCTCCAGCAGAATAGATTGCGACACTTTGTATGTTTAGTTCTTTTAAACTTCTAATAATACGTACGGCGATTTCGCCTCGGTTAGCAATTAGTACCTTTCTCATACTTATGCCTCCTCAAGCGAGATTAGCATAAGTGTCTCTCCGTACTCGACAGTATCTCCATTGTTTACAACGATTTCTTCAACGGTGCCACTGACATCACTAGTCACATCGTTAAAGACTTTCATTGCTTCGATAAAACCAATTTGGTCACCTTTTGAAATTTCATCACCAACTTTGACAAAGGTTTCATCACTATTTTCTTCTTTATTTGAATAGAATGTGCCTAATTGACTTGCTGTTATTTCAACAAGGTTAGATTTTTCACCTTGCTCTTCCTTACTAGTGCTAATGACTTGTGTATCACCATGATTGTTAGCTTGTAGTCTGTCTCTTTCAATATGAATATGTGTATCCTTATCGGAAATGCTTAACACAGACAAATCCTCTTCTTTTAATAACTTCACAAGTTTTTTTATATCTTTATAGTTCATTTCTCTATCCTCCGATTAATGTTGATACACTCATAGCATCTATTCTTCTCACAGTTTTAAAGTCATTAGATGCTATCAAATCTTTTTCTTCATCCAATTCCTGTAAACTCTCTTTATACAAGTTTTCAGCTTCTTCAATTGAAACTGCTCTAAAGATAATCTTTTCACCTGGTTTCTTTTGAGCAATTACTGGTAAATCCACTTTAATTACTGTTCCAATCTTAGTATAGCCTCCTGCAGTCTGACGATCTGCTAGTAAGATAATTGGTTGTCCATTTTTAGGAATTTGAATACTGCCAAATTGAGTAGGTTCACTTAAAATATCGTGTCCCTCTTGTGCCACAATCGGCTCACCTTCTAACCTTGCTCCCATGCGGTCACTGTCCTTAGTAAAGGTATACTCTTCTGAGATAAATTTCTCAATATTTTCCTTATCAAAGCGATTTTTTTGCTGGCCAAAAATAAAGCGTATTTCTGTCGGTTCACTATCTTCTTTAACGACTTCTTTTAAAAGTCCATCAGCTGGTCCACCAACTATCTTAAGAACATCCTTAGCTTTCAAAGCACGTCCTTTGTAACCGCCGATTCCACTTCTAGTATGAGTCGCATACGAATCCAACTCACGCTCCAAATCTATTCCACCATTAAAGGCAAGATAAGTTCTAGCGCCATTTTTCACGCCACCAAAGACAACCTTATCACCTTCATTTAAATCGATTGCTTTACCAATCGGGTAAGGCACATCGTTAATAGTCAGTTCCATATCTGCCCCAGCAGTCGCCATCGTTGTTTTGGATGTGACTAAAAATTCGATACCTCTAAGTGTCATTTCAAGCGTTGCTTCTTTACTATCATTTCCAACTAAACTGTTCGCTAATGTATGTGCTTTATAATCCATAGCACCAGCTGGAGAAAAACCATAAGATTCATAACCCTTACGCCCAAGGTCTTGAACAGTTGTGAAGAGTCCAGCTTGAATAATTTTAATTGCCATCTGAATCACCTCTAAGCTCGACTGTCACTTGATAATCTCCATTTTTATAAGCTTCTTCTATGTCGTAATACTCTTTTTCATCAATTGCTCTATAGATAATTCGATCTCCAGCTTCATAAAGAATGGCTTGATCGCGATTTTTATCGTAGAGAGGAATAGGCGTACGTCCTAACAAGTTCCAACCACCAGGTGATTGAAATGGATACATACCAGTTTGTTGACCACCAATTCCAACAGAACCCGCTGGAATAGACTTTCTCGGTGAGTCTAGACGAGCCATGTACAGTTTCTCATCCAAGCCGCCTAAATAAGGAAAGCCCGGCATAAAACCGAGCATATAAACTAGATACTCCTTGTTACTATGCATTTCAATAACTTCTTCTTCAGATAAACCTTTTTCCTTAAAACGACTTATATCTGGTCCAAACTTCCCACCATAATAAACTGGTATTTCAACCACTTTATAAGAGGGTTCAAAAGATGATAAGTCAGACAAATCAATATTCTCTAAAACATCAATGATTTTATTCTTATCCGCTGTTAAAATATCAAAATAGATGATCAGACTTGTATAGGATAAGACAATATCTGTAACACCTTTAAAATCTTGATTTAAAATTATTTCTTTGATTTGAACAAGAGATGCGTTAACAGCCTCATCGACTTCATTAGCCAACGTAACTGTCAACGCATCCTCGGCATATTGCTTCACTTCCATAAGGTCATCTGGCCTCCGTTCCCAAGCTCTTCACCGCATCGTTAAATTCTTTTTTCACCCTTGGAATCTTCAAGACATAGAGTGCAAAACTCACTGGAGATTCGGTGTTAAATTTAGTAGAGATTGTCAGTTCTGATCTGTCTTCAACAGGTACAATATTAATGACTGTCGTCAAGACACCTGAAGGTAAGTCTGTTTTAAACTCCAATCGTCTCTCATCGCTATAGTGAGTAATCTTTGTTTTATATGCAGAATTATCATACTGCAAACTGCCTTCAGTACCTTCTTCTCTGTGATTTTCACCACCATTTTTATATGTAAAGCCAGACAATTTAGTCACTCGATTTAATATTTCTTTGTCATCATTAATCACTTCGAAAATCACATCCGGAGTAGCATTTATTTCATGATGATAAAAATAAAGCGGTAATTGCAGATCCATAGCCCTCACCTTTTTCTGAATAATAAAAAATTGTCTTTATTTTGTAACCGTATACAGTTATGATTATAAACAAATAGCGTAAATATTTCAATAATTTCAGAGCTTTATCGTATACTAGAAATAAGTCGAGGTGACACATGTTAGAAATTTCAACAGAGAAGTTGCTTACTTTAGAAGATATTGAAACACTGTATGCTTCCGGCGATGAAAAACTTTATCACGATTATGATTTATTACTTGAAAATATCTTAGCTTCGGACTACCTAATTACCCTACGTCAAGACGACGAAATTTGCGGCCTTATTCGCTCTAATGGTGATGGTTGTAACACGCAGTACATATCAGAAATTGTGATGAAAGCGAATATGCCTCACCAAGGTTTTGGTTCCAAACTATTAGATGCCTATCTAGATGCTACTAGTAATGTGAATAAGATTTATGTTGTCTCTCATGATTACTACCGTACAAATTTTTCTAAAACTTGGTTACAATATAAAGGTTTTAAAATTCTTGCAGACAACGATGGTGTCATTGTTTACTTATTGGACCGAAAATTTACCTATTAAAAAACGCGCACCTCTTATTAAGAAGTGCGCGCTTTTTGTCTTATATTAAGTAATTACCGAGTACACTGTTCACGTCGTGAACTACAACGAATGCCTGATCATCATTCGCCTTGATCAAGCGTTTCAATCTATTGAGTTGTGATTTATTTATCACTACAAATAAGACATCTTTGTCTTCTTTAGAATAGTATCCTCGACCATCTAACATGGTCACCCCTCGATTTATTTTAGTATTGATTAAGTTCGCTAATAAATCGGGCTCTTGAGAAATAATTGTAACTGCCTTTTTGGGATTCATACCTTCTATAATAAAATCCATTACTTTGGTTGCGATATATAAAGCAATTACTGTTAGTAGTACTTGTTCTAAGCTCATTACAGATAAACCTATGGTAATAACAATTAAGTCAAAGAACAAGAGTGCGTAAGAAACATTGACGTCCAAAAACTTGTTAGCCATCTTTGCAAGAATGGTCGTTCCTGCTGTTGTTGAACCTACCCTAATAATCAAACCGATTCCCGTACCTATAAATAGTCCACCAAAGACCGTATTAATCAGTATTTCATCAGTTTGTATTTGCCAAGTTTCTGTCACCCAAAGTGCAAGTGAAGTCATTGGAATAGTAAAGATAGTATAGTACATTGCCCGTTTACCTAAAAACTTAAAACCGACAATGAGAATAATAAAGTTTAAAATTAAGTTGGTGAGTGCAGTTGGAAGTCCAAATGCATAAAATAGAATAATTGAAATACCAATAAAGCCACCTTCACCTAGATTACCGGCAATCATAAAACTGTTTACACCAATCGCAAACAAAAATGAACCGACGATAATCGTCAAGACGTTGATTAAAGTTTGAACTGTAAACTGAGAATTTAAGGATAGCTTAATCTTTTCAAATTGAGTATTTTTCAAAATTCTTCTGACTTTCATGCATTCTCCCCCTTTTGACTACTGTACTTTATCTATGTTATAGCAAGTTTAAAGACTTTTCAATGCAAGTAAAAAGCCACCATAATGGTGGCTTGAATGTTTATTCAATACTTTTAAGTACTTTACCGTCTTTAGCAACTACTTTAATACGGTCATTATCTTTTAAAAGCCCGATATCATCGAGTGGATTACCATCTACTAAAATAAAGTCTGCAAGATATCCTTCTTTAACAAGACCAAGATTTTCAATTTCCATACACTCTGCTGCATTTTTTGTCGAAATAACAATTGCATCCATTGGTGTCGCTCCTGCATCAACCATCAGTTCAAGCTCTCTTAAGTTAGTTCCATGCTTGAAGACACCAGCATCGGTACCCATTGCAATTTTAACACCTGCATCGTATGCTTTTTTGAAACTTTCTTTGTGAGCGTCCATGACCTCTTTAGATTTTTTAAGGCCAACTTCAGAAATACCAAGTTCATCTGCAAACTCAATTACTGATACAGGCGCGAGTAAAGTCGGTACTAAATATGTCCCTTTTTCCTTCATCTTTTCAATGACTTCATCGTCTAAATAGATACCGTGTTCAATGGAATGAATTCCCGCTTCAACACAATTTTTTATACCCTCTAAACCTTGAGCATGGGCCATGACCTTAACACCATTTCTAAACTGTGCTTCTTCAACGATGACCTTTAATTCTTCTAATGAATATTGAGTGAATTTCGGATGATCTGTTGGGCTAGAAACACCGCCTGTTGCCATTACTTTAATCACATCAGCACCTGCACGTAACATTTCACGTGTTTTCTTACGCACTTCTTCAACACCGTCAGCAATAGCATCTGGCATACCTTCATAAGGGTGAACAATGCCTAAATCAATCCCTGAGTAATTCAGTCCATCTCCATGACCACCAGTGATTGATAATCCGTTTATAGATACTTGCATTCTAGGTCCACGAACAAGGCCATCATTGATTGCTTGTTTAAAGCCTAAAGAGCTTCCTAGTGCATCTCTAACTGTTGTGACACCTGCATCTATTGTGCGTTCTGCATAGCGAATTGCTTCGTAAAAGTTATACGAAAATGGTGTTGCTACACGTTCTGCAAGAGGTTTAAACTCAGTAGATAAATGCACATGCGTATCAATCATTCCTGGTAACATGTATTTGCCTTGACCATCGATAACTTCTCCGCTTGATACATCCGCATCACTTGCAATTTTAGTAAACTTACCATCTTCTATAACGACACTCACATTTTTTTGAACATCTTCACCTGAACCATCAATTAGATTAACATTTTTAATAACAATTTTACTCATATAAAATTCTCCTTTTTATAACATTCCCATAACGACCGAAGCAATAACTACTGAAGCAACAGTAACAGTAACAAAACCACCGATTAACATCGGCGTTACCAACTCAGAAAATACTCTCGATTGGTCGACTGGATTGTCTGTTGTACTTCTAGATACTTCCTCACAAATTAAGTAATCTCCTGGAAAACCAACTAAGGCAGTAAGCGCTACTGGCATACCTTTAAATGGATGCCAACCGACTGCTTTTGATGCGATAAAGCCACCCAAGGCAAGACCGCCAACGCCAGTAACTAAGATCAATAAAACTGCTGGTATATTGTTTAAGACATCTCCTGGCGTAATGCCTCCCATAGTTCCAATGATAACAAAGATTAAAGCGACCATCATAAAGCTAAATGAATTCGACTTTTCAAGTACACCTTGTGGGAACAGTCTGCTATTAAGCATTAAGATACCAAATAAGAGACAGTATAGAGTGTAGTGTACTCCAGTCCATTCACTAAGTACTGTTGCAATGGCAGCAAGAACAAAGACTGTAAATAATAGAATAATGTTGTTCTTCAATAAAGAAAATCGAACTGGTTTTTCATCTGCTTCAAAAGCCTCTTTATCTTCAACACTTGCAGTAGTGTTTTTAACGAAATATTGTGCATATCGTTTTAAGAAGAAAGAAATTAACGGCATTCCAATAGGTGTTTGGAAAGCAGCAATTAATACAGGTACGACAATAATTGCTGTTAAACCGAGCTCTGTTAATTTCTCAGTCGTAATTAAAAGTGCAACGACTCCACCTGAGATTGGCCCAACTCCTGAAGCTGCTGTTTCAAAATCAAAAACCAGAGGGACTATTGTTAAGACAAGTATTAAAGCACCTAGCAAACCACTTATAGAGATTACCACAGCTCGCCACTGTTTTTTTAAGGTGCTTAAGGGCATCAAAGTCCCCATATGTATAATAAGTGGTCCAATTAAGATTGCACCTAAAGCAGGTAAAGTTGAAAGTTCCAAAATGTTTTCTGGAAACACACCTGTCCAAGTTAAAACTAAAAATCCTATCATAGCGGTCATCAACATTGGAATACGGGCTCTAGAATAAATCGAAATGACTTCCCCGAGCGCAATCAATGCAAATAAGAAGACCGTTGCAATAATCGGTTGTTCAATCATATTGTAACCTCCCAAAAATGTATCGTATTGTTTGAATTATACGATAATTCAAACTACATGCAATATGAACACGTTTCCAATGTGTGGATTTACTCTTTTAAGTATAAAAAAACACCTGACAAGGGAGGTTGTCAGGTGTCACAATCATTCTCCAGGCTCAAAAGCCGGAGTGAACTGGTCATGCTCACTTTCTTCCATCAACACATCATATACTTCTTGTGATGTTAGGGCTTTTTTAGCTGCCTGCATTTTTTTGCTATTTGCCTTCCCTTCTCTGGTGACCAACTGGAAGGCAAATCGTTTCTCGTCTTTATCTTCTAATAAGACTGCGTCTTTAGGATAAAGACCAACTTTTTCGATAAAATTCGGATGCTCAAATACTAACTCCACACCGTCTTCATAGGCTGCTGTTAAGTTGAAAAGATCAACATGTGTAAAGCTTAAATTATGAGGGTTTTCTACAATATCATCCACACTTGCTTCAATACCAATACCATCCTCTAAAGTAATTAGTCCGGCTCCATTTAATATGTGTAAAGCACGCGCTTCATTAGGTGGATCACTCGGAATAGCAACTTCGGCACCGTCTTCAACTTCATCGATAGAGTCATAGACTGGTGAATAGAAGCCTACATTGGAAATATAAGCAGGTTGTATAGCGACGAGATCCGCACCCGCTTCTTCATTAAAGCCTTCCATATATAATTCATGCTGAGCTAAACTCCCATCAACTTCATCATTAAAAGTCGCTTCATTATATTGAATATTATCGTTCACTTCTAAAAGTTCCATTGTGTACGGTTCTTCAATGACTTCAGCAGCAGCTTCTACCATATCTGTTAAAGGTTCTGACTGAGAAGCGATAATGATATGCGTATCTTCTTCATTAGTAGAAGTTTTTTCATCATTACATGCACTTAAGAAAAGTACAGCTGATAGTGCGACAAATATTATTTTCTTCACTCTGTATCACCTACCTCAAAAGCAGGTTCTAAGTGTGCTTTATCTTTTAAATCACTTAAATATTCATAGACTTCTTCTGAAGTAAACGCCTTATTTAAAGCTTTCATTTTCTCTGTGTCGACATTTTCAGAACGCGTAACAAGTCGAAGTGCAAAAGTACTGTCATCCTCATCCTCTAAAAGCACTGCATCTTTCGGCGTTAAACCGAGCGGTTCAATGTAAGTAGGATAGTTAAAGACTAAGGGAATCTCATCTTCATATGACGCACTTAAGTTCAGTAAATCAACATGAGTAAACTCTAAATTCTTAGGATTATCTACGATATCATCAACTGTTGCTTCAAAGGTCACACCTTCTTTTAAACTGATTAAATCATGATCGTCTAGTATCATCAGCGCTCTCGCTTCGTTCGTTGGATCACTTGGAATCGCCACTTCATCACCATCTTGTACTTGATCAATATCATCATAAATTGGTGAGTAGAAACCTACGATTGCATTATAAATTTCAGACATCGCGACTAAATCGGCATCATTTTCCTTATTAAACTGTTCCATAAATGGTTCATGCTGAGCAAAGTTAGCATCAGCTTCATCATTAAAGACCGCTTCATTATATTGAATGTTATCAGTAACCTCCATCAGTTCTACTGTGTAAGGTTCTTCAATTACTTCATCAGCCAACTCAACAATATCAGTCATAGGCGGTGTCTGTGCAGCGACCACTATATGTGTATCTTCAGTTGAACTTTCTCCAGAATTGCTACATGCACTAAGTAAAAATAAGCTAGCTAAAACAAACCACTTTTTCATGTTATCCCCTATCTTTTATCTAATTTTTTAGCAAGTTTAAAACCAAACCACTGAGCAACTTGTACAAAAATAATAATAATGACTATAGCTGTGTACATAATGTCAGTTTCATAGCGTTGATAGCCATAGCGGATGGCGAAATCCCCAATACCGCCTCCACCGACAACTCCCATAATTGTCGAGTAGGAAATGAAACTGACAAAAGCTGTAGTAAAACCAATAATTAAAGAACTTCTCGCTTCAACAAATAAGAATTTAAATACTAACTGTGGGATAGATGCTCCCATCGCTTTAGCAGTCTCTATTACACCTTTTGGAACATCGAGTAGAGATTGCTGGACGAATCTGGAGTACAAGGCGATAGCAATGACCATTAGTGGAAATGAGGCGGCTATCGGATCCCCCGTTGCTCTTCCATATATTTCTCTGATCAATGGTTGCATAGCAATAACGAGTAATAAAAATGGAAACGAACGGATAATATTAACCAGTGCATTCGTTATAAAATATAAGTATTTATTTTCTAATTCTTGTCCTTTATCTGTCAAAAACAGAAGCGTCCCAACAGGTAAGCCAAGTATGATTGCTGCCACCATGGCAAAAGCCATCATTATACCTGTTTCATTTATGCTATCTATGAATTTAGGTAAGTAAGAAACAACATTGTCTATGTATACGATAAAACCATCAATCATGTTTCAAACACCTCTTTAATTCGATCATAGTAGGATAATTTTGAAACGACAGACTCTTGCTTTTTCACTTTTATAGTATTCATTACTTTTCCAGCTTCTAAAACCAAAGTTCTGTCAGCTAATTTTTTAATGACTTCTAACTCATGAGTCACAATTACTATCGTCATGCCGTACACTTCGTGCGCATTCTTTAACACTTCTACAATCTCGTCCGTTGTTCGTTCATCTAAAGCACTCGTTGGTTCATCGCAGAGTAAAATATCAGGATTGGTGATTAATGCTCTTGCAATACCCACTCTTTGTTTTTGACCACCTGATAATTCTCTTGGATAAGACTGTCTTTTTTGACTTAAACCGGTAAAGCTTAGCACTTCCTCAATATCGAGTGGTGATTCATAGCGATGTAATTTCAAAGGCAATAGTATGTTCTCTTCGACAGTAATATTATTTAACAAATTGAACTGTTGAAAAATCATGCTAATATTTTTTCTGAACTCTCTCATAGCTTTTCCTTTAAGTGCTGTTACATCTTTGTTCGCTACTGTTACAGTGCCTGTATCCACTGTTTCTAAACCATTAATTAACCGTAATAAGGTGGATTTCCCAGAGCCACTTTCGCCAATAATGCCAAACTTCTCATTTCTTTTTATTTCTAATGAAACATCGTCTAAAGCCAATACTTTCCCATGCTCACTAGAAAATTCCTTAGTCACCCCACTCAGCTGAATCATAATTCTCCCCCGTAAAATTAAACTATTAACTGCTATAATTAAAAGGTAAACAGAAACAACCTGTTATAGTCTGTTTAAACAAAATTGTAAACAATACTATATCAGATGTAAAGGAGAATTTTTTTGAAAGCAGCTATGCCCTATTTAATATTTAATGGTGATGCCTTTGACGCTCTAGAATACTACAAGGAAATATTTCTAGATTTCGATATTTTACAGATGACGAACTACGACTCATCAAACAAGATTCAACAAGCTGTCATTCGTATGAGTAACTTACACTTAATTATTGGGGATTCAGAATTACCTGAACCGTCTCAAAACAGTCCAGAAACATCCATCTATATTGAATGCGATGATTTAAATGAGATTGAAATGCTCTATAGAAAGTTGAAGAGAAAGGGAGTCATTCATGTTCCTTTAGATGATTATGAAATAAGTAAGAGATATGCGTGGATCCAAGATAAGTTCGGGGTGTACTGGCAGTTGAATTTAAGTTAAAAATAAAAAAAGCCATTCCTCTCTCTTCAGGAATGGCATAATTTATATATTTATAATTTTTTAGAAAGTAAGTGCACTAATCAATTTGTTTAAGAATGGACGTTTATGTTTCTTCTCTGATTTATTGATTGCTAAAATTGAATTATTATACGCAACTTCTTTGTACTCTTGTAGGCGAACTTCAGCTGAAAATCTGTCAGTAGTAATCACTATTTGTTTCCTCCTTTTCATTATAAATTTCATTAGAGTATTTTTCTGTACCTCTTTGTGTAACTAAATAATACCATGTATACCAAGGTTTTTCAAAGATTATGTGACGTATTGCTCAAAGTAAATATATTAACAATTGTTAGTTAATTCAATTTCACGAACAATAAAGTAAATTATTATTTCACTACCTTGCTACCTACTTGCTAAGTATGCTCATTTTTGAATATTAATACTGGATGTTATCGTTTTCATACATTTTCATTTTTGTGTAGCGCTTTCATATTAGTGTAAATAAAAAAAGAAGAAGTGAAATAATTCACTCCTTCTCTTATTTCTTTACACTTTTCATGATAGCTACATTAAGCACATGAGGTACTTTATGTTTTTTAGTTTCATCTATTTCACCTAGAAGTTCAGCCACTTCTTCTAATGCTTTATCTTTTCTTTTCTTTTTAAATCTGACTAGCCAAGATGAGGTACCTAAACGAGCAATCCATTCTTGATCTGTAAATTTCACCTTATATTCTTTGTTAAAGAATTCTTTTAAGATAAGCTTTTCATGTCTCCAATCACTGAACCATTCAACTGGAAAACCATTAATCAACTGAACAGAATCGTCTTTTGAACCTGCTGGATGAAGTTCCTCGTGTTTAGAATGCTTTTGAATAATTTTCATTGAGTCTTTCATCATCTTACTTGCGACTCTAAATCCAATATCTGCAACGATGAGAAGTCCACCTGGTTTTAATATTCTACTAAGTTCTTTAGTCGCCTCATCACTATCAAACCAATGCCAAGATCTCATTACAAATACAATATCGTAAGTATCAGATGCTAGCCCTGTTTTTTCTGCAGAGCCCTGACTATAACTGATTCGGTCATTACTACCTATCACTTCCTGAGCTAATTTTACAAACTCTTCTTCAGGTTCTACTGCATCTACAATAGCGCCTTGGTCACTTAAGACTTTGGATAAAAACCCTGGTCCAGCTCCAATATCTGCCACTTTAGCTCCTGTTAATTCTACGCCTCGACTCTTTAATTCCTCTATGAACAAATCAGGAATGTCATTTCTATGCTCAGTATATTCTTTAGCATAATCATGAAAACTAGTCTTCATAACAAGCATTCTCCTCCTAAATAATTGACTACTATATATTATCAAGGTATTTCACTCACATGTCCACTACCAGATTTGTTAAAATTCATAGATGAGACCATTTAAGGAGGTATTTTATGACACGTTTATTAATGTCTTTATTGTTTATGACAATCGCCGTTTTTGGATTACATTGGATAATTGAAACTTTCTTACCCTCTATCCCTTCAACTTACGCTCTACCTATTAGTGTTTTATTAGGTATAGTTCTCGGTTATTTTATTTATGTACAAATAGATAATAGAATCGGTTAATTTTTAGTGAAATTTTATTTAAATTAGAGTATAATGTAGAGATTGATTTTTAAGTTAATGGAGGAAAATCTATGCCTGAAACAAATCAGCAGAAGCCAGATTATCGTTTGATATTTATCTTACTATCTGGTGCATTCATCTCTTTTCTATCCAACACATTTTTAAATGTTGCACTACCTGCAATTAAAAATGATTTTGGTGTCTCTACGTCCGCCGTGCAATGGGTTTCCACTGCTTATATGCTCGTCTCTGGTATTATCATACCGACCACCGCTTATTTAATGCAGAAGTTTAGTGCACGTGCACTATTTTTAGCCGCCATGTTCCTCTTCTTAATCGGAACGACAGTCTCTGGTTTTTCACCAATGTTTGGAGTGCTTATTGTCGGCCGCATGATCCAAGCTTCTGGTTCTGCTATGCTCATGCCACTGTTAATGAACATTATGATCTCTAGCTTCCCACCTAAACAACGCGGTACAGCCATGGGTCTTTTCAGTTTAGTAATGTTCTTCGCCCCAGCTATTGGTCCAACCTTATCTGGTATTATCGTTCAAAATTTTTCTTGGCACGTTCTATTCTTTATGATGATTCCATTCCTTATCCTTGTTTTAGCAGTTGGTTTTTGGAAACTTCCTGAGATCAAACAAACGAAAGAAGCACATATTGATTTAATTTCAATAATCCTATCTACTATCGGTTTTGGTGGTGTCCTGTTTGGTCTATCATCATCTGGAGAAAAAGGATTAGCTGATTCCACTGTCTTAATACCATTATTAGTAGGAATTGCCTCTATTACTTTATATGTAATGAGACAAATGAAGTTAGAACATCCTATGCTTGATTTTAGAGTCTATAAGTATCCGATGTACACAATTGCTTCTATCATTATTGGTGCTGCTAATATGGCACTATTTGCTGGAATGATTTTAATTCCTATCTTCATGCAAGACATCCAAGGCTTAGATCCTTTAGATACAGGTTTACTCATGTTACCCGGTGCTTTAATCATGGGCTTCATGAGTCCAGTTTCAGGTAAATTGTTTGATATTTATGGTCCTAAAATAATGGCTGTTCTCGGTCTGACGATTGCAGTTGTAACGACCTTTTTCTTAAGTAGACTAACAATTGACACACCATTTACTTACCTACTCACCGTTTACATGGTCCGTTCTTTAGGTATGACTTTAGTTAATACTCCAGTCATGACAAATGGTATGAACGCTTTACCAGCTCACTTAACACCTCATGGTTCTTCCTTAAACAGTATGTTAAACCAAGTGAGTGGTTCAATCGGTATTGCTCTATTAATCACCGTCATGCAGACTTATACAAATATTCAAGTCAGTCAGATGGATAATCCAACTGAAGCAATGATTAATGATGCAACACTTGGGGGCATCAACCTCGCCTTCCTAGTGGGTACTGGCTTTTTAGGTGTCGCTCTGATTTCATCACTCTTTTTAAAACAAGTAGCAAGCGACGATGTCATTGGCCAATCAATTGATAAGGCAAGACCGATTGATGATAACGTTAAAAGACTTGATCCTGAAGAAAAATAAAAGCATTGAAGTCCTAAAATGGACTTCAATGCTTTTTAGTTTGCACTTAATTCAATAATTTTAATAATCGTTCTTGTTGATTTTTCCATATCATCTATAGAAGCAAATTCAAATTTACCATGGAAGTTTTCCCCGCCTGTAAAGAGGTTAGGAGTTGGCAGCCCTTTGTAGGATAGTTGAGAGCCATCTGTTCCACCACGAATTGGTTCAATCACAGGTTCTATATTTAAGGCTTTCATCGCTTTTTCTGCAAGTTCTACTGGAGTCATATCTTTTTCAATTATTTCTTTCATATTGTAATACTGATCATTGAGTTCTAATTCGATTTTTGCTTCTGGATATTGATCTACAAAATTCTCCACGACTTTGGTAACTTGTTCTTTTCTTATCTTGAAGTTATCTTTATCGAAGTCTCTAATAATCATATTGAACTGCGCGAACTCTACGTCCCCTTCTAAATTCAGGACATGATTAAAGCCTTCATAGTTCTCTGTATGCTCAGGTGTATCTTGTTTGTCAAAGCTAGCGACTATTTCTGCAGCAATTCGAACTGCGTTCACCATCTTATTTTTAGCAGTTCCAGGATGCACACTATTACCTGTAACTTTTACTCTAACACCTGCTGCATTAAAACTTTCATACTGTAACTCTCCAAGTGGTCCTCCGTCAACCGTGTAAGCAAAATCTGCCTTAAATTTCTCCACATCAAAATGATGCGGTCCACGACCAATTTCTTCATCTGGTGTAAAAGCCACTCTAATATCCCCATGCTGAATTTCAGGATGTTTGATTAGGTATTCCATAGCCGTCATTATTTCTGCGACCCCTGCTTTGTTGTCCGCTCCTAAAAGTGTCGTACCATCTGCCGTCATCAACGTATGTCCCTGATAATTTTTTAAATTTGGAAATTGCTTATCTGATAAAACAATATTTAAACTTTCGTTTAAAACTAAGTCTTCACCTTGATATTCAAATAATTGTGGAGAAACATTTGTCCCTGTAAAATCCGTTGCAGTGTCGACGTGAGCAAGAAATCCAATTGTTTTAAGACCTTCAGTATTTTTAGCTAAACTCGCAAATAAATATCCTTTTTCATCTAGCTCAACATCAGTCATACCAATTGCTTTTAATTCTGCTTCTAACTCTTTTAGTAAATCCCATTGCTTATCAGTAGATGGTACGCTAGTACTATCTACATCCGATTGGGTATCGATTTTAACGTATCTTGATAATCTTTCTATTAATGATTCTTTCATGTTCAATCCTCCACTTTAAATTTTCTAATATTATCATAACCATAAAATGACTCTGGAAGTTCAACACCGTCTATGGAAATCGTTTCCTTACCGACAAGGTGCCCCCCTAGATGTTTATAAAAACCAACAGTTGGATTATCCGTTAAAACTGCAACAATCATTTTTTCATAGCCTCTATCTACAAGGTTTGTCACTACAGCTTCAAAAAGTAATCTCCCTACCCCTTGCCCATGGACGTGTTGATATGAATAAATAGCATATAGTTCTCCGTCATAGTCAGGATAAGTATCCTTATCTCTGTTTTCGCCACCTATAGCAAAGCCAACAATCTGATTATCAATTTCAGCGACATACATCGGTTGATTGGAAGCTGCTTGTTGCCATATTTTTTGACGTTTTTTTACATCAAGGCTTTCTAAATAAGATGTTGGCACAATACCTTGATAGGTTGTTTTCCAACTTTCGACTTGTACTTTTGCGATTCCTAAAGCATCTTCTGGACGAGCTAAACGAATTTCCATGCACAACACCTCTTATAATAGATCAGTCTTCAAGCGGTTCTCTCTTTCTTTTCGCTTTAAGGCTAAAGTAACGAGTTGATCCAATAAATCTGCATAAGGAATTCCGGATACTTCTAATAATTT
Source organism: Jeotgalicoccus meleagridis (assembly GCF_903994045.1). Taxonomy (GTDB): domain Bacteria; phylum Bacillota; class Bacilli; order Staphylococcales; family Salinicoccaceae; genus Jeotgalicoccus; species Jeotgalicoccus meleagridis. The sequence continues at coordinate 119,846 of NZ_CAJEWD010000006.1, forward strand.
AGGATACATTGATATACTAGTGAATCCTGGTAGAGTATTGACTTCGTTAACGATAATTTTACCTGACTGCTCTAAAAATACATCTACTCTCGCCATACCTTCACAATCTAATGTTCTAAATGTTTTTTTTGCAATATCTTGAATCCTTTTTTGTACCTCATCATCTAGGTTTGCTGGAATATTCAAAACAGCACCGTCATCGTCTAAATACTTGGAGTCATAAGAATAAAATTCTGTATTAGAAACAATCTCTCCAGGCACTGAGACAAATAACTCTTCATCTCCTAAGACTGATACTTCGATTTCTCTGCCGTCTATTCCTTTTTCAATCATCACTTTAGAATCAAAATTAAAGGCAAGTTCTAAGGCTTGATAAAATTCACTTTCGTTGGTGACTTTAGAAACCCCTACAGATGAGCCTTGATTGACCGGTTTGATGAACATTGGTAAACCTAATTTAGTCTCTACATCTTTATAATTCACTTGATCTTGTTCAAAGTAATTAACCATTATCCCTGCAGCTGTTTCTATACCATTCTCTTGTAATAGACGTTTAGTCATGTCTTTATCCATGCAGACTGCAGAACTCCTAACACTACAACCCGCAAACGGAATATTAGCTAATTCTAAGAGTCCTTGGATAGTGCCGTCTTCTCCTGCAGTACCATGCAAAATAGGTAGTACAGCGTCGATTTCTAAGACTTTGTTATCTACTGTCAAACCACTTGCTGGTGAGACTAATATTTCTCGTCCTTTAGTTTGGTCTATAATTTTTACTTCTTTCTTATCATTAGCTAATAGCCATTGACCGTCTTTTGTAATGTAGATCAGTTCCAGTTCATACTTATCTTTTCTAAGGGCATCAAACACACTACTAGCTGAACGTATAGACACCTCATGTTCAGTCGATTTGCCCCCATAAATAATTCCTAATTTAATTTTTGACATAACAGTTCCCCAAATCTTTCAGACTTTTAAAAATAAATGTATTTCAATTTTACACCAATAATATGTATAAGTTAATGATTTGGTCGGATTATTAATTGAATAATTAGTGATATAATCAGACATGTTAACTAAATTAGAAAGGGTTGAACTTAATTGAAGACTTTCTTTTCTTACTACGCACCTTATAAAGTGCTATTTACTGTTGATTTTTTATCTGCAGTAATCGTCGGTCTTCTAGAACTCGCATTCCCCATTATTGTGAGTCTTTTCATAGATGAGCTTCTACCTACAGGTAATTGGAAGTGGATTATACTTGCTTCAATCGGCCTAGTACTGGTCTATCTATTTAATACATTGATGCAGTTTATCGTTACATACTGGGGTCATATGCTCGGAACTAACATAGAGCGTGATATCAGAAATGATTTATATAGTCACATTCAAAGACTTTCTTTCCGCTTCTTTGACAATACTAAAACTGGTAAACTACTGACTCGTTTAACTAACGATTTAATGAATATTGGGGAAATGGCTCACCACGGTCCTGAAGATTTATTTATAGCTGTCATGACCTTACTTGGGGCTTTTGGAATTATGTACTACATACATCCAGAACTCGCTATTATTTCCTTTATCATCGTTCCATTGATCCTAGTTATTGCAATTTACTTCAACAAGAAGATGACAGTTGCTTTTAGGGAACTTTTTGGACGAGTATCTGATTTTAACCATATGATTGGAGATAAAATTGGTGGTATTCGCTTAGTACAAGCTTTCGCTAATGAAGATGCAGAGTTTAAAGAGTTTAAAAGACTGAATGATCGTTTTAGACAAACTAAGTTAAAAGCTTATAAAATTATGTCTTTTAACAATTCATCTACTTACATGTTGATGCGTTTAGTCACTGTCTTTATCCTCATTGCTGGTGCCTACTATGTGACTATTGGCGAATTAAGCTACGGTGATTTTGCAGCGTTCATTTTAATTTCAAACGTTCTCTTTAAACCGTTAGAAAAGATTAATGCAGTCATTGAACTTTATCCTAATGGGATTGCAGGATTTAAACATTTCTTAGATACCATGTCAGAAAAAGCTGACATTACAGAAAAGGAAAATGCAATTGAACTAAAAAATGTAAAAGGTAATATTACTTACGATAAAGTGAGCTTTGCTTATGATGAGAAGGATGTTTTAACTGACATTTCTTTTAACATAAAAGCTGGTGAAACAATTGCCTTTGTCGGTCCATCAGGTGCTGGTAAAACAACACTGAGCGCACTCTTACCGAGATTCTACGATGTAACCAAAGGTAAGATAGAAATTGATGGTAAAGATATTAGAGATCTAACACTATCATCCTTAAGAGAAAATATAGGAACAGTTCAACAAGATGTTTTCTTATTCGCTGGTACTTTAAGAGAAAATGTTGCTTATGGTAAACCTGATGCAAGTGATGAAGAAGTGTATGATGCGCTAGCTAAAGCTCAACTAAAGGAACTCGTCGATTCTTATCCACGTGGTTTAGATACCATCGTTGGCGAGCGTGGTGTTAAGTTATCAGGTGGACAAAAACAAAGAATTGCTATTGCACGTATGTTCTTAAAAAACCCACCTATTCTTGTCTTAGACGAAGCAACAAGCGCCCTCGATACAGCGACTGAACTTTATATTCAAGAAGCGCTTAATAGACTTGCAGTTGGACGAACAAGCTTGGTTATCGCTCACAGACTTGCTACTATCAAAAATGCGGACCGCATTATGGTTGTCACTAAAGATGGTATTGTAGAAAGTGGTAGTCATGAAGAACTTTTAAGAAAAGACAACGGTGTATATAAAGAACTTCACAATGCACAATTCTCCACAATTTAAATTGACAAAATAATTCGTAATTGTTAGAATAATTAACATACAAATTGAGAAGAGTGATATTATGCTAGAACCATTAAATATAACTCAACTAAACATGTATTTTTTCAGCCGTTTTAGATAGGCCTGTATCCTTTACCATTACGGATATAGGCACATCCTAATCTGTAATGGCTGATGCTTTTAATGCAAAAAAACAGCCATTAGTGAATCTAATCGGCTGGATATAATATATTTATCGTTCTCCCAGCCGGTTGGATTCTCTAGGAATTCAACCGGCTTTAATTATTTAAGGAGTGTTAAAAATGAAAATTGGTTATCAAGGTGTTGAAGGAAGTTATAGTACGTTAGCTTGTCAAAAATTCGCTAAGGAGAAGACGTATAGCACAAAGGGTTACATGACATTTAAGCTTTTAGTCGAAGCTCTCTTAGATAATGAAGTAGATTACATCGCTTTACCTGTTGAGAATTCTACTAGTGGTCCAATTACCCGCACTATAGATTTAATGAAATACTTAGATGTTAAAGCGGTAGAAGAAATATACATAAAAATTGATCATTCTTTAATTTCTAAAGAGCCAATTGAACTAAATGACCTCACAGAAGTATATTCACATCCTGAGGCGCTTGAACAATGCTATACCTACTTGAGCCAGTATCCACATATTGAGGTCAAGGAATTTAGTGATACAGCAGGTGCAGTTCATATGGTGAAAGAATCAGACGATAAGACAATTGCAAGCATTGCAGGTAGTCATGCAGCACAGATGTATGACATGAATATCATTAGGGAAAACATTAGTGATAATCCGCTGAACACAACACGTTTTTTAATTTTTACAAAAAAATCAGCTGAAAAAACATTACGTGAAAAAACATCGCTCTATGTTGAATCTACTCATAGTAGCGGGTCCTTGAGTCATATCTTAGATATTTTCACAGCTTATAATATCAACCTAGTCTACTTAATGAGTCGACCGATACAAAATAAACCTTTCTCTTATGGATTTTTTATCGACATAGAAAATGGACTAGACCGTTCGAACTTTGAAGCTGCTCTAAAAGCTCTAGAAGATAAAACGTCTTATATTAACATCTTAGGCTCCTATGATAAGGGGTTGATACCTGAATACGAAGGAGTCATCCAAAATGAAACAAATTCTAACAAGTAGTAAACATCTATTTACCCGGATTGCGATTGGTTTCGTTATCGGAATTCTTTTAGGTATATTTTTACCAGAGTTCTCACTAAACATTAAATTTATTGGTGATATTTATTTAAATATCATTAAAGTGATGATTATACCGATTATCTTTGTCGCAGTTTCTACGGGAATTATTAACATTGGTAGTGGTAAAGACTTAGGTCGAATTGGTTTTAAGAGCGTCCTTGTCTTTGTTGTAATGTTTGTACTTACAGCGGGCATTGGTCTGTTCATCTCATACTTAGTCAGACCAGGTAAAGTCATTGATATTGAAGCCACTGGTTATGACGGAGAAGTAACATCTCCAAACGCTGAAGATTTTTTCATGAATATTATTCCTGATAACCTCTTTATGGCTCTAACTGAAGGCGATATTTTAGCAACCATTATTTTTACAGTTATTTTCTCTATTGCAATTGTCGCTGTTGGTAAGGAAGCTGAGCCCGTTAAGTCATTTATTAATTCCTTATCGAAAATAATTTTTAAAGTTTTAAATTACATTATGGAACTTACACCAATTGGGATTATTTCACTTATGGCATACGCAGTTGCTGAATACGGAGCAGGCATCTTCTCTGCCCTAGGACTTTACATTGTTACTGCTTATGTTGCTTGTATTATTGCTTTTATCATTGTTATGTTAATTCCAGTTTGGCTGTACACAGGATTAAAGCCAGTAGATTTCTTAAAAGGAATTTACAAAGTATGGTTGGTATCATTTGCCACAACAAGTTCTGCTGTGACAATGCCGACGACAATTAAAGTGACAAACCAAGATTTTAAAGTCAGCGATGCGATTACCAACTTTGTAGTTCCACTTGGTACGACAATTAATATGGCTGGTGGCGCAATATCATTTAGTCTACTTGCTGTTTTTGTCTCAGACTTTTATGATATTTCACTTGGTTTCGGTCAAATTGTTTACTTAATTTTTATTGCCACCTTAATAAATATGGCAGCCCCTGGAATACCAGGTGGTGGCATTGTACTCGGCGCTTCATTCTTAACTTTACTCGGCTTACCTATTGAGTTGATGGGACCCATAGCAGCGATCTACCGTATATTAGATATGGCTTACACAACTATGAACATTACTGGTGACTCAGCAGCCGCGATTCTTATCGATGAATCAGAAAAAAGAAGAAGACAGAAAAAAGGCTTATCACCACTTGAACAATAAAAAAAGCATCCAGACGGATGCTTTTTTCTTATTTTTTAACTAATATATCTCTTTGGTCAATATCATTTACTTCAGCATTTAAGTAATTTTTACCTTTAGTAATGTAAGCAATGATGATTGTTAGAACTGCTGCAAGTGCTGCTGCGAAGAAGGCTGCTGTACTTGCTAAAAAGTCACCCATATAACCAAGTGCTGCGATTGTTCCAAGTAAGCTTGAAATCAAGAGTGCACCAACGCCAACTGGATTCCATTTATAGAGGTATTCTTGACGTTCTTCATAGTAACCAGGACCGATCTTCATCAACAATTTTACAGCGATAAAGTCCGTCACTAAAATTGCTGCCCAAGCCATTAAAAATACGCCTTGGAAAGTTAATGCAGTATCTAAATGATCGACAATACCACCGAGCATTAGAACCATTGCAGTTACTCCAGCAACAACCACCCAGAAACGACGTCCAGGTGTAAATTTAAATACGTTCTCAAAGAAGTTCGATAGTGATAATGAACTACTATAAATATTCGTAACGTTGATACGAACTTGAGTCAGCATAGTAAATAAAGCACCACCAATACCTAAGAGGTGTACAATATAAACCCCTGGATTTGGTTCATTTAATCTCACACCAAACCATATTCCAAGTCCACCCATTACACCGTAACAAAAGATTTGTGGAATAAAGCCGATTGCTAGTGAACCGCCTTTGATATGGCCAGGTTTCAAGAAACGTGCATAGTCTGAAGCAATTAGAGCTGTTAAGCCAATAATCCCATGCTGCATTCCAATACATAATAAGAGAGCTGTGCCCCCAACTTGAACACCTTCAGGCATATAAGTCCAAAAAGCACCATCGTATTTAGATGTTGTGAAGAATGATACAACTATGGCTGTAATTAAGAATATGAAAAATATAGGCAATGACCATTTTTGTAATTTATCAAGTTGTTTAATACCGAACCAATTAAGTGGTATAACAAGTGTGCCAAAAACGACAATTAAAAGCCAAATTGGGATAACTGGAAAGAATTCGTGTACTGCATAAACTAAAATCATTCCCTCTAGGGCACAGTACATAATAAAGTTAGAAGCATATATTAAAGATGTGAGTGAAGCGCCTATGTAACCAAAACCGCCTCCACGTGACATCAAATTGACGTTCATACCAGAACGTGCAGATAGGTAAACAATTACTGTTCCCATGATACCCGCAACAATAATTGCATATACAGCTGATATCATAGCGTTAATAGCACCAAATTGTAGTGCCATTACACTACCAATTTGAAAGTAAAATATTGCTGTGGCTATACCAAATGTAATATTCGTTATACTAAGCCAGCCCATTTTTCTTTCGTCATATGGGACTTTAGATAAGGAATGGTCACTTTCTTGTGATTGAGTATTTCTCTCAGAAGAATTCACAGATTCCAAACTTATCATCTCCATTCTGTCGAAATTTTGTCTGGTTGAATTTTGACAACTATTTTACTATACACTAAAATGTCAATTAATTCATCTTCTAAAGTGAAAAATGTAACCAGTTTATTGATTTCACTATATTTTACTTAAAAAAGAATGAAATTTATATCTATAAAATAATGAAACTAATTTTTAAAAGTTTGTGAAATATAAATAAAAACCCGCGTTTACCCTAGTGATAAACGCGGTTTTCAAGGTTTTTAATAATTCACACCTTCAGAATAAGTGTTTCCAGAATCCCAGAGTAAGTATTCCTCTACTCCATTATCTTTTAAAGCTTGAATCTGTGCTTCAACTTCACTCGCTCCATAATCGAGGTAATTACCGGGCCCAAGATAACTTGCAGTAAAATCTTGTAACCAAGGTCTTGACTGAGGTGGATCTTCAAGTGCGCCTAATACTTCATTTTCCACTGCCATATAATCATTAATAACATTGTATGGTTCTAAATCTGGTGCATCATAGCCAAAAGCACCAGCACCCCAATGTGAAGGATAAATCATAGAAGATATCACATCCACATTAGAAGATATTTGAGAGAAGTTTTGTCCAATACCTGGTGCCTCTCTTTGAGTTGCTGCATAGCCAAATACATCAACTGACACTTCGACCCCATATGGCTCTAATTTTTGTTTTGCATATGATACAAAATCTGTCACTGCATTAACTCTATTTTGTACTTCATCAGCACCTTCTGCATCATACTCACCAAGATCATACTCTAATTCTCCTGACATAGTTTCAAATGCTTCTGGGAATCTAACATAGTCAAACTGAATTTCCTTAAAGCCAAGCTTAGCCGCTTCTATAGCAATGTCGATATTATAATCCCAAACTTCTTTTAAGAATGGGTTTACAAAGCTCTCACCATTGCCATTTTGCCAAACAGTACCATCACTATTTAAAAATGATAAATCTGGTCGATCATTTGCTAGTCTCGTATCTTTAAACACTACAATTCTACCGATTGGATATATTTCATTTTCTTCCATTTGATTTAAGAGATTCTCACCATCGATATAGTCTTGCATGTGGCTTTTCGCTGTGTCATTTTCACTATCAAGTGGCATCATGATATCACCAACATCTTCTTTTACATCAATAACCATAGAATTTAAAGCTGTATTATTTACAAGATCAATAAGTGATTGCATACGGTCACCACCTGCTGAAAACGCGGTAACATAAATACCTTTCACCCCATCATCAGGATAAGGAATGTCTACACCAGATTGATATTCAAACACTGAATTATTTTCTGCATTATAGAGATTACCTTCTCTTAGTTTAAGTTCAGGTCGATTAATAGTTGCGACATTTTCTTTAGCTTTCTCTTCTTGTTTTTCAGTATTTTTTTCTTGTTCTTCAGTTTCTTCTTTTTCTTCTGTTTTTTGTTCTTGTGCTTGTTCTTCACTTACTTCCGCCACTTCATCATCACTACCAAACTCTGCCTTAACAGCAAAACCAAGTAAGATGAAGAGAACGACGAGGATGCTACCGACTAAAATTAGAAAATTTTTAGTTGTCATTGACTCACCCCAGCATTCTCTTCGATTGTTGCAGGATCAACTAAACCGTATCCTTGATCCTTAAGACCAGTAACAATGTCACTCAAAGCCTCACTTGACCACATGCGATCGTGCATTAATAAGTTCGCTCCATTTTGAAGCATCTCTGTTTCTGTCATAATTTGACTGAGTGAAGCTGCATCTTGATACTCTTCTTCCCAGTCATAACCATATGTCCAGTTCATCACTGTCATACCAAGTTCTTCAGCGACAGCAAATGAAGTCTCGTTATTAACTCCAAATGGCGCACGGAAAAATTTTGGTTTTTCTCCTATCACTTCTTCAATCAAACTAGAAGTATCAACAATTTCTAATTTCACGTCCTCTGGAGTCAGTTCATCAAGATTAAAATGATTATAAGTATGATTACCGATTGCAAAACCTAAGTCGTGAATCTCTTTTAAGGCAGCTTTACCTTCTTCTGACTCTAAAAACATACCATTAACAAAAAATATTGCAGGAGCATCCAAATCTTTTAAAGTATGTGCCATCTCTAGAGCGTACCCATCTGGTGCGTCATCAATCGTTAAAAGCACCACTTTTTCTTCGGTCTCTTGATCTAGTGGAATAATGGCTGATGTTTCTGGATCAACTTGATAAAGACTATCTTCTTTAGAAGCCGCCTCAGCCTTATCATTTTCTGTCTCTTTGTTGGCACTCATACTTCCCAGTTGTTTATTAAGATCTTGATAGTTACTTTGCACTTTACTATAAGCATCATTTATCTTTGTCATGCCCTCAGTCATGAGAGTGTAATCGGCATCTTCTTCACCGAGAGACTTAAAGTAAGACCGTTCATTTTCTAAAAGATTATTGTAATTGTCTTCTAATCCTTTAGTCTGCTCTGATAAAGTGCTAAGTGAATCTGTGAGCCCTTTTACATCACTTTCACTTATACTTTCTGCTTCATTGATATCTATATTCGATATGTTCTCTTTGTGCTTATCAATACGTTCTCTCACATCACTAAGCTGATCAACTTCTTCCTGACGTTTATCTAACAGCTTGTAAAGTTCTGAACCTTCCTCTTTAAAAGCCACTAAATCCTCATCTGTCAGAGCATCACTTACTAACTTAGAGGACTCTTCTTCATAGGTATTGAGCTGATTTATAATTTCCGATAAGTCTACTAAAGTACTGTCATTAAAATCAGTCACTTCTGATGTGAACTTATCTTCTGGGCTACTGCAGGCAGTCAGTATAACAACTATAAACATTGTCAACACCAGTATGTATTTCCTCATATTTCCACCTCAATTATAAAAAAAGTAATCTCTATGTAGAGATTACCCTTTTTATACTTTTATACGCATATTAAATTTGAGAAAATTCACTCAGTATCGTCATCTATACTCACTGTACAGTATATTCCTGCAATAAAAAGTAGGAAAATTATCAAATAGACTAGTAAATTATAATCTTTTGGAATGATTGGTCCTAAACTAAAAAATAAGATCGTGCCTAATAAAAAAAATAAAATCGATAATTTCTTCATCTAGGCTTCATCCTCAGTAAACCAGACTGTTTTATCTTCAAAACCAGTCCTTCTAGAAGGTATTTCCTTTTTCATATCAGACTCACCAATGAAGACCACTCCAAGGACTTCTTCATTGTCACCAAGTTTAAATAATTTTTTAACAGGTGTTGAATTATAGACTGCCCCACTCTTCCAAATTGCACCGAGGCCTTTACTATGTGCACTTAAAAGAATATTTTGAACTGCAGCTGACACCGCCGACACATCCTCTGTGTAGATACCTTTACCATTCGGATCATGACTAAGCGCAACAACAATTACAGTTGGAGCAATCAGGGGTTTTTGCTTCATTTTTTCCATGCGTTTTTGAGCTTTGTCACTATTTGGATCTTCTTCAATTTCCTTAATCCAATCTCCCATTGCTCGAGAGAGCGGAAGCCTTCCATCACCTTGTAAAACAAAGAATCTCCAAGGTTCCGTCAAACGGTGATTGGGTGCCATAGTTGCCGCTTCTAGTAATTCTTCCACCACTTCTTTTTTCACCGGTTCTATATCTTTAAAAATCTTCACGCTTCTCCTTGTTAATATCGCATCAGTTACTTCCATGTCAACTTTCCTCCACTTATCGATGTGCTTCTATCCAAGAAATCACTTTATCAAATATTTCATCTTTCTTAGAGAACTCATTTAAAATTTCATGCATTAAATCTGGATATATAATTAATTCTTTATCATTTGAAGATATTTCTTCATAAAATTGCTCAGAGTCTTTAACCGACACTAAGCCGTCTTCTTCTCCATGTAAAATGAGGACAGGGTCTCTAAAGTCTTTCGCTTCTAATTTTAAATAATCCACACCATTTTCAATTGTTCTAATCAAGCCAATTGAAATACGTTTTTTATTTAAAGCATCTTCAACATAGTGTTTACGTACAATTTCTGTCGAGCAAACACCATCTCCTAACTCATTTTTCACATAGTCACTAATATCAAGGCCAAGTGGCACTTCGCTAAAGAGTTCATGATTATAACGTGTTAAACCACCTGAAGTGATATAGCCATCAATTTTACCTGGGTATTTTGTGCCGTAGAGTGCGACTATATGCCCACCCATACTATGGCCGAGTAAGAACAATTTTTGTCCTTGAAAATGATTTCTAACATATAAAATAATTGCTCCTAAATCATCTGTCATTTCATCATGATTTAGATAAAAGGTCTCCTCACCTGATGAGTGTCCGTGACCACGTTGATCATAACGAATGACGTTAAAACCTGAACGAATTAATGTACCTGCAAAGTCATCATAACGTCCTAAGTGTTCTGCTAAACCATGAACAATAACAATCGTTCCTTTAGCAAGTTCCGGTTCTTCTTGTGTTTGAACCTTGGTGTATAAGAGGGTACCATCTTTGGATTCGATATATTTTACATATGACATATCCTTCACTCCCATCTCTATATTACATGAAATTATAACCTTATTCCGTCAAAATTGCATATCGAAAACGCTTAAGCTATCATAAAGTAAAATACTTAAGAAGGTCGTTGTTATGTCTACTCAAACTAAATACATAATATCTGTAGTCAGTGGCTTGCTGCTCTATTTAATTATGTTCATTGCCCTTATTTACTTTAATTTCATTTATTATACGACTGGATTCTTTGCTTTTATCATTTTTGTTTTTATCGCTTCTATTATTTTTAGATCACTTGCTTACAAAAATGCTAAAGAAAATGAGCGTCCAGATTTATTTTACATGACATTCATTGGAAGCTTTGTCGTACCTACTCTGATTCATGTGATATTTTTCTTATAAGATTTAAACATAAAAAAAGATGTGCTTAATCCTCACGGAGTTAAGCGCATCTTTTTTATAATATTATGCTGATACTTTCAAGCGGTTTGCAAGGAGTTCTAAAATAATTGCAACAACTAGAATAATCAAGGTAATGGCTCCCACTTCCTGCATATCGTAGTAGAATCCTGAAGCCATGAATAATTCATAACCTATACCACCTGCTCCAGCTGCTGCTCCCATAGCAACAGCAACACCAAAGTTAATTTCAAATCGGAGGAAAGTCCAAGATATCAAATAACTTTTAGTTTGTGGCACTATGACTTGGAATAAGATATGTCCATAACTCGCACCTGAAGCTCTCAGTGCTTCAATCTTACCTTCGTCTACTTCTTCAAAAGCTTCACTATACGCTTTTACTAAATAAGCAATTGAGTGGAACATCATTCCTATTACTGCTGCGACTGCACCTAAACCTGCAGCAATAGCAAAAATCAGAACCCATAGTACAGTCGGAACGGCACGAACGATTGTTATAAAGCCTTTTATCGTATTACTTAACCAAGGTTTAGATAAGTTCACTGCTGTTCCAAATGCTAAGAATAAAGAAACAACTGCACCTAAAATTGTCGCTAAGAAACCTAAGGATAAAGTGACACCAACTTGCCATAGAGCATTGGTCCATGTCGTATTATTCAAGCTTGGTGATAAGAACATCTGACCCAAGTTATCTATGGTCATCGGAATGGCACGTGTTAAATCCAAACCTGTGTAATCCATTAAGAAAAAGCCGACAATTGTAAAAATAAATGAGCCTATGAGTAACCATCTTAAGACCGTTTGTCCTCTATTGGGCTTAGAAACTTTAATGGTTCCATTTGACTTGTATTCGACTGTTGAACTCATTATAAAATCTCCCTTCTAATTAGATTAGAAAATGCCTCAATAATTAGGACTGCCACAACAATTGCTAAGGTAATTAAAGTGACCATCTCGTAGTTTAACTGTTTGTAGTAGAGGTCAAATAGATAACCGATACCAGTTCCTGTAAGTAAACCAACTAAGGTTGCACTACGAATATTTGTCTCAATCATAAAGAGAATCCAAGAAAACATCTGTGGCATAGAACCAGGCAACACCGCCTTAAAGATTGTGTGCCAGTAAGTTGCTCCAGTTGCATTAAGTGCTTCGACTGAATCACGACTACCTTCGTCAATGGTTTCTATAAAAGCTCTCACCAAGAAACCAAATGAACCAAAGAACAGTGCTAAAAATCCTGTCATAGAGTTTGTACCAAAACTAATGACTAATATTAAAGCCCAGGCAACAACAGGAATGTTACGTGACATTGAAGCAATAATTTTAGCTAGATACATAAAAGGCTTATTTATATAAGTTAGGCTAGAACCTAACAAGGCAAACAGAATTGCAAACACTGAAGCAGTCGTTGTTGCGACAATTGAAATTAAGATAGTTTCCCATAGAAGTCTTAAAACATTGCTAAGATTAGCGAGTGTTGATTGAGAAAAAATCATGTTGCTCGCCATCCAAGATATTGCCGCAGGTATTGAAGTTAAACCATCGATGTGATTATAGTCTGTAATGTAGCTCGCAAGCATGGTAAGCGCAACAATGATGACCACTGTTAAGAGCAACATCAAGTTTTTCTTTTGAATTATATTGATGTCACTTGCTTTTAAAGTACTTGTTTTACTCATATTTACACCTACTCCATAATGAGGTCATCAAAATCAGTACCGTAAATATTTTGAATGACTTCCTTATTTATTTCGCTCGGATGACCATTAAAAACGACTTCCCCTGTGTTTAATCCGACAATTCTATCTGAATAATTTTTAGCAACGTCTACCTGGTGAAGGTTCACGATGACTGTAATACCTTTTTCATTACATATCTTTCTTAAATGTTCCATAATCACTCTTGAAGATGAAGGATCTAGGGAAGCGATCGGTTCATCACAAAGTATAATTTTTGGCTTTTGGATGAGAGCTCTTGCAATACCGACTCTTTGCTTTTGACCACCAGATAATTCGTCACAGCGTTTATAGATATGGTCTTCTATACCTAATTCAGTAATAATATCCAAAGCTTCTTCTTTTTCGGACTCTGTATACATTGAGAAAATGCCCTGTAAACTGTTTTTATATCCTAAAGTACCGTGCAGTACATTTTCAAACACCGATAAACGATCAACAAGGTTATAGTGCTGGAAGATCATTCCAATGTTTGTTCTCATCTGACGTAATGCTTTACCTTTAACATTAGTAATGTCCTTATCATTAAAGGTAATTGTTCCAGAGGTTGGCTCAATCATGCGGTTGATAGATCTAAGAAGTGTAGATTTCCCAGCTCCGGATGGTCCGATAATCGACAGTAATTCACCTTTTTTAATATCAAAACTAATATCCTTTAGGACATTTTTCCCTTTTGAGTACTCTTTATATAAATTGTCGATAGACATGATGACAGGCATTTGTTTAACTTCTTTTTTAGATAAAGTTTCTACCTCTTGCCCTGTCACTTCAATATCTTCATCGAATGAAATAAGTACATTGTCCGTTGCTTTTTTGTTAAAGTCCGTTCTTTCTTCGACTTTATTTACTTCTTTTACTTTCTTATCCACCGCCATGGATGATTGCCTCCTAATTAAAAAGAGGGGCTATCCCCTCTTATGTTAAATATTTTTTATCGCTTAGTTGCCTTGACTTAATTCTCTAATTGGGTTGAACCACTCGTCTTCAACGACTACAAAACGCTCATCGGCTGTTTTCTCAAACAGTCCACCTTCTTCTGCATCTTCTGGTACAAATATTTTTTCATTATTTGCAACTCCATCAGATGAGAATAAATCTTGAAGTTCTTTGACTGTATCTTCACCTAAGGTACTTTCGTTAGCAATGAACGGTGCATTTAAGACTGGTGTTGCTGAGATAATACCGAACTGTTCACCAGCTAAGTTAGCGAATGGATCTGCAGCACCTTCTGATACTTCGTAAATCGCACCAGGTGTGTTTTCTTCACCTTCAGCAAGTTCCACATAGTTTTCAACACAAGTATCACAGAAGGCTGCGATATCTGCTGTATCGTTAAGTAGGTTAACTGCTGAACCTTGGTGAGTGTTACCGAAGCTCACTTGTTCAAAGAATTTTCCGCTTTCTGCTAAATCTTCTGCAGTTAAGTCAGCGTACTCTTCTTGTTCAGAGAAGTGATTAACGATTGTTGAAGTTGGTACTCTAAATCCAGAAGTTGATGATGTTGAGACAAATGAAAAGTTTTTACCAGGGAACTCATCGATCGAGTACTCCCCATCGCCAGTTTCATACTGTTCCATGTTTTCTACTTTTGTCGCAAACCAACTGTAGTATAGCGCGTCTTCTTCAGTTCCTGACGGGCCAGATGGTACAACGACTGGGACAATATTATCGTTACGTTCTTTGGCTTGTATGTATCCTTCAGCACCTGTAAATGCTAGATCTGCATTATCGTTAACAATACTTTCAATTGCAATGGCATAGTCAGTTGTCAACTCATGTTCTACTTCTCTTCCAGTTGCTTCTTCTATGATTGCACCGATTTCATCACGTGCATCTGCTAACTCATTTCCAGACTCGTTAGGGTACCAAACTAAATTGATTGGGTCATCTGAGTCTTCACTTGCTGCTGATGCCTCATCTGTTGAATCTTCTTCACTTCCGCATGCTGCTAAAGATAAAACAACAGATAGACCTAGCACTGTATTGAGGAACTTTTTCATTTTGAAACTCCTTTTATGATATTTTTTTTACATGCTTAATTAAATGATATTTCTCAACTTAAGTAAATGCGATTTACAGCTATTTAACAGAGGTTTATCTTATCTAAATAATGCTCCGTTTCTCTTAACAATTCACTATCTATACCAATCTCGACTGTTGCTCCAAAATCACCGTGATAGTCTGAGCCACCTGTGATAAAGAAATCATATTTATCCACTAAAGCATCTACTTTGTCATAATCTTCTTGGTTATGATCTGGATGATATTTTTCTACTCCATCGATATACTCATGATATTCTTCTATCAACTCATAACTGTTTAATTGACCAGGGTGTGCAATAACAGCTAATCCTTTGTCCAATCTAATGGCTTTTAAAGCATCCAGACAATCGATGTAAGCTATATCACCACTGGCAGGTCCTTGATTTTTAAATAAGGTACGATATTTAGTTGTATAACGCGGATCAGTGTAATGCTCATCACAGATTGCATGCATGATGTGTTGTTTGTAAACAACACCAAGTGGACCAACGGTTTCCATCACTTTATCCATATCCACATCGATGCCATATTCTCTAATCTTGTCAATTTGTGATAAAGAGTGTTGATGTCGTCTATTGAGTAAAGGTTCTGTTAATTTTTTAATATTAGTCGCCTCAAGATCGTACTGATAAGCTAAAATATGAACTTTTCTCTTTCTTTTATAGTCATATGCTGAGATTTCTATTCCTGGAATTAAGTCAATTCCTAAGCTTTTCGCATATGGTAACGCTTCATTATATGTCAAATTTGTGTCATGATCGACGAAGCTTAACATAGTCACGTCACGGGATTTAGCGAGATCTAACACTTTATTTACACTATCATTACCATCGGAAAAGTCACTATGTACATGCAAATCTATTTTAGTCATTACAATGCACGCTCCTCGATTGTTTTTGTATTCATGTCGTAAACTTTCGTACAAAGCCCATCCATAAACTCTAAGTCGTGGAAGATTCCAATTAGTGTCGTGCCACCCTCAATTAGTTTAGAGATAGTCTCACGAACTTTCAGTTTAGATTTTTCATCTAAAGATGCAGTCGGTTCGTCTAAGAGAAGTAATCGCGGTTTTTTTACAATGGCACATGCGATATTGAGTCTTAATTTTTCACCTCCCGAAAAAGTATTGGGATAGTTATGCCACAATGCTTCTGGAATATCGAAGTGCGTAAGTGCTTCTTCAGCTTCTTTTTCAGCTGTTTCTTTATCCACACCCATTTCGAGCATAGAGTTGATCACTAACTCTAGAGTTGTTGTTCTTGGCATCACTTTTAAAAATTGTGATACGTAGCCGATCTCTTGTGTGCGTAAGCGAATCAGGGCACGGTCCGATATACCATGAAGATTTACTTTACCGTATGCTTCTGAATCGTATTCAACTGTTCCTGTGGTCGGTTTGTAAGTACCATAAATACTTTTTAAAATGGTCGATTTACCTGAACCACTTTCACCGACAATACCTAAAAATTCACCTTTTTTTACATCAAATGACACACCTGATATTGCCTGTCTCGTTTGATTTAAATGATGAATGGTAAAAGATTTACTAAAATCTTCAATTTTAATCATAGATAAGCTCCTAATCTATTCTGTAATTGTATTGACTGACAATCTTACCGTTAACCACACATTCAGTTATAGTAGGATAATCATCATAGAGTCTAATGACGTTTAAATCTGCTTTTTTATCAACTTCTATCGAGCCAATTTCCTGATCCATTTTGACTGCCTTAGCAGGATTTAAAGTAATCAACTTAAATCCTTCTACTAATGGATAATCCGTTTCTCTATGAAGTTTAAATACAGAATGTAGCATTGCTGGTGGATAGTAATCACTACAAAGAATAGAAATACAATCTTCTAAAATTGCATCCTTAGCATTTAAGTTTCCTGAGTGAGAACCACCAAGCATGATGTTTGGTGCTCCGGCTAAGGTATACTGTCCTTTTTTATCCGCATATTTTGCAACATCCATCTTAATTGGAAATTCTGAAATCGTTGTTCCTAGTGTTTCATTGAAATCAATTTTTTCTGTTGTATCATCATCATGCGATGCTACACCAATGTTGAATTGATGTGCGAGGTTTGCTAAGTCCTTCATTTCATCGATTGATAAACGTTCCATTTGTTTTTTATCATCGATTTGTTTATCAATTTCATCATCAGAAATATCCTGATAGCCTTTCATCGTATGACGGTAATTTTCAATATCTCTGTACTGTCCTTGACCAGGTGTATGATCCATAAAGCTTAATAGATGGATTCGACCTTCTTTAATGTGGTCAATTATATTGTCCTTCATCTCTATTGCATCGAGCTCAAAGCGCGCATGCATACGATGTCTGATTAGATGCTCTTCATTGTGAGTGCGATGAATCGCATGGATGAGTTTGTTAACATTGTCAGGTTGTCTTACTGGCTTATGCCCAAATAAATCTTCTTTGTATATAGATAGTGAATGGAACATGGTCGTAATTCCGTGTGAACTTAATATGCGTTCCGACTCTTTAATTCCAATATTAAAGTCCATTACAGTCGTTGGTCTTGGAGCGATGATGCCTTCTATATAGTCAGAGTGAATGTCGATAAAGCCCGGTACAACATAGCCATCCTCTGCATCTATTACTCTTTTATGTCCTTCTGTAGAAGCTTCTTCCATTGGAATAATTTCTTTAATAATGTCATCTTCAATGACTACCGCATGATTCGTTAGAATATCCGTTTCTGTAATGACTCTGCCGTTTATAATAATCAAAATGTCACCTCTTATAAGATTGAGTAAACGAGTTGTTGTGTATATTCGTGTTGTGGATCCTCTAGGATTTGGTCCGTAATACCGTGCTCAATAACTTTTCCGTCTAACATCACCATTGTGCGGTCACAAAGCATACGGATGATTGCTAAGTCATGAGACACAACGATCATGCTGACACCCATATCTCTTTGAATTTCTTTAATCAGTTCTAAGACGTCTGCTTGAACAGATAGATCAAGTCCTGTTGTCACTTCATCTAAGAGCAAAATTGGTGGATAGTTCGACAATGCTTTGGCGATTTGAACACGTTGTTGCATTCCCCCTGAAAAGTTTTTTGGGGCTTCATACTTTCTTCTTAAAGGAATATTTACTTTTTCTAAGAAATGATCAGCACGATCTGTCATCTCTTTAACATTTCTGTTACCACTCGCAATTAATTTCTCAGCAATATTTGTCACTGATGAAAAGTCCATCTTTAAACCGAGCATTGGGTTTTGGTAGACCATTCCAAGCTGTTCGTTTCTAATTTGTCTCTTTCTTTGACTCGACACTTCAAACACATTGTGCTCATTTTTAGGATCTTTTGGAAGAACATACTGGCCTGTCGTTTTATCTTCGTCAAAGTACAACATCTTCATCAAAGTACTTTTACCACTACCACTCTCACCTACAACACCTAAGATTTCACCTTTATATAAGTCAAAAGTTACATCTTTTGTGGCATAGACTGTGTGGCACTTCGGGCACATGTTTTTTTGCAGTTCTCCATTTTCATCTAAACAGTAACTACAACCTTCTCCAAACTGCTTGGACAATTCTCTGACTGATAAAACCACATCATCGGTGATTTGCATGTAGGTCTTCCTCCTCGTTCATTTTTTCAAGCATGTAACTTGTATCGTTAGTCATGTAATATGTTTCACCAGTTTCTTCATCTACCAGTTCATCCATGTACACACCACTTAAGCCAGATTCCCTACAAACCTTGTCAGAGAAATCTTCAACTTCAAACGGATAATCTTCAAAAGCAAGTGAGGCAACATCTGTATACGGTGGTACTGCATGAATTTTCTTCTCACGCCCAGCCCCAAGTAAGATTAGACCATCGTTGTGGTTCATCTTAGGGTTGTCAAAGCGTGGAATTGGACTCGGAGCCATCACATATCTGCCATTTACCAAAACTGGATAATCAGCATCGTCAGTAATATGACCATGTCTCATAATTTGTTCAAAAAGTTTAATGTAAGCACCACTGTATTCTTTATCTCCATGAAGGATTTTTGTTTTTCTTTCACTCGGTTCAACTGATCTTAAAGGTTCTGGAGTTGGTACTTGTAAGACCAAGATCTGGAAAGGTTTTAGTGGCACTTCCGGAATTCTATGTCTCGACTGAATAATGGTCGCTTCACTAGTATGAATCGTATCTTCTACTCCAGTAGTACTCTGGATGAGATTTCTAATATTTACGGCATTCACTGATTCGTCTGAACCCTGATCAATTACTTTAACGATATCTTCTTGACCGACTAAAGATAGAGTCAGCTGTAAACCACCTGTTCCCCATCCTCGTGCAATCGGAAGTTCACGTGAAGCAAATGGTACCTGGTAACCAGGAATGGCAATTGCTTTTAAGGTTTGTCTTCTAATTTCTTTTTTAGAATGTTCATCTAAAAATGCAAAGTTTTGACTCATTATTTACTCTCCCTTCCTTGACGCATACGATCTAATTTAGACTGGAAGGTTACATAGTGTGGAAGTTTCAAGTGTGATATAAAGCCAGTCGATTCTACTGAATCGATGTGATATAAGACAAACTCATCATCAGAAGTTGCTACACCATTTTTAGGATGTTCCAGGCTGTAGTCTAAAACGCTCATAGCAATAGCTTTCGTTTCATTCTGTCCAAAGACAAGGCCATATCCTATTTTGATGTGCATATCTTCATCTTGGTCTTCATCTAAGTCAGGCATGAAACCATCAATTTCAGTCATTTCATAATCACCGATGAAATATTCTCCGTAACCATCTTCAAAATCAACACAAACCGGTTGCTGACCAACACGACATTCCCCAATATTTGGGTGAGATGCGATTCCATATCCACGAATTTCTGCATAACCTAGTGAAGTCACAGCCCCTGTTTGTCCACGTGTTAAACCTTGTAGTCTTTGGCTACGAGTACTCGGGAATTCTATCGTTTTCTTAGTAATGTCATCAGGCTCATCATTATTTTCTGGTTCTCTAATAAAGAGACCTTCTTTTTCTAGGTAGTCAATCACCTTAGGTAATTTATTTAAGTCGTAGTTAAACGGTATTTCTTTATAATCGATTTCTTGACTCGGTCCGTCTGCTACTTCTTTTAAAGCATCGTCCAATAATCTGTGCGTAAAATCTGGTGATGCGCCAAGAATTTGTCCACCTGGAATATCTTTAAAACTTGCTGATACTCTTCTTTCTACAAACATTTCTCTTGTATCTGTAATAGTAGAGTAATACAGTCTTGGTAAAGTTGAGCGATGCGCTCTCATTAGAAACACTGCTTCTTCCATATTGCCTTCAGCTTGTTTAATTGCGAAGGCTGCTGTGTCTCTGTCGTAGAAACTCGCTTCACTCATGACCTGATTAATGAGAGGACGCATATTCGTCTTAATTTTTTCAACTTCAATATCTTCTCCATCAACAAGTCTCCTATTTTTGTACATGAGTACTGAGTTATTTATGGCATTAGCGCCACCTTTGACTGCAACGTAACCCATCTACTTCACCTCCACTTTAGTCGTTCTAGGAATCATCATCAGTTGGTTGTGTTTATCGGTTAAAATAAGATCTAAACCTAGAGGAAACTCCTGACAAGCTTGATTTCTAAGTTCTATCCAACTTGGGTCAAGGTCTATGTTAATTGTCTGAGTATCTTTAATCCCCGGACCTGTTAACTGATAAGTTTGACCTTCATTTAGAGAGTCTAAGTCGATTAATATAGTCACTGATTTTTCTGGTGAAGCTAAAACACCATGCTTTGTTTGTGTGAAGAATTCTTCTTTTAAGTCGCTTCTTTTAGAAATAATATAATCGGTCGTACTAAGATCATGAGCTTTCCTTGCACCTGTTAAAACTTTAACTTCTTTTTCCATCACTTCATTTGTTGTCATATAAGTAATTTCATTATCAAAAAGTGTCACACACGTCAGTAAATTTGCCTTTGAAAAATCTGTATAGTTACTCAATTCTTCTTCCACTGTTTCGATATGTCCAGGACGGCTGGACACATTGATTAGTTGACGATAGACAGTTTGAGTTTTATGTACAATTGTATTCAAGCTAATCCTCCTAATCATTCATCATGTCAAAGCTAACTTTTGTCTGTAAGATTTTATTAGTGTGTGCTTTGACACTCTCTTTTTCAGTTTCTTTTAATTTATTTAATAAAACGTTTAAATCGTTTTGAAATTCATTCAGTTTAAAACATAGATCAATGAAAGCCATACTCAATGAAAATTCATAGTCTTCACCTTTGATTAAGCCGACACCAACGTCTTCTTGATTCCTAATTTTGGTCTCTGTGATTAATACTTCACCGATATAAAATAATGAATTTTGAGCGTGCTCTCTCATCTTGACCATCGTTAATCCAAGCTCTGGACCGCTGATTACATCAAAATCTAATGTCTCTTTATTTTTTTCATAAAATTCTAAAGCTTCTTGTCTTCCATACCTTGCTATAAGTGCTGACCATTCTTTTCTGTCCATGTCACACCCTCCTATGAACTAACCATAACTTGTTGCCAAGTGTGGAAAGTTTAAACTTAGTAAAGTAATGTAAAGCTTATGTTTATAATTATTAAAAAAAGAGCCAGGATATTATCCTGACTCTTTTATCTATCTCTCATCTGACAACTGATGTTTAAACAGATCGCTTCTATATAAAATTTTAACTTTTTCCAAGACTTGATTCTCTTTCTTATCATAAGTTCCTGTTTCAAACACTAAAAGCGGCACTAATTCGCTACAATCCAACTGCTCCATTTCTTCTAAAGTCGCAAATTGAGCTGATAAAGTTCTCTCTTTACTAACTAGGTGATTAAAACCTTTTGCTTCAAAATAAGAATACACCGAGGTCAATTGATCCTTTTCTTCATTTATTTTTGGGAAAATACTCTCTTTAATGTAGGAAATATGAATCGCACAAGGTAAACCATCAACAATTCTAAGTCTTGAAACTTTAAAAATTTTATCTTCATCTTGTAGGTTTAAATATGCTCTATAATCTTCATGTTCCTTAGTATTAGCATAATCCGCAAAGATAATTTTGCTTTCATATGGAATGTTTTGTTCTTCCATCTTATGAGAAAAGCTTGTCGCTCCAGTAACAGTAAAATCAATCGTTGGTAATGGCTCGTTAACGAATCGTCCAACCCCTTGCATGCTGTGCACTATGCCCATTTTCTCTAACTGTACTAAGGCATTTCTAGCATCGATTCTTTTAGCTTGGTACTTGTCTGCTAATTGATTTTCACTTGGTAGTCGGTCCCCATACTGCAGTTCACCAGTCAGTATCATTTCATGTACAGAGGTACGAATCAACGTTTCTTTAGAAATCTCCACCTCGTCTACCTCATTTCCATAAGTAATATAATACATTATACAATTTTGCTCGAAATCTTTCTATTATCGTCAATATACGAATATTTTTTTGTGATATTTCATATTAAACTATAAAATATGAACTTTTTTTATAAAAACCGTTGATAAGTTCGTTATTTCTGTTAATATTAATACATTCACATAGACTTATTTCAAAGGAGAATCTAGCATGGACGCTTTAAAACAAAAAATCTTAAATGAAGGTACTGCCTTATCAGATAAAGTATTAAAGGTAGATAAGTTTCTAAATCATCAAATCGATCCAGAACTTATGGTCGAGATTGGGCGAGAATTTTATCGTTTGTTTAAGGATCAAAATATAACGAAAATATTGACTCTTGAATCTTCTGGCATCGCGCCTTCTGTTATGACAGCTTTAAATTTTAAGATACCAGTGGTCTTTGCTAGAAAAAGAAAGTCTTTAACTCATACAGATAGACTGTACACTGCACCAGTTTATTCTTATACAAAGCAAGAAACAAATATAATCAGTGTGTCTGACCAATTTATTTCACAAGACGACAAGGTATTAATCATCGATGATTTTTTAGCAAATGGGGAAGCTGCCAATGCTTTAATCAGCCTAGTTGATCAAGCGGAAGCTGAAGTTATCGGCATCGGTATTGTGATTGAGAAGTCTTTCCAGCCTGGAAGAGACATGCTGGAAGAAAAAAATTACCGTGTCGAATCACTCGCACGTATTGAGTCACTTGCAGCTGGTGAAATTGTCTTTAAAGAGGATCAAAACTAATGACTGAAAAGACTTCAAACGTAAAAGACCTCTCTTTAGGACTTCAACACGTTCTCGCTATGTATGCTGGAGCTGTTATTGTCCCTTTAATCGTCGGTAATGCGATTGGCTTAACACCGACACAACTAACCTATCTTATCGCCATTGATATTATGATGTGTGGTGTCGCGACAATATTACAAGTATGGAAAAATAAATTTTCTGGTATCGGACTACCTGTTGTACTCGGTTGTACATTTACAGCAGTCGGTCCAATTATTAATATTGCCAATTCTTACAGCATTCAATCTGTCTACGGTTCAATCTTAATTTCTGGTCTTATTGTAGTGTTGATTGCGCCGATTTTTAGTAAGTTAATCCGGTTTTTCCCGCCAGTTGTGACTGGTACAGTTGTCACTATCATTGGTATCACCTTAATGCCAGTCGCTTTTAATGATTTAGCCGGTGGCCAAGGTGCTGAAGATTTCGGAGCACCAGTTAACTTATTACTTGGCTTTTCTACCTTGATTATCATTCTTTTAATACTAAAATTTGCTAAAGGATTTTTAAATGCAATTGCAATCTTATGTGGAATTGTCGGTGGGACAATTCTCGCCTCTTTCTTTGGTATGGTAGATTTTGCTCCTATTAAAGAAGCGAGCTGGCTTCATTTACCACAAGTTTTTTACTTTGGTAAACCTGAATTTCATATCCTGCCTATTTTAACGATGACACTGGTCGCTGTTGTGAGCTTAGTCGAATCAACAGGTGTATATTTTGCACTCGGTGAAATTAC
Source organism: Jeotgalicoccus meleagridis (assembly GCF_903994045.1). Lineage (GTDB taxonomy): Bacteria > Bacillota > Bacilli > Staphylococcales > Salinicoccaceae > Jeotgalicoccus > Jeotgalicoccus meleagridis. The sequence continues at coordinate 144,109 of NZ_CAJEWD010000006.1, forward strand.
TAAGAAAAAAATTGATGGTCATGATTTAAAAAGAGGTTACCGTGCAGAAGGACTTGCAATAATTCTTGGTGGTTTAGTTAATGCCTTTCCTTATACTACTTTTTCTCAAAACGTCGGACTCATTCAAATCTCAGGCGTTAGAAAACTAAAGATTATCTACATTGCAGGAATCATGTTAGTCATCCTTGGTCTAGTACCTAAAATTGGTGCAGCAACACTCGCAATCCCAGGACCAGTTATAGGTGGTGCAATGATCGCAATGTTCGGTATGGTCATCAGTGCAGGCATCAAAATGCTGTCACATATTAACCTTCAAAGACAAGAAAATATGTTAATTGTAGCGATTTCCGTTGGTATGGGACTTGGTGTTACTGTCGTTCCAGATATATTCTCATCTCTACCAGCTAGCCTATCTGTCATTACCTCTTCAGGTATCGTAATGGGAAGTTTAACGGCGATTGTCATGAATGCTATTTTTAATTTCAAATCCATAATTAAACCAGAATAAAAAAAGCGGCTTAAAAATCTTAAATACAAGATTTTTAAGCCGCTTTTTTACACTATATCAGGGTTAAATACTAACTGTTAATCCATCTTGATCAAAAAAATGAAGGGAATCATCTTTAAAACTAATGCCGATAACATCACCTATTTTTATCTCGTGTTGTCCTGGCCATTTAGCATACCAGACCTTATCTGCAAGCATAAATGAAAACATAGTATCCATGCCCAGCTGCTCAACACTGTCTACTTGCACTTCGTAATCATGACCTTCTATGACATGTTCTGGCCGAATTCCTACATAAGTCGCTTGTTTAACATTTAAATCAAGCTCAGAAACTTCTACCATATTCATCTTAGGGATACCGATAAACTCCGCCGTAAATTGATTGCTTGGATGATTATAGATATTTATTGGACGATCTACTTGTTGAATCTTACCTTCATTTATGACACAAATCCTATCTCCCATAGTCATCGCTTCGGTCTGATCATGAGTGACGTAAATCATAGTAAGTTTTAAATCCTGCTGTAATTTCTTAATTTCACGTCTCATATGGGTTCTTAGCTGCATATCTAAGTTTGATAATGGCTCATCCATCAAGCAAACAGGCATCCGACTGACAGCAGCTCTAGCGAGTGCAACTCTTTGTTGTTGTCCACCAGATAATTGTTTCGGTTTTCTTTTTAACACCTTTTCTATCCCTAGCATTTGGCTTACTTCTCTAAGTCTTTTATCTTGATGTTCTTTATCAGTTTTCCTTGATTCTAAACCAAATAATATATTGTCTTTGACCGTCATATGCGGATACAGTGCATAATTTTGAAAGACCATAGATAAATTCCGATCCTGGACCTTAAGATCATTAATCCTTTGGTCATCTATGTAAATACTACCCATTGAAATATCTTCAAGTCCTGCAATCATTCTAAGTAAAGTAGTTTTGCCAGACCCTGATGGACCCACTAGGACAAAGAATTCTCCTCTCTTGATTTCAAGATTGATATTTTCCAGTATGGCATCTTCTTTATTAGAATAACGCTTAGTAATATTTTCTAGTCTAATTTTAGCAACCATTCTATACAGCCCCTCTTATCTTAATTAAAGTATACAATTTAAGAACTACAGTTGCCAATTGTCACCAGACTATAATATGATGAATTTAAGTATTAATAAGGAGTGAAACCATGAAAAAGATGAATGTTGAAAGTTTCAATCTTGATCATACTAAAGTTGCTGCACCATACATTAGACTTGCCAGCACAAGTGAAGGTGAGCATGGTGATGTAATTTACAAATATGATATTCGTTTTTGCCAACCGAACAAAGAACATATGGATATGCCAGCTCTGCACTCTATCGAGCATTTAATGGCCGAAAATATTCGCAATCATCACGACCGTGTGGTTGATTTAAGTCCAATGGGCTGTCAAACAGGTTTTTATCTATCAGTTTTAAATGATAATGACCAAGATGGCATAGAAAATGTCATGGAGAAAACTTTAAATGACGTCTTAGAAGCGACAGAAGTCCCAGCTTGTAATGAAGTACAATGTGGATGGGCAGCTAGCCATAGCTTAGAAGGTGCTAAAGAAATCGCACGTAAAATGCTTGAAGGTAGAAATGAATGGTCAGTTGTCTTCAGATAATAGACATATTTTTAGATACTCTTTAACAGAGTATCTCTTTTTATTTTACAAGATGAATTTCAATCGTTAATATTAATAGGATAAAATTTTTAGAAAGAGGTCCTAATACATGATTACACCAATATGGTTGATGTGGTTGATTACACCCATCGCTTTTATTTTTATACCTTTAAAATTACTAATTGACTGGTTCGTAATCTATCTGCCTTTAGACAAGAAGTATCAACGTAAAGAAATCACTGTTAAAGCATCTTGGAAAATTTGGTTAACAGATATTGGCGCACATTTACTTGCAGCTGGTCTACTCTATTTATCACTCTACATCGATCCATTATTTAGAGCATCACCTTCATCATTTGATGAAGTGAAGGAAATTAGTAACCAGACACCAGACTGGATTGTAGCCTACTATGAAGGCGTCATCGCTAATCCTTTTAATAGCATCTTTAGCGCAGCTGTTGTTCTGATTTTATTTATTATTTTGATCTTTGCTCAATATAAATTAACTCAAAAAATTTATGGTAAATATATCGATGAAGATAAACAGATTACCAAGTCTGCCATCATATCAACCTTAGTTATGGCACCTTGGATTATTCTAATACCAACGGCATTGTTTACTCCAATTGTATAGAAATATTGATCATAAAAAAGCACTTCACTCTTTAAGTTTTCCCTAGAGTGAAGTGCTTTTTTATTTTTTAGAAGATGATAATTTCTCCATGACCTCATCCATTGTTGGCATGGCGGCTTGAGCACCGAATTTTTCCACGCTGAGTGATGCTGCAACGTTAGCAAAGTTACAACTATCTTCTAAAGATTGACCTCTAGCAATATGGCTTACAAAAGCACCGTTAAAGCAATCTCCAGCTCCTGTAGTATCGACTACATCTGCTTTTCTTGTTGGTACTGTCACCTTATAAGCATCGACTGTGTAGTAACACCCCTTACTACCAGAAGTCACAACAAATTTATGAGCATAGTTGTTTAATACACCTGGATGAAAATCAGCAAGTTGTGTTAACTCAATCTGATTCGGCGTAATATATGTACTATTTTCTATGATGTTGTCTGTTAATCTTTGTGCGGGTGCAGGATTAACTACTAAATCTATCTTGTTTTCTCCACAAATTGTTGCGAGATAATCCACTGTTTCCATTGGTATTTCTAGCTGAGTCACAACAATATCACTATTTAATATGGCATCCTTGTGCGCATCTAAGACATCCTTTGTCATCAAAGCATTCGCCCCTGGAACAATAATTACAGTATTATCCATTGGATTGACCGTTATCATCGCAATGCCACTTTCCGTATCATCTACTTTTTCTATGTGATCAACGTTGATGCCTTCATTTCTTAAGTTTTCGATCATTTCTTCACCAAAGGCATCATTTCCTACTTTACCGATAAAAGTCACATCACAACCGAGACGTGCCGCTGCCACAGCCTGGTTAGCACCTTTACCTCCACACAATGTAGAAAATGTTTGACCCGTTAAGGTTTCCCCTATTTCTGGATGTCTTTTTGCAGTAACTACCAAGTCCATGTTCAGACTGCCGACTATCGTTATTTTTGGCTTAGTCATTGTCATCCTCCATCATTTAAAGATTGTTCAATTTAGCGAGCAAGATATCCTGAAACTTATCGACTTCAATATCATTTAAGAGCAGAACATCACGTTTAATATCAGGTGCAGTATGTCTTAAATCACATACTGTCATTCCTCTATTAATATCATCTGTACAGTCAACATCTACATTGACCTTAATTCCTGTAAATATTTCTGGGTTTGTTACGTATAATACTGCGACTGCATCGTGGATGTGAACTAATTCTGAATTAATATAGGCAGGTGAATCGAAATAGAAGTTCAACATATCTCCGAATTTGTGTTGAATGTCTTGATCACTCTTATATATATCTTCAACTTGTTGACGCGTTAAGCCACATTTATGTGTCACGTCTAAGCCACACATTACTTTTGGAACAGCTGAATCAAAGACGATTTTAGCAGCCTCAGGGTCTCCCCAAATATTGAATTCTGCTGTAGGTGTTCGATTACCAAAGGTACCGCCACCCATTAAGACAATTTCATCAATTTTTTCAGTAACTTCGGGGAACACTTTTAAGAGTAAAGCAATATTTGTAAGTGGACCAACAGGAACAAGCGTCATGCTCTCACCTTCAGGTAAGTCCATAATACTATCTCTAACAAATTGAAGCGTGTTACCTTCAACGATTGTCTTGTCTGTATCCGGTAAGACCGTATTTCCTAAACCAGTTGTTCCATGAACGTGCCCAGCATCTTCTTTAGCTCTAATTAAGGGTCCTTCTGCCCCTTTGACTACAGGTACGTTTAGCTTTAAGAAACTCGCTAATTTTAGAGCGTTAGTCGTCACTCTTTCAATTGTTTGATTACCTGCTACTGTAGAAATACCATGAATATTTACAAGATCTTGACTAGCTGCAAGTGCTGCTAAAGCAATAGCATCGTCGATGCCAGGGTCACAATCAATCCACACATTTTTCTTAGTCATCATTTTACTCCTCACCAAAAGATTCTAAGACATCTTCAAAAACTTGCCAAAACGCTTCTTGATCCACATTCCAAGCAAAATTCGTATTGGCTTTTAGACCAGTCGTATTCAGTTTATCTACAACAGTCATACCATAAGAAAATTCACCCTTTGTTTCTATACTCACATTTAAGTGCTGGAATTCAAAGAGTTCTGGCTTCATTAAATACATAGTGGTACAAGCATCGTGAATCGGGCCACCATTGAAACCGAAGTGATCTTTATAGGCTTGCCCAAAGAAGATGAGTAGTTCTTTAACGAACTGTGCGATATCATTATCAATTTTTCCTACACGTTCAACAATATCCGGTGTAGCAATCACTTGGTGAGTAACGTCTAAACCAAACATTGTAAGCGGAATGCCACTTTCAAAAACGACTCTTGCCGCTTCAGCATCAACATAAATATTAAACTCTGCTGCTGGTGTCCAGTTACCAAAAGTTCCACCGCCCATTAAGACAATCTCATCGATGTTCTCTTTAATTTCAGGTGCTTTAATTAAGGCTAGAGCGACGTTAGTTAAAGGGCCTGTTGGTACTAAGGTTACTTTTTCTTTAGATTTTTTAACTTGTTCTATAATAAAGTCCACCGCGTGACCTTCTTCTACCACTTTTGTCGGTTCCGGTAATTCAGGACCATCCATACCAGTATCCCCATGAATTTCAGGTGCAATCTCAGACTGCTTAACTAAAGGTCTACTTGAACCTTCGACAACAGGCACTTGGAGTTTCAATAATTCTGCAACCTTTAAAGCGTTGATTGTATTTTTATCGACGCTAACATTACCAGCTACTGTCGTAATGCCTAAAATATTTAAGTCGCTCTTTTTTGAGGCTGCAATAATAATAGAAACCGCATCATCATGCCCCGGATCACAATCTAGTATAACGTTTCGCATTCTTTTCTCTCCATTCATCTAACTTATATACAACAATAATTATACATATCTATAACTGATAATAACATTCAAATTGTCATGAAAACTGCACTGATTAATGTTTATAGTAATACACTGCTAACTGGGTGCGGTCTCTTAAATCTAATTTGGTCAGCATTTGAGAAATATAATTCCTCACTGTGCCTTCACTTAAGTATAACTGATTCGCAATTTCTTTATTGTTCAATCCTTCTGCCACAAGCTCTATAATATCTCTTTCACGTTCAGACAAATCATCCATCTTATTTACTTGAGAGGATGTCGACATACTTTTTACAATTTTACTATCAAACACCATACTTCCGGATAGCACAGCTTCTATAGCTGGAATTATGCCAGAGAGGTTATCTTTTAATAAGTAGCCTTTACACCCTAAACTAAGGGCTTGATGAATATAATCATCATCTTCAAAAGTCGTAATAAGAAGTATCCTTGCATCTGTATGACTCTTAAGAATTGTTTCAGCCGCTTCAATTCCTGACATTCCAGACATTCTTATATCTGTCATGAGTAAATCTGGTTGATATTTTGTATAGAGCTCTACTGCCTCTTTGCCGTCATATCCTCTAGCAACAACTTGATAATTAGAGTTTTCAACTATAGTCGACAAAGCTGATACTACAATTGGATCATCATCCACTATGACTATCTTCATCTTTTAGACCCTCCTTATAAAAGATTGCATGTACAGTAAAACCTTTATCATAAAAAGTATTCATAATACCCCCGTATTTCTGAACAATCTCTGTCATAGATTGAATACCCATTCCTTTTTTTACTTCTTGATTTAAGGTGCCATTATCTTTAATAGTTAAGGTTAAATACTTTGGATGTTCTTTTATAACTACAGTAATTTCACTGGCATTTGAATGTTTTCTTATATTGGTTAGTGCTTCTCTGACAATAGATAAAAGATCAATCTTTTCCTCATGCTTTAGTTCTAAATTTACATCGTAAAAAAACTCGTAACGGTAGTCTGTCATATCGCTAAGGAAGCTGTCGATTCTCGCCTCTATATCAATCGACGTATCATAGAGATGGTGGATGCTGTGCCTAATATCGTCCATGCCTTCCTTTAATCTGTTTTGTAAGCTTGATAGAGACTCCCTAAGTTTACTTTCGTCCTTAACGTATTGTAAGGATTCTATCAGTAAGATACTAGAGGAGAGGGAATGCCCTAAGGCATCATGCATGTCTCTCGCTATTCTATTTCTTTCGTTTAAGCCTGCTAGATATACGTCTTTCTCATGTGTCTTCATAAGGACATTTCTCTGAGCTCTTAATCTCATATTATCTTCGGTTAGTTTATCCCGCATGTTTTTATTTAACTCTTTCTCTTTAGATAATTTTAAAGATAAGTTCAACAGATAAAATATTAAAATACTCAAGAGGACTAAGATCCATTTTTGACTAATGATGATTGGTAAAAGTAATAAAAGACTAGGAAAGCCTACTATAATAAATAAGCTATAGACAGTAGCAGGTAAAAAGTAAATAAAGTTAAAATCTATCATCAAAAAGAATAAGAGCAAGACGTTTGATAGGACTGTCACGTATTTATTCTTTAAAACATCTGGGATGAATGTCAAAATAAAGGCGGATAAAGTTAGTAGTACAGACGGCTCACTGACAGACAATAAATAATTTACAGTAAGAATAAAAAAGATGATTAACTTCTCAGTCGCTCTTTGCATGATTTCACCTCACAATATGACATTTGTCACTATAGTTAATGACGACAGACACTAACGGATTCTTTAGTCATATTATAAACTTAATTTAACGAATATAGTACTGGAGGCGTAAATATGATTTCAGTTGAGAAGTTAGTGAAGCGGTATGGTGATGTGATTGCACTTGATCACTTCTCTTTTCACGCCAAAAAAAATGAAATTGTCGGTTTGCTCGGACCAAATGGTTGCGGTAAAACGACAGCGATTAACTGCATGTTATCCCTCTTGAAGTTTGATCAGGGAGATATTGAGCTTTTTGGTGAGCCAGTCAATCCAAATAACAATGATATTAAACGTCGAATTGGTATTGTTCCCCAAGAAATTGCCATCTTTGAAAAACTCACTGTCATTGAAAATGTTGATTTTTTCTGTGGACTTTACGTTAAAGATAAAAAAGAAAGAGAAGAACTAGTCGCTGAAGCCATTAGTTTTGTTGGTTTAGACAAATACAAAAAGTATGTTCCTAAACAACTGTCAGGTGGGCTAAAAAGAAGATTAAACATCGCATGTGGCATTGCGCATAAACCAGATATTCTCTTTCTAGATGAACCAACAGTTGCTGTCGATGCCCAGAGTCGTAACTTCATCTTAGATGGGGTTAAGAAAATGAAAGAAAGTGGCACGACAGTTGTCTACACGACACACTACTTAGAAGAGGCAGAAGATTTATGTGATACTTTCGTCATTATGGATAATGGTCGAAATATTGCCAGTGGGACACTTGATGACTTACAAAAATCAATTTCTACCACTGAAAGTATTACCATAAAATTCATTACAGATTACGACACACTCTCACAAGATTTATATACTATTCCAAACGTCAATCAAGTCATCAGAAATAAAGATAGCTATAATATTCAATTTGATAAACACAGTAATAATATGACTAAGCTCATTGAATTTGTTGAAAAAAATGCCTTGTCATATTCAGAAATTCGTTCTGAACAACCATCTTTAAGTAACATCTTCCTGGAGCTAACAGGTAAGGAGCTGAGAGACTAATGAACTTACTTCGTCTCACCAAATATTTACTGATGATTAACTTTAAAGATTTTGGATTTTTATTTTGGACCGTATTTTATCCGATTGCTTTAATCGCAATCTTTATGGCAACGACTTCTAACATTGGTCATGAGTCACTATCTGATATAGAAGTGGCAGTGGATAAAAATTATGAATACGGTATGATTCTCGACCAAATTGATTTTATTAAATCAGAAGAAATGACAGAAGACGCTGCAAAAAACGCTTTGGCCAATGAAGAAATAGTAGGTTTTGTGACTTCCGATGGAAATTTGATCGTTGAAAATAGTGGTTTTGATTCCTCTATACTTGAGTCTGTCATCAATCAAATTCACCAGACGAGTTTACTCGGAATTTCACCAGAAAGTTTTAATTATGACGCAAATTTCATTAAATCTACTGATATGGATATCGCACCACAAGTCGTGATGTATTACTCTACGCTTGCGATGATTTCTTTTTACACTATCTTTACTAGCATGGAACTCATTACCTCAATGCGCCCTAACTTGTCTCTCATGGGTTCTAGATTTTCAGCGAGTCCTTTTAAGAAATCAAGTTATATTATCGCAAGTAGTATAGCATCTCTCTTCCTTGGTCTTTTAACTTGTGGACTAGTCATCGGATTTTTAATGATTTTTTATCAAGATGATTTATTCTCTAACTTCCCGGCAACTTTCCTCATCATCTTAGCTGGAAATATTGCGGGACTTGGACTCGGATTTATCATCGGCTTAATTCCTAACATAAATATCAATGTTAAATCTGTCGTTCCTGTTGTCTTTATTGTCGGTTTAGCTTTCTTAAGTGGACTGATGGGGCCAGGTTTAAGAACTGTTTTAAACCAAAAACTACCGATCATCAATGAACTTAACCCCCTTGCGCATGTAACGGATGTTATTTACCGGGTAAATCTTATGGATAGTTTTGAAGGTTATTGGACGGCAGTTTTTTACCTCATAGGTATTACACTAGTCAGTTGTATTATCACGCTAGTTGCTTTAAGGAGGAAACAATATGATAGTCTTTAAAATTATTCTCCTACACTTTTGGAAATTTAAATGGTTTATAATCCCACTTGCCTTGACCTTTTTCTTTATCGCAGCAATGTTTAGTAGTTTTTCTGATACAGATTCATTTGCTACACAGGAATTAAACGTTACAGTTGTCGATCAGTCACAGTCAGAGGCAAGTAATGCTCTAATCGACTACTTGGCGAAGACACATAACGTTGAGACAACTGATGAGTTCAACAGAAAAGAACTTGAAGAAGCGGTGTTTTTAGCTGAAATTCATGGTGCTATTATATTAGACCAAAATTTTGAAGAAAATTTAGCCACGGGAGAGCCTGCTGTAGAAGTAATTGGTGATCAAAGAGCTGCAGCTAATACTCAACTGGAAACAGAGCTCTCTAAATTTCTTATGTTTGCTAACGCTCAGATTAATGATTCAGGCAGCCTTGATATTAGTAAACTTGACTCTGCCTTAACTGACACAATTGAAGTTGATATTAATAGTGATGAAACAAGCGGTAATGAAGCGGACTACAACAATGTTGCTGCTTATTCTAACTTCGCAGCCTACTGGCTCATGTTGTTCTTAATGCTTAGCGTTGGAAACCTAATGAGTGAATATAACCAATCAGAAATTCAAAAACGCATTACTGTGTCACCCTTATCATCAACGTCAAATGCAATCCAAGTATTTACAAGTCAGTTTATCGTTAGCTTCCTTGCTGTTTTGATCATGTTCTCAGGTATTCTTGTGCTCTACCATGGTCATTTAGAAAACGTACCACTTACGAGAATTTTTCTAGCCATGATTCTTATCACAGTATTTACCTTAGCGATGCAATTTGCTATTAACGCCTTAACCACCAATCGCTTTATGGTGAATGGACTAGCTAATTTAATTACACTTGGCATGGCATTTTTATCAGGGATATTCATTCCCTTAGAGTTATTCGGGGACACAGCTCAAAAAATTGCAGAGTTCCTTCCACTCTATCACTACACTGAACTGTACCGAGTACCAAATACTAGCTGGTCTGAAGTCATACCATCTATCATTATTTTACTTCTCTATACTGTTGCATTTATGATTATCGGCATCATTTTTAACAATCAAAGAAAGAGTAAACAATCTTAAAATAGATGTGGGATTGATTCATATTGAAGAATCAATCCCACACTTATTTATATTAAGATTATTACTAAATTATTTGAAGAGCGTATCTATAAACTCTACATCTTCTGGATCTAGTTCTATTTCTGTTGCTCTTAAGTTTTCTTTAATTTGATCACCTTTTTTGGCACCAGGGATGATGACATCAAGAGAAGGTCTGGTCAAATAAAAAGCAAGCACAATTTGAGCAACATCTTCGTCGTATTTGTCAGCTAAAGATTTTAACTTATCTACCTTAGCTAAGTTTTCTTTAAAAGTATCTTCTTGATAGAATGGCAAGTTTTGTCTTAAATCATCAAATTTCGTATTTTCATCATACTTACCAGCAAGAATTCCTGCTGCTAGTGGGAAAAATGGAATAAAGGTAATATTATGTTCCTGACAATATTGGAAGAGCTCATCTTCTGCTTCTCTGTTCAGTAAATTATATTCATTTTGAATCACATCGACATAACCATCTTTATTTGCTTCTTTTAACTGTTCTAAGGAAACGTTAGATACTCCTATTGCCTTAATCTTTCCACTTTCTTTTAAATCCTGTAGTGCTTGAACCGCTTGATCTTTTGGAGTACTCTCATCTGGTTTGTGAATATAAAACAAATCGATGTAAGTCGTGTCTAAGCGTACTAGTGCTTCATCCACTGCTTGTTTTAAAAACTCTGGAGAATTGTCTAAAAACATATCGCCATTGCTATCATAGTTTTGGGCCGCTTTTGTAGCGATTACTACACTTTCTCTTTGATACTCTTTAATTACTTCACCGATTAATTCTTCTGATCGTTTCGGACCATAGCTATAGGCTGTGTCTAACATTGTGACTCCAGCATCAAGTGCTTCTCTTACAGTGCCCTTACCTTTTTCTTCATCAACATCTTGATACATATTATGTCCACCAACAAAATTTGTGCCGAGCGCAATTGGATGAACCTTAACAGAAGATTGTCCTAAAGTTACAAATTCCACCATAAATAGTACCTCCTAATAATGAAATAATTAACAACAATCTCAGACTAACGCAAAATCTCCATTTAGTTAAAGATTTCGCCTTGCAGTTAAGCGCTTTTTTTAGGATACTATAAAAGAGTGTAAAACTTTTAAAGGAGTGTTTATTAATGAATCAAGAACAACTTGATAAAGTAAAACAAGGGCACGGCTTTATTGCGGCGTTAGACCAATCTGGTGGTAGTACACCAAAAGCGCTTAAAGCGTACGGCGTGGATGAAAGTCAGTACTCTAATGAAGATGAAATGTTCGACTTAGTACACGATATGCGTACTCGCATCGTGACTTCACCTTCATTTACTTCTGATAAAGTTCTCGGTGCCATTCTGTTCGAACAGACCATGGACCGTAGAGTTGATGGTGAGTACACAGGAAACTACTTGGCAAACAAAGGCATCGTGCCATTCTTAAAAGTAGACAAAGGTCTCGCTGATGAAGAAAATGGTGTTCAATTAATGAAGCCAATTCCAGACCTTGATGATTTGCTTGCACGTGCAAACAATCGTCATATCTTTGGTACTAAAATGCGTTCAAATATTCTTTCAGCAAATGAAGAAGGCATTAAGGCAGTTATTGAACAACAGTTTGAAATTGGAAAACAAATTATTGCAGCAGGTTTAGTACCTATTATTGAGCCTGAAGTTAATATTCATGCTGAAGATAAAAAAGAAATTGAAGAGATCATGACTAGAGAAATCTTAAAGCAGTTAAATACACTAGCTGAAGATGAGCTTGTTATGCTTAAACTTACAATTCCTACTGTAGCTAACCAGTTCAAAGAGCTTGTTGAGCACCCTAATGTCATTCGTGTTGTTGCTCTATCTGGTGGTTACACAAGAGACGAAGCAAATGCACTATTAAAAGAAAATGAAGGCATTATTGCTAGCTTCTCAAGAGCGTTGTCATCAGACTTAAGAGCGGATCAATCAGACGAAGAGTTTGATAATAAACTTGCTGAAGCAATCGATTCAATCTTCGATGCATCTGTTAATAAAAAATAAGATTTAAAAAGACAATGGGCTAACCATTGTCTTTTTTATAAAGGGGATTATGATAATGAAAGCTTTACTCAATATTGATTATACCTATGACTTTGTTGCAGAAGATGGCAAATTAACAGCTGGAAAGCCTGCTCAAGATATACATGATTCTATTGTAAAGATCACTAAGGACTTTATCGATAATGGTGACTATACAATTTTTGCTATCGATATTCATGAAGAAAATGATCCTTATCATCCAGAAACTAAGCTTTTCCCACCCCACAATATTATAGGTACAAGCGGTCGTGATTTATATGGGCAGCTAGAAGATCTTTATCAAGAAAATAAAGATAATCCAAATGTTTACTATACCGATAAAACCCGCTACTCTGCTTTTCAAGGTACAGATGTTGAATTAAGACTAAGAACAAGAGGTATTAAAGAAGTACACTTAGTTGGTGTGTGTACAGATATTTGTATCTTGCACACAGCGATTGATGCTTACAACAAAGGCTTTGATATCGTCATCCACGAAGATGCTGTACAAAGCTTTAACCCAGAAGGACATAAGGCAGCTCTAGACCATTTCAAGAATTCATTAGGAGCTAAGATTGTTTAAGATATTTGGAAGCTAAATATATCGGTGATAAGTCATTACAAATCTTGTGACTTATCACCTTTTTTTACTCTAATTATTATCAAAACGTCGATAATCCCAGAGACTCTTGTATTCTATATAGAACTGTCTTAGCTAAAGATTCCTCAGATTCTTCTTCATAATCTAAAGTGTATTCTGCTCCTTCATTAGTCCACAGCACTTCATAATATCGTGTCACCTGTCTTGAAAAATCACTATCTTTTGGTGCGGTCACCATCATATTAGTCTCAAGGTTATAATCATCCAAATTGCGTCTTGTAAAGTTTGCAGAACCACCGTTAAAGATGATCTCATCCTCTGTTTCTAACATAAGAAATTTCGAATGATACTGTTCCCCACTTGATTTATACCAACGAATTTCAGGTGGTGTTTCATAAGAAATCAATTCATTAGCTACCGGCTTATTGGGTACTCCATTTTTTTCATTACCAAAAGCATCTTTGTTTATATCTAAAATCAGCCTCATCTCAACGCCACGATCTAAAGCTTCTTTTAAGGCAGCTATCACATCACGGTCTGAAAGATAAAATAAGCCGAGACTTAAACGTTGGTCATTCTCTGCATTATTTATCATATTTAAAATATTTTCTTTTATTTTACCTTCTGTCATGAACTTCACTTTGTACTGACCTGTTGTTTCTTCACTTTGTATTTGGTCTTTAAATTCACTAAACAGCTGTGTATTACCACCACTGAAGTTGACTACAGCTCGTTCTGCATCGAGAAATTCTTCTACAATGGGACCACTGGTTTTTAGGGCAATATTCGAGTGATAGGCACTTGCATCATGCGGATTCAACGATGTAACTAATACATCCTGCTCGTTGATAACTACCTTTCTATGATTTGCTTTAAAATTCAACATATGGAGGTAGGAACGGATATTCACTTCAGGCCCTTGTGGTCTAAGAGCATTAGTCAGCCAACCATCTGTTGAATGACCAAGGTGTTGAAAGTAGGAACGATAAAACCCTGAATAAAGTGGATTAGAATCCCTCAATTTATTTAAATCCGTGTAGATAAGTTGTACACCAGCATTCTCTAATTTCTCTAAGTGCTCAGGTGTATAGGTGTTGTAAAACGTGTTGATCGGATCTGTGATAAAGACAATATCTAAGTCTGGATTCTCTTCTTTCTTAGCGAGAATTTTATCAGTTAAATTTTGAGATAAGGGTGGGAAATCCAAGGAATCATGATCGTAGTCATCGTTAAATAAAATCATATCGATGACTAAAAAGTCCTCTGACTCATCTATCATCTTATACACTTGATCCATAATTGCTTGTTTGGACTTACTTTCACCATTCTCGTCAGACAAAGTAATATCGTATAAGAAATTTACATCATCTGTTTGATATTCTTCTGATTGGTAAGAAATATCATTTGGCACTGGCATGAAATAACGCACAGAAGCTACAACTAAGGGAATCAGTATAAGTAAGCTAAGAACAATGTATACAACATAAGACTTTTTCATAAATCACCTCAACTGAGTAATCTACTCTTTAATCAGGTCACAACGTGATATAATATAAGATACAAATTTTAAGGAGCGTAAATTTATGACTATCAAGGTTCTATATGAAGATAATCACTTGTTGATTGTCGACAAACCGGTTAATATTCCTGTTCAAGCTGATGCTTCTGAAGATGAAGATCTCTTAACTCTATTAAAAGCATATATAAAAGAAAAATACAATAAGCCAGGTGATGTTTTTTTAGGACTCGTCCATCGTCTCGACCGTCCAGTAGGTGGCGCTATTGTGTTTGCACGTACGTCTAAAGCTGCATCTAGACTATCAAACGAAGTTCGCTTACAGAAACTAGAACGCGAATATCATGCGGTTGTAGAAGGTGAATTCCAACAAAAAAAAGGAACACTGACCAACCATTTATTCAAAAATCAAGCTAAAAATATCTCTAAAGTCGTGCATAAAAACCATAAGAATTCTAAAATGGCTAAGTTAGATTATGAAGTAGTAGGAAAACAAGATAATTTATCATTGGTTAAAGTCAAGCTACACACTGGTCGCTCTCATCAAATTAGGGTTCAACTTGCTCACGCAGGACATCCTTTAATCGGCGACCAAAAGTATAATGAAAATGCTGAAGCTGGAAGACAGATCGCACTATATTCAACCTATTTAAAAGTTAAGCACCCAACAAAAGATGAATTTGTCGAAGTCACTTGTCAACCACCTTCAAGCTATCCTTGGAGTGAGTTTAATGTGTTTAATTAATTTAAATATTGGTACACACCCTAAATACAAAATGATTATCGCAGCTAATCGCGATGAATCTTATGAGCGTCCAACTGAGACAATACACTGGTGGGAAGATGATCCAAATATTTTTGGGGGTCGTGATTTAAAGGCAAAAGGTACCTGGCTAGCAGTTTCGAAATCTGGTAAAATAGGCGCATTGACTAATATTCGTAACTCTAGTGAAATGACTAAAGTAGCTGAAAAATCACGTGGTGAACTCATCGTCAACTATCTTCAAGATAATAAAACACCTAGAGAATACTTAGAGTCCTTAAAAGCATCAACTGATGATTATGCTGGTTATAATCTATTGGTTGGTGACACAGATGATCTTTATTATATGAACAATTATCAAGCTGAAATTGAAAAGTTAGATCATACAACACATGGGCTTTCCAACGCTTTTTTAAATTCAGCTTGGCCAAAAGTGACCGTTGGAAAAGAGACACTTGATAGTATCATCAAGAATGATGATGTTGATATTGAAGCCTTATTTTCATTACTGAGAATGGCAGATCCTGCACCGGATGAGCTCGTACAAGAAACTGGTGTTGATTTTACTTTAGAAAAGCAATTGTCATCACTTTTCATCAATATTCCAGATATGGAATACGGTACACGTTGTTCTTCAGTCGTTCTTGTTGGCCGTGATAATAAGATTACTTTTATCGAAAGAACTTTCTACAAAGGTCAAAAAACTGGTGAAAACAAAGAAGAAATAATAGTCAAAAATTAAAATACAGGTTCGCAAAATCCCTGTCAAAAAAACTAAGGAGAATACTTTAATGAACGTTAGAGACTTGGCTTTAAATGCCGTCTTAGCAGCGCTGTACGTTGCTTTAACTGTGATTAATCCCATTGGAACAGGCGCGATTCAACTGAGAGTTAGTGAAATACTTTGTGTGATTCCATTTTTCAATCGTAAATACATTCCAGGTATCCTACTTGGTTTAGCGATTGCTAATGCGTTTTCTAGCCTCGGTTTGATTGATGTAGCTGTTGGATTAATCATTGGAATTATCGCTTATTCAATTTCTTATTTCGTTAAAAATGTCTGGATTAATGCAGTCCAATATTCCCTGTTATCTGGAATATTTGTTGGTCTTGCCTTAAATTATGTCTTGGGAATTCCTTTCTGGTTTTCTCTTTTCACTGTTGGAGTATCAACACTTGTCATGACATTAATAGGCACTTTTATCTTTAAGAAATTTGGACATAGGATCTTACCTTAAAAAGCCTCAAAATTAGAGGCTTTTTTTCTTTGTGTCATATTTTAAAAATTAAAAAATCCAAGAAACTATAAATAGCTTCTTGGATTCAAAAATTACATCATACCTGGCATTCCGCCGCCCATTCCACTCATGTCTCCACCAGCGTTTTCTTCAGGAATGTCTGCAACAACTGCTTCAGTTGTTAAGAACATTGCAGCGACTGAACCTGCATTTTGTAAAGCTGAACGTGTCACCTTAGTTGGGTCTACAATACCTGCTTCAATCATATTAACCCATTTATCGTTCTTAGCATCATAACCGATGCCATTTTCTTCGGCTTTAAGTGCTTGTACAATCACTGAGCCTTCTAGACCAGCGTTTTCAACAATTTGACGAAGTGGTGCTTCAAGTGCTTTAAGAACGATGTTGATTCCTGTTTGCTCATCGCCTTCTGCTTCTAATTCTTTTACTTTATCGTAAACTTCAATTAGAGCAGTTCCACCACCAGAAACAATTCCTTCTTCTACTGCAGCTCTTGTTGAGTTAAGCGCATCTTCGATACGAAGTTTTCTTTCTTTCATTTCTGTTTCAGTTGCCGCACCAACTTTGATTACTGCAACTCCACCTGAAAGTTTAGCCAAACGCTCTTGAAGTTTTTCTTTGTCAAAGCTTGAAGTAGTTTCTTCAATTTGGGCTTTGATTTGACCGACACGGCCTGAAATAACTTCCTTGTCACCAGAACCTTCAACGATTGTAGTGTCGTCTTTTGTTACATGAACTTTACTTGCACTACCAAGTTGGTCTAGTGTTGCATCTTTAAGATCTAAACCTAATTCGTCAGTAATAACTTGACCACCTGTTAAGATTGCAATATCTTCAAGCATTGCTTTTCTGCGATCTCCAAATCCTGGTGCTTTAACAGCAATTACATTAAATGTTCCACGGATTTTGTTTAGTACTAGGTTAGTCATTGCATCTCCATCAACGTCATCAGCAATGATTAGGATTGGACGTGAAGATTGAACAACCTGTTCTAATAGAGGTACTAAATCTTGAATGTTTGAAAGTTTTTTATCAGTGATTAAGATATATGGATTGTCTAATTCAGCAATCATTTTTTCTGAATCAGTGACCATGTAAGGTGACAAATAACCACGGTCAAACTGCATACCTTCAACGACTTCTAGTTCAGTTTTGAAGCCTCTTGACTCCTCAATAGTAATGACACCATCATTACCTACTTTTTCCATTGCTTCTGAAATATAATCACCAATTTCAGGATCATCTGCTGAAATCGCACCAACTTGTGCAATAGCTTCCTTATCTTGAACTGGTTTTGATACTTCTTGTAAAGCTTCTACAGCACGTTCTACAGCCTTACCAATTCCTGTACGAATACCTACTGGGTTTGCCCCACTAGTTACGTTTTTTAGACCTTCTTGGATCATTGCATGAGCGAGTACTGTCGCCGTTGTTGTTCCGTCACCAGCAATTTCATTTGTTTGGTTAGCTACTTCAGCAACAAGCTTCGCACCCATGTTTTCAAATCTATCTTCTAATTCAATTTCTTTTGCAATTGTTACTCCGTCATTTGTAATTAATGGTGAAGTATATGGTTTATCTAAGACGACGTTACGTCCTTTAGGACCCATTGTTACTTTAACAGCATTTGCTAGTTTATCTACACCAGCAAGCATGGATTGACGTGCATCTTCAGAAAATTTAAGTTCTTTAGCCATTTCTTATCCTCCTAATGAATAACTTACTTTTACTATTCAATAACTGCTAATATTTCAGTTTCAGATAAAACTAAGTACTCTTTGTCATCAATTTCTACTTCAGTTCCTGCGAACTTAGCATAGACAACTCTGTCGCCTTCTTTTACTTCTAGATCAACTTTTTGACCATTTTCAAGAATGCGTCCACTTCCTACTGCAACAACCACACCTTGTTGTGGTTTTTCTTTAGCAGAGTCCGTTAATATAATACCACTTTGAGTTGTTTCTTCTTTTTGATTTAAGTCTACAACCACACGATTTCCAATTGGTTTTAGCATGGAAAAGCCTCCTCTAAGTCCATTTCAAGATATTATTTTTTAAGTAAAATTGGCACTCAAAAGCTATGAGTGCTAACACCATTTATAATAATCAAAGTTGGTCAAAAAAGCAAGAGATAAGTATATATTCCTTTTGCCTTTAAGAAATTTAATGTAAGATAAAATTATTCAACATTGGAGGTTTAAATGTGAGACGTGTATATAGTCTACTTATTATTTTAACATTCTTAGCAGTTCAATTTGCTATACTACCAATCAGCTTAATTTATACAGCTATAAATCCTGATTTGAATCCGGAAGAACTCATCACCAACATGATTCCCTTTCAAGTTCTTGCTTTTGGACTAGGTGCAATTATTGTCGTTGTCATCGGTAATATTCACAAGAATAAAAATACGATTGAGTTATCCAAGAAATCAGATCCTTTATTAACAGTCGTCTGGATTATTGGTGGGGTCTTCTTAGCTTACTTATCGCAGATTGTTGCGAGTTTAATCAATATTTATATACTTGATAATCCAATTGAAAGTGCAAATACAACGAACATTGTAGATATGATTTTTTCTTCACCAATGATGGTGCTTGTAGTTGTATTATTTGGTCCAATTATTGAAGAGTATGTATTTAGAAGAGCGATTTTCGCTGAGATATTTGAGCTATTCCCTAACAAAAGTCAGGGGCAGAAAGTTCTAGCCTTTCTCATTGCAGGTTTAGTCGCTGGTTTAATCTTTGCGCTGGCACACGGAGATTTTACACACATCTTAGTGTATCTAGCAATGTCTTATGTGTTCTCCTTCTTGTATGTCATCACAGGACGTCTCTTAGTACCAATTATGGTTCACATTACCATGAATGGTTTAGTCGTCCTCTTACAAACAGTCTTTAAAGATTACTTAGAACAAGCAGACCAACTTCAAGAACAATTGAATATCATCATCCATATGATGATGTAAAACAAAACGAGCCTGTAATATCACAAGCTCGTTTTTCATTACTATTTAATTAGAAACCTCTACCAGCACCGCCTCCGCCGCCGGAGCCGCCACCAAAGCCACCAAAACCACCGGAACCAAATCCTCCAGAATTACCACCGGAGCCAAAACCACCGGTCGGTGGGAAGAAAATAGGTCCTCGTCTACTTGATCCTCGGCGTCTACCGCCAGAACCACCGGAACCGCCTCCGCCACCAGAGACGATACTATAGATGATATATAAAACGACCATAAAAATAATCAGTCTAATCAAAGTACCAAATAAAGATTGTCCACCAGATGATTCATCCTCAGCGGGTTCTTCTCTAGTAAACTCTCCATCTTCATATCCATATGCAGTTAAGGATTCATCGTAAATCGCTTGATATAAATTTTTTAGTGCTGTTTCATAATCTCCAGCGACTAAATCATCATAAGCTACATTATCGATAATTCGGCCGATTTTAGCATCATTTAAGTATCCCTCTACACCGTAACCTACTTGGACTTCAATACCTCGGTTGTTAAATTCGTTGTCGTTGTCTAAATTAAGAAAGATGACAATACCATTGTCTTTCTCAGCCTTACCGACTCCGTATTCTCTTAAGGCGCGTAAAGCAAAATCCTGACGGTGTTCCTGACCTGTAGAGTCCATAGTCAGTAGCAATAATTCGGCACCAGTTCCTTCTTCCAGATGAGTTCCTAGGTCATTCAACTCTTGTATAGTTGAATCACTGAGCACACCTGCATTATCCTGCACAAAATAATGGTTTTCATTTAGCGCCGGTAAATCAACTCTCGCCTCTACTGGTGTACTGACAACAAACAAGGCCAGTAGTACCAGTAAAGAACGAAAGAACATTTTCATTACTCGCCACCGTCTTCATCATCTTGATTCGTATTAAAATCAACTTCAGGTGCATCTTGTGCAGAGTCATCCGCTTCGAAATAAGGTTTTTCATCGAAATTAAAAATTCCTGCAATAATATTACCAGGGAAAGTTCTTGTGTTTCTGTTATATTCTTGGACTGCAGTATTATAATCTTGACGCGCAACTGCAATTCTATTCTCAGCACCTGCTAATTCATCTCTTAAGCCTGTGAATTGTTCACTTGCTTGAAGTTCTGGATAATTCTCAGAAATTGCTAGTAAACGAGATAAAGCACTTGTCATTTCATTGTTTGCCTCAGCCATGTCTTCGACATTACCTTCTGAGCTTGCAATTTTAGATCTTGCATCTGCAATGTCAGTAAATACTTCTTCCTCGTGAGATGCATAACCCTGTACTGTGTTGACTAAGTTTGGAATTAAATCCCCACGTCTTTGTAGTTGAGTTTCAATTTGAGATTGTTTACCGTTAACCTCTTCATCGAGATTAACTAAGCTATTGTATCTTGGCACAATCATAATTAAGACAATAACAATTACTGCCACTAATACACCAATAGGTATTAGATACTTTTTCATCTTTTGACCTCTTTTCGTTAATAATAATTGTATTACGATAAACACCACTCTTTTATAATACCCATATTCACCCTAATTATTGCAAGATATGACCGCTTATTTTTAGTAGATTTATTTTTACTTATGCTAAAATGTGTTTAAGACTAAAAGGGGGAAATCAAAAATGGTAACAAAGTTTAAAGACTTTAAATATGAAAGACCTGATTTAGATGCATTTGAATCGACAGTTGACGAATTATTAGGGGAGTTCGATCGAAGCGAAAATGTGGAAGATCAAGTCGCAGTCATCAATAAATTAAATGTAGAATTTAATCATTTAGATACTATGGCTACTTTGGTATCGATTCGTTCTTCTATCAACACTAAAGATAAGTTCTACGATGAAGAACGTGAATTCTTTGATGAACATGAGCCTTCATTTACTGAAATACAAAACCGATACCGTAAAGCGATTACTGAAAGTAAATTTAGAAATGAACTTGAAGAGCGATTTGGTAATCAACTCTTTGCTCTATCAGAAAATGCTTTAAAATCATTTGATCCATCAGTAAAAGAACTATTACAAAAAGAAAATAAACTGACTTCACAATATGACAAATTACTAGCATCTGCAGAAATTGAATTTGATGGTAAAAAACTTAATCTATCTGAATTTGCGCCTTATACTCAAAATCCAGATCGCCAAGTTAGAAAAGATGCTACCTTAGCAGTCAACGGTTTTATGGGTGATCACATGAGTGAAATCGATGATATTTATGACCAGCTTGTTAAAGTGCGCCATGAAATAGCGACGACACTAGGTTATAAAGACTTTGTTGAACTTGGTTATATCCGCATGAACCGAATTGATTATGATCGTAAAATGGTAGAGAAATTTAGAAAACAAGTTGAAGAATATGTTGTACCAATAGTGACAGAGCTAAAAGAACGTCAACGCCAAAGAATTGGTTTAGATAGCTTGAAGAGCTATGATAATAACTTTGAGTTCCTAACAGGCAATGCGATGCCTAAAGGTAAAACTAAGGATATTATGAACAATGGTGCAAAAATGTATAAAGAACTGTCACCTGAAACAGATGAATTTTATACATTTATGACAGAACGTGATCTCTTTGATGTTGAAGCGAAGAAAGGAAAAGAAGGCGGCGGCTATTGTACACTAATCGCTGACTATAAGGCGCCTTTTATCTTCTCAAACTTTAATGGAACACAAGCTGATGTAGAAGTTCTAACTCATGAAGCAGGTCATGCTTTCCAAACGTATATGTCGCGTAATATTACAGTGCCAGAATATTCCTTCCCGACTTTAGAATCTGCAGAGATTCATTCAATGTCTATGGAATTCTTCACTTACCCTTGGATGGAACTCTTCTTTAAAGAAGACACTGATAAATTTAAGTTTTCACATATGGCTGATTCAGTTTCATTCCTACCATATGGTGTTGCAGTTGATGAATTCCAACATGTGGTTTATGAAAATCCGGAACTTACGCCGGAAGAAAGACGTCAAGAATGGAAGAAAATTGAGGCTAAATATCTGCCATCAACAGACTATGATGGTATTGAACCATTAGAATCCGGAGCATTTTGGCATAAGCAAGGTCATATCTTTGCAGTACCTTTCTACTATATTGACTATACACTTGCTCAAGTATGTGCCCTACAGTTCTGGAAACGTGCTAAAGATGACTTTACAGGCGCTTGGGAAGATTACCTTGCCCTATGTAAAGTCGGAGGATCATTACCGTTCAATTCACTCGTTGAGTTGGCAAACTTAAAATCACCATTTGAAGAAGGTTCTCTAGAGTCAGTGATTGATGAAGTTCATGACTATCTGAACTCTATTGATGATAAGAAATTGTAATAGATTATGCGATGTCTATTCGCCAGGTTAAAATCAGAGGCGAATAGACAAATTAGCTTAAAAAGTCTATAAGTCTCATAAATAACTAAGGCGAATAGACAAATTAGCTCGAAAAGTCTATAAGTCTCATAAATAGCTAAGGCGAATAGACAAATCAGCTTAAAAAGTCTATAAGTCTCATAAATAGCTAAGACGAATAGACAAATCAGTTAAAAAAGTCTATAAGTCTCATAAATAGCTAAGACGAATAGACAAATCAGTTAAAAAAGTCTATAAGTCTCATAAATTGCTAAGGCGAATAGACAAATACAATCAAAAAAATCAGGTGTGGGGTTTCATTCCCACACCTGATTTAAATTTATTTACCTAATCGTTTAATAATTTCATCTGTAACTTCAGTCATCTTGTATTTTCCACCAAGGTCACCTGTTTGATAACCATCAGCTGTAACATCTTCAATGACTTTCAATAGATGTTCTGCAATTTCTTCCTCACCGTTAAATTCTAGTAGCATTTTAGCTGTCCAAATTTGACCGATAGGATTAGCAATACCTTGACCCGCAATATCTGGTGCAGATCCGTGAACAGGTTCAAACATGGAAGGATACTTCCCGTTTAAATTTAAGTTAGCAGATGGTGCGATACCAATACTACCCATAATTGCAGCTCCAAGGTCTGAAAGAATATCACCAAATAGATTACTTGCAACAACAACATCTAAATCTTGCGGATGAGTCACAAAGTATGCAGCTAGTGCATCGATGTGTTTAGATTCTGTTTTGATATCAGGATATTGACCTGACACCTCTTTGAAAATTTCATCCCAAAATGGCATGGCGTGGAAAATCCCGTTAGACTTAGTCGCACTGGTGACTAGTCCTTTGCGCTTACTTGCCAAATCAAAAGCAATGTTCATTGCCTGTTTTGTTGCACGTTTAGAAAACACGTTATTTTGAATGGCAATCTCATTATCGTCGTGAAAAATACGTCCACCAATAGAACTGTATTCACCTTCACTGTTCTCTCTCACAATTACCATATCAAATGGATTACGATTCGATAGTTTAGGTTCAATCCCCTTAAACAATTTAGCTGGACGAATGTTAATCTCTTGTTGGAACTCTTTTCTAATTTTTAAAAGCAGTCCCCATAAAGAAATGTGATCAGGCACCTTAGAAGCATCTCCAACAGCACCTAAAAAGATACTATCAAATTGACTTAATCTATCTAAACCATCATCCGGCATCATAACACCGTGTTCCAAATAATAATCACAGCTGTATGGAAACTCTGTAAATTCAAATTTCAAACCACCATGTACTTCAGCAACCTTCTCAAGCACACGAACCGCTTCCGGCATAATCTCCTTACCTACCCCATCACCTGGAATTGTTGCAATCTTTAATGTCTTCATTACCTTCACCCCGATGTTTATTTAACAATTGAAAACTGAAAATTCAGTTGTACTTTAAGTAGTATATCAATAAAACTATCACAAGGTATATTTTTAGAAATTATTCTCCAGTTGGTCCAGACGATAGTTCCCAATTTAAAGTTGTACTATAATTAGCAGCTGTTGCCTCTAATGGATTAACCCTTAATACAATTCCAGTACCTTTTTCCCAGACCGTACTCTGAATATAGTCGTTAGAAGCTGATGGTTCATCAAATCCCTTTACCTCAACTGCTTCATTCTCTATTGGTGTAAAGTCTGAACCATCACGATATACTAAGCTGTTTTCTAAAATACTATTATCCGAACTAAGAGGCCCATCAGCACTTACTGTTAGTACAAAATCTCGGTTAGCAGTGTTCTTAACTTCTAAAGTAACAGGCTCTGTTTTTGAAATGATACGTTCACCTTCATTATCTATTTCTGTTGTTTCAAAAATAATGTCTTTAGGTTGAATTAACTCAAGTATGTTACCTTCAACCTCAACTATCGCTGGCTCAGACTCTCTATTGTTATTATATATAGTTGTAAAATGTAGTTTGTCACCAATATTGAACTCAATATTGGTTAAATCTATTTCAAAATTACCTTCACTATTAACACTAACTATTATTTCTTCGAACTCAGTGTCACTACTATTAGTCATTCTTACCTTAGCATCAGGTGTGGATTTCCCAGTTACTTTCTTCGTACCTTTATCATAAATAGGCCCATCTACCACAGGAGTTTCTACAATATAATTTTCAAATAACATTCTAGATACATTTTGGAAGTCAATATTATATTTTTCTTTGGATACAGACTGGTTGTTAATAGTAAAGTTTGTTACTCCATTCTTATAAGTTAATTGACCATTAGATATAGGAATCTGAGCTTCCGCTGGATCACCATTATTGTTATTCCAGTGTTGTAATGATGTATTCCCTAAATTAAAAGTTACGTCACTAGACGCTGTGGAAAGTAATTTTCCGCTATCATTTTTCAGATCAACACTTTTAGGATTATCTATATTAAAATGACTAGTGCCATTTAATGTTAATAAATCGTAACCTGCCCCAGTTCCTTTACTTAAATTTAAAGTTCCATCACTAGCCACATCAACATTTGTCACTCTGGATTCTATTGCTGAGTAAGTTGGTGAAGATATATCTAAATAGCCACCATCTGTCACTGTTATATTTGTTGGTTTTTCACCATTATCCCTTATCACTAGATTACTATTTGCAATGACACTAGAATTTACTCCTACGTGTAAGTCGAAATTAATTCTATGTGTTCCAGATGATTCTGGGTTATTTGCCTCATATAAAAATGCACTTCTTAAGGCCGTCTTTACATTGACTTTGGCATTAGACCCTGTCCATAGACCAACTGGTAAGTTACTTGGAAAACTGCTATTGGAAATAAAATTCATTCCACCATTCCCAGCGTTTAAGTTCAATGTAGAGTTACTATGCACTTTCACATATGGATAATTTATAGCATACCCATTAGTAGAAGTTCTGAATGAATTAATATTGTTTGTACCATGAAAGTTTAAAGTTGCTTGGTAACCTGAGCCAAACATACCTGCATTCTGATCATTCTCAACGTTGAAATTCACATCAACAAAATGCATATCAACCACTTGCTCTGCAATAAACATACCAGAATGTCTATTTGTATTCTGGGTCTTTAAATTCCTAGCATTTTTCACTACAAAATTCTTGACGTTTGAATCTCTAACTTCAAATATACCCACGTTTGAAGTGCTTGTTAAACTATTTACATTTAAACTGTAACCATTGACATCAAGCACTACTTGCCCATTATCAGAGGTAGAACGAATATTATTGTTAGCACTTGTTCCTGACAAATCATTCATCATAATGACAACTTCTACATTACGATCGTCAAGAGCCTCTACTAAATCTGTATCAGACAAATTCAGTTCAGAAAGCTTCGTTACACAAACTATGTCTCCTGTTATATATTTTTTAAATGGTCCATTTTCTGCATCTATATTTATAGATGCATTATATTCTTCTTTAGTTGGACATGATTTCCACTGTGTTTGAGGGGTTGCGTTTGTCGCAAATTTCTTTACTGAATTTTCTTTAGCATCTTTTTTAATTTCTTTGTCATCTTCTTTATTTTCAATATCTGTCTCTTCTTCTTCTCCTTCAGAATTTTCTGGTTCTGAGGAAGCATCTTCTGCTGTCTCTTCAGCTTCATCTGCTTCTCCTTCTGACGAATCTTCTGTATCTGATGTAGACTCTTCTTCTATTGATTCAGCGTTTTCTGTTTCTAAGGAAGGTTCTTCCTCTGTTTTTTCATCAGGAACATTATTTAACTCTTCTTGTTCTTTCTCAACTTCTGTTGTATCTGATTCTAACGTCTCTTCTTCAACAAGTTCGGGAGAGTCTGTATCCGCTGATGATTCTTCTGTTTCTTCTACATCATCATCTAACTTTTCTGGTTCTTCTTCACCCTCATCTCTTGTTGAATCTTCTGCTACTTCAGAAGTCTCAGGTTCTGAAGTAGCATTCTCCTCAACTTCTTTTTCAGATTCAGAATCTAATTCTTCTTGTTCTTTCTCAACTTCTGTTGCTTCCGAAGTTGATTCTGATTCCTCTTCTGCTTCGATTGAATCTACTTCTGTACTTGATTCATCTTCAACTAATTCTTCTTGTTCTTGTTTTTCTTCAATAATTTCCACTAAACCTTCACAGTTAAATACATCCTCATATTCAACTATTTCTTTTACTTGTTCTTCTTTTTTTACAATTGTATATTCGAACTTGTTTTTGCCTTGTTCTATTTTAATCTTTTGATTTTCAAGAAGTGATTTTTCTAAAGTAATTTCAAATTTTCCATCTTTCTTACTTTCTTTTTGGTACTCTCTCTCATCAATTTTTATTGTTACATCTTTCATTGGGAAAGCTGTTCCTTTAATGACCTTATCTTCTATATTTGGAGTCTTAATATTAAATTCTATATTTTCACAAGACTGTTCACTTTCATTGTTTGTTTCATTAGCTTCTGTTTGTCCTACTAAAGGTAATAAAACTATAAGGGTTACAATTAAAGCTATCAGTTTTTTATACAATTTGTAGCCCCCTTTATTTTCTCTTTCTAACCATTAACAATAAAATTACTATAAGAATTATTAATATTGCAGCACCAATAATAATTAGGATTATTTGTAAGCTATTATCCGCTTCTTCAATTAATTCAACCGCTTCTTCATTGGCCTCATCAGCAACTTCTTCTGTAATTTCAAACTCTTCTTCAAAGTTCCATTCGTCATCTTCTGATTTCACATTTGCTTTAAACACATAGTTTCCTGATTCTAATGCATGATTATCATACATAACATTAAAGTTAAACTGAGCATTAGGTGCAATAATAAACTCTTCAATCATATTTTGATATAAAGGCTCATCCTCACCTTCTCTATACACACTACCTTCAAATGAAGTATTGATAATCTTAGGACTTAAATTTCCAAATGTCGTAGACAAACCAGTGCGATAATTTATAGCACCTGCCTCCACATCGATAAGTTCTAAATCAGGTTCTACAACATTTTCATTACCTTCTTCTCTAATTTGAACAGCTAAGGCATATGCATATCTATTTTGGATTGCTACACCTTCAGATTCTTCAGATTCTCCAGGTTCCATAGTAAAATAGAGACCACCTAAAATAACACCATCGAATGATTCATCAGGAGCATTTACCTCTAAACTTACTACTTTTTGCTCTCCTGCTGGAATTTTCACAGTCGATTCATCTAATGAAGATATATCTGTAAACTTATTTTTCATAGACTCATGTACTTCCTCACCTTCTTCTAATCCATCATATGTAATAATTCCATTACTATTTGTAGATGCAATCGTGTTATTTACATTCACTTCTAATTCTTCGTTTGAACTATTATAAACAGTTACTTCTAAATCCTGACTTTCACCCGGCTCCATTTCAATATCAAAATAAGACACATTATCATTAATTTGGTTCTCAGGCAAATTTGCTTGTACAGAATA
This sequence comes from Jeotgalicoccus meleagridis, assembly GCF_903994045.1. Lineage (GTDB taxonomy): Bacteria > Bacillota > Bacilli > Staphylococcales > Salinicoccaceae > Jeotgalicoccus > Jeotgalicoccus meleagridis. The sequence goes on from NZ_CAJEWD010000006.1 coordinate 172,679, forward strand.
AGGTACAACCCCACTATCTGTTGTATTTGCTAGAACAACATTAGGTATTAAAAAAATTAATAAAGTTATAAAAACTAGTATTTTTGATTTCAAAATGTATTCACCTCTTTATAAAATATTTTCAAAATAATAGACACCTCGATAAAACTTTGAGGTGTCTCTACAGTAAAAGTGTTATAAATTATCCTTCAGTGCCATCTGGTGTTGAACTTAGTGTCCAAGTAATAGTTGCTTCATGTGAACCGGCTGATGCTGATGACCCAGGTATTGTTAAAGTGACATTATCATTTGTTTCTGATGTTGAATCGCTTAACCATCTCATTACCCACGTACCAAGTCCTTGAGCGGTATTGAGTACTCCACTTTCATCTTTTGCAGTAGCAGTGGCAATATTAGCCGCTTCTCCATTTGTTTCTAAATTAATTGCTTGAGTGACTCCTGGTCCATCTGTTGTAGATGTAGAAACAGCGTCACCGTTGTTCAACTGGATACTAGATCCAGGTAATGAGTCAATGCCTTCATTGTTGAAGTGACTTACTTGTGCAATGACTTCCCATCCTTCACCTGTACCACGTAAATCTGAAACTTGGATATAAGGTAAATCAGTTGTTGCTTCGTAAACTTCTTGACTCGTCGATATTATTTGATTCCCAAAGTCTAAGTGTGACACGTAGTCTAATGATAATGGTCCTTCTTGACCCGTAATATTACCTGCGTCTCCAGCATCAGGGTTTGGCTGTGTTGGATCCTCCGGGTTAACTGGAGCAACTGGTTCAGTTGGAGCAGTGAATTCAACAGTTGCTTGTGATTCTGCTGAACCTTCCGCACTCAAACTAGGCGACACAACTGTAAATGCTAGGGCAAGGGACAATAAACTAACTAAAGGTTTTTTCATTCTTTCAATTTTCCTCCGATTACAATATTTGTATATATTATATACTTAGCTTTCAAAATAAACAATTTTATTTTACACTTTTTATCACTCTTTATAGTTAGTTTTCAAAATGTCGTCACATTTAACAAAAAAATGAGAAAGCCCAAGTATCCACGCCTAAACCTTCTCATTCCTATCTCTTAATACCAAAAATCTTCTTTAGTGATTGTTTCTCCAGCGCCTAGCATGACGGCTAACTTAAGTCTCGCTTTTTTACTATCATAAGAGCCACCGTTTATTGCACCGTCTTTTTCAAATTGTGAGATACCGCCTGAAAAGTCATAAGCGACTTTGACATCTCCATCTTCTGAGGCTGTTGTAATCACAACTGTAATGCCTTGTTCGACTGCTCTTTTCACACCTTCAGCAACTTTATTATTAGCATGTCCACGTCCCATAGCTTCAATAACTATACCATCTACTTTATGATCAATCGCACAGTCTATAAATTTTGCATCTGTATCTAAAGCACATTTAATAATATCTACTGTTGCAAGTTTTTCTTTTATTTTGTATGTATGATGCGGTCTTGGATATTGATAAATTTTCACATCTTGCCCGTCTACTGTACCAAGGTAGCCTGTACCGCCGCCTCCAAAGCCGTCAACATTCATAGCGTTAATTTTCTTTATAAATCTCGGCTTAAATATTTGTTGATTAAAGAGTACGCTAACTCCAATTTTTTTAGCTTCAGGGTCTGCTGCAAGTGTGATGGCATCTTCTAGATTTGCATAGGCATCACTACCAATTAATTCTGGTCCTCTTTGTGATCCTGTAACAACTACTACTTTATTCGACTCAACGACCTGACTTAAAAAGTACGATGTCTCTTCAAGTGTATCTGTACCGTGAGTCAGTACTATACCATCGACTGCCTCGTCTTTGAGAAATTCATTTACTCTATCTTTCACTGTGACTAAATTTTCAAAAGTCATTGCGCTACTTGATACACTAATAATTTCCTCAACGCTGATTTTTATATTGTCATCAACATTAAGTTTAGACATCAGTTCTTCTCCACTAATTACCCCTGTCTGTTGTAGACCTGTTTCAGGGTCTCTTTTACTCGCAATCGTACCACCTGTTGTTAGTAGCTTAATATGTGTCATACGCATCCCCTCTTTCATGTGATATTTCCTATATTATAGCAATAATTTATAGATAATATTTCGTCACTGTCATTTCATTTTTTTCTATGAGATTGTTCTCTATCTAAAAATAAGACACCTTCAAATTTGAAGATGTCTCTGATTATCTTATGCTTTTGTAGAGTTTTCATTCTCTTCTTTTATATCTTTAGCAATACCAATACCAGTATAACCTAAGATAATTGCAAATATAAAGCCGACGTAACACAGTACTGCCCATGGTGCATAGGATAGGGTTGGAACACCTAAGGTTCCAGCCATAAATACACCTGCAGATGACCAAGGGATTAAGGGAACAACGACTGTCCCTGAGTCTTCTAGTGTTCTTGATAAGTTTTTAGCTGCTAAGTTTTTCATTTTATAAGTGTCTTTAAACATCTCACCAGGCACGATGATTGAAAGGTATGAGTTACCTGTAACTAGTGCCATCGTTAAACAAGACAATACTGTTGATAAAATTAAATCTCCTGTACGTTTCACATATTTAAGTAACTGTTCAATGATGACATCTAAAGCACCTGATTTGGTCATAATTCCTGCAAAGGCGAATGCAGAAAAGGCAATTAGGATGACACTTGTCATCGATTGCATGCCGCCTTGGTGGATTAAATCTAGGACTTCTGGAGGCACTACTGAACTATCGAAGCCTTCTTTACTTACCATACTGACATCGAATCCTGTCACAGTTGAGGCAAAGACATCTTGTAAAGTAAATCCTTGTATAAACATGCCTAAGAGTGCTGCAACAATGGATGAAAAGATAATGACAGGTAAGGTCGGATATTTTCTTAAAGCCCCATAAAGAATAATGATTGGTGGAATTAATAATAGTAAATTCCAGTTAAACATTTCATTTAGTGTTGAGAGCATGGCGGTCATTGATTCAGATTCTGTTTCAGATGCTCCTGTTGTATTTAATCCTGCAATCAAATAGACAATGATGGCAATCACTGATGCAGGAATTGTCGTCCATAACATATGTTTAATATGTTCATATAATTCACTGCCTGCGGCTATTGGTGCAAGGTTTGTCGTATCTGATAAGGGAGACAGCTTATCCCCGAAATATGCACCAGCTACAATGGCACCTGCTGTTGCTGCGAGATTCGCATCAAGTCCAGTCGCAATCCCCATTAAAGCAACCCCAACTGTACCTACTGAACCCCAAGAGGTTCCAGTTACAATGGAAATGATAGCAGAGACTACAAAAGAAATTAGCACAATATAGGATGGATTAATGAGCTCAAGGCCGTAATAAATCAACATAGGAATTGTCCCTGAAATCATCCAGGTCCCAATCAAAATACCAATTGAGATTAAAATTAGTATTGCAGGCATTGCCTGACTGACTTTTTCTTGTATACCGTCCATCATATCTGACCAAGACAGACCTATTCTTAAAGCGATAAAACCCGCATATACAGATGATAGTATTAATAGTGGTTCAGGGTTTAAATCAAAGACCCCAAAACCAATGGCTAATAGTAATAGCATTACAACAATAGGTGAAAATGCCTCAAATAAATTTGGTTTTCTCTTCATATTCTGTCCCCTTTATTCAAATGTACCTCTAACTAAAATTTCTCCATCTTCTAACATATGTTGACCTTTAGCGAACACATGTTGAATTTGATAATCTTCTGGGTCTAAGACGAGTAAATCGGCATCTTTATCGACTTCAATTGTCCCTTTATTTTCTAATTTCAATGCCTTAGCTGTGTTTTCAGTCACTAATCTTAAAGTTTCTTCAAGAGATAAACTGTCATCTTTAATCGTTTCAACGACCTGATCAAATAAGGTACGTGTACTCGCGACACCTAGACCAAGTAGATTACCTTTGTCATCGAATTTAGGTAGACTGCCATTACCATCTGAAGAGATTGTTAGTTTCGATAAATCTCCACCATTTTCTTTATAGTAAGATACCCACTGATAAGCCTCATGATCTGCAGTAATATCGACGTAGGACCCTCTACTTGCTAAGCGAATCGCATCGTCAAATAAGCCCTTACTTCTTGTAATGTGTGTCACATGTATATTAGAAGCTGGTAGCTCATATTCATCTAACAATTGATGTAAAATTGATAAATAAGATTTACCTGGTCCGGTGTGGAAGTGAGTAATACCAGCTTTACCACTCAACATGCCACCCACTCGTGTTTGTCCAACAATTTTTGCTAACTCATGAACATTCGGTTGTCCAGAACGAGAATCAGCAATAGCAATTTCTGCAGTACCGATGACTTTATCAATTAAAATCGCATCATCTTTTACATTAGAAGTAATTGTTGGCGTTGGTACATCATAATTTCCGGTATAAATATATGTAGAAACCCCTTCAATCTCTAAACCTCTTGCCTTAGCTAGTAGAGAAGATAAATGACGAGTCGTTCCATCAGTTCCGATTAAACCAGCAACAGACGTAATACCTGAATTGGTTAGGTCACTGAGCTGAAGTTCCGGTGTACGAGTAGCGAAACCACCCTCGCCTCCACCACCGAGCAAGTGAACATGAGGATCAATAAAACCAGGTGTCACAAGTGCACCATCTACATCGATCACTTTGTAAGGCACTCCCAAAGCTTTCACTGCCGTTTCATCTACATCTCCAATCTTTCCGATCTTATTGTTGATCAGTAAAATTGACTGTTTTCCTAAACTTTCTGGAGCGTAGACTTGTGCATTTTTCAATAAAGTTAACATCAAATTGTCCTTTCTAATAATTCTAAATTTTTAAAACATGTTTTTATACTAAAGGTATTTTTGGCTTAAGGCAAATCATAAGAGAAAATTATAATAAAAAAAACGCCTACTTATGATTAACCTTTTGTTTCGGTGGTTGATAATAAGTAGGCGTTGCATTATTTAATATTTTTCTTTTAACAATTTAGACGAAAGTAACAAGCCAACTCCTAAAAGAGATAAGCTTGCAATTAATACAAAGTTTGTATTGTTTGATTCACCTGTATTAGGTAGCTCTTCGCTTTCAGATGAATACACTTCTTCAGCTTTTACTTTTTCTTTTAACTCTATTTTTTCTTGTTCAGTCAGATTTTTTTCTTCAAGTATTTTTGATGACATCACTCTAGATATTCTTTGATCTAAAGTTGATATATCATTCTGCATAGTGTCTTCTGTTAACTCTATGCCATTCATAATGTCACCATAGTCATAGTGATATAACTTTTTCGGTTGCACATTATTAGTACTTTCTTGATCACTACTTAAGTCAGGTCTACTTTCTGAAGGCTCTTCAGCCGCTTCTTCGGCAGGTCTTTCTTCTGTCTTTTCTTCTAGAGGTTCAATTTGTTCATTAGGTAGTTCCGGTACTTGTGAGTCCTGAATCTCATCATTCGGACTTGTTTGTCTTTCTGTTTCTTCATGGTAATCTGATTCGAAGTTTTCTTCTCCACCTTGATAATCAGTGTTCGCTTCACTCTCTGTTTGATTACCCTCTTCTGTTTCTGGTACTTGAACATCTTCTTTTGGAGCTTCTTCTGGTACTTCTTCTTCGACTGAATCAGACGGATCTACTGGCTCTAGGATAGGTGTCTTGCCTTCGTCTGTTTGGTCCTCATTGTTAGTCGGTTCTTCTGATGAATCATCTGAAGGTAAATCACTCGGTAGGTCATCTTCTGAATTATCCTCTTCAGGAATTTCTTCTTCTATAGGATTTTCCTCTGTTGACTCTTCTCTGTTTTCATCCACAGGCTCTTCTGGCTGAACTGGAGTTTGACTTGGTTGATTAGAACTATCACCTTTATAAATTGTCGTCTCTTCATCGCTTTCAGTATCTGTGTTTTCTTCTGAATTTACGTTATTTTCTTCTTCATCAGTTGGAGTTTGTTCATTTTGTTGAGTTGTTTCTTCATTCTCAATTTCTGTCTCTATATTAGTTTCTACACTTGTTTCATTCATTGTACTACTATTGTCTTCTGTGTTTTCTGCTGCATATGCCATGTGAGGGATTAATACCGTAGTCATCATTAAGACAGTAGCTAATTTCACTTTTTCAATTTTACTTTTGCGCATCTTTTCCCCTCCACTGAGACACAAGTAAACATGCATTTCTCTTTACTTGTCCACTGTAATTCAAAATAATTATAAGGGAATATAGTGAGAATTTCTACCAAATGTCGTATATGTTACAGAACCTTAATACTCGCGTATTATTATGTAACTTTCTTAATGTGTCACATCATATGTGTTGATAATCGTCTGATAAGCATTGGATCCTAGTGCTTTACAAACGTAGAAGAAAACAACATCACAAATAACGAGTTGTGCAATTCTACTCGTCATGTTCATGTACTGTATATTCGTTTCTTCTTCTGTGATTTCTAAAGCAATATCTGAATTTCTTTTAGCAATTGAGGAATGGTTTTGAGTCAGTATGATTGTGAAGACACCTAATTTTTTTGCCAGTTTAACAATTTCTACAACTTCTTGAGTCTTACCAGATAAAGTAATCACAAAAAGAACATCATTTTTCTGTGCATTCGTCAATCTCGTCATACACAAATATTTGTCCGATGTAAAAAATGCATTGATATTCACTCGATGTAGTTTCTGTTCTAAATCATGTCCAACATTCGCTGAATCACCTACACCAAAAATAAAGGTGTTTTTAGCTTTAGCAATATGTTCTGCAGTATCGATCATCTTTTTTCGACTGACAATTTTTTCGGTATTATAGAGCGCTTGGATTGTATTTTTAAATACTTTGTCAAAAATTTCCGAATGATTGTCACTCTCTAAGTCAATCACTCGTGAAATTTTTTCCTTATCAAGTGTGTGTAATTCTTTAGCCAGTTCTACCTTTAGTTCTTTAATACCTTTTAAACCAATTCTCTTTGCAAATCTTACAATTGCTGCATCACTTGTCTCTGAATTCTTAGCAATTTCTTTTACCGGCATGTTGATGACCTTATTAGGGTTATTCAACATAAAGTCAGCAATTCTACGTTCCACCGGCGTCATATACTCTAATCTTTTCTTGATTTGACTTAATACAGAAAACATAACTTTACACCTCTCTCACTTGGCTTTTCTCATACATATCGATGGTGTAATTATATCATTACTCCTTATAATTTGTTACAAAAATAAGTTCTTTTAATTAAAATAATCTTATTTTTCTATCTATTTAAGACTACGGTCTGTATTTAAGGAATACTGTATTAATTGAATATGACAATCGCCAAATTCCGTTACAAATTCCACACCTTTAGCAGCTGTACTTGGGAATATTCTAGAAGTCATTGTGTAGCGCCCACCATTGATAAAGATCTCTATACTCGATTGGTCAACAAAAATTCTTAAATTTTCTAAGTCCTCTTCTAAATCAAGGCTGCGTGTTGTACCATCTACATTATTAATTTCATCACCTGAAAAAGTACGATCTAAGGTCAATACTTGGCGCTCACTGTCGTAGCTAATCAAGGTTTCGTGACGCTCATTTTTTCTTAAATATATATGTAAGCTTGAGGCATTGTTCTCTAATATATTAACGATTAATTCATAACTTTCACCGTAGAAGTCAGTCAATTTTGCAGGATACTCACCAAAGTAACCTTCTGCTGTGATTTTCTCTCCTCTATATCGCTCTAAATTCGGATGTGGCTTCTGGATCAATCGATCTTCTTCAACTGATAAGAGTCTCGGTATCGTTAAAGCATTGACAGTACCATCTATTTTAGAAGGATAATCACTTTCTTCAGCTGCCATCCAAGCGAGCATCACTCGATTGCCATTTTCATCTAAGGTTGTGATTGGACGATAAAAATCAAAGCCTCGATCGAGTTCATAAAACTCATCATGTAAATAGTAATTACCTGCTCTGTTGAGTTCACCTAACATATAACCAGATTGGTATATATTCCAAAAATTGTTGTCGAATTTATCTAGCCCTCTTGCGTTAAATATAAGAACAGAGTCCATATCTAGATCAAAAAACTCAGGACTTTCCCAGAGGTAACCAAAAGCCTTATAGCCTGTATCTAATAGCCCATCATATTTCAGCCTATCTAAGCTTGGTCCTCTATAGATTGCAATTCTCCCGAATTCTTCTTCATTCATTGTGCCAATGAGGACAACAATCTCATTATCTTTAACAAAAGCATAAGGTCCTCTAAAATATTTTTGACTGCCTTTAGGCAAATCTCTGATTATTGGCGTTGGATATTTATGAATCTTACCGTCTGTATTCATATATCCACCTAAAAGAGATATGAAATGCTCCTCTTCTTTTTCTCTTACACCACTGTACAAGTAAACAATCTCATTAAATATTTTAGACAGACTTCCACCGTAGATTCTATCTTGGTCGTACAAGCCACCTGGTCTGATTTTAATGCCTTCATTTTTAAAAGTGACCAAATCTTTAGAGGTCACATGGTAGATATACTTATAATCAGGTGTTTCATTTAGCCTTGCATCTGGTGACCATTCATAAAATATATGGTAAATACCATTGATGTAATTAAAACCTGTTGGTGCACCTAGAAAACCAAAAGGAGGTTGTACATGATATACCATTTTCCATTTTGAATCTTCAGCAAGCTGTAATCTTTCTTCAATTTCTTGTCGCTTCATTTCTTCAAATAATTTCGGCATATATGTTAACCTCCTTTTTATTTCAATTCATCTTCGAGTAATTGTTGTTCTGCTTTTAAATATCTACGATAGCCAATTTTAGATACATAGATTGAAATTTCATAAAGAATAATCATCGGTACTGTTAATAGCAGATGCGTCATTAAGTCAGGTGGTGCAATCAATGCTGCTAAGACGAACATGATAAAATACGCATATTTTCTGTTTTTCTTCAAAAACATAGGTGTAATAATACCCAATTGTGTTAGGAACAGTACTATCACTGGTAACTGGAAGATCACACCAAATGGGAGCACCGTTCTAAATAAGAAAGCAAAGTACTCATTGATTCCAATTGTCGTCTCAATTCCCATCTCAAAAGATAAATCAAAAGTAAATCCAATAATATAAGGCACAACAATGAAATAAGCAAATGACATTCCAAGTAGTAATAAAACCATAGCAATAGGAATATAAGATAAGGTGACTTTTCTTTCTTTTTCATATAAACCCGGTGCGATAAATGCCCATAATTGATATAAAATCACTGGTAATATAATAATAAAAGCAATAATAACTATCACTACTAAGTATATTCTTAAAGGATCAGTCACCTGAAAAGCATGCATTTGAATATTTTCTGTCCACGGTGCATTTTGCATTCTATAAATTAAAGGTTTAGAAAAGAAAAAACCGACAAATAATGCCGCGACAAAAAAGTACATAACAATCAATATTCTTTTTCTTAGTTCATCAAAATGCTCGGTAAACTCTCTTTCTTCATCCATATTTAAAACTCACCTCTTTAAAAAGAGGCGGCTTTCGCCACCCCTATTTTAAACTTCTGATTCAATTTTTTTTGGTTCTTCTTTTTTTGCGACAGTATCATCTGATTTATTTGTTTTGTCGTCATCATCGTCATCTTCTGCAAGTCCCTTAGTTGCATCCTTAAATTCTTTAAGTGTAGAACCTACTGCACGACCAAATTGTGGTAATTTTTTTGGTCCAAAAATGATTAGGGCAACTACTGCGATGACAATTAAACTAACTGGCGTAACAGCCATAAGTGTATTTGGTAAAAGAATATCTATCATTTTATACCCCTCCTATTTGATTTTCATTTGGAAAAATAACGCCTGCAGTTCGACTCCTAAGTCAATGCTATGTACTGTGACATCTGGAGTTGTATTCAGTCGGATAGGTGTGAAGTTAAGTATACCTTTAATGCCTGCTTCAATTAAACGATCAGCAGTTTCTTGACCCGCTTCCATTGGCACAGTCATAATAGCAACTTCCACGTTTTCTATCTCGATGATTCTTTCTAAGTCGTCGACGCTATAGATCTCAATCCCATTTATTTTCTTTCCAATGAGTGCTTTATTGTTGTCAAAAGCACCAACTACGTTCATTTTATCATGAATGTTGGCAAATTTATAGTTCAACAATGCGCTTCCGAGATTCCCTGCTCCAGCTAAAATAACATTTTTTACATCATTGCCCTGAATATGCTCTAGGAAGAATTTTAAAAGACTACTGACATTATAGCCATATCCTTTTCTTCCAAGTTCCCCAAAGTAGGAAAAATCCCGGCGGATGGTTGCTGAATCAATATCTAATGCCTCTGAAATTTGTCTTGATGAAACTCTGTCATTACCGTTGTGTTCTTCTTGTTTAAAATAACGATAATAGAGTGGCAATCGCTTCATAGTTGCATTAGGGATTTTTTTCTTGTTTACCATTCCCTTTTCACCTCTATAATTCTGTTCTTCCCATTATACCATAATATATATAGGCGAACATGGCTTTATCATGTCGAAATTTGTCAATTTATCATGTAAAATTATAAGAGAAATGAGGTCAGATATCATGATACTTTTACAATTAGGAAATATTTCAAAAGCGTATGGTACAAATACCATCTTTGAACATATAGATTTAGAAGTTAAGTCAGGTGAAACTTTAGGTATCGTTGGAAAGAATGGTGCGGGTAAGTCCACCTTGATGAAAGTAATGGCAGATGTACTAACCTATGATTCGGGTACTTTATCTATGCCTAAAAATGTCAATCACGGTTACCTGTCTCAACAGATGACATTAGAATCAAGCGAGACAGTTAAGAAAGAGATGGAAAAACCTTTTCTTCACATCTTAAAAATGCAAGATGAGATGGTGAAAATTGCAGAATGGCTCAGTAGTCATGAATATACAGATAATGATTACGATGAGCAATTAAAACGTTATGAAACGATTCAATTAGAATTTGAACGCTTGGATGGTTATACGGTCGATGCACAAATCCGTAGCGTCTTACTCGGCTTACAATTTACAGACAGTGATTTAGACAAGAAAGTTGATGATTTCTCAGGTGGTCAAAAAACACGACTAGCTCTTGGGAAGATGCTGCTTCACCGTCCAGACTTACTGCTCTTAGATGAGCCAACCAACCATCTAGATATGGAAACTGTAGAATGGCTCGAACAATACTTGAAAAACTATTCTGGTGCAGTTGTGATTATCAGTCATGATCGCTACTTCCTCGACCGTACAGTTGATAAGATTTTTGAACTTGAACTCGAGAGAGGGACACTTTATCACACTAACTACAGTGGTTACGTCAAAGAGAAAGAAAAAAATTATCGCCTTAAAATGAAGCAATATGAAAGAGAACAAAGCGAAATCAAGCGCCTTGAAACCTTTATCGATAAAAATATCGCTAGAGCATCAACGTCAGGTATGGCAAAGGATAGACGGAAAAAACTAGAAATGATGGATAAGATGGACAAGCCATTTATCGATCGCTCTAGTGCCGATTTTAGGTTTACTATTCAAAGGGAAAGTGGAAACGACGTTTTAAGAGTTAAGGACCTTACTATTGGTTATGAAGATTTAATTCTAAGAAAAGACTTATCCTTTAATCTCGATAAGGGAGAACGTCTAGCGATCTTAGGTCCTAACGGTATCGGTAAATCTACACTAGCTAAGACTATTGCCAAAATCATTCCAAAACTGAGTGGCGACATACAATATGGGACGAATGTGACTATCGGCTACTACGATCAAAAGCAAGCTGAATTTGTATCCCAAAACACAGTGTTAGAAGAGCTTTGGAAAGATTATCCTTCGATGAAAGAAAGTGACGTCAGAAAAATTTTAGGCCGTTTTCTCTTCACACAAGACGATGTAATGAAAAGAGTTAACGATTTAAGTGGTGGAGAAAAAGCGAGAATTCAACTCGCAAAATTGATGTTAGAAGAAAATAATCTCCTCATCCTAGATGAGCCGACCAACCACTTAGATATCGATTCAAAAGAAGTACTCGAACAAGCCTTAGAAAATTTCCCAGGCACGATTATTGTCGTTTCCCATGACCGTTACTTTATCGATAAAATTGCTAACCGTGTCATGGAAATTGAACCGCATAAGGTACTACTAGTTAATGGAGATTATAGCTACTTCTTGCATAAGAAAAAAGAATTAGAATTTAGCGTTCCTGTTGAAACTACCGAGAAAAAAGAAGAAGTTGGACTTGATTATCAAGCCCAGAAACAAAGACGTAACGATATGAAACGCATCAAACGTCAAAGTGAGGAACTACAGGATGAAATCCAGAAGTTAGAAATTGAGCTCGATACTATAGAAGATAAATTGGTGGCACCAGAAGTATTTAACGATTATGAAAAAGCTCAGGAATTAAATGAACGTTTAGAGCAGGTTAATCAGAGTATAGAAAAAGCCATGGCAGAATGGGAGAAAGCTGAAGATAAACTTTCTGAAATAGAGAATTATTAAAGCAAGTTAACCCTATGTTCGGGGGAAATTTACAATTCTCGAAAAATAAGTTATCCACAGACAAAAAGTTGGCTTCATCAGATTTTCAGATAGTTATCCACAAAATACATACTTATTAACAGACTTATACACAAAGTAATACACAAGTATCTGCTTTTTATGCACAAGTTATCCACAGTTTGTGGACAAAACGTACGTTCTATCTTGACATGTAACTTCAAAGCCAAACGCAATATTAAGTGAATAAGTGTTCGAAAAAAATAATTGAGATAAAACTTTCCCATAATAAATAAGCCGGACGTTAGCTTTTCAGGGGCATCGCGTGAGCCTGTAGTCTCACGCAGATGCTATTCCCCCTAGAAGTCTAACGTCCGGCTTTTAATTTATCATCGCTTATTTTTCTATATCTATAGGACTTATATCCCAGCTTTTTTCTACTTATTCTCCGTTAAACATCCACTCTACACCATATGGATCTTTAACACCGCCGAAGTGAGATGACCATTCTGTTGGACCTAGTTCCATAGTCACTTCACAACCAGCATCAACTGCTCTGTTATAAAAATCTGTAATTACTTTAACTTCTTCTTCATTATTTGAATCAAAGGTAAAGACGTTGATGGCTCCTGAGTTATCGATTTCTTTTTGTCCCCAAGTCGAGCTTACCATGAATGGTTGGTCTAAAATCTTAAACGAGGCATTCATCACAAACGTTTCAGCTTCTTCTTCTGTCATACCCATTTGTTCTAAGCCATCTTTAAACATTGGATTAGACGCTAATGCTATTTCAACTTCTGTAGCTCCAAATTTTTCTTCATAGAACTTTAAAGCGCCAAGGGCATCCGCAAAATTAAAGTACTGGACATTTTTAATCATCGACTCACTCCCAAAATAGTTTTTACATCCTTACATACCCTATTTAAGAGTTTTTAACGAACTTCAACTAAATTTTGGTTTTCGATTTTGTAAACATAATCAGCGACTCTATTAACAAAATATTTATCATGAGAAGTCAAAATAATTGTGCCTGTATAAGCATCAATAAATTTCTCCAAAGCTTCTATTGTATTTATATCGATAAAATTCGTCGGTTCATCCATAATAATCACATTAGATGGTTCGACAAACATTAGTGCTAGAGATACTTTAGTCGCTTCTCCACCACTCAATTTATTTACAGGTTTAAGAGTTTCATCGATTGTGAAACCTAGGTTGATTAAAACAGCTCTAATTCTATCAGCAGATAACTTCGATTGATTTAAAAGAAAGTCTAGAACTGAGGAATCTCCCTGTAATTTGTAGTCCATCTGTTTGTAAAAGCCAAATTTCACTTTTGGAGAAAGTTCAAATCCTTCTTTTTCATTGATTAGATCATTCAAGAAGCTAGACTTTCCTGAACCGTTACTGCCTGTAATAGCAATGGTACTTCCTAATGGGAATTGAAAACTAACCTGGTCTAACAGTAATTTTTCGCCTCTAGTAACTGAGACATCTCTTCCCATAATCGGAAACTTATTATGCATTTCTAAGTCTTTAGACATAGGGAACTGAACTTCTTTAGTCGCTAGTGGTGAAGATGTTTCTTTTAACTGACTTAAGCGACTTTCCATAGCTTTTACTGCTTTAAAAGCTTGTTTTTGCACTGTATCTTTTTGTTTTGAGCTCGCTAAGCGACTTGGCTTAATGTCATTACCTTTAGCTTTTCCAGCGAGTTTTTCAGCCTTAGCAGATTTTTCTTCTATAGAAGCTTGAAGTCTTTCTTTTTCTTTTATCATTTTTTCATGCTCGTACGCTTGTTCTAATTCTTCTTTTTCTTTCGCTTCGATATAATCATCATAATTGCCGTTAAATTCTCTTATAGAACCATCAGATATTTCCCATATTTTACTTGCAAGTTGGTTAATGAAATATCGGTCATGACTGACAAAAATTAAAGTGCCGTAATAATATCTCAATTCTTCTATGAGATAATCAATACTTTCCTTATCTAGATGCGTTGTTGGTTCATCAAGTAATAGTCCTAGCTGATAGTTCGATAAAGCTTTGACGATTCTAAATTTTGTCTGTTCTCCGCCACTCATTCCCTCATTGTCTGGAACATTTAAGCGACTCAACATTTCAAAGTCCATATCATTATCACTTTTGTATGTTGATTCTTCTATTTGTTTAAAGTAGTTAAATTCGTTTTCCTTTTGAACTTGACCACTATACTCTTCTAATTCACCCGCGAGTAATTTTAATAAGGTCGATTTACCCGACCCATTCTTACCTACAATTGCAATTCGATCATTAACATAGGCAGATAATTCATCGATATCGAAGATATCCTTATTGCCAAAACTTACTGATATATCTTTTAATTTTATAGTTAAATCATTCATTATAATTTGCACTCCTTATGAGCTTGCAAACTATATTTAGGCATTAAAAAAGACAGCTTTAAGCTGTCTTAACCGTACTATTTATAGAGTTAAAAATGGACATACTAATCCCTTTAAAAATATAGTTTGGACAAGACTTTTGAATTTATTTAATTATCGATTCAAAAATGCAGTCCAAATACGAGGGATTCCCATTTTTTTCACTCCTTAAAATTATTTACATACATTATAACAAAGTTTTTGTCTTTATGCTAGCTTGTAAATTCATACTCTTCTATATCGATAAAATTTCTACCATTTAAAGTAAGGTCTGCCCTATGATCTTTAAAATACAAATGATAAGCAGCTGCACCAATCATAGCTGCATTGTCTGTACAATATTTCAGACTAGGAATGTGTAGTTTTACATCGCGTGCGTTACAAAGCTTAGAGAACTCTTCACGTATTTCACTATTTCCAGCAACTCCACCTGCTATGACTAAGTTTTTAACCTTATAATCTTCCATACTTCGGAAAGTTTTGTCTGTCAGCACATCAACAACACTTTTTTGAAAGCTTGCTGCTACATCGTTTTTATTAATCTCAATGCCTTTTTGGCGATAATTATGAAGTTTATTAATGACCGCTGATTTCAAACCTGAAAAACTAAAGTCATAAGTATCTTCTTTAATTAATCCCCTTGGAAAGTCAAAAGTATCTTCACCTGTTTGAGCCAGTTTATCGATGTGTGGCCCTCCGGGATAAGGTAAATCAATAACTCTTGCCACCTTATCAAAGGCTTCTCCGACCGCATCATCTCTAGTTTCTCCAACGATTTCAAAAGACATATGATCTTTCATGTAAATAAGTTCAGTATGTCCACCGGATATGACAAGAGACATCAAAGGAAACTGCAGTGGTGCTTCGAGTTGACTGGCATAAATGTGCCCTGCAATATGATGAACTGGAATTAACGGTAAGTCATGTACAAAAGCGTAAGTTTTAGCAGCATTAATACCAATTAATAAGGCACCAATCAAACCTGGTCCTTCTGTTACCGCAACAGCATCTAAGTCACTAGGTTTTAAATTTGCTTCAGTCATAGCGACTTCTATCACATTAGTAATAGCTTCCACATGATGTCTGGATGCAACTTCCGGAACGACACCACCAAAACGCTTATGGCTCTCTATTTGACTGACAACAACATTTGATAAAACTTCACTGCCATTTTGAATTACACTTGCAGCTGTTTCATCACAACTTGTTTCAATTGCTAGTATTTTTATATCTTTATTCATCAATGTTCACCCACATCACGTGTGCATCAAGCCCTTCTCCGTAATAATTTTTCCGTATTCCACCATAATTAAAGCCACTTTTTTCATACAGTGCGAGAGCCGGCGTATTATCTACTCTCACTTCTAGAGAAATAGTATCCGCCTGGCCTCTGACAAAATCCTTGATATGGTTGATTAGTAAATGGCTATATCCTTTACCTCTCATAGATTTCTTTATAGCCACTGTGGTTACTTGACAGTGGTCGATCACTAACCAAATACCTGTGTAGCCTACTATATTTCCATCTTCTTCTAAAATAAAGTAATGAGCGAATTGATTCATTACCAACTCTCTTGTATACGCCTCTATGGTCCAAGTAGAATCCTTAAATGCTTCTTTTTCAATTTCTAATACAGCATCTAAGTCTTCAAGCTGCATTGTTCTTATTTTTGTTTGTCCTGCCAATTTTTTTCCGCCTCCGAAATGCGTAAATAATTCGGTGTGAACAAATCCGCATCTTCTAGATTTAGCATATTCTCAAACTGCTCTACACGTGAAATTCTCGGTGTTACATTGATAAAATTCACGATATCAATTGTTCTCTTTTCATTGTCATTTAAAAAGTACTGTGTATTATCTTCTTCTTTAAACATCTGATAAGTTGGTTCTGCTATTGTTTCTACTTTACCATTTTTAAAGTCGTAGCTCGCAGTGTAAACATGTGCTCTCCTTGCATCTATGAGTGCTGTTACAGAGCCATCAAATCGTTCTGAAGCAGCAAGTACAAAAAGAGAAGAGACAGAGTATAATGGGATATTTAAGCCTTTAGCAAGCATTTTAGCAACTGTTGCAGCAATCCTCAAACCTGTATATGAGCCTGGACCTTTTGCGACAATGATTCTATCTATATCTGTTTTTTTTAGATCTGCTATTTCTAAGACTTTATTGATATTTTCTAAGAGTGTTTCTGAGTGTGTTCTTTTATAGTTTGTGTTAATTTCTGCTACGACCTCTTTATCACGATTAACTGCCACTGATAGAGCTTGATTCGACGTATCAAGAAGTAAACTGATCATAAACGGCACCTACTATCTCAAGGTTATTATTACCTTGTGCTTTCATTTTTAATTCTCTTTTACTTTCATCTATATATAATAATTCTATAGAGATAAAGTCCTCTGGTAAATATTCTTCGATAAACTGTGGCCATTCAACGATTGCTATATCCAGATCATTAAAATATTCATCAAAACCTAAATCTTCATCACTATCTTCTAGTCGATAACAATCCATATGATGAATTGTATATATTCCTTTGTATGATTTAATGATGTTGAAGGTTGGAGATGTCATATGTCTTTTAACACCTAGAAATTTCCCAAAGTATTGTGTAAATGTGGTTTTTCCACTTCCTAAATCTCCACTTAGTAAAATGACAGTACCTGCTTCTATTTGTTCAGATAGTATCTTTGCAAAGCGTTCTGTATCTGTTAATGAATTAAGCTCTAAAGTATACATCAAAAAATCTCCTTAAAGGATTTTATTATTAATTATAATACAAAAAAAGAGACCTCGAAAGGTCTCAATGCGGCTCATCGCATCCATATTACGTTAATCTAGCCTGGCAGCGTCCTACTCTTGCGGGACGTCAGTCCAACTACCATCGGCGCTGGAGAGCTTAACTACTGTGTTCGACATGGGAACAGGTGTGGC
>NZ_CAJEWD010000007.1 GCF_903994045.1 Jeotgalicoccus meleagridis
CGATGCAGATGCAGACGCCGATGCCGATGCAGATGCAGACGCCGATGCAGACGCCGATGCAGATGCCGACGCCGACGCTGATGCCGATGCTGATGCGGACGCTGATGCCGACGCTGACGCCGATGCTGATGCCGACGCCGACGCGGACGCCGATGCAGACGCCGATGCGGATGCAGACGCTGATGCAGATGCCGACGCCGATGCCGATGCAGATGCAGACGCCGATGCTGATGCAGACGCTGATGCCGATGCTGATGCAGACGCCGACGCTGATGCAGACGCTGATGCCGATGCTGATGCTGACGCCGACGCTGATGCCGATGCTGATGCCGATGCTGATGCCGACGCCGATGCTGATGCTGATGCTGATGCGGACGCTGATGCCGATAGTGAAATATCTAATGATTCTGATGATCGTGAAGATAGCTTACCATTAACAGGTATTGCTGCTGCACCTGTCGGAATTGTAGCTACAATGCTATTAGTAGCAGGGTCAGTATTGACATTCTTCAGAAGAAAAAATAAAAATAAATAAATAAAATTAAAGGGGCTGGGACATAAGTCCAGTTCCTAAATCAAAAAGCGCACTTGCTTTTCTGGGGCGTCGCGTGAGCCTGTAGTCTCACGCAGACGCTACTCCCCAAGAAGTCAAGTGCGCTTTTTTTATATGAAAATATACGATATCGCTACAAAAAAATAAGACCCTCAGATACAATGTAGTTACGACACAAACAATGAAAAGAGGAATCTTATGTATAAACATTATAACATGAACCAGATTACACTACCACTGGAAACAGAAGTCCTCATTCCAGATAACGATATATCAAAGGCAGTACATACACTGGTCGAGAGTATGCCAGAAGCGATATTTGAAGGCTTCAGACAATCTCAAGGCGCATCATCTAATCACCCTAAAATGATGCTGAAAATCTTACTCTGTGCTTACAGCCAATCGACTTTTTCTGGTCGTAAAATCGAAGCCTTACTTCATGATAGTATTCGAATGCGATGGCTAGCTCAAGAGCAGACGCCATCGTACCGAACCATTAATCGATTTCGTGTGCACCCCAAGATGGCGGCACTGCTTCAATCTGCCTTCATTCAATTTAGAACCCAGCTGGAGTCCAATGGTTTGATTGACTCAGATGCGATATTTATAGATGGCACTAAAATTGAAGCGAGTGCCAACAAGTGTACTTTTGTCTTTAGAAAAAATATCGACCGGCATGAATCGGCTCTGCTGGAAAAATCCAAAGCAAAATATGAAGCACTCGTCGAATCCGAAGTGATTCCGGAAATGATTCGGGAATCAGATGAACCCTTGACGGCATCAGAATTAGCACACATTCACACGCAATTAGAGGATATTGACACTGAACTCACTGAACAGATTAACGGGACTGAAGATATGCCCACTCGAAAAGCCACTCGCTCGGTGCGCTAAGAGATTCGTCAATCTAAGAAAGCCATGAAAGATTACTTGGACCGACGCCTCCATTATCAAACCCAACGCGCACTGATGAGAGAACGGAATAGCTATTCTAAAACAGATCCGGATGCGACCTTCATGCGGATGAAGGATGATCACATGCAGAATGGTCAGCTGAAAGCCGGATATAATCTACAAATTGCCACGAACCATCATTATGTCTTAGGTTATGATGTCTTTTGGAATCCAACGGATACACGGACACTGGATCCGTTTCTCTATACAATGCAGCACACGTTCCAACACTTACCAGAATATATTGTCGCAGATGCTGGATATGGCAGTGAATCCAATTATGAGTGTGTCATCGATAAATATGAACCTGGCGTATTTTAAAGCTCAGGTGAAGCAGACGCTTTCAAGTCCAGACGGCCGTCATCGATATGCGCAACGCAAAATTGATGTCGAAACCACTTTTGGAAACTTGAAGGCGAATTTGGGTTTCACTCGGATGTCGGTTCGCGGGCATCAGTCGGTGCGAAACGAACTTGGCATTGCCTTAATGGCAGTGAACTTGAGAAAACTGGCCCGACACTCTGTCGGTATTTTGCTCAAATTAACAAAAACTGGGTTTGGAATCTTAAAATCAAGATTCCAAACCCAGTTCTATTATTTCTTTAGGGCTTTTGTCCCAGCCCCTTTTTTTAAATATGATATTTATAGAAATACGCTCCCTATAATTAAGCCAAGTGCAGTTGATGCTAATGAAAAAAACATACTTGATAAAGAGTATTTAAAAAACTCTTTAGTTTTCTTCTCCTTTAACAAATTAAATTGGTCTAAGGCAAACTGTGAATAGGTCGTAAATCCACCTAAAAAGCCTGTGGTGATAACGAAATAATACTGTGAGTTTGCAAGGAGTACCATAGCTGATACCCCCATAAGAAATGAGCCAATTAAATTCACGACCATCGTGCCATAAGGCACATCTATTTTCTTAAATATATCTAAATTAGAAATGTACACACGTAGTGCTGCGCCTAATCCTGCTGCGACCATCATAGTAATTAAATTAAGCATTTAATTTCTTACCTCCTAGCGTAAAGCCTAGGAAGACTGAAATTAAACCTAAGAAAAGATTAATTGCGAGATAGATGATAAACACCAGGATATCACCGTAGGATAATAGTAAATACATTTCATAAGATAAAAGAGAAAAAGTTGTAAAACTTCCTAAAAAGCCTTTGATCCAAAACCCATATTTTCCTGGTGCTAATTCTTTGGCGACTAAAAATCCAATGAGTAAAGCACCTGCAACATTTACAAGTAGTGTTCCTGTAAAAAATGGAACTGCTAGAGACATAGTCCCGAGTGAAATTAGAAAGCGTAGGAGTGCACCGAGCATAGCTCCTACGCCTATTAGTAAGTAATTATTCATAAAAATCCTAACTGTCTATTTATTTCTTTAATAATTTTAAGATTCCATAAAGCGCGGCTGCACCCGCAAGTACTGATGCACCAATTTTAACATTTTTATTAGTAGTCACTGATTTAACTACTAAATTTAAGTTTTGTGGTCTTTCTGCAAGACGTCTCATAAAGTAAGCATACCAATCAGTCCCAAATGGTACATAGACACACATATTATATCCGCGTTCAACTAATTCTTCTTGGTAATCTTTACGGAAACCATAAAGCATCTGGAATTCGTACTGATCAGTTGATATATTTTCGCTTTCAGCAAAACGAATCGTCTTTTCAATAATATTATGGTCATGAGTTGCAATAGAAGTAAAACCATTACCTTCTAATAGGTGACTCTTAATAATTTCAAAGAATGATTGATCAATATCAGCCTTGTTTTGGTAGGCTAAAGTACTTGGTTCTTTGTAAGCCCCTTTTACTAGTCTGACTTGTAAGTCTTTATACTTGCGAACATCTTTTTTAGCGTCATAGTAATACGCTTGAATGACTGTTCCTACATTATCAAACTCTTGAAGTAATCTGTCTAAAATAACAAGGGTTGGTGCTTTTGATACGAAATTTTCCATGTCTAAATTGACGAACATGTTTGTTTTCTTAGCAACTGTTAGTATTTCTTTTATGTTGTTATAGCAGAATTCTTCATCTATATGCAGGCCGATTTGACTTAATTTAACTGAAGGATAAGCAGTTAATCCTTCTTCCTGCACTCTTTCAATCATTTTAAGAATATTATTTTTTTCTTTTGTAGCTTCATTTTTGTCGGAAATGAATTCCCCTAAGTTATCAAATGTAACACTCATTCCTTGGTCATTGATGCTAGAGATACACTCTAAAGTGTCTTCAATTCCCGTACCACCAACAACTTTTTTAGCTCCAAAACGTAACCCCATCTGTTTTGATGCATCGTTGAGTGTCTTATTTTCTGATAAACCAATAAATACGTCTCTTACTACTCCCATTACTAATCCTCCTATGAATAAAGCGTTTTCTTTTTATTGCCTAGGACTATTATATATCCTTTTATCTTTAATGTGGTGTAAAATATTAAAATTTTTAATTTTTATAGTTCGCTATATGACCAACATAAGTATCATTAATGCGTTTCATTTCTTCGAGATCCTCTTCTGTGAGTTCACGTACAACTTTTGCCGGTCTACCAAAAGCCATCGTATTCGGAGGAATGACAGTTCCACCTGTTACCAGTGAACCCGCACCAATAAAGGCATTTTCTCCAATTACGGCTTCATCGAGTACAGTAGAATCCATTCCTATTAAAGCACCTTTTTTGATCGTACAACTATGAAGAGTGACCTTATGTCCGACTGTCACATTATCTTCAATAATTAAAGGAATATTTGGGGTTTCATGTAAGACAGATAAGTCTTGTATATTTGTTCTCTTACCAATTCTAACTGGAGCAATATCACCGCGCACAACAGCACCAAAAAGCACTGATGACTCGTCACCAATTTCGACATCACCAATTACTGTCGCGTTAGGTGCGATAAAGGCTTGATCACTAATTTTAGGATTGTGATTCTTATAATCTAATATCATTTTAAATTTCCTTTCTTTTCTAGAGTGTTATAATAAATTCATCATATCAAATTCTTTAAGTATTGTAAGGAGAAAGCTTATGTGGAAGTGGGAAACTGAAAATGAACCTAAGGGTGTTGTCGTCATTGTTCATGATCTTTTAGAACATCATGAGTATTATGATGAATTGATTGTTCAACTCCGTCGTGATGGCTATCATGTTGTTATTGGAGATTTACCAGGTCACGGTCAAACAACACGTGTAAATAAGGGGCATATTAGTAGTTTTGAGCAATATACTGAACGTTTAAGAGAATGGCATAAATTAGCAGAGAGCTACGAGCTACCTACTTTTGTGATGGGCCAAGGCTTAGGTGGGTTAATCGCCCTAGAGGCAGAGCGATTAGGAAAAATCCAACCTGATGGACTGATTGTTCTCAATCCTTTACTGTCATTTAAACAATCATTTATGAATAGAAAAAATACGATTTTAACAAGTGTGAGGATGACGAGTGATGAGTCACGTTTTAATCCTGGCATTAAACACTCATACTTTACAGCAGATAAACACTTCTTAAATCGCTATAAGACTGACGAATTACTTGTCGATAAAGTCTCATATCAATGGTATAAGACAGTGATCAATCAGATGAAGATCACTTCAGAGAATATGGAAGAAATTAATACAGTACCAATCTTATGTATTATGACAGATGATAATCAGATTATTAATCCATATCTATCTGCAAAATTCATTAAAAGAACGCTGTCATCTGACTTTCGTTTTATTATGCTTAATTCAAACGAACATAGCATATTCCAAAGGGAAGATATTGAATATCCTTATTATATAATGAATCAATTTATTCATTCACAGTTGTATTCCATCGGTGTCGTTGTTGATTAATCAGAGATTTTTTTCTATCAGTATTAAAAAAGGTGCATTATTTTTCTGATTAATATATTGATACTGTAAGACAGTTGCTCTATCTTGTGGCCACGTGGCGAGCTCACTTAGTAAAGCATCACGTTCTGTTTGTCCTGATGGATGACCATGATAGATCACTATAGCAATGCGGCCATGTGGAGCAAGTAGCTTAAAGATCTCTTCTAAAGCAAGTTTAGTTGTAGGAAAGTTCGTAGTGATTGCCTTATCTCCACCTGGTAGATAGCCTAGATTAAAAATAGCACCTTTAACAGGTGAAGTAACATATTGACTGACATGCTCATGGCCATCGTGAATATAAGTCACGTTATCGAGTGTGTACTTTTCTTGAGCATTTTCTAGAGCTTCCTTTTGGATGTCAAAGCTGTAGACATGTCCCTGATTGACGAGTTGACTCAAAAAAGCAGTATCATGTCCGTTGCCACAAGTCGCATCGATGACAGTATCTGTTGGCAGTGTAATATCTTCTAGGTAGGATTTAGCTGTAGTAATAATTTTTTGTAACATCTTTATCATCCTTTCAAGTAAACTTATTTTATCACATGAAACGAGTGTCAATTTATGATAGAAGTAAAAGACTTAAGTAAAAAATATGGAGAGAAACATGCCGTAAATTCAGTAGATTTCACTGTAAATGCTGGAGAAATGTTTGCCTATCTTGGGCCAAACGGTTCAGGTAAATCGACTACAATTAAAATGTTAACAGGACTTTTAGAACCAAGCTCAGGTCAGATAAAAATTTTTGATCAAACTTATAGTTTAGATGATATTGCGCTCAAAAAGCGTATGAGTTTTGTTGGCGATACCCCAGATGTTATGGGTAAGCTGACAGGTTCAGACTATTTAAATTTTATAGCTAGCATATATGAAATGGAAGAAAATCGGTATAAGGAAAAACGGCAAGAACTCACAGAGATGTTTAATCTAGAAGATGCTTTAAATCAATTAGTTGAGGAATACTCACACGGTATGAGACAAAAATTAGTACTAACCGCGGCTCTAATGCACGAACCAGAACTCTTATTTTTAGATGAGCCAACTGTTGGACTTGATCCTAAGAGTAACCGTCTCTTAAAGGATTATTTAAAAGCACATGTCAACAAAGGGAATACGGTGTTTTTAACCACACATACTTTGAGTTTAGCAGAAGAAATTGCAGATAGAATTTGCATTATTTATCAAGGAGAAATTAAAGCGCTTGGCACTTTAGAAGAATTGAGAAGCGGTAGTGCACATTCTTTAGAAGAGATATTCCTTGAACTGACTGATGGAGAAGACGTTTATGAACAAACAACTCTTGAAAATTGAATTTAAATCAACAGTCAATTACTTTAAATCACTAGAGACCGCCAAGATTATTGTCTATGTATTCTTGGCTTTTATTATTGCCATGTGGTTGTTACCAATATTATGGATGGTGTCTTCATCATTCTTTATTCAGGCAGATAACATATTAATCGCTAAAGCCTTGTTTATCATTACCATCGGCTTAATTATTGTTCATGCACTTTTCTTAGTAAATGGTCTGATAAAGGACTTGTTTATGGACAGTAGTATTAAGAGTATGTTGCTCTTACCGCTTAAACCAAGAAGTTTATTTTTCGTAAAAATATTTAAGCAGTATATTTTAAAAGTATTTCCTATTAGTGTCTTACTAAGCATTATTATTGGCTTCCCGTTATATATTTCTAGTGGTTCTGTCATTATTCTTATCACTAACGTCTTGTACTTTTTCACCTTAGGTATCATCAGCTTAAGTTTGTCATATTGCTTAGTATTTCTAGTCACAAAAATAACTTCAGCAAAAAAAGTAGGGGAGATACTGACTTTTTTAGGTGCGTTTTTAAGTATCACACCTTATTTATTTATTTTTATGGGTGGACAAAATCTCAGACCAATTATAGATGCATTACCTGACTTTAGTTTTCTTTATGAGAATGTCCTATACGGTGGCTTTAGTATAAAAATGCTGGCAGCTATAGTTGTATGTCTACTTATATTATACTTTTTAAGTCACATAGTGATTACTGCAGTAACAAATATTTTTACAAGTAGTCAGCTTGAATCCACAGTAGTTAAAAGCCGTGGCAAAGAAAAAGTACAAGTGTTTTCAAGAACTCGGTCATTAATACAAAAAGATTTACAATTAACAGTGAGAGATTTCAAAGAGTGGTCTATAGTTTTACCACATTATTTGTTTCCATTTCTGTTTTTATTCCTCATCTCTTCAAATCCAGCAATGTTTGGTGGAAGTAGCAATCCTGATCAAATGATTTTGGCCATTTCTTTGGCAGGATCGGTCATGATATCTTTATTTGTTTCAGCGATGAACACTGCAAGAGATGCTAGAGATTATCAGTTTTATAAAGTCTTACCAATTGATGGTAAAATAATTATAAGAGCAAAATACCTGTTTAATTCTTTAACTATCTTACCTGTCTATTTAGTGATTAATATACTGATGTACCTTTTTATTCAAGCATCTTTATCATCTTTAATATACGCTGTTATCATCTCAATTTTGGTTGTCTTAACAACTGTTCCTATTGGTATGTTTATCGGCACAATTAATCCAGTTGTGTCTAAAAAGAATCCAAGTAATCGACTTGATATTGCAGGAAACGTCATGATTACAATGACAGTGTTTATCATAATTTTTGCAGTAGGTAGGGTGTCATCTTTCTTCTTTATCGGTAATGATATTAATCACCAAGTCATTTTACTCACAATAGGTGTTTTATTTATAACAAGTGCAATATCTGCGTACATAATCTTAAATCGTATAGCAAAAAGATACGACCAAGGTTATCACATCACTTATAAGGACTGATATAATGACAAAAATATCGTATTATAAAGAATTTCCAGTCGGCTGGCTTGAAATACAAGCCAACGGCTCTGCCATTACAAATATCGATTACAGAGAAGAAGGTAAGAGCAATTCCGAAGAAAATGAAATAATTAAGCAGTGCATTGATGAGCTAGAAGAATACTTTCAGGGCAAGCGTCAAGTGTTTGATGTCCCAATAGACGTCAGAGAGCAAGGTACAGAATTTCAAAGAAAAGTTTGGCAAGAACTCACAAAAATTCCGTACGGTGAAACGATTAGCTATAAAACCTTAGCAGGTAGAATATCAGGTAGTAATTATTCAAGAGCAGTGGCTAATGCGAACGGCAAAAACCCAATTTCTATTATTATTCCGTGTCATCGAGTCATTGCAAGTGATGGTGGACTCGGTGGCTATACAGGTGGATTAAATCGTAAAAAAGTATTACTGAATATTGAAGCATCTTGCTAATATTCTGTTTTTCGACTATATTATTAATATTAGGAGTAGTAGCAAATATTTTTATCATAGAGAGCTGATGTGTGGTGGAAATCAGTTAAAATCATTTGTGAACTTACCTGTCGAGAACTGAATATTTATAAGAGTTGCACATTTTTTGTGAATGCGGGTGGTACCGCGGTCTATATAGATCGTCCCATATCTTTTTTAGATATGGGATTTTTTAAATCCAGGAGGAGAAAGAAATGACTTTTAAGCATAGAGACATCGAAAAAAAATGGCAAGAGTTTTGGGAAACGAACAAAACATTTAAAACAGAAGAAAAAGAAGGGAATAAGAAATTTTACGCCTTAGATATGTTCCCTTACCCATCAGGTGCAGGTTTACATGTTGGGCATCCTGAAGGGTATACAGCAACTGATATTGTTAGCCGTATGAAACGCATGCAAGGCTATGATGTATTACATCCAATGGGTTGGGATGCTTTTGGTTTACCTGCTGAACAGTATGCCATTGATACTGGTAATGATATTCATGCCTTTAATGAAAAGAATATTGATAATTTCCGTCGTCAAATTAAAGCACTTGGATTTTCTTACGATTGGGACCGTGAAATCAATACGACGGACCCAGACTATTATAAGTGGACACAATGGATTTTTATCCAACTATATAATAAAGGATTAGCTTATGTTGATGAAGTGCCAGTCAATTGGTGTGAAGCACTTGGAACAGTTTTAGCTAACGAAGAAGTCATCGATGGTAAGAGTGAAAGAGGCGGACATCCAGTTGTGAGAAAACCGATGAGACAGTGGGTACTCAGAATTACAGAATATGCTGACCGTCTACTAGAGGACTTAGATGATTTAGATTGGCCTGAGTCTCTAAAAGATATGCAACGTAACTGGATTGGTAAATCTGAAGGGGCAAATGTAACCTTTGAAATTGCGGATAGCGATTTATCTTTTGAAGCATTTACCACACGTCCAGACACTATTTATGGTGCAACTTATGCAGTACTGGCACCAGAAAATAAATTAGTGGATAAAATTACGACTGATGCACAACTTAAAGAAGTTAAAGACTATCAAGAACAAGCTCAACATAAATCAGAACTTGAAAGAACTGAACTCACTAAAGAAAAATCTGGTGTCTTCACAGGTGCCTATGCAATAAATCCTTTGAGTGGTAATAAGTTACCAATTTGGATTTCAGACTATGTTATTGCATCGTATGGAACAGGTGCGATTATGGCAGTTCCTGCACATGATCAGCGTGACTATGAATTCGCTAAAAAGTTTGATTTAGAAATTATTCCAGTCCTAGAAGGTGGCAATATTGAAACAGAAGCATTTACCGGTGAAGGTGTGCATATCAACTCAGGCCCACTGAATGGACTTAATTTAAAAGATGGTATTCAAAAAGCAATTGAATTGCTAGAAGAAAAAAATAGTGGTGAGGCTAAAATTACTTACCGTCTAAGAGACTGGTTATTTAGTCGTCAAAGATATTGGGGTGAGCCAATTCCAGTTATACATTGGGAAGACGGTACAATGACAACAGTACCTGAAGATGAGTTGCCTTTAGAATTACCAGTAATGACTCAAATTAAACCATCTGGTACAGGTGAATCTCCACTTGCTAATAATACCGAATGGGTCAATGTAGTTAGAGAAGACGGTGTTAAAGGACGTCGTGAAACAAATACAATGCCGCAGTGGGCTGGCTCAAGCTGGTATTTCCTACGCTATATTGATCCGCATAATCAAGAGATGATTGCTGATCCAGAAAAACTTAAACACTGGTTACCTGTTGACCTTTATATCGGTGGTGCAGAACATGCAGTACTTCACCTTCTTTATGCGAGATTCTGGCATAAAGTACTTTACGATATCGGAGTCGTACCGACAAAAGAACCATTCCAAAAACTATACAACCAAGGAATGATACTCGGCGAAGGTAATGAGAAAATGAGTAAGTCTAAAGGTAACGTCGTTAACCCAGATGATATTGTTTACTCTCATGGCGCTGATACTTTAAGACTATATGAAATGTTTATGGGACCGCTAGACGCATCAATTGCTTGGAGTGAAAATGGCTTAGACGGGGCAAGACGTTTCTTAGACCGCGCATGGCGTTTAATCATTAATGAAGAAGATGGTTCAATTTCAAGTAAAATTGTAGATAAAGAAACACCTGACTTAGATAAGGTATATCATGAAACTGTCAAAAAAGTGACTCATGATTTTGAATCCCTATTATTCAATACAGGTATCTCTCAGTTGATGGTCTTTGTTAATGAAGCATATAAACAAGAAGAAGTAAGCAAGTTTTATATTGAAGGCTTTGTTAAATTACTTTCACCAGTCGCACCACACCTTGCAGAAGAATTATGGCAAAGACTTGGTAATGAAGAAACAATTGCTTATACAGCATGGCCTGAATTTGATGACTCTAAACTAGTCGAAGATGAAGTTGAAATCGTTGTTCAGGTAAATGGAAAAGTGAAAACGAAGCTTAAAATTGCTAAAGATCTAGATAAAGACAGCATTGAAAAAGAAGCTTTAAATAATTCAACAATACAAGGACAAATCGAAGGGAAGACGGTTAGAAAAGTAATCGTTGTACCTGGTAAACTTGTTAATATTGTTGCTAACTAAAAGTATTAGGGATAATAATAAGTCTAGTCAAATCAACAAAAATACGACTTAGGAATCTTAAAATTAAAGATTCCTAAGTCGTTTTATTTATGTGAAGCGTGAAACCCTGCAGTATAGCCTGTCACCAAGGCACTGGTAATATTGTAGCCCCCGGTGTAACCGTGAATATCTAATACTTCACCAGCAAAGTGCAAGCCATCTATGATTTTACTCGACATAGTGGAGGGATGAATCTCTTTGAGATTAACGCCGCCTCCGGTGACGAAGGCTTTCTCTATAGACTGGGTACCATTGACAGTGAAAGTAAAGCGTTTAAAGAAATTGATTATTTTATCTTTGTCAGCATTAAGAATGTGATGTCCGCTTGTGGAGCCATCGATATTTAAATA
This sequence comes from Jeotgalicoccus meleagridis, assembly GCF_903994045.1. Classification (GTDB taxonomy): domain Bacteria; phylum Bacillota; class Bacilli; order Staphylococcales; family Salinicoccaceae; genus Jeotgalicoccus; species Jeotgalicoccus meleagridis. Next base: position 11,736 of record NZ_CAJEWD010000007.1, read on the forward strand.
TTCAAGCATGAAGACAATCAGACGTTCTTGTTGAATTTGCTTTAAAATATTTTTAAGACTTTTATCTATATTTTCCTTTATTAAAGCATTGATTTTCTCTTGAAATTTACCATAAGGAATATCTGGATAAAAATCTAATTGCATTTTTATATCCTGACGCTTTTGGGCTTGTTGTTCTTTATAAACAAACTGACTGCAGCGGAGGGCAGCTGGACCTGATACACCGAAATGAGTGAAAATCATATCCATCTGATGTGTTACCCGAGCTTTACCATTTTTCTTCAAGACGGATAAGGCGACATCGTCTAAAGAGATACCTTTTAATTTTTCTTCTTTAAAGAATGCTTCAGATGAGGTAATTGGGACTTCTGTAGGGAATAGTTCAGTAACTGTATGTCCGAGCATCTTAGCAAATTTATGACCGTCTCCAGTTGATCCTGTTTGAGGAACGCTTTTGCCACCTGTGGTCACAATGACATTATTTGCTTTAAAAGTTTGACCATCACTACATTTTACTCCTTTTATTTTACTATCTTCAGACAGTATGGCAGCAACTTCAGTTGAGAAAAGGATTTCCACTTTATTTTCTTCGAGCTTATTTAAAAAAACATTGAGCACATCTCGGGCTTTGTTGGACACGGGGAACATTCGTCCATGATCTTCTTCTTTTAACTTCACACCATTAGATTCAACAAATTTTATGATGGATTCATTATCGAAAACTGAAAAAGGACCATATAAAAACTTACCGTTTCCAGGAATATGTTTAATAATTTCTTCGTAAGGGAGTCGGTTGGTCACATTACAACGACCACCACCGGATATGAGTAATTTCTTACCTAGCTTTTTATTTTTTTCAATCAACAACACTTTATTGTCATTTAAACTAGCGGCATAAGCAGCCATAATTCCACTTACACCGCCACCTATTACTATCGTATCGTACATATACTTTCTCCTTTTAGTTTTAAAGTCTCTGTTTATCCATTATAATAATTTGTATGTTTATTATAGATAAGAGGGTTAATTTATGTCGGATCAGAAAAAATTGTTTCGCGGCACATTTTTATTAACGGCCGCAACATTCACTACACAGTTATTAGGAATGCTTTATCTCATTCCATTTTACAGCATAATGGGCGGAGAAGAAAATCTAGCTCTCTACGGATATGCTTATACACCGTACACTATTATGTTGTCCATTGCAGCTGCAGGTGTACCAGGTGCGGTATCAAAGTTTGTGGCTAAGTACAATGCACTTGGTGCTTACGAGACAAGTCGTAAGCTCTATAAATCCAGTTTAATCGTGATGATGGTTACTGGTATTCTTGCCTTCTTGGCACTTTTCTTTTTAGCGCCTTATATAGCAGAAGCACAAAGTGCTGCTGGAGGTAGTGGAGATCATCGCTGGTCGAGTGATGATATCGCAAGTGTTATTAGAGTTGTAAGTTTTGCAGTCATTGTCGTACCATTTATGGCGACTTGGAGAGGGATATTCCAAGGGCATGAATCGTTTGGACCGACGAGTGCGTCTTCTGTCGTTGAACAGATTTTACGTATTGTTGTCTTACTATCTGGAGCTTACATTGTCATCAATGTTATGGGTGGTTCAATTAAAACTGCTAACCAAATTGCAGTATTCGCTGCTTTTATTGGTGCAATCGGTGCAACGATTACCTTAGCTATCTTCTGGAAAAAAAGAAGACCAATGATGCAAGAGCAAACTGCTACAGATAAGTCAGGTATATCTTTAAGTTATGTTGATATGTACAAGGAGATCATTCGTTACGGGCTACCGTTTATTATTGTCAGTGTCAGTATTCCAGTCCTATTATTTATAGACCAAATGACACATAATAATGCTCTGTCTCTAGCAGGTGTACCAGGATCACTTCAGGATTCTTGGTTCGGGATGTTAAACTTAACTACCCATAAACTGGTGATGATCCCAACAGCATTTGCATCAGCTTTTGCCATCACGATCCTGCCATTTATAACGAAAAACTATCAGCAAAAATTATTTGATAATGTTCACGAGCAAGTAAAATCAATGATACTGATGCTCTTGTTCTTCGTTGTACCTGCAGGTTTAGGAATGATGATTTTAGCAGCACCAATCTACACAGCATTTTATAGCTTCAATGAGATTGGGATTATGATTCTAACAATTTATGCGCCAGTCAGTATTGTCATATCTTTATTCTCTGTAACGTGTTCCATCGTGCAAGGTATCGATAAACAGCATCTAACATTTTATGTGGTCATTACTATGTTAATCGTTAAAGCAGCCATTAATATACCATTAATCATGCAGTTCTATACTGTCGGTGCAGTCTTAGGAACAGCGATTGCACTTGGAGTTGGCGTGATTATGAATTTAATTATCATTAAAAAATACGGCAAAATTCGCTTTTCAGCCTTTGTCGCTCCAATCTTTAAAATTATTGTTTTATCGTTTGCCATGTTACTTGCAGTAGAGATTGTATACTACTTCATGATAACTAGAATAGATGAATTCACATCATTTAATTCAATCATCACACTGCTTATCACAGTTCCAGTTGGTGTTTTAGTGTATCTCTTTAACGCCTTTAAAACTGGTCTAGCAGATGAAGTACTTGGGGAACGTGCAGCTAAAATAAGAGCTAAGTTGAGGTTTTTATAATGCGGTTAGATAAATACCTATCGAACGCTAAAATAGGTAGTCGTAAAGAAGTTGGAAAATGGATCAGGAAAGGTTTAGTGACAGTCAATGGTGGAGTAGAAAAAAATCCAAAAACGGATGTCAGTTACCATGATGAAATCTACTTTAAAGATGACTTGGTTAAGCTTGAGGAGTTTATCTATATCATGATGAATAAGCCAAAAGGTGTCATATCATCTACAGAAGATGGGCCGAGTCAGACTGTGATAGATTTGATTGATCATCCACAAAAAGATGAGCTGTTCCCAGTTGGCAGATTAGATAAGGATACGACTGGTTTGATGTTTATTACTAATGATGGAAAGCTTGCTCATAGGATTTTGTCACCCAAAAATGAACATTTTAAAACTTATCATGTCACGCTAAGAGACCAAGTCTCATTAAGTGACATTAAAAGATTAGAAGAAGGTATCGAACTCTCTGATTTTACAACAAAACGAGCAGTGGCAGAGAAAGTTAATGATCATGTAGTCCTTCTCTCAATCAGTGAAGGTAAATTTCATCAAGTAAAAAGAATGTTTGGCGCTCTAGATAATGAAGTGATTGAATTAAAGAGGATAAGCATGAGTAGTCTAGAACTTGATGAGAGCTTGTCACTAGGTGAATATCGTTTCTTAACTGAAGAAGAAATGAAAAATTTAAGTAATTAGGTTTAGTATGAACTGTGTCGGGTATATTTTATATTAAGCGTTAATAATAACAATAACTAATATGAGGTGTATCAGATGGGTAGATTATTTAATTTTGTATTTAAAGTCGGTGCAGTACTTGGTATTGCATATGCAGCTAAAAAATTAGCTGATAATAAAGATGTTGTGAAAGCTGAATATGATAAGGCGAAAGAAGATCCTAAAGCTTATGCACAAAACGTACAAGAAAAAGCTGTAGCTAAAGCACAAGATGTGCAAGACAAAGCTAAAGTAGAGTACAACAAAGCAAAAGAGGATCCTAAAGCATACGCACAAAATGTTCAGGAAAAAGCATCTAATAAAGCTCAAGAAGTACAGACAAAAGCAAATGAAAAAGTAGATGAAGCAAAAGTTGCTGCAAAAGATGTACAAAACAAGGCTAAAGAAGAATATTCTAAAGCCAAAGAAGATCCTGAAGCTTATAAGGAAAACTTAAAAGCTAAAGGTAAAGAAAAAGCTGAAGAAGTAAAAAAAGAAGCTAAAGAAGTAAAAAAAGACGTTGAGGCTAAAACACAAGACGAAGTTGATGCAAAACCGGATAAGGAAACACCTGATAATCTAGCTGAAAGAGAAGCAACACTTGCAGATGAGGGTGGTTTGACTGAAGACGAAATACAAAACTTCGAAAAAGAGCACAACGTAGATGTTACTAATGACGAGGGCGATTTAAACGAAAATCATAATGTCCACGTTGTTACTGACAAAAAGAAAAATAAATAATCTCTTTTATTTTAACTGGAATCATTGATTCCAGTTTTTTTATTTGTGAGTATAGTTATATAATAAAGTAAAAGTAGAATTGGAGTGGACGACATGGATGCTAAATTATTGGTAGAAAAATATAAGGACCAAATGATAGAGGACTTAATCGGTCTCTTAAAAATCAATAGTGTCAAAGGCGAAAGTACAAATGAAGCACCTTTAGGTCAAGGACCAAAGGAAGCTTTAAATTATATGCTAGAACTAGGTCAAAAAGAAAATTTAACGACAAAAAATATTGAAAATCTTGCCGGTCATATTGAATTTGGTCAAGGAGATAAAATATTCGGGATTTTAGGACACGTCGATGTCGTTCCAGCTGGAAATGGTTGGACAAGTGATCCTTTTGAACCTATTATTAAGAACGGAAATATTTATGCTAGGGGCGTTCAAGATGATAAAGGCCCAACAATAGCTGCCTTTTATGCTTTAAAAATTTTAGAAAATGAAGGCTATCACTTTAATCAGAGAGTGCGTTTGATCATCGGTACTGATGAGGAATCAGATTGGACTTGTACTAAAGCATATTTTGAATCTGAAGAAATGCCGCATGCAGGTTTTTCACCTGATGCTGAGTTTCCTGTTATCCACGGTGAAAAAGGGATGACAACTTTTAATCTTGTACAAACAAAAATTGATAATGAGTTTATCGATGGAGATATTCAACTTAAAGCTTTCGTTTCTGGTGAACGCTATAATATGGTTCCTGATACAGCCGAAGCCAAGTTAAATGTCTTAACAAACATGAGTGCTGTCATTCAAAGTTTCGAAGGCTTTATTAGAAAAACTGGACATAAAGGGTCTTATGAGATCGATCGTGGCTTTTTAAACTTGCAGCTAAATGGTCAAAGTGCACATGGTTCAACACCAGAAGAAGGTGTGAATGCAGGTTTAGAATTACTGAAGTTTTTAACTCTGTTAGAACTTGATCCAAGCGGGCGGAAATTTGTAAACTTTGCAGCGGATTATATCATTGATAACTTTAAAGGTGAGCAGTTTAAAATGAATTACGCTCATGAAGAAATGGGGGAAGTGAGCGTTAATACAGGTATCATCAATTACACTGAAGTCGACGGTGGAGAATTCGGAGTCAACTTACGTTATCCAATCGGCTTTGATTTTGACAGTGGGATTGAACAATATAAAGAAGCAATCCAGGATGAAGGTTTTACAGTCGAAGATGTAACAAATCAAGACGCTCACTACGTTGATAAAAATGATCCACTAGTTCAAACACTACTTGAAAGTTATAGAAGTCATGTTGATGATGAAAGAGAAGCCTTTACTATTGGTGGCGGGACTTATGCTAGAACTCTTGAAAGAGGCGTCGCTTTTGGCGCAATGTTTAAAGATACGGAAGATTCTATGCATCAAAAAGACGAACATATGGCAATAGATGAATTACTTTTAGCAACAACAATTTATTTAGAAGCACTTTATCGATTAACAGTTAATGAATAGACTTTTTCCTATTCCCAGAAAGGTTAAAAACTGTTATACTATTCTTTCGAATGAATCCGTATATTTAACATGTTCTAGTTAAGTTAACTTTAAACAACATCTATTTTTTTATTAATTATAAATATAGAGTTGAATCACAGTAATTCAAGGCTAACATTTAGTTGTCAAAAGTATTCATGCTTTTGGTGCTTGAATTATATGTGTAAACCATATAAAATTTTAATCACGAATTAAATTTGCGCTATTCAACTTTTTGCTAGCGCAAATTTTTATTTGAACGAGGAAACGAGGTGTGAGAATTGGATCATTTCTATCAGCTCGGCTGGCAATTAGACCCTTTAGGAGGTTCATCAGGTGAAGCTTATAAAGCTGAACAAGATGGAAGAAAGCTCTTCTTAAAGCGTAATGCCAGCCCGTTCCTTGCTGCTTTATCTGCCGAAGGTATCGTGCCCAAACTCGTTTGGACTAAACGAATCGAAACGGGAGAAGTCGTCACTGCGCAGCATTGGAAAAATGGCCGGGAGTTGACAAAAGAAGACATGGGTGGTGCAAGAGTTGCTCAGTTAATGAGAAAAATTCACACATCTGAACCTTTACTCACCATGTTGAAACGATTAGGCATGAAGCCTATGCTTCCGGAGTTATTACTATTTAAAATTCAGTCATCGTTGTCGCCTAAAGTGAATGCACATCATGTTGTGAGACAAGCGATCCAATATCTCGAAAACAATGTACCTGCAATCGACATAAAAGATTGCCGAGTATGTCATGGAGATGTTAATCATCATAACTGGTTGCTCTCTGATACGGATGAGCTGTTCCTAGTAGATTGGGAAGGTGCGATGATAGCAGACCCTGCGATCGATCTTGGCATGATTTTATATCCATATGTCAACCGTCGAGATTGGCAAGAATGGCTAAGTGGCTACGGTGTTAAACTATCTAATGATCTACTGGCAAGAATGAAGTGGTATACATTCGTTCAAGCAATTACCATGATTCAATGGTATGAGGATCGTAAAAGATTTAAAGAAATGAATGATTGGATTTTATTCCTCTCTAAAGTAATTGAAAAAGATCGACTTATATAAAAGTGAGAGTAGTGAAGATTTTTGAGAATGCGCAATAAACCATGGGCGTTTGACTATTTAAAGTCAAACGCTCATCTCGTGGATGTCGAAGAAAACTATAAAGGTAGAATCAAGGAGTTTTTCCCTAAAGAACAAGACCTTCATATTGAAATTGGTACAGGTATGGGAACTTTCATTACTAGTTTAGCTGCTAGAAATCCTAATATAAATTATCTCGGTATTGAAATTGATAAAAATGTTATGATTAGAGTTGTGGAAAAAGCTGAAGCATTAAAGCTCGACAACCTAAGACTCGTCTTACTCGATGCAAATCATCTTAATGACTACTTCCAAGTTAGTGAAGTGGATAAAATCTATTTAAACTTCTCAGATCCTTGGCCGAAAAATAGGCATGCTAAAAGACGACTAACTCATAGTACTTTTCTAACATCGTATAAAAGTATTTTAAGAGAAGATGCAATAGTTGAATTCAAGACCGATAATCGGGGACTATTTGAATTTTCCTTGATGTCGATGAATGAATTTGGCATGACTTTTCAAAATATTAATCTTGATGTTCACGCCGAAGAACCAGAAGAAAATATTCGTACAGAATACGAAGAGAAGTTCTCTAGTCAAGGCCATAAAATTTATTGGATACAAGCATCTTTCTAAGGAAAGGTGCTTTTTTATATTCGTGTAATATATGCTAAAGAATGCTAGAATAAAAGGATAAGAAACTAGGAGTGGGTGGATAATATGACACAATTTGATTTTAATAAACCGACAAGTCGTGAAGGTACATACAGTGTGCAATATGATGGCACTGAAGCACTTTTTGGAAAGAAAGGTTTACAACCATTTTGGATTGCGGATATGGATATTCAGACGCCTCAAGCAGTACGCGATGCAATTAAAGCGCGTATAGATAATGGTATTTTTGGCTACACAATGTGGCAAAACGAACGCTTTTATGGCCCAATTAAACACTGGTGGTCTACGCGTTTTAATATTGAATTAGATGAGGCAGACATTCATTATGCAGCTTCTGTCTTATACACTGTCGGTGAGGTCATCAGACAAGTGACAAATGAAGGTGATGGTATCATCTTAACGACACCTTCATATAACTCGTTTCCTAACTTGATTAAAGGGAATGATCGTCAAATTGTTGAGTCTCCTTTATTGTTTGATGAGAATAAAAGAGAGTATCGCCTAGACGTAGAAGGATTTACTGAGCTTTGTCAGAGAGATGATGTGACTTTATATATTCACTGTAATCCTCATAATCCAACAGGAAAAGTCTGGGATAAAGCAGAATTAGAAGAAATCAAAGCAATCTGTCAAGAAAATGATGTGTATTTAATTTCTGATGAAATCCATATGGACTTTGTTAGACCTAAGACGGATTTTGTATCTATGGCGTCACTTTTAAAAGAAAATGATCCTGTACTTGTGACAACATGTTTAGGAAAATCCTTTAACTTAGCAAGTCTGCCGCATTCATATTTTATTACTAAAGACCGTAAAATTATTAAGAATATCAATGATGCGATGGGTGGTAGATACAACGTTAATACAGCATCGAGCTTAGCACTTGCTGCAATTGAAGCGGCTTATTTAGAGTGTGGGGAATGGTTAGATCAATTAAATGAACACATCGATTCTAACTTCCAATTAATCAGTGATTATATCGATGAACATTTAAGCGATAGTTTATCATTTGATATTCCTAAAGCTACTTATTTAGGTTGGGTGAGTTTTGAAAAGTCTGGACTCGATGCAGACACTGTCCATAAAGCCTTGGTAGACATTGGTGGCATCGCCTTATCACCTGGTAAATTGTACTTAGACCATGAGAATAAACACTTCAGATTTAATGTCGCTTCACCACAAGCTAGAATTGAGGATGGCTTAGAGAGAATTAAGAAGACTTTTGATGCTTTAAAATAAAAAAATCATGGGGATTACTGTACAGTAATCTCCATGATTTCAGCTGTATAAGGATCTGCTAAGAAGTTGTATTTCACAGCGTCTGGTTCACTTCCTACATGTAACACTCCGCTAATTGTGTTGGTGTTTAAGCCGAATCTATTTTGACCGTCAGCTTGATAGTCGAGTGAGATGAAAGTAATGTCCTCAAACTGTAAGTGTAAGTTGTCGACAATCTTCTTTGTGTCCACTCTACGGTGTAGTAGTAACCAAACGACAATAGGTATCACTGTTACGCTTAATAGTGTAAATATTAGTAAATTACGCTTCATATGTACATCCTCCTTAGATTTAGTTTACCATAGAAAATTAAAAAATTAATAAGAAAAAGGGGTATTTTAATGGAACTATCACAAAAAACTTTAGAGCGTATGAAAACTTTAACAGAGCTTCATGGAGCACCAGGCTTTGAAGATCAAGTGAGAAACTACATGAAAGAATCTTTATCAGAGTACGCGGATGAAGTGATTCAAGATGGACTTGGGGGAGTCTTCGCAGTTAAGAAAAGTAAGAAAAAAAATGCGCCTAAGGTTATGGTTGCAGCGCACATGGATGAAGTCGGCTTTATGGTGACTGAACTTACAGACAATGGTTTTATCAAGTTCACGCCACTAGGTGGTTGGTCAACGGATGTACTACTCAGCCAGCGCTTTTCAGTCAGAACATCGACGAATGAAGAGATTACGGGCGTCATTGGCAGTGTGCCAGTGCACTTTAGACGTGGGGAATCTAAAGAAACTAAAATCTCAGATATGATGTTAGATGTTGGTGCAGATTCAAAAGAAGAACTCCTTGAAATGGGAATTCAAGAAGGGGACTCAATTGTGCCTAAAGTTGAATTTCAAGTATTGAAAAACGATAAAAAGCTTTTAGCAAAAGCTTGGGATAACCGCTATGGTTGTTTAATTGCTATTGAAGTTCTTGAAGCACTGAAAGATACTGACCTAGATTGTGATCTATACATCGGAGCAAACGTCCAAGAAGAAGTTGGTTTACGTGGTGCTAAGGCGAGTGCCAATATGATTGATCCAGATATTGCCTTTGTCGTAGACTGCTCACCAGCAAATGACATGATGGGTAAAAAAGAGGATATAGGTAAAATTGGAGAAGGTACCTTACTGAGATTATTTGATAGAACAATGATTTTAGCACCAAAAATGAGAAACTTTTTACTTGAAACAGCTGAAAAAGAAAATATTAAATATCAATATTATCATTCACCAGGTGGCACAGATGCGGGCAGCATTCATGTCTCTAACAACGGTGTTATGACAGCAGTAGTTGGTATTTGTTCTAGATACATTCACACAGCAAATTCTATTATTAATTACGAAGACTATCTAAACGCACATAAATTACTTAAAACGCTTATTGTGAATACAAATAAAGAAACAGTTGATAAATTGAGAGGCTAAGCTATGAAAAGAATTCTTCATCGTTGGTTTATAGAGGCTATGTCATTTATGGCACTTGGCTTATTTGGCTCCTTGATTATCGGCTTAATTATCAATACTGCAGCAAGTTATATTCCAGGCCTTGGGTCTTTATCGGTCATAGGTGATGCGGCTCAATCGGTCACTGGAGCAGCTATTGGAGCAGCGATTGCTTACGGTTTGAAATCTCCACCACTCGTTATTTTTTCAGCGATCGCTGTCAGCCAGTTCGCCTATGATTTAGGCGGTGCAGCATCATCATATATCGTCTCTCTCATCGTGATTGAACTGGCAAGACTCTACGCTTCAAAAACTAAATTGGATATAATAATCACGCCTTTAGTTACGCTAATCATTGGATATTTTTCAGCGAGTTTAATCGGAGAAGCAGTTGGTGGTTTAATGACAGGCTTAGGTGAAATTATCATCTTCAGTGTCAGCCAACAACCTTTTGTTATGGGTATATTGGTCAGCGTAATTTTTGGAGTGACACTAACAGCCCCCTTATCGAGTGCAGCACTTGCTTTAATGTTAGACTTAAGTGGACTCGCAGCTGGTGCAGCTGTGATCGGATGTTGTTGTCATATGGTTGGTCTTAGCGCCACGAGTTATCGAGACAATGGAATATCTGGAGTGATTTCCATTGGAATTGGAACTTCTATGTTACAGGTACCAAACATCTTGAAAAATCCTTTTATCATCGTTCCACCAGTCTTATCCAGTGCGATTATTGCACCGATTATGACAGTCTTTTTCCCGATGGAAAACAACGCTGCAGGAGCGGGAATGGGGACAAGTGGTTTTGTCGGACAAATCATGGCAATTGAGACGATGGGCCTCTCAATGAATACGATTATTTTAATCTTAGTATTTCATATTATTTTACCTCTGATTATTACTTTGATATTCTATAAGCTGTTTAGACACTTCGGCTTAATTAAGGATCAGGACCAGCTGATTAGTTTAGGAAAATGATTTGGAGGCAAACATGAATATTTATAAATTTCGTGATTTGATTTTAGAAAAATTAAATGACAATCAAGTCACATACAATCATAAATTTGATCGAGAAAAAGAAGAGTTAAGAGTTGAAAGACCAGATAATAATAAAGGTATTACCATCGCTTTATCTAAAGCGGTAAATAAAGCTAAAAATGATATTAAACTAGTTGATGAAATCGCTTATTATGTAGAAGAGACTCTTAAGCGTATGGCAGATGATGAAGGCATAGATGCAGCTGAAGCGGTAATTTATCCAGTTGTTAGAGCGACAAGCTTTGCCAAGGAATCTAAACAAGGCGATCCTTTTATCATCACACCACACACCAATGAAACTAATATTTATTATGCAGTTGATTTTGACAAATCTTATCGCTTGATAGATCAAAAGCTCTTGGAAGATATGGACATGACTAAAGAAGATTTAACAGTTGTGGCGCATAATAATTTGATGAGTCTACCAATAGACGTGAAGATGGAAACCATTCAGGATAATGACTTTTATTTCGTCAATCACAACGATGGTTATGATTCATCAAGAATACTGAACACAGATTTCTTAAATGACATGTTTTCTAAGATGGAAGGCGAAATGATGGTTGGCTTACCACATCAAGACGTATTGATTATTGCAGATTGTAAAAACAATGTAGGCTATGACATTATGGCACAGATGATGATGCAGTATTTTGCTGAAGGTCTGACACCGATTACGTCTCTATCATTTTCATACGATGGCAATAAATTCCAACCGGTATTTATCCTAGGTAAACAAAAGAATTACAATAAAAACAAAGACAAAGAATAGAGGTAAACAATTTGAGAATCACATATAATTTGGACCATATTGGTGATGTTTTGCTAGTGTCACTTAAGAAGAGCGACCAAGTAACATACGAAAAAAAGGGAGATATTACCCTTATTAAAGATGGACAAGAAGTCATCGGCTTAAATATTTTTAATGCTTCAAAAAACCTTGACTTCACTAGTGATCAAGTTGATGATTATGAAATTCTAGTGCCAAAAATTAATAACTTCCTTAAGAAAAATGACATTGAACCTTTAGAATTCGATATTTCACCAAAGTTTATTGTGGGTAAAGTTATTGAAAAATCGGCGCATCCTGATGCTGATAAACTTAATGTGACTAAAGTTGACATAGGTACAGAATTGCTACAAATCGTTTGTGGAGCACCAAATGTTGAAGTGGACCAAAAGGTCGTTGTTGCAACAGTTGGAGCCATTATGCCTGATGGGCTCTACATTAAGCCATCAAGTTTACGCGGGGTAAATTCGAACGGCATGATATGTTCAAAGAAAGAAATGAACTTAGAAGATGATGGAAAAAAAGGAATCTATGTGCTAGATGATTCATATGAAATAGGGCAAGTATTCCCAGTTTAAGTAAAGGTGAGATTATATGGTGAGAAGAAGACGAGAGTTTAATAAAGACAGTCGCATCAATGATAATAAAAGAGAATCGTTTAAGTTTCCGCTTGATATAGACAATTCAAGTCTATCCAATGATGACCAAGACGTAAGGACTCCGTCTGATCAACCATCTGTATATAACAAGCGTGATTCCAAAGAAGAAAAATATCAGTTAACAAGACCTTCTGTAAAAAGACCAACTAGACATACTATCCTTAAAGCAAGAGACATACCGTCTGCAATATACGGCTCTAAGAGAAAGCAACCTGAACGAGATAGTAAAGAAGTATATGGTGAGAAATTTAAAAACTATAATTCGATTATTGTCAGTCAAATCGTTAAGGAACGTAAAGAGAAGGAACAGCGACAAAGAGATATCAAGAAAAAAGAAAATCAGCGTCGAGCTCAACTAGCAGCAGAAGAAAAAAGAAGAAAAGCGCGTATACAGAATGGCGAAATTTCTGATAAAAAAACTGGTGCTAAAAAGAAAGAAAAAGAGCGTCTTAGTGTTCTTGGATCTAAAGAAGAAGTGTTGAGGAAAAAACAGTTACAAAATCAGTCTAAAAGATTAGGCCCGAGTATGAGTCAACCAGGTATCAGTATACTTGGAGACTATCAAGAAACGGATTATCAAGAAGCGGATAAGTTGTTAATTAACCGAATTAACGAAGCTTTTGATACACTAGGTGTTGAGGGTAAAGTAATCGGTTATGTGTCAAATGGAATCATAGGTCGTTATGAAGTGAAGCTAAACCGTTCTTTTAGAGTGGCGAATGTTCCACACTTAAATCAAGCCTTGAAAAAGAATCTAGGATTAGATCATTTGAGAATTATGAGTCCACTGATTGGCACTTCAAACATTGGCTTAGAAGTCCCATTATCAGAAGTTAATCCTATTACTTTTAGAACCTTATTTGAATCAAGTAGTTTAAAACTTCGTAAAAATGACTTTAAATTTGTCTTAGGTAAAACAGTAGATGATAAAATATTTAGTTATGAACTTAGTAAGGCTGGCCATATCTTGGTCTACGGCAATCAAACACTTTATGATACACAACCTGTAGATATGATTCTCTTAAGTCTACTGATGAATCACAGTCCACATGATTTAAGGATTTCAGTCATTGCTGAAGATGATAGCTATGATGATTACTTGGATGTCCCTCACCTATTCGGACACAAAGTGAGCCCGAGTTCAGAACATGCTTTACTAGATGTATTAACTGAGTTAAACAATAGAAATGTACAATTTAGACGCGCGCATGTTAGAAATATACAGAGTTATAATAATCGAGTGAAATTTGAATCAGAGAAAGCGACTATGGTAGTTGTCATCGATGACCTTCAAGGTATTTTAACAAACGAAAATCCAGAAGTTCCACGTGCACTGATTCAAATTCTAAGACAAGGTAAACCACTCGGTATTCATGTAATTGCAAATTATAAAAACACTGATCAAAATATTAGATATGAATTACTACAATTGATGCAAACAAAAATCTCATTTTATGATGAGGACAGTGATGTGGTAAATAGTTCGAATGAACTGACTGAAGGGAATGATACTTTAGTAGTGATTCCAACTTCTAATAAACCGAATCGCGTCTCTATCGGTCAGGTGAGTAAACTGGTCAGACAAAGTGTCTTTGACCATATAAAACATAATAATCGATGAAAGCTTGGTGTAATCGTGAATAAATATCATTTTATCGGAATCAAAGGTGCAGGAATGAGTGCCTTAGCCCAGGTACTGCATGACATTGGTCACACTGTACAGGGTTCAGATATTACCGCAGAGGTGTTTACAGAAGGGCCTTTGCGTAAAAAAAATATAAAGATACTTCCTTTTTCCGAAGATAATGTCGTAGAAGGTTTTACCTACATTGCAGGTAATGCTTTCAAAGATGATCATCCAGAGATTAAAAAAGCAAGAGAAAAAGGTTACGAAGTGATTCGTTATCACATCTTCCTAGCAGACTTTATGAGTAAATATATATCTATTGCAGTCACTGGTTCACATGGTAAAACGTCGACGACCGGTTTACTTTCTCATGTAATGAACGGGTCTGTGGATACAACTTATTTAATCGGTGATGGAACAGGTTTTGGTTTACCTAAAAGTGAATACTTTGCTTTTGAATCTTGTGAATACAAACGACATTTCTTAAGTTATTATCCCGATTATGCAATCATTACCAACATAGATTTTGATCACCCTGACTATTTTGAAGATATTGCTGACGTAGTGGACGCCTTTAAGGAAATGGCCTCACAAGTTCAAAAATGTATTGTAATGTATGGTGGAGATCCATATGTTTCTGATATTAAAAAAGTATCAAAACGTGTCTTAACTTACGGTATAGACAGTGATGATGATATTGTTGCATCCAATGTAGAAGTCAGTGAAGAGGGGACATCTTTTGATGTCACTATTAATGGAAAATATTTAGATAGATTCCAAACGCCAATGTTCGGAGACCATCTAATTTTAAATTCCTTGGCTGTGATTGGTGTTTCTTACCTAGATAACTTAGACTTAGAAGCGATTAAAGCATCCTTTTTATCATACGGTGGAGTCAAGCGCCGTTTTTCAGAAACTAAGTTACACAATATGGTTATTGTTGATGACTATGCTCACCATCCAAAAGAAATAGAGGCAACCTTAGAGACTGCTCGTAAAAAATATCCAGAGCGTGAAATTATATCAGTCTTTCAACCACATACATTTTCAAGAACTGAAAAGTTTTTAAATGAATTTGCCAGTGCACTATCACTGTCAGATAAAGCTTATATTGTAGATATTTTTGGCTCTGCTAGAGAAGAGAGTGGCAATTTATCTTCTAAAGATCTAGTAGATATTATCCCTGGTTCAGAACTTTTAACTGAAGCAAATTTAGAAGGTTTAGACCGTCACTCTGATGGTGTAATTATCTTTATGGGTGCTGGAGATATTCAAAAATATGAGAAACGCTTTACAGAATTATTATCTTAGTAATAAAAGTAATTAATTTTATGTTTATTTTGTTGCCAATTAGGCTATGATAATTAAGAATACAGTTAAGATATAATGGAGGCGTTAAAATGGATTGGCAAATAGTTTTATACATTGCCGCAGGCATAGCAGCAATTGCATTCTTAGTTCTATGTATTGCGATTGCAGTTGTATTATTCTCAGTTAAGAAAAACCTAGACCATGTAGCAAACACATTGGATGGTTTAGATGGACAAATTCAAGGTATTACACGTGAATCAACTGACTTACTTCACAAATCAAATAGACTTGTTGAAGACATTCAAGGTAAATCAGAAAAACTTAATGCAGTGGTTGATGCTGTACAAGGCGTTGGTTACTCAGTAACTAACTTAAATGACTCAGTTGACCGTGTAACAAATTCTATTACTCACAATATTTCACAAAATGAGGAAAAAATTTCTCAAGTTGTGCAATGGTCAAATGTTGCAATGGAAATAGCTGACAAATGGCAAGTAAGACAAAAACAACGTAACAATGCTTATAACAAAGTAAACGTTGATGCCAAAAATAATCTATAAGTGCTTTTAAACTCTGTTAGGAGGTTAGCATATGGAGACGTACAATCGAGATCGATATATCAAAGGCTTAGATAGCTATGATATTGATGTAGAAAAATCAACCGGAAGAGATTTTACTTTTGGTTTAGCAGTAGGACTCTTAGTAGGGGTCGTTGGTGGTCTCTTTATTGCTCCTAAATCTGGAGATGCTTTACGCGATGATTTAAATCGTATAAAAGAATCGGTCAATAATGATTCAAATGATGGTCCATCATTGACTGAAACTCTAGACGAAAAATTTTCTGATGTTAAAGAAAAATTTGTTAACAAGAAAGCTGAAATGGATGAAAAATCTAGAATTAAAAAACTAGATAACTCAGAAGTTCAAGCTCAGAAAAGAGCAATTCAAGATGAAGTTTCAGATGAACAACTGAAAAATGCCAACGTTGTCGATATGTCAAAATATCGAGAATAAATTACAAATAAATGATGATTTTTGTAGAAATATTCAGTCACTTTTAGTGGCTGAATTTTTTTGGTATAATATTGGTATATTTATGCTTTAGCAAACGGGAAAAATTTGTTATCATATATAAAACGCTTACATTATTTGCGAGAAGACTCGGAGGGATAGTATGACAGTAACGATATATGACGTGGCGAGAGAAGCGAAAGTCTCTATGGCAACAGTTTCTAGAGTCTTGAACGGCAATCCAAATGTCAAACCAGAAACAAGAAAAAAAGTAAAAGATGTCATTGATCGACTTAACTATAGACCAAATGCGGTAGCACGTGGTTTAGCAAGTAAAAAAACAACAACAGTAGGTGTCATTATTCCTGATATTTCAGACCTTTACTATTCAGCTTTAGCAAGAGGGCTAGAGGACGTTGCTGAAATGTATAATTACCAAATTATTATAACTAATACTGATCAGGATAGTCAAAAAGAAGAAAATGCCTTTTTAAACCTTGTATCTAAACAAGTCGATGGAATTATTTTCTTAGGTGGTAAATTAAGCGGGAAAGTTAGAGAAGATATTGAGCGTGCTAACATTCCTGTTGTAATTTGCGGAAGTGGTCAAGATGCAATAGAGGTACCAAGTGTTAATATTAATTATTATGAAGCTGCTAAAGAAATCGCAAGTAAATTTATTGCAGATGATACTAAACATCTTGGCTTTGTCACTGGTGGATATTCACGTTACCAAGAAAATCTTATGCTCGAAGGCATGAAAGCTGCTTTTAGTGATGCAGGTTTAAACGGTGATGATTATATCATGCTTGAAGAAGCACGTGATTATGATTCAGGGCGTGACATCTTCCCTAAATTAATTGACAATAACCGTGATGCAGTCATTGTTGTTAGTGATGAAGCTGCAATTGGCATTTTACATGGAGGACATGATCATGGTGTGGCAATGCCACAACGCTTACAAATCGTGTCATGTTCAAATACTAGATTAGTGACTATGGTAAGACCTAAAATCTCTAGTATTTCTGTTCCTTTATATGACATCGGAGCAGTTGGCATGCGGCTTTTAACTAAGTTAATGAATGAAGAAAAAGTTGATTCAAGTGTGGTTGAATTACCTTATTCAGTTGAATATAGAACGACTACAAGATAAAAACAGATCGGAGTAAAACTCCGATCTGTTTTTATCTTATTGGTCAAAATACATAAGTATTCGGTCCAAAGTACTCCTATTTTTTTCGGTAATTTCTATTTTTCTTGGTATTGTCATATAGTCATCTAAGTCATCTTCCCATTTATTTGGAAAAAGAACCTGACACTGATCTTTATAACTTGATATAAATTGATCAGGTAAATATCCTCTCGGCGCATCAATGTCTTTCATTGCTAACCATATTTGACTCCACATACGTGGAACGACTTGCCAAATATTGTAGCCACCGCCACCAAGTGCGATCCATTTTCCATCAGTATACTTATCTGCCATTTCCTTAACGAATCTTGGTATTTTTTCATAAGACTTTGAAGTTAAGGATAGGTGAGTCATCGGGTCTCTGTAGTGAGCATCAACACCGTTTTGACTTAAAATAATATCTGGTTGAAACTTTTGTATCGCTTTTTCTAAACTCTCTGTAAATACCTCGATAAAAGAATCATCTTCTGTAAAAGCATCGATTGGGATATTGACTGTATAGCCAAAACCTTCTTCGGTTCCTCGCTCAGTTGCACTGCCTGTACCAGGGAAAAGATAGCGGCCAGTTTCATGGATGGAATATGTAACGATATCATTACGTGCATAAAATGACCATTGTACTCCGTCACCGTGATGAGCATCTGTATCAACATAAAGCACTTTTTTAGCATATTTTCTAGTGATATATTCACATGCAATTGCTGCATCATTGTAGATACAAAAACCACTCGCTTTACCTTGGAAGCCGTGGTGTAAACCGCCTGCTAAACTCACAGCTTGCTTAGTTGCACCAGACATGACTAAGTCCACTGCAGTTAAACTTGCACCGACGATTAAAGAACATTTTTCATGCATATCTTGAAAGTTCGGAGTATCATCGGTATTCAAACCATATTTGATCTCATCTTCATGACTTAATTCCCCATGACCAGCTTTTTGTACAGCTGAAATATAATCATGTGAATGGACTAACTCTAACTCTTCTAAGGTAGCTGTTCTTGGCTTGACTAGATCACTTTCTTTAAGAAAATCAGAATCCATTAATAAATCTTTAGTTAATTTTAGTCTCATCTGATTAAAGGGATGAGTATCGCTAAAGCGATATTTTAATAATTCATCATCGTAAACAAAAAGAGGTTTCATCAGTGCATCCCACCCGGACTGATTACATTGAATCCAGCTTCTTCCAGCTTTTCAATGGCTATAAGTGGGTTCATAGCTTCAATTCTTAAGACAATAATCTTATGACCTTTTTTCTCTGAATTCGCGTAGATAGAAATACTTGCGATTTTTATATTTAAATCCTTAAAAATTTTACCGAGATCATAGATGATTCCCATACGATCTTGAATATCAATTTCAATAATAGATCCAGGTTCTCTAATACCTGTAAGTTCTAAAAAGGTATTGAGCATATCTTTTTGAGTCACAATACCTACAATTTTTTTCCCACGCATGACAGGAATTGCTCCAATTCCGTAATGATAAAAATCCTTAGCAATTTCTTCAACAAAATCAAGTGGATGACAAGTTGTGACTTGTTGACGCATTATTTTATTGAGTTGTAAATCTAGTGAGATATCTTGATCTTCTCCTGCTATGGAAGGGAGTGCTAGATTCAGGTCTTTATCAGAAACAATACCGACTAAATCATTATTATCATCAACGATGGGGATGTGACGAAAAGAGAGTCTACTCATTAAATTCATGGCGGAGTGGATCGTGTCGTCCTCGTGCAGTGTTTCTACAGGGCTGGTCATTATTCTTTCAACTAACATGATAAATTTCACCTTTCGTCAGATCAAAAATCTATTTTTAAAACGTATTTCGTCAAATTGTTGCATCTGTCTATCATTGATATTTTTACCGATTCTAGCCATCAAAGTATTTGCAGGATGGCCAGTGATTTCAGGATCATTAGTTTGGAATACTTCAAACCCTGCAACTTTCATCAGCTTAATCATTAAATCTTTATATTCATATACATCGAGGCCTGAGTTTTTCAAGTCCCAATGCCAATAGTACTCAGTGGTAATGATAATATAATTTTCTACAAAGTCGTCCTTGATTGATAACTCTAGCATGAGACTCGCTAAGCTTAAACCTCTATAGGCTAAAGATACTTCGATGGCACCGAGTTCCATGATGAAAGGATGATTACCATCAGACCATCTTTCTAAAGGATCTGGATGTAGAAAAGTAACGTAGCCAATGATGGTATCTTCGACACGACAAATAATAATTCTACCTTCATCTAAATCAGCGATTTCTTTCAGCGCTTTAAATTGATCATCAGGGCGTCTAAAAGCAGTCAAACTTTGATCAAAATTATACTGCTCAAGTGTTTTAGCTGGTAGTGGCCCTTCGATAATTATCGTTTGACCTTCTTGTTTAATCTTACTTTGAAAAAAGGTTTTATGATGTTTCAACAAAACACCCCTTAATTTAAGTCACTATAATATACTTTATATTATATATGAGAGCGCTTATATAAAAAAGTGAAAACGGTTTAATTATATATGAGAAAATTTGCTTTATTTAGACTTTTTCATAGAATTTCAAGTATACTTTCAATATAATAGCTTTATACAAAAAAATAAAATTACAAATAGGGGGCGTCGTTAAGATGAAAGTAGAAATATACAAAGCGACCGATCAACATGCCAATATGCCGAATTATGATGAGGCACAAGAAAATTTATCATGGGATGAGGTAGAAAAAGCATTTAGTTGGTATGACACAGGAAAAATTAATATGGCCTATGAGACTATTGATAGACATGTCCATGATGGTTATGGCGATAAGATTGCCTTACATTATAAATTAGATGATGATATTCAATCATACACTTTTAAAGAAATGATGGAAAACTCAAACAAAGCAGCGAATGTCTTAAAAGATATCGGTGTTAAAAAAGGAGATCGTGTTTTCATATTTATGGCACGTTCACCTGAGCTGTATTTTACTTTATTAGGCGCTTTAAAAATTGGTGCGATCGTTGGACCTTTATTTGAAGCATTTATGGAAAAAGCAGTCAAAGACCGCTTAGAAAACTCTGAAGCATCTACTATTATTACAACAAGTGAACTGGTAGGTAGAGTACCAGTGGATGAGCTGCCTGATTTACAGCATGTCGTCGTTGTAGGAGACCAAGTAGATGAAGATCAAATTAACTTTAGAGAATTGTACCAAGATGCAAGTGATGAATTCGATATAGAGTGGCTAGATAAGGAAGATGGCTTAATCCTTCACTATACATCAGGATCTACTGGACAACCAAAAGGTGTCTTACATGTTCAAGAAGCGATGGTTCAACAGTATATTTCAGGTAAATACGTCTTGGATTTAAAAGAGGATGACATCTACTGGTGTACAGCAGATCCAGGCTGGGTAACAGGGACATCCTATGGAATTTTCGCACCATGGTTAAACCGTACAACTAACGTTGTTGTAGGCGGTAGATTTTCTCCAGAATCATGGTACGACGCACTTGAAAAACTAAAAGTGACTGTTTGGTATTCAGCTCCAACAGCCTTTAGAATGCTGATGGGTGCGAGTGATGATATCATCGAAAAATATGATTTATCATCGCTAAGACATGTTTTATCAGTTGGTGAACCTCTAAACCCTGAAGTTGTAAAATGGGGAATGGATGTTTATAAACTTAGAATCCATGACACTTGGTGGATGACTGAAACTGGTGCGCATATGATCGTTAATTTCCCTTCTCTTGATATTAAGGCAGGGTCTATGGGTAAACCATTACCAGGCGTTGAAGCAACAATTATAGATGATCAAGGTAATGAGCTTCCACCTAACCGTATGGGGAATCTCGCACTGAAAAAAGGCTGGCCAGCTATGATGCGTGAAATTTGGAAGAATAAGCCTAAATATGATTCATACTTCATTGGAGATTGGTATATTTCTGGTGACTCAGCTTATAAAGATGAAGAAGGGTATTTCTGGTTCCAAGGTCGTGTAGACGATGTCATCATGACAGCAGGTGAACGTGTGGGACCGTTTGAAATTGAATCCAAACTCGTCGAGCATGAAGCGGTACAAGAAGCTGGAGTCATTGGTAAGCCAGATCCAATACGTGGTGAAATTGTCAAAGCCTTTATCGCTTTAAGAGAAGGTTATGAACCGACAGATGAATTAAAAGAAGAAATTAGAGTGTTTGTTAAAAATGGTTTAGCTGCTCATGCAGCCCCTAGAGAAATAGAATTTAAAGATAGCCTACCAAAAACACGTTCAGGTAAAATTATGAGACGTGTGCTCAAGGCTTGGGAATTAGACTTGCCTGCTGGCGATTTATCATCTATGGATGATAACTAATTGCGGATTTATAAGGAAAATTTCTCAAATTTAGGAAAGTAGACCGTTTTCATGGTCTGCTTTCATTTTTTATGTAATAATGATTATGGAGTTGTGAAATCGATTTACAACGTACAATTACTTTTTAGGAGCTGAGAAGATGGCACATTTGACTGACCAAGAAATTGCGTCCCAAGCAACACTACAACCAATTCAAGATATCGCTGAAAAAGCAGGTATTCCTGAAGATGCGTTAGAAATGTATGGGAAGTACAAAGCGAAAGTAGACATCCACAAACTCGAAGGAGACAAAGAAAAATCTAAGATTGTTCTTGTTTCTGCGATGAACCCAACACCAGCTGGTGAAGGTAAATCTACAGTTACTGTTGGCTTGAGTGATGCTTTCAACAAAATTGGTAAAAATGTAATGGTCGCTTTACGTGAACCTTCACTAGGACCTGTAATGGGTGTTAAAGGTGGAGCAACAGGTGGCGGACAAGCACAAGTACTACCAATGGAAGAAATTAACTTACATTTTAATGGTGACTTGCACGCAATTACTACAGCAAACAATGCCCTAAGTGCATTCATCGATAACCATATTCACCAAGGTAATAAATTAAATATTGATCCACGTCGCGTTTCTTGGAAACGTGTAATTGACATGAACGACCGCGCTTTACGTGAAGTTGTCGTAGGACTAGGTGGACCGACTAAAGGTGTTCCACGTCAAGATGGTTTTGATATTACTGTTGCTAGTGAGATTATGGCTATACTTTGCTTATCAAATGATATCATCGATCTTAAAGAAAAATTATCTAAGATTGTATTCGGTTATACTTATGACAAAAAACCTGTCACAGTTGGAGAATTAGAAGTTGAAGGTGCTTTAGCACTACTACTTAAAGAAGCAATTAAACCAAACCTTGTACAAACAATGGAAGGTACTCCAGCACTTATTCATGGTGGACCATTCGCTAACATTGCACACGGTTGTAACTCAATCATTGCAACAAACACTGCTAGACAGCTTGCAGATATTGTTGTTACTGAATGTGGTTTTGGTTCAGACTTAGGTGGAGAGAAATTCATGGATATTAAAGCACGTATGGGTGGCTTTAAACCTGATGCGATTGTTTTAGTCGCAACAATCCGTGCACTTAAGATGAATGGTGGAGTTGCTAAATCTGATTTAGGTGAAGCTAATGTCGATGCACTTAAAGACGGTGTAGCTAACCTAGGTAAACACATCGAAAACGCTCGTAAATTTGGTGTTGAACCAGTAATCGCACTAAACGATTTTGTTACAGACACAGATGAAGAAAGAAACTTTGTACTAGACTGGTGTAGAGAACAAAATGTACGCGTTGCACTTACACAAGTTTGGGAAAAAGGTGGCGACGGTGGTGTCGAACTAGCTGAACAAGTTCTAGAAGCAATTGAAGCTGGTAATGACTTCCGTCATCTATATGAAGATGAACTACCAATCGCAGATAAAATTAATAAAATTGTTACTGAAGTTTATGGTGGTGACGGCGTTGTTCTTACTGATAAAGCTAAGAAACAAATTGCTGACATCGAAGCTAACGGTTGGGGCAACTTCCCAGTATGTATGGCTAAAACTCAGTACTCACTTTCAGATGATCCTAAGAAACTTGGTCGTCCAAGTGGATTTACAGTAACAGTTCGTGAAGTAGTTGCTAAAGCAGGTGCAGGATTCGTTGTTGCACTGACTGGTGACATCATGACTATGCCTGGACTTCCAAAAGTTCCTTCAGCTATTAACATGGATGTTAATGCAGATGGTAGCTCAACTGGATTATTCTAAGAAGTATTTCTTTAAGTACCTAACTTGTTTTAAAACAAGTTAGGTACTTTTTTTGTAGTTATATAATAGAAGCATGAAAATATCCCTAGCATATGCTAGGGATATTTTCTTAATCGTCGTCTTTGTCTTTTTTAGAACTAGATTTTGATGAACGTCCTCCAACTGAATATCGATCATCGTAGGTTCTTGTGACCGTTCCTCTTAATGATGAGTTAGATAGGCTAGAGTCAATCGATGAGCCCATACGTGATTGAATTGCAGGGTCATTTAGAGAACTTTTATCGGTGAAGATAGTGTCTTCAGCAATCAAACCAGTAATTGGTTTGTCCATGCTACTAGAACAATCATCTTCTAATTCCATAGTCAGAGCACAGAATTTTTCTGATCTCACTGATGATGGTTGTTCGAATTTTTCATAAGCTCCCATTACTTCAGGGGCTGCTTGACTGAGTGCATCAGCCATATAACTCCAGTTATAAATATGAGGGTGTGTTTCATCATCTGTGTCATAGACTTGTGGAATATTTCTGTCATAACCCATCCAAATTCCTAGGGTTACTTTAGGATTAAAACCAATCATCCATGAGTCTACAAAATTCTCTGATGTACCCGTCTTAGCTGACCAATCATAAACGTCTTTTACTGAGTTGTAGTAATCTTTAATGTGGTAAACAGAACCAGTTAAGAATGATTCTTTCAGCATATCTGCAACTAAGAAAGAAGTAGATTCTTTGAAGACTCTAACAGGATCTTCTTGATGTTCGTAAACGATATCTCCATCAGGTGCTGTGATTTTTTGAATCATATAACTTTCGTTCATTTCTCCTTGATTACCGAAAGTAGAGAAAGCATCGACATTATTTTCTACTGTAGTATCTAAAGGACCAAGTGGCAGTGAAGTGATACCAACTAGTTGTTCTGGGATACTCATATTCATTGCATCTAAGTATTGATATGGATTATGATTCCTAACTTCTGACCATAATCTTAAAGTAGATAAGTTATAAGAGTTACTTAGTGCATGTTTGGCAGAAACTAAACCATACTCATCTCCAGAGTAGTTGGCTGGTTCATAACCATTATTGTTAAATTCCTTATCGAGCAGTACCGTATCCGGTACGATTAGGCCTTGATCGATAGCTGGTGCATAGGTACTTAACGGTTTCATAGTTGAACCGGCTTGACGAGAAGTTTGAGTGGCGTGATTGACTTCAGAATTTTCATAATTACGTCCACCGACAAAACCTAGTATCTTACCTGTGTCATTTTCTTTAAGGACAGCACCGACTTCGTGATCTAATATTTCTTCTTCTTCACCTTCAACAGCGTTGATTGCATCTAAACTTGAGCGTTCACCGTAGTAATAAAAACTATTTTCTTTTGTCTCTTGCATGGTGTCGTATATATTTTTATCAATGGTTGTTTCTATTTGATACCCTTGATTTCTTAAGGCATCATTTGCTTTTTGTGTATATTCTTGATTCAGTAGAGGTGTTGAATCGACATCTTCACGAGAGACACCTTCTTCTTCAGCTAAAATATACTTAATAACTTCTACACCGCGTCTTTCGATTTCATCAGTTAAGAATGGATAGTTCTGATTTGGTACAACGACACTTGAAGCCATATTGTCATAGATATTATAAGCTAAAGCTTGATCATGTTCTTCTTGACTGATCACACCTTCAGTTAGCATTCTTGAAAGCACAAATTCCTGACGGTTCTTACCAGCTTCTAGCATATCTGCTTCTTTTAAACTACCATCTTGATTGAATGGTGTATATGCATATGGATTTTGTGGTAGGCCGGCTAAGAAGGCACTCTCAGCAATGTTTAACTCACTTGCTGACTTACCAAACACCCCTTCAGCAGCGGATTCAATTCCCGCTATATTTTGGCCGTTTGCATTTCTACCAAAAGATACCGCATTTAAGTAAGCTTCAAGAATTTCTTCTTTAGATAATATATTTTCAACGCGGAAGGCTAATAAGAGTTCTGTGGCTTTTCTATCAAAGGTTGGGTCATTCGTTAACATTTGATTTTTTACCAGTTGTTGGGTAATTGTACTACCACCAGATCCCGCTTCACTACCTGATAATTCCTGCAGTGAGGCACGCATAAAGGCTTTTGGAACCACACCATTATGTTCATAAAAATGTTCATCTTCGGTAGCGATTAAAGCCTGAGTCACGTTTTCTGATATATCATCATATTTCACTGTTTCGCGTATTAAGTCTGAGCGAAGTGTCCCGAGTTCTTCCCCGGAGCCAAATGTCACAGTCGTACTCTCTGTCATTTCGGTTAAGTTTGTTTTAATTTCGTCTTCTGCAAGCACTTCTTCATCTGATACAAGTGCAGCAAAGTAACCTAGACCGATACTGAAGAGAAATAAACCAATAAGAGTAACTGTTAAAAGTAAGAATAAGATAACATTCCAAATCGTATCATAAGCTGTAAAAAAAGATACTCTTAGAGGAGAACCTGCTTTTTTAAAGCGGGCGACTATATTATTATATTTGTCTTTCGCTGTTTCTCCGTGAATTCTGTCTGTCTTCTTCTCGGAATCAGAACGCGAAAACATCTTCTTTATATTTTCAATAAAGTCATTTTTCTTCATGTCAACCTCCTATTAAAAAGATTATATCATATGTCTATTAAGCTCTCCTAGTAATATAAGGCTATCAGAGAATAGAAATCTAACCATATCATGATAGCTTAAATAGAGTATTTTTCAAGTGAAAACACTTGGCTTTCAAATCGCAATCTTGACTTTTAGCTCTATCAATACTATACTTATATAAATTTAAGATTAGAATCAAACTGTGAGAGAAGTAGTGACTTACTTGATTTAGAGAGCAGGCGGTTGGTGAAAGTCTGTGAAAAGTAAGTTGATGAATACACTCACATATTATGGTTTGATCCGTCAGAAGACGTAACTTCTACAATGAGTAAAATTGTTTGGTGGTACCGTGTCAGCACCCATACTAAAAAAGTATGGGTGTTTTTTATATTAAAAATCAATGGAGGGTATTATGACAACTTTAATAGAAGATTTAAAATATCGTGGTATTGTGTATCAAATGACAGATGAAGAAGAAATTGAAAAAATGCTAGAAACAGAGAAGATTTCTATCTATTGTGGTGCAGATCCGACAGCGGATAGCTTACATATCGGACACTTAGTACCATTTTTAGCACTAAGACGTTTCCAAAAATATGGACACCGTCCGGTTATTTTGATTGGTGGGGGAACAGGAATGATTGGAGACCCATCATTTAAAGCTGATGAAAGAAAATTATTAAGTGAAGAAGAAGTCGATAAAAATGTTCTTGCAATCAAGGACCAATTAGCAAGTATCTTTGATTTTGAAGATGAGAATAGTGCAGTCCTTGTTAATAATAAAGACTGGTTGAAAAATATTAGTTTAATTTCTTTCTTAAGAGATTATGGTAAACATGTTGGTTTGAATTACATGTTATCAAAAGATGCGATTCAAACGCGTTTAGAAACTGGTATTTCATACACTGAATTCACTTACACTATTTTACAAGCTATTGATTTTGGGCACTTAAATAAAGAATTTGATGTGCGTTTACAAATCGGTGGCTCTGACCAGTGGGGTAATATTACTAGTGGCTTAGAATTAATGAGAAGAATGTATGGTACAACAAATTCTGAAGGTTTAACCATTCCTTTAATTACAAAAGCAGATGGTAAGAAATTTGGTAAAACTGAATCCGGTAATATTTGGTTAGATAGAAACCGTACATCACCATATGAATTTTATCAGTTCTGGTTAAATCAATCAGATGACGATGTGGTTAAGTTCTTAAAACTATTTACTTTCTTAGATAGAGATGAAATAGACAACTTACAACAATCTGTAGAAGAAGAACCTCACTTAAGAAAAGCACAGAGAAAACTAGGTGAAGAAATCACTAGATTGATTCATGGTCAAGAAGGTTTAGATGAGGCACTTAAAGTAACAGATGCACTGTTTTCTGGAGACTTTAAAGCGCTTGAATCCTCTCAAATTAAAGACGCGCTTAAAGATGCGCCTTCACAAGAGGTAGATAAAGAAACGACAAAACTTGTGGACTTACTAGTAGAAGCTAATATTTCTTCATCTAAAAGACAGGCAAGAGAAGACATCCAAAATGGTGCGATTTATGTAAATGGAGAAAGACAGCAAGACCTTGACTATGAAATTACTGATGCAGATAAATTTGATCAGGAATTTACAGTCTTTAGAAGAGGGAAGAAGAAGTACACAATTGTAACTTATAAATAAATCATAAAAAGCACACTAATTTCAGATGGAAATTAGTGTGCTTTTTCTTATAAAGGTGCTTATCTATTGTGCAGTCAAACCGCCATCAGCAACAAATTCTGAACCTGTTGAGTAAGATGAATCATCGGAAGCAAGATAAAGAACAAGTTCCGTGATTTCCTCGGGTTGAGCGACTCTTTGTAAAGGAATGAATTTTGAAAATGCTTTGATTTGTTCCGCCGCATCGCCTTGTTTAATCATAGGAGTCTCTATTACTCCAGGATGTACTGAATTGACACGTATACCAAGAGGTGCGAGCTGAAGCGCAGCTGCTTTAGTGAAACCTCTCACTGCAAATTTTGTATCTGTATATCCAACAGCCCCTCCGACAAGACCATTAATGGATGATACATTTACAATAGACCCTTTACCTAGTTCTGTCATTGTCGGGACGACTGCTTGTGTACCTAAAAAGACAGAGACTTGATTAATATCTACTATTCTACGGTAGTCCTCTTCAGTCATTTCCATCATCGGCTTGTTTACACTAATTCCCGCATTGTTCACAAGGATATCAATTTGTCCAAAGGTGTCGTTCGCTTCCTTAACCACCTTGTCCCAATCTTCTTTTTTAGTGACGTCTTGTTTGATAAATTTAGCATCTTTACCAAGACTTTTTTCAAGTGTTTTACCAGCTTCTTCGTTGATGTCAGTAATAATAACTTTAGCACCTTCACTGACAAAACGTGTAGCGTGTGAAGCGCCCATACCTTGTGCGCCACCTGTAACAATCGCAACTTTACCTTCTAATCTGTTCATAAAACTACCTCCTGAAATTTAAATATTTTATATTAAAACAAAAACTATCTAAGTTTGATTGAACCGCCATCTACCATTATTGTTTGTCCGGTCACATAATCTGCATCACTACTTGATAAGAAGACCGCAACTCTACCAATATCTTCCTCAGGGTCTCCAAGTTTTCTTAAAGGAATATTATTAATCATCGCATCATATAATTCTGGAGAATCTTTCTTCCATTGTTCAACCCCACCAGTGAGTGCAATTGGAGAGATGATATTCACATTAATTCCTTCAGGTCCCCATTCATTGGCAGCAACTCTAGAAATTCCTCTAATTGCTTCTTTGGCAGCAGCATATGAAGTTTGTGTTGGCTGACCGTTAAGACCCGCACCAGATGCGAAATTAATAACTTTACCTTTAGATTTCTTCAGTTCAGGATAGGCCACTTGCATAAAGTTAAAAGTAGGATAAAAACCTGTACCAAACGATAGGTCAAACATTTCTTGATTGGTCTCAATAAAAGATGCTTGTTTAGAAGCATGTGCATTGTTGATAAGAATATCTAACTTGCCTCGTTTTTTGACTACTTCAGAAACAACATATTCTACATTTTCTCTTTTGGAAATGTCTGAGATGAAGAGCATGCCTTCAGTATGTTGATTAATTTCTGCTAAAGTTTTCTTACCCATCTCTTCATTAACATCTACAATAGCAACATGAGCACCTTCTTTAGCTAAAGCAAGCGCCATACCTCTACCAATACCAGAAGCACTTCCAGTAATAATTGCAACTTTTCCTTCTAATCTCATTTTAACTATCTCCTTTATAATATTAATTATTTATTGATTTAACTTTTTATATAAGGTGAGCAGTTGTTGTCTTTCATCATCTGTAAGTTTTAAAAATACCTCTTTACGTAAAACTTGCCCGCTTTCAATTGCCTTTTCTAAGATGTCTTGTCCTTGTTTAGTAATAACTAAATATATGATACGCCGATCATTTTCATTTGCTTGTCGTTCAACTAAGCCCTTTTTAACTAATTTATTCACTAGGTGAGTCACCGTTGGTGGCGTGAGTCCTAAAGCTTTTGAAACATCAGAAGGACGCGACGATTCATTATGTTGTAAGAAAGATAAGGTAAGTATATGAGATACGCCTAAATCTTCATTAAAAATTTTATTCCAACGAATCGTCATCTGATTCGTGAATGTATCCATTTGATGGAGGAGGTCAAATATATTTTTATTGGTCATTATTTTCACCTCTCATTAACTTTCATGTCTAATAGTTAGATGTCTAACAATATACTTTTATTATATATATTTTGATAAAACTAGGCAAGGTAAAGATGATTTTGTCTATTTGATATCATTTTTGACATGTCTAATAGACTTTTCCGCTCATTTTGTCTATTCGATATCATTTTTGACACGTCTAATAGACTTTTTAACCGAGAAATATGTATCACAAAATAAACTCCCTTAAAAAGACAAGAAAAATCGTCCACCTTCTTTAAAGAAAGTAGACGATTTAATAGAGATATTTAGAAAATGATAAATGCTGCAACAATAATGATTGGTAGAGTAATGACTGTTCTCATTAAGAAGATAACAAAGAGTTTTCCTAGACCTAATGGAATCTTAGAACCTAAGATTACGCCACCGACTTCTGATAAATAAATCAGTTGAGTAATACTCATTGCACCAACGATGAAGCGAGTCATATCACTTTGAACGCCTTCAATGAGAATAGCTGGTAGGAACATATCAGTAAAACCGATAAAGAGTGTTTCTGACATTGCTGCTGCTTCAGGAATACCAATCCATTGTAGTAATGGAACAAAAGGTAGACCTAACCAAGTGAATATTGGTGTATACTCAGCCAAGATTGTTCCTAATGTACCAATAGCCATTACGACAGGTAAGACACCAAACCAAGTATCAAAGACTGTTTTAACGCCTTCTTTTGCTAAAGAGAACAGGTTAGGTGATTTTTCTGCTTTTAACATCGCCTGATGATAGCCCCAAGAAAATGGGTTGTGTCCTTCAGGTATTGTCTCCTCAAGTTCAGATCCATCATTGTAATAAGTATCTTCAATTCTTGAGAGTGGTGGAATGCGTGGCATAATTAAAGCTGCAATAACACCTGCGACGATGATCGTTAAATAGAACGGACCAAATAAGTGCATCAAACCGATTAAATCTAGTATGACAATAGTGAAGGTAATCGAGACGACTGAGAAAGTCGATGCAATGACACTGGCTTCACGTTTTGAATAAAATCCATCTTCATACTGTTTACTTGTTAAGATGACCCCAACGGTACCATCTCCAACCCAAGATGCTAAGTTATCAACAGTAGAACGGCCAGGTAAAGTAAAGACTGGACGCATAAACTTAGCAAAAATAGTTCCAACGAACTCTAACAAACCGTAATTTAAAAGTAGAGGTAAGAAGAAACCTGCAATAATAAAGACTGTAAATAGAGTAGGTTGTAAATCGTTTAAGATCATGCCACCTGTAGAGTCTGACCAAATCATTTCTGGACCAAACTTAAAGTAACTAAACAAGGCAAATATTGCACCGATTGTTCTTAAAGTGACCCAAAAACTTGAAGTGTAAAAAATGCTTGCCCAAAAACCGGTATCAATTTTTAAGACCCAAGTGTAGATAATGCTTAAAACTGCTGCAATGACAACTGTAATTACGACTAAGAGCGTAATGATCTCTACGGTAATTAAATCATTAATAAAAGTTGCTAAAAAGGCAACTGGTACAGTAGTTTCACCGTCAATGTTTAGTGGTATGAGAAACATGAATATCCCAATTAGAGATGGGATTAAAAATTTTAAAAAGGTAGTTGTATTTTTCATAAGTTAACCTCATTTGTCTTGAATAAGTTATTATATTAAATAATTATACGTAATAATGAATAATTGTAAAGGAGTAAACGTTTTCATTATGTATAAATTATATTATAATAGATTGATAAAGAAAAGGAGAGGATTTTAATGAATATTATTGATACACATTGTGATGCTCTATTGAAACTCCAAGGGGATAAAAGGAATACATACGGATACTTCGGACGAAAGAGACAGTTGGACTATTTAGACTCTGATGAACTTCATACCAACATGAAGCGGAGAATTAAAGGGAAAGTCAAAGTCCAATTTTATGCAATATTCATCTCTCCTGGCATTCCAGATAATGAAAAATGGCAGCATGCCTTAGAACAAATCGATGCCTTTTATAACGAAGTACTGACTATGGATAAGATGGTACACATTAAAAAATTATCCGATATTAAGAATTTAAAAGAAGATGAGTATGGTGCTGTTTTAACTCTAGAAGGTGCAGATGCCTTTGGTAATGATTTAATGAAGCTAAGAACACTCTTTAGATTAGGAGTACTCGCTGTCGGTTTAGTTTGGAACAATGGCAACCTAGTGGCTGATGGTGTCGGTGAAACTAGAGGGACTGGCTTAAGTAAATTAGGTCATCAAGTCGTCGAAGAGTGCAACAAAAATAATGTCTTAATAGATGTGAGTCATTTAAACGTTCACGGCTTTGAAGATGTTATTGAACATGGTAAGTATGTATTTGCTAGTCACTCTAATGCCAGAAGTATTCAGGATCATCCTAGAAATTTATATGATGAGCAAATTGTTAAGCTTATCAACAAGGGTGGAATGATTAATATCGTCTTTTGTCCAGACTTTGTAGCTGATGGGGAAGTAACGATTGATGATTTGCTTTCGCATATCGATAAAATTATTGAACTCGGTGGAGAAAAACATATTGGTTTAGGATCTGACTTCGATGGCATTGTGGACTTTGTCAAAGACCTTGAACACTCTGGAGATTATCAAAACTTACTGACTGCTATAGAAAATAAATATGGTGAAGGCTTCACAAGAGGAATCGCCTCAGAAAACTTTATCAGAGTGTTTTGTTAAAAAAGAGAGCTGGAAAGTATTTTCCAGCTCTTTACTATAAAGCATTTATTTAGCCGTCAATGTTTTGACATCATTTTTTAAATTACTAACCTTTCTTCTTGGTTTTTGATTTCATTGAGTTGCTTCCCAACGCTATCTTCCATAGATTCATCATTTAAAGGATTAACCATAAAAAATTCGGAGTTTAAATCAGAATACATCTTTAATAGTTTTTTAGTTTCTTCTAAATAAGAAAGCATAGACTCTTGTACTTTGACATGTTCATCATCTTCAAGCTGATAGTTTTTTCACTGTTTGCTGAAAATCTTCAATTTGTGGAATCAACTTATCATTAATATCATGGAGCGCCTTATCTCTATTTCTATCCTCTTCGATATTCTTCGTCGTTTCTTCAAAGGCTTTATTTAATCTACTATCATTTCTTTCAAAGCTAGTTAGCAACTGTTGGTAATTTTCTTCTGCTTGATTATTACAAGCACTTAAAATAAGTAAGACAAGCATAAGTATTGGTATTTTTATTTTCATAGATTCACTCCTGATTTTTTTAATAGTTATCGTAATTGAAAGCATATATATTTATTGTATAATAGAAGAGTTGCACTTTAAAATTATTTGAAACTTGGAGAATACATAAATGAATAAAAAGTTAATTGTTACATTTACCGTCGGTATCTTTTTACTAGGTATGATGGAACTTATTGTATCTGGTATTTTAGAACTCATGAGTAGTGATTTAGGAATCAGTCACGCACTTACAGGTCAGTTAATTACAGTCTATGCGGTCAGTTTTGCCTTATTTGGGCCTTTACTCATTCGACTAACCGAAAATATGTCATCAAAATTAGTCGTACTTCTATCTTTAGTTGTCTTTATTATTGGTAATGTTGTCTTTGGCTTATCTTCTACATTTGTCATGTTGTCAGTGGGGCGTGTGATTACCGCTATGGCAGCAGCTGTCTTTATCGTTAAGATTTTAGATATAACGGTTGTCTTATCAGAACCGAGAGTTAGAGGAAAAATGTTAGCAACAGTCTATATGGGCTTTTCAGCAGCTAATGTTTTCGGGATTCCAATTGGGACTATAATCGGTGCTCAATTTGGTTGGCGAGTAATTTTTGCTGTAGTGATTGTCATTGCGATTTTAGTAGGTCTTGGGGTTCTCTTCTTTGTTAACTCTGAAGCTCTAAATGCTGACGTTGCACCAGGTGAGGTCAAGAGTAAGATTACATCTAAGAGAAATGTGACCTTATATATTACAGTTACACTAGCGGTGCTCATTGGTAACTATATTATTTTAGGATATATATCACCGCTCATGACGTCACATGGTTACACTTTAGAGAATGTGTCATTCGCCTTATTGATAACAGGGATTGGCGGTATGACAGGCACTTATCTTGGTGGTAATTTAGTGGATAAAATCGGCGCTAAAATGACAGTCATATCGATGCTTTCACTATTTTTAGTCAGCCTCTTTGTAATGCCTTTTCTCTACGGGACACCAATCTTATTTTACATTAACGTCTTTTGTTGGGCGCTGTTCCAATGGGCAACATCTCCAGCAATTCAAGGTGGTTTAGTAGAAAATATTGAAGGATCAAGCTCTAATGTGTTTTCTTGGAATATGTCCGCTTTAAATTTAGGCATTGGGGTTGGGGCAGTGATTGGTGGAATATTCATCAATAACTTCGATATTTCTTATGGACCATGGCTTGGTTTTGTCATTGTTGCACTCGGAATGGTTGCTGCGATTAACATTAAAACAGGTCAAAAACAAGAGGTTTAAAGTTTCATATCAGTTTAAATTCTTGTATATTTAAGTGATTAGGAGGACGGATTCTATGTTAATGCGCTTGGTTTTAATCGTCATACTCAGTATAGTATCTATCTTTATCATTAACTACACAGGTTATGCATCACTTGAATATACACCGAAAAATATACTGTATGCTTCTATTTTTATAATAGTGGCAACGATTATTTATAAAATACTCATTCGCTTTTTAAAGCTGTTTTTATTTGTAGTCATCGTTGTACCAGTTTTATTTATCTGTTACTACTATCTTTACACATATATTACTGGCGCACCACCAGAATTCATGCAATTTTAATTAATCGCATTTCTTTTATAAAAGAAATGCGATTTTTTAATTTTATTAGTAAGATTAGGATAAGTGAAAATTAATAAGACTAAGAGGTGTGAGTTTGAATAATAATCAGCCAATCCAATTTAAAGAACGGATTCATGAAATCGATGGTATTCGTGGTTTTGCCTTATTAGGAATTCTAATGATGAATATTATGGCTTTTGCTGGACCTGATATTGAAGATGGTCTATCCAGTGAAAGAAGTGAGATTTATACAGGATTTTGGAATGAATTATCTCTGTTTTTTATAAACGTATTTTTTACGACTAACTTTTTTACAATGTTTTCATTTTTATTCGGCCTAGGCTTTTATATTTTCTTATCTAGAGCAGAAGCCAAAGGAAGAAAACTCATACCCTTATTTTATAGAAGGATGTTTGTCCTACTAATATTCGGTTTACTACATGGCATTTTCTTATGGTACGGTGATATTTTATGGACTTACGCGGTAGCAGGTGCCTTGCTCTTTTTCTTCTATAAGGTGAACGCTAAAATGAATTTAATCATTGCAATTCTTTTACTATCAGTGATTTCAGTTTTTATTCTCTTAGGGAGTCTACTTATATTTGTCAGTGGCCAAGAGATGAACGGTTATATTTTTGAACTTGGAATGACCGATGATATTTTGAACGGGACTTATAGTGATATTGTAGAAATGAACATAACTTTACTCGGCATTTCATTTTCTGGCATCATCTTTGTTGTACCAATTGTTTTAGCCATGTTTTTAATTGGTCTCTATTTCGGTCAAAGAAAAATATTCAACAATATTGATGACAATTTAAGCTTATTTAAAAAATTAGCAGCATTTGGATTGGGTCTTGGTCTACCAATTAAACTATTAACAGGCTACTGGACAACTTATGCCGGGGGAGATGTCTTATATTCAACGCTCGGTGAACTATCGAGTTCTTTAGGTGGTCCGCTTATGGCACTAGGGTATGTATCACTCTTAGTGCTATTAATGAAGAAATACAAAGCAATTGTTAAAATACTACAACCAGTCGGTCAGATGGCTTTAACGAATTATATTGGACAAACAGTGATCATGCTCTTGGTTTTCTATGTAGCGAATCTATTTAATAGTATCGATGCAATTTACTTTGTCCCTATAGTTCTACTAGTCTTTACCTTACAAATTGGCTTATCAAAATTGTGGATGTCTAAATTTGCCTATGGCCCACTTGAGTGGATTTGGAGATGTCTGACTTATTTAAGTTTCATGTCGATAAAGAAAAAGGAGTCTAGCTAATGAAGTTACTCATTATTGAAGATGATAAAGTCCTATTAGACGAACTGATTCACCGATTTAATGAATGGGATATAGAAAGCCAAGGAATCAATGATTTTTCAGACGTTATGACTGACTTTATAGATGTTAAGCCAAATCTTGTGATCATTGATATCACGCTACCAAAATACGATGGTTTTTACTGGTGTCGAATGATTAGAAATATTTCTAGCGTACCTATTATCTTTTTATCGTCTAGAGATCACCCTCAGGATATGGTTATGAGTATGCAAATGGGGGCAGATGATTATGTGCAAAAACCATTTAACTTTGAAGTACTCAATGCTAAAGTTCAAGCACTCTTAAGACGGACTTATGAATATAAATCAAGAGATTTTGATGTCTTTAAATATAGAGATGCGGTCTTTGATTTTAAAAAGTTGATTATTACTAGAGGAGACGATGAGGTAGAGTTGACTAAAAATGAATCTTTTATTCTATCTGTTTTATCTCAAAAAATGAATGAAGTTGTCTTAAGAAATGAGATTATAGAAGCACTTTGGGACGATTCAAGATTTATAAGTGATAATACCTTAACGGTGAATGTCAATCGCTTAAGAAAAAAATTGGAATTGATTGGTTTAAACAATGCTGTAGAAACAAAAACTGGTAGCGGCTATATCTTAAAGGGGTAGAACATGTATTTTAAAGAAAATATTAGTGTGATTATTTTATTTCTCATAATGAATAGCTTTATAGTCTTAGTTGGCTTAGTAGATAGTGGTATTCCAAATGTCTCTATCATTTACTTAGTTCTTTTCAATCTATTAATACTAGTAATTTACTTAGCTTGGGATTTTAATAGGAAAAGAACTTTTAGTAAAGAATTTGATGGTTTAAAGACCTTAAACGATATGGAAGGTATTAATAAACCTCATGTGAATGCTCAAAAACAAGTCTATGAAAAATTAGATGAGCTTAGAACTTATCACCAGACGCTCTTAGAAGAAGAAGCGGGGAAAACTAAAGAAAATTTAGATGAACTCACACGTTTTATTCATGATATGAAGATGCCTGTAACAACGATGAAATTAATGATTGATGACTTAGAAGGCACAGACCACGATAAGCTCGCAAGTGAGTGGACAAGACTGAATAACATGTTGAACGAAGTGCTCTATCTACAACGTTTACCTAATATTAAAAACGACTTATATATTGAACGCTTGAATATTAATGATTTAGTAAAAAGGTCTATATTAAAGCTTAGAAGTATTTGTATAAGAAAAAATATTGGCTTTGATGTTAACTTTCAAACAGATTATATTTATTCAGATAAGAAATGGCTGCAATTTGTGATCGATCAAATACTAGCCAACTGTGTTAAATATTCAAGTGATAATGATATCGTCATTGTCGGTATCATGGAAGATGAGCATTTCAAGTTATCAGTGACTGATTTTGGACGTGGAATTAAAGAGAAAGATATCGATAATATTTTCCAAGCAGGCTTTACTTCAACATCTGATCACGATGACGATCAGTCAACAGGTATGGGCTTATATTTAAGTAAGGAAGTTTGTGATATTTTAAATATTAAATTGACTGCTCAATCAGAGTACCAAGAGTACACCACCATGACTTTAAGCTTCAATAAAGCAAATAACTTCTCTAATATCACTATGAAGTGACAATTCTGTCACTTCATAGTGCTTTTTGTTAGGAGAATCAAACGATAAAAGAGTATATAGAGTTTAAACTGTAGTTAATCATTAATACAGGAGGAATTGACATGTTATTACAAGCGAGCAATATTAAAAAAAGTTATGGCAATAAATTTAATCGTACAGAAGTTTTAAAAGGTATAGATTTAAGTTTAGGAAAAGGGGAGTTTGTCTCCATTATGGGGGCATCAGGATCAGGTAAAACGACTTTACTAAATGTGCTTAGCTCAATCGATAAGGTGACAAGTGGACATATATACATCGATGGCTTTGATTTTACAACTTTAAAGGATAAAAAATTGGCAGACTTTAGAAAGACAGACTTAGGTTTTATCTTCCAAGAATATAACCTCTTAGACACTTTGACAATTAAAGAGAATATCATGCTACCACTATCGATACGTTCCATGTCTAAAAAAGAAGCAGAAGATCAATTTAATACGATTTCACAGCAACTAGGCATCAGTGAATTAGCGGATAAATACCCTAGCCAAATCTCAGGGGGACAAGCTCAAAGAACAAGTGCTGCAAGAGCATTTATTCATCAACCTAAAATTATCTTTGCAGATGAACCGACTGGCGCACTAGATTCTAAATCAGCGAGTGATCTTTTGAAAAAATTACAGCAACTCAATGAAAACTTAAATACAAGTGTACTTATGGTCACCCATGATGCTACTGCAGCGAGTTTCTCTAACCGAGTTGTCTTCTTAAAAGATGGTTTAGTCTACACCTCTTTAACACGTGGAGACATGAGTCAGGATGATTACTATAGTGAAATCCTAGATACCCAGCGCGTCTTAGGTGGTGTACTTGATGAATCTAAATAGTTTAATTATCAAGAACTTTTCTAGAAACCTTAAGAATTATGGCTTGTATATATTTGCTTTAGTCTTTAGTGTGTCACTCTTCTTTTCACTTTTGACTTTGACCTTAGATGACAAGGCAAGTAAAGAGATATCACAAAGTACAATGATGACCTCTTTATTCTCAGTTGGTGCCTTTGTCATTGTCATTATTATCATTTTCTTTGTCATGTATGCGAATTTAATTTTTATCAAAAGAAGACATAGAGAACTTGCCTTATTTCAACTTATCGGCATGAATAAGTCTAAAGTGTTTAGAATTTTACTCGTTGAAAACTTCTTCATTTACTTCGGCAGCTTAATTTGTGGAATTATTTTAGGATTCTTTATCTCAAGACTCCTATTGATGATCTTAATGAACATTATTGGCGTTGACCTCTTAGTTGAAATGAACTTTTCTATAACAGCTGCCCTTGTTACAGCAGGAATCTTTATCTTAATTTTTATCTTTTTGCTGATACAAAACAAATACTTTTTACACCGTCATCAGTTAATTGACTTGTTGAAACTGAATAAAGTCTCAGAAGCTAGTCAAAAACCGATTGGACTTGCTACAGGACTATTCGGTGTTTTAGGTATTATTATGGTTGCAGTGGGTTATTTCTTATCGACTAAAATGTTTGAATGGGCGATGGAAAATCCAATACTGTTGCCGGTCTTAATGATTGGTATTCTCGTTCTAACAATCGTCGGAAGCTATCTCTTATTCAAATGTGGGATTGCTTTAATCTTAAATATTTTCAGAAAGAGAAAAGCAGGCCATGTTAACGTCAATGATGTGCTGTCAACAACATCAATCATGTTTAAAATGCGTTCAAATGCCTTCTTGCTGACAGTAATTACAGTGATTACAGCAATCAGTATAACTGCGATGTCGCTATCATATATCAATTACTATTCTACAGAAAAAATGTTAGAGAGTACTGAGCCTTATGACTATACAGTAGAGAATAAAGAAGACCTTGATTATTACGAAACTCTCTTAAAAGATCATGGTTATGACATAGAAAAATATGAAAAAACTTTTATGAGTTCTCATGTTGAGATGGATATGGAGAGTCCATTACCTGAACAAGAAATCAGCTATCCTATTGTCAGCGATGAAGAATTTGAAGGGTATGACTTAAAAAATAATGAAGTGTATGTCACAGGAACCTTAGCAATCTTAGACTTTTTCACTAACATGGAGGAAGGGACAGCCGTTACTTTCGTGAATGATGATAGTTACGAAAAGACTTTAGAAATTACTAAAGTATATACAGAAGGTATTCTACCTTCTAGGCTGACATTTGGTATGCCTGTTTTAATCGTAGACGATCAAATCTATCAGGAGTTAAAAGAAAATGAAGCCTATGAAAAAGAGCATGACATGCCGACGGAGTTATTCGCCTTTAATATCGTTGATGGTGATAACGATGAGATATTAGAGTTAATGGATAAAGAAGAAAATCCTAGCTTTACATCTAAGCAAAAATCTTATGATGAAATGATTCAAATGTCAGGCATGTTGATGTTTATCTTAGGATATCTCGGATTCGCTTTCCTTCTCACATCAGGTTGTATTTTATACTTCAAACAAATTGATGAGTGTGAGAATGAAAAAGGATCATATAGAGTTTTAAGAAAACTCGGCTTTACAAACAATGAAATCTTAAGAGGACTTATCTATAAGATGATTATCTCATTTGGTATTCCACTGATTATCGGTCTACTGCATTCACTATTTGCAGTTAAATCAGGCTGGTTCATTTTCGGTATTGAAATGTGGAAACCGACTCTAATTGTCATGCTAGTCTATACGATTCTGTACTCAATCTTTAGCTTAATGTCACTGTTATATTATAAGAGAACAGTGAACAATAGCTTATAAAATATAAGATCACTAGACCAAGTGTCTAGTGATCTTTTTTACTTATTTATAATAATTGCCTACGCAATTATCTATTATCTACTTTTTCAGGGTACATATCATGATTCATCATTCTGTGATTACTCATCTCTTCATATTTAGTCCCTGGTCTTCCGTAATTGACATAAGGATCGATGGAGATACCACCACGTGGTGTGAATTTACCCCAAACTTCAATATATTTAGGATCCATTAATTTCACCAAGTCATCTAAAATCATATTCATACTCGACTCATGAAAACCACCATGGTTTCTATAAGAAAATAAATAGAGTTTTAATGATTTACTTTCGACCATCTTAACATCGGGTATGTATGAAATATATACTGTTGCAAAATCCGGCTGACCAGTCATTGGACATAAAGTCGTAAACTCAGGACAATTAAATTTAACGAAATAATCTCTATTTGGAAAGTCGTTGTCGAAGGTTTCTAAGACTTCAGGATTGTATTCGTAATTGTACGGTACTTCTTGGTTACCTAGTAAAGTTAAATCTTTTGAATAATCTTTTGACATGTTTGAATTCTCCTAGATTAATATTATTCAGTCACGATTTCATTATACAATTCTTTCAAATAGTTGTCTTTTATATATCTTACTTTGAATTTTTTGATAATATTGAAGTAAGAAAGAGAGGCTCGACATATTATGAAGATAAAAAAGTTTAAAATCGGTGACTATCATGCCGAAGTGACCGCTATTCTTGGGGAGACTGGTGTTAAGTTTGAGAAGAAACCAGCTATCGTCATATGTCCAGGTGGTTCTTATATGTATGTATCTAAAAGAGAAAGTGAAGCTGTTGCATATGATTTTCTTAAAAGAGGCTATCAAGTATTCATTTTAAACTATTCTACAATTGGCACCATGATAGAAAGAGAAGGTCGACAAGCCTCAAGAGATGAACTTTATCAAATTGCTTCTATGGTAGAAGATGATAGGGTGTTAGGTTCAGAGTTTCCAAATCCGCTTATTGAACTTGCTTTAACCTTTGCACATATCCGTGAACATATTCATGAATATAATGTTGATTCTGATAATATTGGAGTGATTGGTTTTTCTGCTGGTGGACATCTAGCCGCTAGTTTAAGTGTACATTGGAATACGGACTGGTTAAGTGATTTAGTTGGCAAGGAAGCCAGATGGTTTAGACCGAATTTTCAAGTGTTAGCTTATCCAATTCTTGATTATGAATTGAACGGCGAAATCGCAAAAGAACGTGGTGTTGGTGACCCGATTTATATGTCCATGGCTAGCCGTATGGTTTTTGGTGCTAAAATAGAAGATGACATACTTGATAAGGCAACCTTAAAAAATCATGTGAGCTCAGATACCCCTAAGACTTTTATTTGGCACACAGTGGGCGACCGCTTAGTATACGTAAAAAATGCTTTAGACTTTGCTGATGCACTAGAAAAGGCTGGAGTACCATGGGAAATTCATACTTTTAACAAAGGTGATCACGGTTTAAGTGTGGCGAGTGAAATTACGGGTACTGTCAATACTCACGTGCAAAAATGGATACCCTTAATGTTTGAATGGTTAGAAGGAAAATAAAAAAAGCCGCTAGTACTAGCGGCTCACATAATCCAAGTGATATTCAGTATACAATTCTGAATGGTAAGGATAAATCAACTGGACGATCAGATCATTTTCATCAAGGTCGGGATGATTTGTAACACATTCATATACAAAATCGTTTACTGAGGATCGCTCCTCTTGTATGTTATGGATTATTTTAAAGAATTTGTGATTTTCATTGGAGTTCATACATTTTATTAATATGTTCATGCTAACCAACTCCTCAGTATGAATATAACCAAACAGAAGAATAGCTAAACATCATATATAAGAAAGAAGGGATTTTATATGAACTTTGTAAAATTAACTAAGAATGACGTCGATGATATGTGCCTATTACAGGACTCTGTCTATGAATTTTTAGAGCAAAAAGAAGTCTTACAAAAATTGACTAGAGAAGAGTTTGAAAAGGGTGTTGAACAAGGTTATACAGCAGGAGTCTTTGTAGATGGTCAACTGGTAGCCCTCCGAACTATGTATTTACCAGATCTAGATGAAGAAGAGCACTTGGCTGACGACGTTGGTGTCCCTCGTGAACGCTCTATTTATTCGGAAATATCACTTGTTCATCCGAATCATAGAGGACAAGGTTTACAGACGAAGATGGGTGAGTTCTTAATTGATCAAGTGAAAGGTTCAGGAGACTTTGACTATATATTCTCTACTGTTATGCCATCCAACTTAGCGAGTCTAAAAGATAAGTTTAAACTCGGCTTCAAAATCATGAGAACACGTCTAAAGTATAATGGTAAAAGAAGACACATCTTGTATTTACCATTAGAAAGTGAACTTAAAGCAGATAACGAAATGATTAAAGTTAAGTATGACAACTATGATTGGATGATGAACGATGGTCAAAATTATATTGGCTGGAAACTAGACGGAGAATTTATAGAGTACTATAAGAAATAAGATAAAAAACGTAAATAAGGGCGGGAAATGAATGTTAAAAATTGAAGAAAAACTTATTCAAGATGCAATAGATTTTAGAAGAGTCTTGCACCAATATCCAGAACTTAGTGCAGAAGAAGTTGAAACTTCTAAAAGAATCCAAGAAAAATTAAAGGAGTATGGTATTCCTTTTCAAACAGGGTTTGCAGACACTGGCATATTAGGAATTATAAAAGGGGAACAAGAAGGTAAAGTGATAGGTATAAGAGCAGATATTGATGCTTTACCTATGGAAGAAATTTCTGGTGTGGACTTTTCTTCAAAAAATGATGGGGTCATGCATGCATGTGGACATGATGCTCATACTTCTATGCTTATTCATGCAGGTAAAATTTTAAACGATAATAAAAAGGATTTAAAAGGGACAATCTTATTGATATTCCAACCAGCTGAAGAGTTATCACCAACAGGTGGATCTCAAAGAATGATGGATGACGGTGTCTTTAATGAATATGAACCGGAGATGCTCTTAGCGCAACATGTCTGGCCAGACTTAGAAGTTGGGAAGTTTGGCGTTATGGCAGGACCAATTATGGGTAATTCGGATAAATTTAAAATTATTATTAAAGGTTCTGGTGGTCATGCCTCCATGCCACATAGCACAACAGATGCTCTGATTACGGCAAATCAAGTCGTCAATGTATTACAAACTCTAGTGAGTAGAAATGCTAATCCTATGGAACCTGCAGTGTTAACTGTCGGCCGATTTGAAGCGGGGACTAAACATAATGTCATTGCAGAGACTGCAGAACTTGAAGGTACGATTAGAACTCAGTCTGATGAAACAAAAGCTATGATGAAAAAACGCTTCTTTGAAGTCGTAGAGAATGTAGTGCATTCCATGGGAGCAGAGTGTGAAATTATTTTTGATGACGGTTACCCTGCAACGGTAAATGATGAAAGATGGGCATCTGCACTAAGACAATCCCTTGTGAAACTTTACGGAGAATCTGCTGTACCATCCCTACAACCAAGTTTAG
This sequence comes from Jeotgalicoccus meleagridis, assembly GCF_903994045.1. GTDB lineage: Bacteria > Bacillota > Bacilli > Staphylococcales > Salinicoccaceae > Jeotgalicoccus > Jeotgalicoccus meleagridis. Next base: position 56,032 of record NZ_CAJEWD010000007.1, read on the forward strand.
CTGGAGAAGACTTCTCTAGATTTTTACAAAAATATCCTGGTGTCTATTACTGGCTAGGTACTTCTGTTGGAGAGGGTCAAAAACCTTTACACAATCCTGCCTTCCGCTTAAATGAAGATGCTTTTAAATACGGCATTACAGGCATGGTTAATATGGCTGTAGATACCTTAAATGCACTGTCGGAGGAAGCGTAATATGAGTGAAAGTTTGACTCAAATGAGACGGAGATTCCATCGTTTTCCAGAAGTAGGTTTCACTGAATATATTACGACTTATGAAATTTATCGTGCTCTAGAAGGTACTGGTTTTAAACGTCATCTTGGGCATGATGTCTTGGTACCGAGTAAAAGAGTCGGTGTACCATCACAAGAGACATTAGATGGTTCTTATCGAAGAGCTCTGGACTACGGTGTACCGAAAGAGTTTTTAGAGAAGATTAAAGATGGTATGACAGGACTTGTAGCGACTATTGATACCAAAAAACCAGGTCCTCATTTTGCAGCACGCTTTGATATCGATGGTTTACCCATTACAGAAAGTACAGATGATGATCATTTTCCTCACACTGAAAACTTCATATCGACACATGATGGTGAAATGCACGCCTGTGGTCATGATGGGCATATTACTGTCGGTCTTAACGTCGCTAAATATATCAGTGAGAACATTGATCAGCTAAAAGGAAAATTTACTATTATTTTTCAAGCAGCAGAAGAGAGCGTCAGAGGTGCACAGGCAGTGGTTGAAAAAGGCTGGTTAGACGATGTGGATTACTTCTTTTCCTTACATTTAGGCATTAGAAAATTACCTGTTGGAACAGTCTCTTTATCGACTACAGATTTCTTAGCAACTACTAAATTTGATGCACACTTTACAGGTAAATCCGCACATGCTGGTGTCGAACCTAATGAAGGTAATAATTCATTGTTAGCAGCATCAACCGCTGCCTTAAACTTAAGTGCAATCCCGAGACATAGAGATGGGACAACGAGAATTAATACAGGGTCCCTAAAGGCAGGCAGAGGACGTAATGTTGTGGCGGATAGTGCAACTATGGAAATAGAAAGTCGGGGAGAAACGACTGCTTTAAATGACTATATGTTTGAGCGTTCAGTCAAAGTTCTTAAAGCTGCAGCAGATATGTATGATAACGATGTGGACATAGAAATAGTGGGGCAAGCAATAAATGCAAATATAAGTTCTGATTTAGTTAAAGAAATCAAAGACACAGTTCAAAATACAAATGGTGTCATAGATCTTAAAGACAGTTTACCGCTTGGTGCGTCAGAAGATGTGACCTTTATGATTGACCGTGTACAAAAAGGTGACGGACAAGCAACCTATATGTTGTTTCCTTTTGACTTGAAATTCGGTCATCACCATCCAAAATTCGACTTGGATGAAGCCGTTTTACCACTTGCAGTTGAAGTTCTACAAAACATCACTAGATCAGTAATGAAAGCGGATTAAAAAATTTGCTAAAATGATAAAGAATAGTTGGAGAAATCATTAAAGAATGTTATCTTAAAATTGCGGAAAAAATTAAATAAGTTTTAAAGGATATTAAAAACAAAGGAGAATTTATTTTATGATACCGTACAAACATGAACCATTTACTGATTTTACAAATGAAGATAATAAAGCTTCATTAAAAAAGGGGTTTGAAACAATTAAGAAAGACTTTGGCTCAGAGTATCCATTAATTATTAATGGTGAGAGAGTCTTAACGGATAAAAAACTTGCATCTTATAACCCAGCTCAAAAAGACGAGGTCATTGGCCAAATGTCTCAAGCAGGTGAAAAAGAAGCATTAGATGCAATGGAAGTTGCAAAAGAAACATTTAAAGAGTGGAGAAAATCTACATTTGAATTCCGTTCAGATGTGCTTTTCAAAGCAGCAACAATTATCCGCAAAAGAAAATTTGAATTTACTGCGCTTTTAGTAAAAGAAGCAGGTAAACCTTGGAAAGAAGCGGATGCAGATACTGCAGAAGCAATTGACTTCTTAGAATACTATGCAAGACAAAATATAGAACTAAAAAATGGAAAACCTGTTGTTTCACGACCAGGAGAGAAAAACAGATTTGACTATATCCCATTAGGTGTAGGTCTAGTAATTTCTCCTTGGAACTTTGCTTTAGCAATCATGGCAGGAACAACATCAGCAGCCTTAGTTACAGGTAACACAGTCTTATTAAAACCTTCATCTAAAGCTTCAGTAATTTCTTACAAGTTTGTTGAAGTCTTAGAAGAAGCAGGGTTACCAAAAGGTGTAGTGAACTTTATCCCTGGTTCAAGTCGCGAAATCGGTGACTTACTAGTAGAGCATAAAGATACTGCATTCGTATCATTTACAGGCTCACGCGATGTTGGTGTTAACATCTATGAAAAAGCAGCGATTGTTCAAGAAGGACAAATTAACCTTAAACGCGTTATCGCTGAAATGGGTGGTAAAGATACAATTGTTGTCGATAGCAGTGCTGATTTAGACTTAGCAGCAGAAGCGATTGTAACATCAGCATTTGCTTTCTCTGGTCAAAAATGTTCAGCATGTTCACGTGTCATTGCTTTAGAAGATATTCATGATGAACTATTAGAAAAAGTAGTTTCACTGACAAAAGATTTAACTATTGGTAATCCAGAAGAAGATAACTTCATGGGACCAGTGATTGATCAAGCTTCAGTTGAAAAAATCGAGAAATATCTAGAGATTGGTAAAGAAGAAGGTAAACTAGAAGTTGGTGGAACAATCGATAATGAAACAGGTCACTTCGTTCACCCAACTGTATTCTCAGGACTTAAGCACGATGACCGCGTGATGCAAGAAGAAATCTTTGGACCAGTCGTTGGTTTTGCAAAAGCATCTAACTTCACAGAAGCGATTGAATTTGCAAACGATACTGACTACGGTTTAACAGGTGCAGTCATCACTAAGAATAGAGAACACCAAGAAGAAGCAAGACGTGACTTCATGGTAGGTAACCTTTACTTCAACCGTGGTTGTACAGCAGCAATCGTCGGTTACCACCCATTCGGTGGATTCAAAATGTCTGGTACTGACTCTAAAGCAGGTGGACCAGATTACCTTACACTTCACATGCAAGGTAAAACTTCATCTGAAATGTTCTAAGTATAGATTCATCACCCCAAGGTTAAGACTTCTTAACTTTGGGGTATTTTAAATATAAGCTCATTTATATAAGATATGATTATATATTTTAAATTATTTTCTCTTATTTACTTGTCATAAGACAAATCCTATGGTATATTAAGAATGTAGTTTTTAAGCAAAGTTTAAATAGTTCTATTTCGTAAATGAAAAAACTCTTTTAAATGTTCAAAACTGCAAAAATAACACGTGCATAAGCACAAGGAGGTTTTTTCATGAATGAAGGAACTGTAAAATGGTTTAACGCTGAAAAAGGTTTTGGTTTCATCGAACAAGAAGCTGGAGACGACGTATTCGTACACTTCTCTGCTATCCAAGCTGATGGGTACAAAACTTTAGAAGAAGGTCAAAAAGTTACTTTTGAAATCGAAGAAGGACAACGTGGACCACAAGCTGTTAACGTTGTATCTGCTTAATATAGAGTAAAAGTTTTTAGAGATATCCTTAAGGGTATCTCTTTTTTTTGTCTTTTTTTTGTCTTTTTTTACGATATATTTCTACTTTTAGTGTAGTATATAGTTAAGATATTAAGGGGGACTTAATATGGCTAAAGATATTTTCATTGGAAATAAGAGAAACGAAGTTGTATTTCAAGATGTATTTACATCTATTAAAAATAAAGATCGAATGATTTTCTCTAATATTGACGGATGCCATACTCTCATAGATGGTATGACAATTCCAAAGACTGGCTATTCAGAAATGAGTGGTCACCCTGATGACATAGCGACTATTAGTGCTGGAATTACAGTATATGGTGAGTTACATATTCAAGATTTAATCTTGGATTTCTCCTTAACTGATGAGCGCTCGGGTGAAAGAATTTATGTCGATGGGGGTAAATTGATTTTAGATAATGTCACTATTATTGGTAGTGAAGTTACCCGGAGTCCTGTCTTTATTAATAATGGACAAATTGAAATGAAAAATACGACTATCCGATCAAAAGCTCATGATAGCTATGATTTAGAAATGATGAATAATTGTCAAGGTAAAATTAGTCATTCGACTATGGGGTGCATGGTAGTTAATGCATCTGAACTAAATATGCATAATATTTTTTTAGATAAAGGCCTAACTATAGGCAAATCTTCAAATGTGACTGTAGACAACTCAAAATTTAATTTCTATGAATCACAGAGCCCGAGAATTGTTAGGGTCGATGACAGTAACTTCAAAATATCTAATACTGAAATTATAGGTGAAGATACCGATAATCCAATTCGAGCCTTTAATTCTGAACTTGACTTAAGTAATGTTAAACTGCTAGATGTTAGGATAAATGGTTTTGGCTTGGAATTAAATACTTCTAAGGCAGTTGTGAAATCGTCAGAAATTAAAGGGATTTTTGTTAAAGAATCAGAACTCACAGTCCCTGATGAGTTAATCATATATGGATTTTTTGAAATCTTTCAAGCATCAAAACTATCGATAGAAACGCTCAATGTGAACATTGCACCACCGAAATATGCAATGAAATTACACGATAATTCTAGAGGTCAGATCAATCATTTCCTTTCGAACTATAGACCCCTTGTTTATCTAGATAATAGCCATTTAGATATTACAGACACACAACTTAACAATGGTGGAAACATCACTATTGAAGCTTCAGGGGACTACACAATTGAAGCTGATGGTGTAGAAATCAGAGAAACTCTGTCGACTCATGAGACTAAAAAGCAGACAGATGATCAGCAAAAAGAAGACAAATATGTTAAAGGTAAAGCCCTTGAAGAATTAAATAACTTAGTTGGACTTGATGAAGTCAAAGAGTCTGTTAGAAAATTTATCAACTTAGCTAGGATTAATAAAAAGAAAAAAGAACAAGGTTTACCTGTCAGGCAGTCATCACTTCATTCAGTTTATCTCGGTAATCCTGGGACTGGGAAGACGACAGTTGCACGGTTAGTCGGGCAAGTTTTATATGAAGAAGGGGCATTATCTAATGCTTCATTTGTAGAAGTATCTAGACAAGATTTGGTATCAGGTTATTTAGGAAAAACAACTGAGCAAACACAAAAGAAATTAGAAGACGCACATGGTGGGGTCTTTTTCCTAGATGAAGCCTACACTTTAAATAGCCAAGGTGGCACAACGAACTATGGTCAAGAGGCACTCGATACAATATTAAAATATATGGAAGATAACAGAGATGACATTATGATCATCTTTGCTGGTTATACTAAAGAAATGTATGACTTCTTTAATATGAATCCTGGCCTCAAATCGAGAATTCCACATTACTTTGATTTTGAGGACTACAGTTTAGATGAGCTAGCTGAAATTGGTGTTAAAGAACTCGAGCGTGAACATTATACATTTGATCATGATAAGTATAAGAAAGAGATAAAAAGAGCATATTCTAAGTCAGCTGATAGCAGTAATGCTAGATTTGTAAGAAACTTTAATGAGAAACTCATTTTGGAACAGTCAAATCGAATAGTTGAAGCTGAGCTGTTTGATTCAGAAGAATTTCTATCGATAACAGATGATGATTGGATGAATATGCTTGGTAATGAGGATGAGACAGATAGTCATTTGTCTAGTCTCTATGAAGAATTAAATAGCTTAACTGGACTCGATAATGTAAAAGATTTTATTAGTCAATTAGTAAAAGAAGCTGAGGCAAATAAATTGTTTGAAGAAAAAGGGATGGACATAGGAACGCACACTTATCACATGACTTTTACTGGTCCACCAGGGACAGGTAAGACGACAGTGGCAAGATTAATTGCGCGTTTCTTAAAAGCTTTAGGAGTCTTAGCTGAAGATAAATTAATCGAAGTGGATCGGTCAGATTTAGTAGGTTCTTATATTGGTCACACTGAAAAAAATACTAAGAATGCGATAGACCGAGCCATGGGCGGCGTACTTTTTATTGATGAAGCTTACCAACTTTCACTTCAAGGTAGTGACAATGATTTTGGTAAACAAGCCATTGAAACTTTAATTACAGCCTTAGAAAACTACCGCGATAAATTTGTGGTAATCTTTGCAGGGTATACAGATGATATGAATCGCTTTATGTCATCAAATGAAGGCTTACGTTCTAGAGTACCTTATACTATTGAGTTTAAACAGTATTCAGCTGCAGAAGTTGCTGACATAGTGATCAATAACCTAAAAGGAAAATGGCGCTTTAACGAGGATTTCTTAAAAATGATGGTAATGAGTAGCTATGAAATGCTTGAAGATACTGATAAAACCAGTGGTCGATGGGCGAGAAATTATACTCAAAAATTACTGATGAAACATAAGAATTATATTGTAAATGAAAATGTAGCATCTGAGGATTTTGACTTTATAACAGATTCAACAATACTCGGAATGACACAAGAAGATATGAGCTAATCCAAGAAACTTGGATTAGCTTTTTTCTTCTAGGCCGATAAACTGAAGCTTATCGTTAAATAATTTCGGATAAGACAGATATCCGACGATAATAGAGGCAAGTGTTGCGGTCATTAGGATTAAGAAGAGAATTAAAAGTTGATAGAGAACAGCTTCTAAAGGATCTGCTCCACCGATAATTAAACCACTCATCATACCTGGTAGTTGCACAAGTCCCATAGTTTTTTGTGACTCAATAGTTGGAATCATACTCGTTTTAATAGCTGATTTTAAACTAGTGGAAATCGCAGTCTTTTTATCCCCACCAAATGATAAAATCAATTCAATGACCTCATCACTATCTTCAATTTCCTCTTTAAACTTACTGACGAACAGAAGTGAAAGTACCATGCTGTTACCGATAACCATACCGGAAATTGGTATGACTTCTTGAGGGGTGAACTCAATAATGCCTAGGCTGAGCATGAGTCCCATGGAGATGACTTCAACTGTCACCATGGATAAGAGAATAATCCATGCAATTCCAGGAATACCACTGCCTTTTTTAATGACATTTTGTGTCGCCGCAGCAATCATGACGATAATCATCAAGATGATGTAAATCGGATGATCAGCTTCAAAGACGAAGGTGAGTATATAACCAACGATTAAGAGTTGGATTGTTGAACGAATCGTTGCAACAATGATGTCTTTTTCTAAACCCAGTTTTAAATAAATAGTGAGTACTAAAGGAATAATGACAAATACAAGAGATAGGGCGAGTTGAGTAAAAGTCATGCGTCTTCACCCCTGACAAAAGCAGAAACATATGGATTATCAGACTGATCGATAAAGTCTGCATGACCGTATTCTAGGAGCTCACCGTGACGAAGAAACCACATATCATCACTGACTCGACGTGCTTGATCTAAGTCATGAGTAATCCAAATCGCAGTGAGGCCACTATCCCTTTGGAGTTGACATACTAAGCGTTCTATTTCCTTAACCATACGGTAGTCGAGACTGCTAGTAATTTCATCTAAAAGTAGCACTTCAGGTTTGTTGACTAAAGTCCTAGCAATACTTAAGCGACTCTTTTCTCCACCTGACAGCACTTTGACCTTTTGGTTGAGATCAATATGAGTCAAGTCGACCCTTTCCATTAATTCTTTAGCTATACTTTCATCTAGCGTATCATTAAAGATCGTCTTTGGTAGACTTAAATTTTCAAAGACCGTACCCTCAATCATTGGTGAGCTTTGAAAAGCCATGCCAACTTTCTTTCTCAGTTCGATGATGTCAATGGTCTCAATATCCCGTCCCTTAAAGAAAACCTTTCCTTTACTAGGAGATAAAAGTCCATTGATATGTTTTAAACACGTTGTCTTACCAGCACCACTTGGTCCAACAAGTGTAGTAATTTTATTTTCTCTAAAAGTGCCACTAATATTATGTAAAATATCATTATGGCTGACATTTTCAAAACGAATTAAAGTCATAGTCCCACCTCAAAAAAGTGATTTAACCTATATATTATAGCACTAATATGCCCACATACTTTTGAAATAAACATTTAATTTAAAAGACATAAAGAAAAGCCTGAGAACGGTAGTAACACCAATGTTCTCAGGCTTTTTACTTTGATGAAAAGTCTTATCTTGAGTAGTACTCAACGATTAACTGTTCATTAATTTCAGCGTTTAATTCGCTACGCTCAGGAAGTCTGTCGAAAGTAACTTCTAGGCTATCTTCATTGAATGTAAGGTAGTCTGGAGTGAAGTTGCTTAATTCTACAGCTTCTGCAATGATATCAAGTTTTTGTGATTTCTCACGAACACTGATAACTTGTCCTGGTTTAAGAAGGTAAGACGGAATGTCAACACGTTGTCCATCAACAGTGATGTGACCGTGGTTAACTAATTGACGAGCTTGACGTTGTGTACGAGCAAGTCCTGCTGCACGAACTACTGCATCTAATCTAGTTGCAAGTAAGATCATGAAGTTTTCACCGTGAACACCTTGCATTTTACCAGCGCGGTTAAATAGTGTACGGAATTGACGTTCGTTAACTCCATAAAGGTAACGAAGTTTTTGTTTCTCTTGAATTTGTTTACCATACTCAGAAAGTTTAACTCTTTGAGTTGGACCATGTTGTCCTGGTGCATAAGGACGACGTTCTAATTCTTTACCAGTGCCTGTCAAAGAAATTCCAAGACGGCGTGATTTTTTCCAGATTGAACCTGTAAAACGAGCCATATTAAGCTCCTCCTTGTGTTTTTAAAATTTATGCAAAAAACACCATAAGGGGTATAATCTCCTAAGGGGGTATGGATTCTAAAGTGCCTTCGCCTCATAGCATTGGTTACACAGCACATACCTGCCGCGGGGAATACATACTATCTCTTAGTGATTATCCGCTACTTATCTGTTCATTTACACAATATAATATCTTACAGTAATAATGATTAATAGTCAATACTAAATATATGGGATTAGTGTTTCTACAAAGGCTTTTAGACCAAGGCGATCTTCTTCAGTAAAACGGGAATAAATTGGCGCATCAATATCAAGAACCCCAATGCCCACACCATCTTTATATATCGGTAACACAATTTCTGATTTACTGTTAGCGTCACATGCAATATGTCCAGGGAATTCATTAACATCATCGACGATGAAGATGTCGTTGCCACGAAAGGCTGTTCCACATACACCTTTGCCGTTTTCGATAGTGACACATGCAGGTAGGCCTTGGAATGGTCCTAATACTAATTCGTTTGTTTCTTCTTGATACAGATAAAAACCAACCCAGTTGATGTCTTTTAAGAACATATTGAGTAGGCTAGAGGCATTTGCTAAATTCGCAATGCGGTCCGTTTCATCTTCAACGAGACTTTTTAACATTTTATTGAGCGTTTCATAATCTTTAATTTCTACTTGTGTAAACATAGGCGCCTCCTGTTTATATATAAGCTGATTTTAAAGAATTATACATTTATCTGTTTTAGAAGGCAATGTTTTAGGCTATAATTAAACTAATATATAGGAGGTAAAGTGTATGTGGATGTATATTTTAATTGCGATTATTATTATAGTAATCGTTGCAGCAGCTGTTCTCTTATATTTAAGATCTGTTAAGACTCAGATGGTTGAACAGCAGGAAAAGAAATTGGAAGAGGTTAAAACACTTCCATTTAAACTAGATTTAAATAAGTTAAACAGCTACAACTTACACGGTGAAGTCAAAGAACTGTATGATGGTTGGCAAGCTGAGTGGAACGATACAATTAAAACTCACAGTACACATGCATTTGATGCAATTAATCAGTCTAAAGAGAGTATAGAGAAATTTAAATTTTCTAAGAGTACAAAAGACAATGAGGTCGCAGAAGAAAACATTGATCTTATACAAGAAAAATACGATGAGTTGACTGGCGATATTGCACAGTTCATGGAGACTGTCGAAAAAGGGAACAAGGAATATATTGAAAGTGAAAGGCTTTATCGCGAAGCAAAACGAGATGTGCTTGCGAATGGTCATAAGTTTGGTGAAGCTAAAAAACCTCTAGAAGAAGTCATTAAATCTTATGAATCAGAAACTGAAAAATACGAAAAAATGGTCAATGACGGTAATTACATTCGTGCAAATGAATTTATCAATAACACATATACAGAATTGATGAATTTAAAAGAAAGTATGGATGAAATTCCACTACTTATTAAAGAAGTTAAAAAAGAGTTGCCACAGCAATTCCAAGAGCTCAGATATGGTTGTAGAGATCTAAGAGCACAAGGTTACGATTTAGACCATATTAAGGTAGAAAATAGACTGTCTACTATGAAGAGTAATCTAAACCGTGTTGAACCGCTTGTTGCTAAGCTAGAACTGGAAGAAGCGGATGCTATACTTGATAACATTCATGATGAGTTAGATGATATGTATGACTTAGTTGAACATGAAGTTAAGGCGAAGAATAAGTTCGATCAAGAACAAGATGTAATTCAAGATGAGTTATATAAATCAAAAACGCTTAACTATACTTTACGCACAGAGATTGAATATATTAAAGAGCAATATCATATTGATGAATCCGATGTTCAAAAAGTCTTTAATTATGAAAACGAAATCGAAAACTTAACGGGTATTTTCAGTGAGATGATCAACGAAACTGAAAAAAATACGACACGTTATAGTGCACTAGTTGAAAATATCGACTATTTAAAAGACAATGCACATACGATTTTTGAAGATCAAAACGCGATTCAAGATCACTTAGTTAATTTACGTGAAGATGATAAGGAAGCGAGAGATAATCTAGCTTACGTTAACACACGTAAAGAGAAGGTCTATAGAGACTTAATGTCTTCTAACTTAGTGGCGATGCCGGAGCAGTTTATCGTTATGAAACATGAAATTGAAGTTAACATTAACGAGATTGAAAACTACTTCAAACGTAAACCACTGAATGTTGAATACGTAAAAGCAAAAGTAAATGACACAGTCAAAATGGCTAATAAATATGAACAAGAAGCAAATGCGGTCATGAGGGATTCTCAATTAGCAGAATTAATGATACAATACGGAAACAGATTCCGGACGACTGACCAAAGCATGAGTCAGCAATTAGATGAAGCTGAGCGTTTGTTTAAAGAAAATCGCTACAAGCGTGCACTAGATGTTGCTAGAGATGCAATTGAAGCTAAAGAGCCAGGTAGTGCAGCAAGAATTGAAAAACAATACGATAACTAAAAAAATGACTTAGGATATTTATCCTAAGTCATTTTATGTGAGAGGTGAAGAACTTGATATATTTCGATAATGCAGCAACAACAAAGCCGTACCAAGAAGCTTTGGAATCATTTAATAAAACGAGTGAAAATTACTTTTTTAATACCGCAAGCATTCATCAAAGTGGTAAAACAGCTAGTAAACTTTTAGAAAGTGCAAGACAACAAATTCTAGATTTGATGTTTTTAAAAGACTACGATTTAGTATTTACGTCATCGGCGACTGAGAGTAATAATATCGCTATTCAAAGTACTTTGAGAAGAAAGAAAGCATTTGGTTCAACCATTCTTACTAGTGAATTGGAGCATCCAAGCATTGTGAACGTCTTAGAGGAGATGAAAAATGAAGGGTTTAATGTAAAATATATTAAAACTAATTCAGCAGGACAAGTAGATATCGAACACTTTAAATCGATTCTAGATAACGATACGATATTTGTTACAACTCTAGCAGTAAACAATATTATTGGTAGTGTTCAGCCCATTGAAGAAATGGTTAAAATTTTAAAGGATTTTCCGAAAGTACATTTTCATGTTGATGCGACCCAAGCTATCGGTAAAGCAGATATAGATTATAGAGGTGTCGATACAGTTAGCATTTCTGGCCATAAATTTAACAGTGTCAAAGGTGTTGGAGGCTTATTCGTTAAGAAATTAGCTAACTTAAGTCCAATACAATATGGTGGGGGACATGAGAAAAACATTAGAAGCGGCACAGTTAATCTACCAGCTATCACATCAATGGCTAAGGCTTTAAGGTTAACTTTAGAAAATGCAAGAGCAGTCAATCAACGATTGTCTAAATTTAACGATCAAGTAAGAGAGGCTGTTAGTGATTTAAAATCAATTTATGTGCAAAAAAAATCAGCGCCTTATATTATTAATCTTTCCTTTATTGGTGCTAAAGGAGAAGTTGTGGTGAATGCCTTGTCAGAAAGAGGTATTCTTGTTTCAACAACGAGTGCTTGTGCTTCAAAACTGACAACTTTAAATGAGACACTACTTGCTATAAAAATGGATGAGGCTGTAATAGAAGCCAGCATTAGAATTTCTATGGGCAAGGATACTAACCAAGAAGACGTTGACGAATTAATTAAAGCCTTAAAAGAGGTATACGAAGAATTAGGAGATGTACTGGCATGAAATTTGATCATATATTAGTACGTTACGGAGAACTGACTTTAAAGACTAAGAATAGAATGATGTTTGTTTATGCACTTAGAGACAGAATGAATCAGGCTTTATCAAACTTTGATGTAGAAGTGAGAGCGAATAGAGACCGTGCCTATATCGACATTAATGACGAAAATCCATACGAAATCATAGACAAACTCTTGAATATTTCGGGCATCTTGAGCATGTCTCCAGTTGTCAAAATAGCAAAAAGTGATGATGCTATGAAGGAAACAGTTCTTAAATTCGCTAATAGTATAGAAAGTGGGCATACTTTTAAGATAGAGGTTAAAAGAGCGGATAAAAATTATCACTTAGACACCTTTGGCATTCAACAATTACTTGGTGGACAAGTGATGGAACATACTGACCACCTCACTGTCGATGTAAAGAAACCAGATTATAAAATTATGGTTGAAATCAGACCAGATGCAATTTATATGTATTACGATTCAATCAAAGGACTTGGAGGTCTACCACTCGGAACTGGTGGTAAGGCACTTTTAATGTTATCCGGTGGTATCGATTCACCAGTTGCTGGCATTGATCTAATGAAACGCGGCGTTGAAATTGAGGCAATTCATTTCCACTCTCCACCTTATACCAGCCCGCAAGCGACAGAAAAAGTGAAAAAGTTAGTAGATATCATGAGTGATAGAACGGGCTTCGACATTAAACTTCACATCGTACCATTTACTGAATTACAAACGACAATCTATGATAAAGTACCAGATAATTTATCGATGACATCTACAAGACGTGTGATGTTAAGACTGAGTGAAAAATTAAGTGAAAAGATTAATGCAGAAGCGATTGTTAATGGAGAAAACTTAGGACAAGTCGCATCTCAAACTTTAACAAGTATGTATGCAATTAATGAAGTAACAAATTTACCAGTTCTCAGACCTTTATTAACTTTAGAAAAAAATGATATTGTTGCCATGGCTAAGCGCATGGGGACATATGAAACTTCAATTCTACCTTTTGAGGATTGCTGTACAATCTTTAAACCAAAAGCACCAAAGACAAAACCAAATCTAGAAATGGTTAAGAAATTTGAAAGTAATGTAGACTTTGAACCGATGATTGAAAAAGCTCTAAATAATATCGAAGTGTATATGCCATCAAAAGAATCAGAAGAAGTAGATGATTTTTCAGATTTACTATAAAAAAACAGGGATATAAGCTCTGAGTATATAGAAAAATAAGCGATTATGCTTTAAAAGCCGGACGTTAGACTTCTAGGGGAATAGCATCTGCGTGAGACTACAGGCTCACGCGATGCCCCTGAAAAGCTAACGTCCGGCTTATTTGTTACGGGAATAGTTTTGGCACAGATTTTTTTATTAGAGGAAGTTTCTTTGAGTTTTATGCCAAAAAGTATTGTTATCTAAGCGAATTGTTTTAATATTATCGTCACTCAGTCTCACTTGTATACGTTCAATGTTTTGTACAGTAAGTGCTTCATTATCCATACTCATGATTGGATAGTATTCAATTGACGTATCGACGACAATTGATAAAGGTCTCTCTCTTGATAAGAGAAAGCTTCGGCCTAGAGTTCTGTGACTGTTATTGTTGACTGATCCCATCTCAGTGACTTGCATCGCATTAACTAATGGGTCAACAATCGCTCCACCAAGTGATTTGTTGTAACCTGTTGAACCAGTTGGTGTTGATATTACTAGGCCATCTCCATTAAAATGTTCGAAGAGAAAATCATTGATGTAGATATCCATCAACATTGTACGAACTAAATTCGAACGGATAGTAAATTCATTTAGACAGTAGTTCAGCTGATGATCATTAATTTTAACTTCAATGATAGGGTAGTGTCTGATTTCAAAATGAGGATCTTTAAAGACCTCTCTAATCTCTTGAAGATTGTGGTAGTTAAAATCAACATACATATGATGGCGATTTTCTAAACCAATACCAATATACAAGCAATCATTTCTGAAATTCGACTTTCTAACTGCTTGTAAAAAAGCACCATCAGCACCAACAGAAGCAATGATATCTGCAGTTTCATGAGACTTTGATATCGTATAGCCAAGGTCTTTAAAGGTATGTTTTAGTGTGTCCATTATCTGTTCAGAATTCTTACTATTCGGTTCAAAAAAATATATTGAAAGTTTAGTCATGAAGATATCTCCGTTTCAATCAATTATCAATTTTGTATTTTATATAGATTAACATAGTAAATTTAAAAGTTCTATTGAGGGCTTTAAGACCTTAAATCTTTCTTAAATTCGCTCTTCATTTATTGTTGACTTAAAGAGTAGAGTGTTATGATAAACAAGAAATTAAAAGTAGGAAGGATGTTACTATGAAGAGAATCATCGCTTTAGTCTCAGCGATTGCTATTGTCGTTTTAGGACTGGGTATATCGTTTATGTCTTCTTTATGGGCAAGTGATTGGGAGGACATGTTTGCCGATTTTTCAGAAACAATGGCACCTGCAAACACTGTGCTTGAAGACGGAGATGTTGGAAATAAAATTGCAGTGATTAACATCGATGGTGTCATACAGGATACTGGTGCAAGCGGAAGCGGACTATTTCAAGCAGAAGGTTATAACCATCAAATGACCATAAAAGCATTAAAAGATATTGCAGAAGATGATACTTATAGTGCGGTACTACTCAAAGTTGATTCACCTGGTGGTGGCGTCTTTGAAAGTGCGGAGATACATAAGCATTTAATGGCAGTTAAAGATAGCGGTAAAACAATATACAGCTCAATGGGTAACATGGCTGCTTCAGGTGGTTATTATGTATCAGCACCAGCAGATCAAATTTTTGCAACTGATCAAACAATGACTGGTTCTATTGGGGTCATTATGCAAAGTATGAACTATGGTAAGTTAGCTGAAGAATACGGTATTTCTTTTGACACTTATAAGAGTGGTAAGATGAAAGACATGATGTCAGCAAATAGAGAAGCAACAGATGAAGAAAAAGAATATATTCAAAGTATGGTTGATACTATGTTCCAGGACTTCGTTGATGTTGTCGCAGAAGGTCGCGGTATGTCAGAAGAGGAAGTTAGAAAACTTGCTGATGGTCGTGTTTATCTTGGAACACAAGCGATTGAAAATGGCTTAGTTGACCAAAATGGTTATTTTGATGACGCTTTAGCTGCCTTGAAAGAAGAAGTAGGTGGCACGCCGCAAGTAGTAGAAGTCGGCGGAGAATCTAGCTCAACTCTACCATTTGGAGTTAAGGTCAACAGTGCACTTCAAAACTTACTCGGTGGTGGAGAAGTGAAGATGGTTCAAGAATTAATTGATAACCGTCAAGGTGTTCAACCGATGTATCTATATGAATAAGGAGGGATAAAGTATGAATGAACAAGTAAGTATCAGCCAAGATACGGATTATATCAAACAGCTGGACAATATGACTCATGCAGGCTTTTTCCCGAGACTTATATCATATATCATTGATGTATTGGTGCTTTGGGGACTCAATCAGCTCATCATTGTGCCTATACTATCTATTTTTGATTTGAGAAATGTCTATTTTGGTATAGAAGCCTTGTCTTTAGCAAATATTGGAACAGTGCTCCTTTACTACATTTACTTTACCTTGATGACTTACTTCTTTAAGCAAACCTTAGGGAAGATGGTGTTAGGAATTAGCGTGGAGTCTAAAGATGGGTCTAAATTATCATTCAGTCAGACTTTCTATAGAGAAACTATAGGTAGAATTATTTCAAACTTTCTTCTCTACCTACCTTATCTTGCTGTATTATTTACAGATGCTAAGATAGGCTTGCATGATTTCATTGGAGATAGTCATGTAGTTTTAAATAAGTATAAGGACAATGCTGAAGTGATAAAAAGAGAACTACCAGAAGTAAGTAAAGTACAATTATCTACTGTTTCAGAAACAAATCATAGAGAAGAACGTAATTTCTAGTGTTTACTGTTTGAAGGTCATGACGTAATTTAATATAATTAAGAAACTAGGGCTATCCTGAATATGGATAGTCCATATTTTGTTTAAAGAGGGATTAATTATGGCAGATACAAGTATGGAACGTATGTACCAAGCTTTGATAACTAGAGTAGACGAAATCATTAAAGAAAAAGATATTCCAAGACTTGAAGCATTAGCAGAAGCACTTTTACAAGTTCCGAGCGAAGGGACTTTAAGCGAAAAAAGAAAAGCGTTTCAGTTCTCTTATCTTTATCAAGTTAAAGAAGAACCAGTTCAACCCAATCACCAATTAACACCAGATGCAATTGGTTATTTAGTTGCACATATTGTAGATTTATTTACAAAAGGAGAAAGTGCGAATTTAATAGACATCGGTAGTGGTACTGGCCACCTTGCGATGACTGTTAAAGAAATGGTTGAGAATGTAGAACTCTCAGGTATTGAAGTGGATCCATCTTTAGCTGAAATTAATGCTAACTTGTGTGAGTTCTTGGAAGTACCAATGAATATTCATCCACAAAATGTAATCGAACCTAGTCGTGTAAATAATGCAAATATTGCCATCGGTGATTTACCAGTAGGTTATTATCCATTACCAGCGACGGATTATAAAACTGCTTTTAAGACAGGACAAAGCTTCGCTCATTTACTCATGTTAGAAGCGGGTATGAACTTAATCAATAAAGATGATATTGGGGTTTTTGTAGTACCGTCTAATATTTTAGAAGAAAATAACGAAACGATAAAAGAATATATATCTGAAGACGTTTCTTTACTGATGTTTTTAAATCTTCCATCCACTATATTTAAAACTGAAAAACAACGTAAATCGTTGATTGTCTTGAAAAAAGGCTTTTCACCTTTAATCAACAACGAAGTCTTAATTGGAGATGTACCTGACTTTAAAAATACGGTTAAGATGCAAGAATTCATCAGGCAATTAGATGAGTGGCATGAACAATACGACAGAAAGTAGTGACACCTATGACTAAGATAATTGCAATTAATGCCGGAAGTTCATCCTTTAAATTTGAATTATTTGAGATGCCTGAAGAAACAGAATTAGCAAGAGGCTTAATCGAGAGAATAGGTTTAGACAATGGTGTGTTTACTATCACTTATGGTGATGAAAAAGAAGTAATCAAGAGAAATTTTAATGATCACAAAGAAGCGGTCGATGTGATGTTAGATGCTTTAGTTTCTAGAAATATTATTACTTCAGTCGAGGAAATTGATGGTACAGGACATAGAGTTGTACACGGGGGAGAAGCTTTCTCTAAAGCAAGTTTGATAGATGATGACGTTGTTAAAAAAATTGAAGAATTGTCAGAGTTTGCACCTTTACACAATCCTGCCAACTTAATGGGAATTAAAGCCATGAGAGAGCTTTTACCAGAGACAGTTCATGTTGCTGTTTTTGATACATCCTTCCATCAAACTATGCCAGAGAGTTCTTATTTGTATAGCTTGCCTTATAAGTATTATAAAGACTATAGAATTAGAAAATTTGGCTTCCATGGTACCAGTCATCAGTATGTGACCTTACGGGCAAGTGAAATCTTAAAACGTCCTTTAAAAGAGTTGAGATTGATCAGTTGTCACTTAGGAAATGGTGCGAGTATTGCTGCAGTGAAAGCAGGAGAATCAATAGATACCTCTATGGGCTTTACCCCCTTAGCTGGTGTAACTATGGGAACACGCTCAGGTAATATAGACCCATCTTTAATTCCTTATATAATGGAAAAGACTGAAAAAAGTGCTGGAGAAGTACTTAAAGTTTTAAATAAAGAATCCGGACTATTAGGGATTAGTGGATTTTCTAGTGATTTAAGAGATATTACCAAAGAAGCAAAGAAGGGTAATGAACGTGCAGAAGTAGCACTCGAAATCTTTAGCTCAAGCATCCACAAATATATGGGATCATATGCAGCTAGAATGGGTGGCGTCGATGCCATTATCTTTACTGCGGGTGTAGGTGAAAACTCTAGTTTAATCAGAGAAAAAGTATTAGATAGTTTAGAATTTATGGGTGTCTACTTAGATAAGAAGACGAACGATGAAACTAGAGGAGTAGAAGCGACAATCAGCCATCCATATTCACCAGTGAAAGTACTAGTGATACCAACGGATGAAGAAGTTATGATAGCTAGAGAAGTCATGGAGAAAATGGATTAGGGTCAATGGTTTTAGGCATATATTGTAAATTATTCACAATCAAATAACTGTTAGCAAAACGCTATCACTTCACGCCCTGCGGTCAATCGATCGTGGGGTATTTAATATGACAATGGACATCATGTAAACAATCGTACTTTATTTAGTACGTAATATGGTGCTATAATGAGTGCATATAATATATACGGTAAAGGAGGACAAACTCATGAAAGTATTAGATATTGAATACACGAATTTAACGGACATGAAGAAATCTCCGAGTAAAGCATTTGAAAAAGCGAAAGAAACTAACACAGGTGTGTACGTATTTCGAAACAGTAAACCTTACGGTGTTGTTTTAACGAGCGAGCAATACGAAGAATTAAACAAAAAGATAGAAAGCTTACAAGACAAAATAGACGAACTTACAATTAGTAAACGCCTTACGGATCCCGACGTTAAAATTTATACAGAAAAAGAAGTCCTTGGGGATAGATTAGACAATATCACATACGATGACGATGACGGTTGGGAGTAACTTATGTATGAGCTACAGTTTACTCAATACTCTCAAGAAGAATTAAACAAGCTAGACGGCAGTAAAATGCAATTTGTCGATAAAGCTTTCAAACGTATTAAAGATAGAGGTATGAAAGCAGGACAACCATTAACGGGAAAGCTCAAGCATTGCAATAAGTTAAAGAATAATAAACTTGGTTTACGTATTATATTCCGACAAGTAGACAACAAAATAGAAGTGATCGAGATTGTTGCGATTGGTAGCCGAGCAGACAAAGAAGTATATAAAGAAGCAACTAAACGTATTAGTGAAGACGATTGATTATGAAAAGTCAATCGTCTTTTTTATATGTGTTGTTAGTTTCGTACATAAATCGGTGAACAACCATTATAATACGTAGCATGATTTCGTTAAAAATTGCTAAGAAGGATTAGGCTTAATGGTTTGAGTGACGTCGTCAAACTCTCGATGGCACTCAAAACCAAAAAATAGGATATGAACATAGTCATATCCCATAAAACACTATTTCATTTCACTTATAAACATAAATGACAGTATGTCATAGATTAAAATTTATTTTCTTCTCGCATCTACTTCTTTTATACCTTCTTTTACAAGTGGAGCCACTTCTTTACCAAATAATTCAATGGTTCTTAGAACTTTATCATGACTCATTACCCCAACTGGTGTTTGCATTGTGAAGCGTTCAATGCCCATCGTCTCATAAAGCATCACAATTTTTCTTGCCACAGTTTCAGGGCTACCAACGTAAAGTGCGCCTTCTGGATCACTCATCGCATCAAATGCTTCTCTTGTATAAGCACCCCAGCCACGTTCACGGCCAAGTTTAGTCATAGATGCCGAAATAGCAGGATAAAAGATATCTCTTGCTTCTTGATCAGTATCCCAAATAAAGCCATGAGAATTAGTCGCAACTTTTAATTTTGAAGGATCGTGTCCTGATTTACGTCCAACTTCTCTGTAAAAATCAACGACTCTCTTAAATTGGAAGGGAGAGCCACCAATAATTGCTAAGACGAGTGGGAGACCAAGACGCGCTGCACGTTCTGATGATTGAGGTGTACCGCCACTTGCGATCCAAATCGGAATCTCTTTTTGCACAGATTCAGGAAAAATATCAGCATCTTGTAAACCGGCACGGTGTTTACCTTGCCAGTTAATTTTGCCACCTTTTTGCAGTGTCATTAATAAATCAAGTTTTTCATTGAACAATTCATTATAATCATTTAAATCATAACCAAAAAGTGGGAAGGACTCGATAAACGATCCACGTCCTGCCATAATTTCAGCACGACCATTAGAAATACCATCAAGTGTAGAAAAGCGTTCAAACACACGCACTGGATCATCAGATGATAAAACAGTTACACCACTAGATAGACGGATATTTTTACTTACTGCTGCACCGGCTGCGAGTACTATATCAGGTGCACTAACAGCATAATCTTTTCTATGATGTTCACCGATTGAAAAAACATCTAGACCGACTCTGTCTGCAGTTGCAATTTCTTCTACAAGTTGATTTAATCTCTCAGCATGACTAACGATTTTACCAGTGACTGGATCGAGTCCAGCATCACCAAAGGTATTTATTCCAAGTTCCATAAGAACCTCCAAAAATGTATTTTCAAACTGAACTAATTTTACATGAAAATCGACAAATAAAAAAGCAATGCGCTCTAATGAACACATTGCCTAATGTAAAACTAATTTCTGTGTTGCTCGATAAATTCTTCTGTAGCAACCTTCGGTTCGAAGTCAGAAGGTAATGTTTCAGTACGTACAACTAAGACGTCACATTTTGCATTACGTACGATAGCTTCTGAAACAGATCCAATGATGAATCTCTCAACAGCGTTAAGACCTGTAGATCCACAGGCAATTAAGTCTGCACCGATTTTTTCAACGGCTTTTTTAGGAATGACTGATTTTGGAGAACCATAATCAATGATTTTATCTACATGCTCAACACCACTATCTAATGCCACTTTTTCATACCCATCAAGTAATTTTTGTGCGAATTCTTGCGCACGCGCTGAAATAGATCTGTCATAAGCTTCAACTGATGCAAAAGAACGCGTATCAATTACATTAATGATGGAAAGTTTTGCATTGTTACGTTTTGCAGCTTCGACCGCTTTTTGAAATGCCCATTCTGCTTCGTGTGATCCGTCTACTGCGACTAGGATGTTTTGATATTGTAACATTTAAAATCAACTCCATTTCCTTTTCTTATATATATTATACCACATGTATGCGGTACCAAAACTTTAAATATTTAGTTAATTTATGACGCATTTCTATAATCTCTGTGTTACAATATAATTGTTTGAGAAAAGGGGGAATAAGTAATGATTATCGGTTTACCAAAAGAAGTTAAGAATAACGAAAATAGAGTGGGATTAACACCTGGTGGTGTTTACGCTTTTGTACAAGCTGGCCACACTGTTTTAGTTGAAAAAAATGCAGGAGAAGGTTCATTCTTCCACGATGCTTCTTATGAGGAAATGGGTGCTACTATTGTAGAAACCGCTAAAGAAGCTTGGGATGTTGACATGGTTGTCAAAGTTAAAGAGCCGGTCAAAGAAGAGTTTGATTTAATCAAAGAAGAGTCAATCTTATTTACTTATCTTCATTTAGCACCTGAAGAAAACTTAACACAAGTGCTAGTTGATAAGAAAGTAACGGCGATTGCTTATGAAACCATTCAATTACCTGACGGTTCATTACCATTACTTGCTCCAATGAGTGAAGTTGCAGGACGTATGGCAACACAAATTGGTGCAGAGCACTTAAGAGCAATTAACGGTGGTAAAGGGATTCTTTTAAGTGGAGTACCTGGAGTTGAAAAAGCAAAAGTTACAATTGTTGGTGGGGGAGCTGCAGGAACTAACGCAGCTAAAATGGCAGTTGGACTTGGTGCAGATGTTACAGTCTTAGATTTAAATCCTAAGCGTTTACGTGAGTTAGATGATTTATTTGGACCACGTATTCAAACATTGATGTCAACACCTTTAAATATTAAAGAATCCGTTGAAACTTCAGATTTAGTTATTGGTGCAGTCCTAATTCCAGGCGCTAAAGCTCCAAGACTAGTCACAGAAGAAATGATTAAAAATATGGCACCAGGTTCGGTCATTGTCGATATTGCTATTGACCAAGGTGGTATTTTTGAAACGACAGATCGTATTACGACTCATGATGACCCTACATATGTTAAACATGACGTCATCCATTACGCTGTAGCAAATATGCCAGGAGCAGTGCCACGTACTTCTACTAATGCCTTAACAAATGCAACTTTACAATATGGTTTACTTATCGCTAATAATGGTTATAAAGAAGCTGTTGCAAAAAATCCAGTTATTGCTGGTGGATTCAATACCTTCCAAGGCCACATTACTTATAAAGCTGTCGCAGAGGCACAAGGTAAAGAATACAAAGATATTATGGAATTACTAAAATAATAAGAAACGGCTTGGAATCTGATTTTAAGATTCCAAGCCGTTTTTTATTAATATGCATCGTTGTCCTTGAATAAATCCGGTAGAGGATTGGATGTCCATTAATTTTAAAATTTGGGCACTCGATGTCCAGTACATGGGGTCCAGTTTATTGTCCCCCGCGTAGATATCTGGACTTCGTGATGTTCTCATTGTCCTGATAAACCGTTACCTGGACTTCGTGGTGTTCTCATTGTCCTGATAAGCTGTTACCTGGACTTCGTGATGTTCTCATTGTCCTGATAGACCGTTATCTGGACTTCGTGATGTTCTCATTGTCCTGATAGACCGTTATCTGGACTTCGTGGGTCTCTCATTGTCCTGATAGACCGTTATCTGGACTTCGTGGGTCTCTCATTGTCCTGATAAACTGTTATCTGGACTTCGTGGTGTTCTCATTGTCCTGATAAACTGTTATCTGGACTTCGTGATGTTCTCATTGTCCTGATAAGCAATTTAAAATAAATCCTATCTACAATTTGCTTCATTTCATTCGGAAATGTCCGAATATTTCATGGATAGATTCAACTTTGTCCTTGAATAAATCCGGTAGAGGACTGGGTGTCCATTAATTTTAAAATTCAGGGCTCGATGTCCAGTACATGGGGTTCAGTTTAAGCCCCTCCGGAGGACAATGAGCAACTCTCATTGAACTGCCAGCACTCCAACAACAGTGCGATTCAGAAATCCGTCATCATCCTCATCCTCCGAAGTCTACAATCTCTTCTTCGGCTCAATCGGATCTACGACATAGACATCAAAAGGAATACTTTTCTTCAATTCTTCAATTTGACTTTCGTGTACGAGTGGAATAATGTCAATGCGTTTTTTGACATGCATTTTTAACTTGGCAATCGCTTGAAGTTCCTGGAAGTCATTGATGTCAATGCCTCTTAAATCATACATAATTCCAGACACGTCATGGTCAATAAAAATTTCGGCCAAGCGACTATGAAGAAAATAAGGGACTCTGGTAAAGCTTGGTCCAACGATAAAGTGCTTGTCTTTAATTTCATTCGACAAACTTTCTAATAAAACAGTGTCGACGTCATGGAAATCACGCGTGAAAATTTGATCGACTATAAAGCCGTCTGCTTCACTTTGGCGAATAGTCTCAATCAAAGTATTTTCTAACATAAACGCATCTCTTTCATAGAAATTATTAATGGATATAAAGATTTCAACATCTGGAGTCAACGCTTTTTGCATGGGAATGAGTACATTATTTGGCGCATTGAAGGTACCTGTAGTAAATAATTTGTTATGGGCTTTAGTATCTAAAGCATGACTTAAATATATATGTTTCATTTTAAACTCCTTTGATGATTAATTAATAGAAATTAAGGGAATAATATGTTTAGGATAAAAGAATACTAAACAGGAGTGAGTCGAATGACTGTTAAATTTCATGGACACGCAGTCCTATCTTTTACAGATAATGATTGTGATGTAATTATTGATCCATTTATTACTGGCAACGAACTAACTGACTTGAAAGTAGAAGATGTTAAAGCTGATTATATCATCTTAACACACGGACATAATGATCATGTAGGGGACACAATTGAAATTGCTAAGAATAATGACGCAACGGTGATTGCACCGGTTGAGTTATCTGATTATCTAAGTAAGCAAGGTCTCAACACAGTTGATTTAAACGTTGGTGGTGAGGAAGAGTTTGAGTTTGGTAAAGTGAAATTTGTGCATGCTTTCCATACTTCAAGCTTTACTGATGATCAAGGCAATAACCATTATACTGGTGAAGCGATGGGCTTAATCTTAAACATCCACGATAAGACGGTCTATGTAACAGGAGATACAGGCTTGTTCGGTGATATGGAGCTCATTTCTAAAGTCAATGGACCAATTGACGCATGCTTCATTCCAATCGGTGGTCACTATACTATGGGCATAGATGATGCGGTTTACGCCATAAATAATCTCATTAAACCAGTCTTAGTCGTACCAGTGCACTATGACACTTTTCCACCAATTAAAGCTGACCCTGAAGAATTTAAAGATAAAGTTAATGTCAGCTGTGAAATTTTAAAACCTGGTGAATCGGTACACTATTAAAATAAATTAGCATTGAGGGTTAGCCTTCAATGCTAATCTTTTTTGTGTCTAGAATTCTTCGTGCTATGATAACAGTAAAAGAAGAAATGAAAACAAGGTGAAGGTATGTCAAAACATGAAGAAATATTAAAATACATAAGAGGCTTAAGAGAAGGTAGTTCTTTATCCGTTCGTCAAATATCTGCCCATATGGGTGTGTCCTTAGGGACATCTTACAGAGCTATTAAGCAAGCTGAAGAAGATGGCCTAGTTAAGACTGTAGAAAGAGTCGGGACTTTCCGCATCGTTCAAAGAGAAATTAAGAATCACGGGAAAATTATGTTTAGAGAAGTTAACCGAGTGATTCAAGGGACTGTACTCGCAGGAGAGGCTTATTTAGATAAGGAAATTTCCAGAATTTTAATCGGTGCCATGCAGACAGATGATATTATGAAATATCTAGAGCCAAGTGGTCTCTTAATAGTAGGTAACCGTGAACGGTCGCAAAAAAAGGCACTTGAAATGGGGGTAGGTCTGCTCATTACAGGTGGCTTTGGTACGGGTAAAGAAATTTTAGATCTAGCAAGAGAAAAAGAACTACCCGTTATTTCAACGAGCCATGATACTTTCACTTGTGCTTCAATTATTCACCGGGAAGTCTATAGCTTATCCTTGTCGCAAAATATTGTGACAGCAGGGAGTTTAATGGTCAAACAAGACCAGTATACAATTGATATTAAAGATTTGGATAAGGATATTCATCCAGAAGATAAAAATATGATTCTCTTAGATGGCAATCGTTTTGTAGGGGCGATTAAATCAAAGGATTTAAGCGAGATGAGTCCAACCAATTACACACCATTCTTACTACCTGATTATAGTGCAGAAGAAGATACGACGGTGTTATCATTACGTCAAATCATGAGTTGGCACCAGTTAAATACGATACCCGTTGTTGAATCAGGTGATTATAGAGGCATTGTACACAGACGAGAAGTCTTTAAAAATATATCATCAAGAAATTTAAAATCCGGCATGTCGACTGACCAGCTAATCGATAGGGAAATTCAAATCGATAACAACAAAATTAAAATCCGGGTTATGCCCTTTATGACGGATGAGTATGGGGCTCTATCTCAAGCAAACTTTATGCGCTTGTTAGAGCGTTTGATACTAGTTGTTTTACAGGAGAATCAAATCCACAGTTATCATATTGATACATATAATATTATGAACTTTAAAGTTGTTCAATTGTATCAGGAAATTGAATTGCTGGGACAAATTCTTGATAAGGGGGAAGAGTTTATCCGTTTAGAAATTGTCTTAAATATTCACGGAGAAGCGTATTCAAAAGCAACCTTCCTCATTCAACATTTTAACGAAAAATAAAAAGGCTTCCGGGAAAACCGGAAGCCTTTATGTATAGACTACGCTTTTTTTCTTTTAGCTTTATTTCTTTTTGCAGCTTCAAATTCTTGCCAAGCTTTTTCTTCTATAGGTAGATTACCTTTAAAGTATTTACGAGCCTTGTTAAAGTAGCTCAATTGGTAAGCCCCAAAGATGATAAAGATACCGCCGATTAAATAAGCGACAAGGGTATGAAATTGAACGATTGAGTTCAAGCCGAAAACAAGCATAAAAAGAGCGAACCATATACGAGAAATACTATTATAATATGCGCTTCTAACATCTCTGACATCTCTAATTTTACGTACTTTATAGAAGATGAATAAGATGAAAGTAACGACAATTGCTGTGACTAAAAATGACACGGCAAAAGTGTATAAGAATTCCATCCGTTACAACTCCAATCTCTTATGTAGTATAATTGAAAGATGAATGTAAGTAAATTGATATTGAGGAGTTTGACCATTGTTTAAAGAATTGACACAGAATTTAAACGAGCTAAATAGTAGAAGTGAAGCAGTCAAAGAAATGATTGAAAGCCATAAAGAAATTGTGATTTTACGCCATCAAAGACCAGATCCAGATGCCTACGGTTCACAGTTAGGTCTAAAAACATATCTTCAAAACAAATATCCAGAGAAAACAATATATGCTTATGGAGAAGAAGAAGCATCACTTAGTTTCTTAGGATCAATGGATGAGGAGAAAGATTTAGAAGATGTACTAATTATAGCAGTGGACACTGCCAATTTAGAAAGATTAGATGGTAGTCTCAACTTTAAGAAACATTTAATTAAAATAGACCATCACCCTGATAGAGAACAATACGGTGATGTATCAATCGTCGAGACAGCCGTGTCATCAACAAGTGAACTACTCTATCTTTTAATGAGAACTTGGGATGAGGAGGCAATCGATAAAGATACTGCAGCACTCTTATATATGGGGATTGTTGGAGACACTGGTCGCTTTTTATATAATAATACGACTGAACTCACGCTCTTAGTTGCTTCAAAACTAATTAAATATGGTTTTGACGCGAGTGGCCTTATTACTAAGATGCATCAAACATCAAAGAATGCCTTCCAATATAAAGGATATATTATCGATCAAGCTGTCTTTAGACCATCAGGTATTGCATATACTTACGTGCCTAAAAATATTATGGAAGACTATGGTTTATCGGTCTCAGAAGCTGGTTTGGATGTAAATATATTTAGAGAAATTGATGAAGTTAAGGTCTGGTTCTTAGCGCTAGAAAATGAAGATGAAATTAGAGTTCGCTTACGTTCTAAAGAATTAGTCATCAACGACATTGCAGGAGAGTTCGGTGGCGGCGGCCATCCTTTAGCGAGTGGTGTCAGAGTGAAGGACTTAAATGAACTAGATACTCTTATCAAGAGAATAGAAGAGAAAATGTTATAAAAGGTGTGTACTGTATGCTTAATTTAAATGTTCACTCAGCATTTGATTTTTTAAATTCGAATATTACCTTACCGCGCCTCTTAGACACTTTAATAGAGGATGGTCAGACGGCTTTTGCAGTGACCGACTTCAATCGAATACATGCTGTGTATCAGTTCATGAAGGAAGCTACAGACAAAGACATTAAAGCGGTACCTGGTATGGAAATTTTAATTGAAGATGGGCTGACAGGCATACCGTTAGTTTTGTTAGCCAAAGACCAAAAAGGTTACTTAGAGCTCGTGAGATTATCTGCCATGTTGAGCTATAAAAGATTAGTACGCACACCACTGCAGTATTTAGTTGATAATATCAAGCATTCCATTGCCATCATTAAGACTGATGAAGGGAAAAAAGCACTCCAAGAGTTAAACATTAGTGATGAAGATAAATACATGTCATATCAATGTGAGGGTATGTATAAAAAAGTGTTTATCAAGGCTAGTCACTATGTGAATCCAAGTGAGAGAGGGTCTTTAAAGGTACTGAATGCCATTAGAGATAACGAAAAACTAAGTCCAGAACATGTCAGTGAACTGACTGGTGATGAACACATTCAAGTGTCAGCTAGTGTGCCTGAAGAAGCGAAGGGCTTTATCAAGCACAATGAAGAAATATTTGCTAAGTGTGAAGTACCATTACCTCAAGTCGACCATACCTTACCAGTCTTTAAAAACCCTTATGATGAGCCGTCTAAAGACTACTTATGGCGGCTCCTTCAAGATGGCTTTAAAAATTTAAACTTAAGGGATTCGAAAAGTCTTTATCAAGAAAGAATGAAGTACGAATACGACATTATCGTCTCTATGGGCTTTGAAGACTACTTTTTAATCGTTCAAGACCTAGTCGCCTATGCTAAAAATAATGGTATATATGTTGGTCCTGGGCGTGGGTCTTCCTCAGCGAGCTTAGTGTCATATATTTTAAATATTACTGAAGTTGATCCACTTGAATATAATCTCTTATTTGAGCGTTTCTTAAACCCAGAACGAATTAACATGCCGGATATTGATATCGATTTTGAAGATTCTAGAAGAGATGAAGTTGTCAATTATTTAATTAATAAATATGGAACGATGAATGTGAGTAATATTGTGACCTATGGAACACTCAGTGCCAAAATGGCGGCAAGAGATGTCGGACGGGTACTTGGTTTTTCTGAAGATGAGTTGAAGCTCATATCGGGTATTATTCCATCGACCTTAGATGCTACTTTAAGTGATGCCTTTAATAGTAAAAAGTTTAAAACGCTTGAAGCGTCTAATGAAAAATATAAGGTGTTAAA
The DNA here is from genome assembly GCF_903994045.1 of Jeotgalicoccus meleagridis. Taxonomy (GTDB): domain Bacteria; phylum Bacillota; class Bacilli; order Staphylococcales; family Salinicoccaceae; genus Jeotgalicoccus; species Jeotgalicoccus meleagridis. The sequence goes on from NZ_CAJEWD010000007.1 coordinate 84,848, forward strand.
AGAAGTGGCTTTAAAAATTGAAGGGCTACCTAGACATACTTCCACTCATGCCGCAGGTGTTTTACTATCAAGAAGAAAATTAACAGACGATGTACCAATTCTCTTTCAAGATGAGCACGTCTTAAGTCAGTGGCCAATGAAAGATGTCGAAGCTGCTGGTCTGTTAAAAATTGATTTACTTGGACTGAAAAATCTATCATTGATTCGTTATATGGTCACAGCAATCAAACAAGTCGATAAAAACTTCTCCTTAAGTCAGGTGACTGATGACCCACGCGTTTATAAAATGCTATCACTTGGCATGACCTTAGGTATTTTTCAGTTAGAATCAAACGGCATTAGAAGAGTGATTGAAAAATTCAAACCAAAAAGTATTAACGATCTAGCAGCAGTCTTAAGTTTATATCGACCAGGACCAATGAAGGAAATTGATAATTTCATCTACAGAAAAGAGTATCCTGAAACAATCGAGTATTTGCATGAAGATTTAGAAGACATACTAAAAGAAACCTTTGGAATTATCGTCTATCAGGAACAAATTATGCAGATTGCCGGTAAGGTTGCAGGCTTCACTTATGGTCAAGCCGATATTCTTAGAAGAGCCATGGGGAAAAAAGATCGGGAAACCTTAACTCAAGAACGTTCACATTTCTTAGACGGTGCCGTAAAACAAGGCTATAGTCAAGAACTTGCAACGCGGATTTTTGACTTGATCATGGAGTTTGCCAACTATGGTTTCGTTAAAAGTCATGCGGTCGCCTACAGTAAAGTCGCCTACGTTATGGCTTATATAAAATTACATTATCCAGCTATATTTTATTCTGTTATTTTAACCCATCATAAATCTAACGAAGAAAAGACGAATTTAATTTTAGATGAATTAAAAACCTTGAAGATACCGGTGCATCTTCCTGATGTTAACCGTTCTAAATGGCAAAATACAGCAGCTGATGGTATTTTGATTGGATTTTCTATGATTTCAGGTCTATCTAAACCCTTTTATGATGCCCTTCATAAGGAAAGAAAAAACAGAGGGGATTTTAAAGATATATACGATTTTGTCAGTCGAGTCGATTTTAAATTTACAGCAAAATTGCTCAGAAATTTAATTATTTCAGGTAGTTTTGATTTTTGTAAAGAAAATAGAAAGACCATGCTTCAATCGATTACAAATGTCTTAGAGGCCGCTGGAGATGAATATCATCACGAGAGTTTTTTAAGTTCACTCGGCTTTAGTTTAAAAAAAGACTTTGTCTTTGCTGAAGAAATGAGTGCCCTTGAAAAGATTGAAGGAGAGAAAGAAGTGCTTGGTTTTTACACTTCTGATCATCCAGTCTTGATCAAACATAAAGCTATGGAATATATTCCTTTCTCATTTATTCATCACAACAAAAAGCACGGCATCTACTTACTCTACCTAGAGGATAGCCGCACTATAAAAGTGAAAAAGACTGGTCAAAACATGGCTTTTTTAACTTTATCAGATGGATACACAACAATAGATGGGGTCATGTTTGCAAAAGAGTACTTTAAATACCATCCACTCCTTAATGAAGGAATTGTCGTTGCCAGTGCGACACTTGGTCAAAGAAACGATAAGTCTCAGTTAGTCATTGATCGTTTATATACACCGGCACATTACCGAGAAGAATATATTAAACGGACCAAGAAAATCTACATTAGAAATATAGATCAGGATAAAATTAATGCTTATTTATCTAGAGATGGCATCCCAATTTATGATTTTAAAACCAAGCGCCAAATTGGTTTTATCAATATTAAAGAAATTGGTCATTTGATTGATTCTATCGACGCAGAAAATTTTAGATTAATCGTGTAAACTTGTTGTAAACACAGGCTAATAATGATAATATACCGTGGTATGACCACTAGAGGAGGAAATCATTTGTCACTAAGAAGCGATGCATTAGAACTACACAAAGTTAACCAAGGCAAACTATCAGTGAATTCTAAAGTTGAACTAAAAGATAAAGAAGCTCTGTCATTAGCGTATTCACCTGGTGTAGCTGAACCATGTAAGGAAATATACGAAGATGAAAGAAAAATATTCGATTATACAATTAAGGGAAACACTGTTGGTGTAGTCACTGACGGTTCTGCAGTGCTTGGACTTGGAAATATTGGCGCCTCAGCGAGCTTACCAGTTATGGAAGGTAAGAGTGTGCTCTTAAAAAACTTTGCTGGAGTCGATTCTTTTCCAATTGCTTTAAAGACTAATGATGTCGACGAGATTGTGAACACTGTGAAATTGATGACACCTGTTTTCGGAGGTATTAATCTAGAAGATATTTCAGCACCTAGATGTTTTGAAATAGAAGCACGTTTAAAACAAGAAGTAGATATACCTGTCTTCCATGATGACCAACACGGTACGGCCATAGTGACACTGGCAGGACTAATCAATGCAGTGAAACTGACTGGTAAAACCTTGTCATCTGTAAAAGTTGTCTTAAACGGCGCAGGAGCAGCAGGTGTTGCCATAGTCAAACTGCTTCACAGTTTTGGTGTCAAAGATATGATCATGTGTGATTCTCGTGGTGCGATTTATGAAGGACGTCCTGAGGGTATGAATAAGGTCAAAGATGAAATTGCACTATTTACTAATAAGGATAATGTAAGTGGTAATTTAGTAGATGTCATTAAAGATGCGGATGTATTTATCGGTGTGTCAGTTACAAACGCAGTGACTAAAGAAATGGTTCAGTCCATGAATGCAGACCCAATCATTTTTGCTATGGCGAACCCAACACCTGAAATTATACCGGACCTTGCTAAAGAGGCTGGTGCCAAAGTCATTGGTACAGGTCGCAGTGACTATCCTAATCAGGTCAATAATGTCCTAGCATTTCCTGGTATTTTTAGAGGCGCTTTAGATGTTCAATCTACACATATAAACGAAGAGATGAAAAAAGCAGCAGTGCTTGCTATAGCGAACACTGTTGCTGAAGAAGACTTGGCTTATGACTATGTGATTCCAGATCCCTTTAATCCAGAAGTTGCACCGACTGTAGCTGAAAAAGTAGCAGAAGCTGCAATGAATACAGGCGTATCACGCATTAAGGTCGAACCTCAGTATGTCTACAACAAAACTAAAAAATTAATAAGTGAGTTAAATAAAAATTAATGGAAAATAAAAAAGGTCTCGAGACAATTCTTGAAGAAATAGATAAAATCATCGAAGATCAAAACATCGGTATAGGCGAAAAAATACCATCAGAACGATATTTAAAAGAACGCTTAAACGTCAGCAGGCAAAGTGTTAGAGAAGCACTACGTGCCTTAGAACTGATTGGTGTCATCTATGTTAAGCGGGGTGAAGGTACTTACCTTGCTAACATAGATAGTCATCAACTCTATAAATTGATTGCTAAATATTTAATTCGCACAGATCGTCAATATGAAGAGCTAAATGAATTGATGCATATGATCGATTATTACTACGAGCATAAGTATCAAGGTATGAAGACGGTTAAAGATGATGACAATCAAATTGTTAATCGAATTTATTCTCTTTTAGAGAAGTATGCAAATGGCTATGAAAATTAGCCGAATGGAGGTTGTCTTGAAAGTATGTTAAAAGATATTTTTTTCAAATTAAACAAAAAAGCTAGCGATGATAAAAGAAACGATCACTTAGGTGAAACTGAAAAAATAATGACTAAGTGTCCGAACTGTAAAAAGATCCTTTACTCTAAAGATCTTCATAAGCGTTTAAATGTGTGCTCTAATTGTGACTATCATTTACCAATCACGAGTACAGACCGTATGGCAGCACTACTCGATATTGATACAGAAGAACGCTTATTCGAAAATGTGACGTCAGGTAATCCTTTAAACTTCCCAAATTATGAAGAAAAGCTTCAGTCTGATAAAGAAAAAACAGGATTGAATGAAGCCTTAGTTGTGTCTCGTGGAAAGATTATGGGTCATGAAGCGGTTGTCGCGATTATGGATGCCCGTTTTAGAATGGGAAGTATGGGCTCAGCCCTTGGTGAAAAACTCGCTAGAAGTTTTACCTATGCAACAGAGCACCGTCTTCCAGTTATTATCTTTACAGCAAGTGGTGGGGCGAGAATGCAAGAAGGTATTTTATCGCTTATGCAGATGGCTAAAGTCAGTGTCGCATTAGAGAGACATAGTAAGGCAGGACTTTTATACATCTCTTATATGACGAATCCAACCACAGGTGGAGTGTCCGCTTCATTTGCTTCTGTTGGGGATATAAATATCGGAGAATCTGGTGCTTTGATTGGTTTTGCCGGTCGTCGTGTTATCGAAGAAACGATTAAGGAAAAACTTCCAGATGACTTCCAAACGGCTGAATTTCTCTTAAAACACGGCCAACTTGATGACGTTGTTAATCGTACAAATATGAAGCGCTATCTTGGAACGCTCTTAAACATGCATAGTGAGGTGAACTAAGGATGGCATTTGATTTTGAAAAACCGATTACTGAATTAGAAAACAAAATTAAAGAGCTTGAAAAATATGCTCATAAAAATAAACTAGATCTGAAAACAGAGATTAGTTTCTTGGAGAAAAAAGTGAAGGATAAAAAAGCTGAAATATATTCTGATTTAACCCCTTGGCAACGCGTTGAGATTGCACGTTACATTAAGCGACCAACTGCTAAGGAATATATAGCGGCCTTATTTGAAGATTTTGTTGAATTAAAAGGGGATCGTCTTTATAGCGATGACAATGCCATCATTGGTGGTATTGCGATGTTTAAAGGACGTCCAGTCACTGTTATCGGTAACCAAAGAGGAATGGATACTAAGGATAATATCGCACGTAACTTTGGTATGGCTCATCCTGATGGTTATAGAAAAGCCTTACGTTTAATGAAACAGGCTGAGAAATTTAAGCGTCCGGTAATCTGTTTTATCGATACTAAAGGTGCCTATCCAGGGAAGGCTGCTGAAGAACGCGGACAAAGTGAATCAATCGCACGTAATCTAGTAGAGATGGCTGGTTTAACGGTTCCTGTAATCAGTATTGTCATTGGTGAAGGTGGTTCTGGTGGTGCGCTTGCACTTGGTGTATGTAATAAATTATATATGCTTGAGAACTCAACTTATTCAGTGATTTCTCCAGAAGGTGCCGCTTCTATCTTATTTAAAGATGCGTCATTAAAAGAAATCGCTGCTGAGTCTTTAAAAATCACAGCAGATGACTTACTAGAACTCGGTGTGAGTGATGGAACGATTAGTGAACCTGCGGGTGGAGCGCACCAGGACAAAACTTTTGTCTTTAATGAAATTGAGACTGTCTTAGTGGACGCCCTTGGTGATTTAAGAAAACTAAATGGTGACGAACTTGTCGAACAGCGCTATGAAAAATATATGGCTATTGGTCAATACGAAGAATAAGATAATCGCAGCCGCTAATTATTAGCGACTGCGCTTTTTCATATAAATAGACGTGAGTTTTAGTATTGTGCTATGTTAAAAGTGAAGAGAGTAGGGTGATAACTTGCGTAAAATTGCTGTCTTAACAAGTGGTGGGGATGCACCAGGTATGAATGCAGCGATACGTGCTGTAGTTAGAAAAGGGATCTTTGAAAATTTAGAAGTTTATGGTGTCAGCCATGGTTATGAGGGCTTGATTAATAATCAAATTAAAAAGATGGAACTTGGTGATGTAGGAGACATCATACATAGAGGGGGTACAAAGCTGTATTCTGCACGGTCGGAAGAATTTCTAACGTTAGCTGGACAAAATAAGGCGGTAGCTAACCTTAAAAATCTTGGCATAGAAGGTTTGATTGTCATCGGTGGTGACGGCTCATATCGCGGTGCGAGTCGGTTGTCAGAGCTCGGTATTAAAACAATTGGTATTCCAGCGACCATTGATAATGACATTGCAGGTACCAATGAAACAATTGGTTATGATACTGCTTTAAATACGATTGTTGATATGATCGATAAAATTCGCGATACAGCAACTAGTCATGAAAGAACTTTTATCATTGAAGTGATGGGACGGGACTCTGGACAGTTAGCACTTAATGCAGGGCTTGCAGCTGGAGCAGAAACGATTTTCATACCAGAGCGTCAGACTAAAATGTCGGATGTTGCCGCTCGCATTCAAAGTGGACTAGAGCGAGGCAAGAAACATTCCTTAATAGTTTTAGCTGAAGGAGTAATGTCAGCAGAATCTTGTAGCCTTGAGCTAGGTAAATATATTAATATAGAAACTAGGTTGAGTGTTCTTGGTCATATTCAAAGAGGTGGTAAGCCGACAGCAAAAGATAGAGTCTTAGGTTCGAGGTTCGGTGCCTATGCGGTAGAACTCCTCTTGGATGGCCAGACGGACGTAGGTACAAGCATTAAAGATGATAAGATGTATTTTGTTGAACTAAAATCTGTATACAATCAAAAGAAAAATTACGACAGTAGTATTTATCAGCTTTCAAAAGAACTATCAATCTAGGAGGATTCAATAATGAGAAATACAAAAATCGTTTGTACAATTGGGCCAGCTTCAGAGTCAGAAGAAATTTTAGAAAAAGTGATTCTAGCAGGTATGAATGTGGCACGTTTAAACTTTTCACATGGAGATCATGCTGAGCATTTAGCGCGTATAGAAACAATTAGAAAAGTCGCTAAACGTTTAGACAAGACGGTCGGTATTTTACTCGATACTAAAGGGCCAGAAATTCGTACGCACAGCATGGAAAATGGGCAAGTGGAACTGGAAAAAGGACAGCAGATTGATATTTCTATGACAGAAGTAATCGGTAATAACGAACGCTTCTCAGTATCCTATGAAGGTTTGATTGATGATGTCGATGCGGGAGACTATATACTTTTAGATGATGGTTTAGTAGAACTTCAAGTAGAGCGTATCGATAAAGACCAAGGTCTGATTACAACGACTATTAAAAATAATGGTGTCTTAAAAAATAAAAAAGGTGTTAACGTTCCTGGTGTAAGTGTTAATCTTCCAGGCTTAACTGAAAAAGATAAGGAAGACGTATTGTTCGGTATTGAACAAGGGGTGGACTTTATTGCAGCAAGTTTTGTCAGACGCCCGCAAGACGTTCTTGAGATTAGAGAGCTCCTAGAACAAAATAAGGGTGACTATATCAAGATTATTCCTAAGATTGAAAACCAAGAAGGTATTGACAATATCGATGATATTTTAGATATCTCAGATGGTTTGATGGTTGCACGTGGTGACCTTGGAGTTGAAATTGCTCCAGAGACTGTACCAATGATGCAAAAAGAGTTAATCAGAAAATGTAATTTAGTCGGTAAACCGGTTATTACAGCAACACAAATGCTTGATTCTATGCAGCATAACCCACGTTGTACCCGTGCTGAAGCAAGTGACGTTGCTAATGCAATCTACGATGGTACGGATGCAGTTATGTTATCAGGAGAAACAGCAGCGGGTCTTTATCCTGTTGAAGCGGTACAGACAATGTCGAAAATTGCGATTTCAGCAGAAGGTGCACAGAACTATAAAAAACTGTTATCTGACCGTACGAAATCAACAGAAACGAACATGGTTACAGCAATTGGTGTATCAGTTGCACATACTGCACTTAACTTAAACTGTAAAGCAATCGTTGCTGCAACAGAAAGTGGTCATACTGCAAACATGATTTCTAAATATCGTCCACATGCAAATATCGTCGCAGTGACACCATATGAACATGTTGCGAGACAATTAAATCTTGTATGGGGTGTGAACCCGATTGTTAAGGTCGGTCAAAAGAATACAGATGACCTGTTAAATACATCAGTTAATGCGACCTTAGAAAAAGGTTATGCAGCTGAAGGTGACTTAATCATTATTACAGCAGGTGTACCAGCAGGACGTGCAGGAACGACTAACTTGATGAAACTTCATGTCGTTGGTGATACTTTAATCAAAGCTCAAGGGATCGGTAAGAAATCTGCTGTTGGTGAAGTGATTACAGCAAAAAATTATAGTGAATTGGAAAAGAAAGATACAACTGATAAAATTGTTTTAGTGCAATCTGTTGATGCCTTGATGACACCACTCTTAATTAAAGCAGCTGGCTTAATTACAGTAGAAGGTGGTTTAACGAGTCAAGGTGCGATTGTTGGCTTAAACTTAGAACTTCCAACCATAGTTGGAGCAACAGAGGCCTTTGAAGTGTTAAAAGATGGCATGCTAGTGACAATTGACAGTGAACAAAGCGTTGTCTACAGCGGTCATGCACATGTTTTATAAAGAAGTAGAGGTGGATTTATGAACAAGACATTTTTAGTCTTATTCTCAAGCTTTCTTCTTTTCCTCACAGCTTGTAATACAAATGAGACAGAAGAAGCTAACCAAACTGACTCAACAGAGGAGTCTGAAGAAAATACAAATTCAGAAGAAGCAGCTGACAATGGAGAGCTGACAGCTGAAAGCTTAATTACAGCTGCTGAAGAAAATGCTTCAGGTAAAGTATCTTATTCAGCCGATCAAAAGGTAAACTTGACCCAAGGTGAAGAGACAGAAACATATCAAAATGTCTTAACCATTGGTGAGCAAGATGAAATGAAATCAGCAGTAAACAACAACGGAGCTGTAGAAACTCACTATATCTATCAAGGTGATCATTATGTTTATCAAAATCAATCACTTGAACAAGTTGAAGGTGTAGAAAACCTTGAAGGCAACAGTTATGAAGAAATAGTTGCTAAGTTAAAATCATATCCAGAAGGCGAACTCTCTAATTTAGAAGACGGCTATGCGATTACAATTGATATAACAGAACCTGGATCTTTAGAAAATGTCTTTGACTCAGAAGCTGATTTTCTACAGCAAGTTGAAGCGGTCGACGGTACTTTACAGTTGTACTTTAATGCAGATCAAGTCTTTACTGGTAGTGAATTTGAAGGTAGCTTAACCATTGATGGTGAGTCAGCAGATGTCAGCGGTACCGTAGATTATTCAAGAATCGGTGACGTTGATGTGATTGAAAAACCAAGTAACATGACAGAAGAATAATATAGAAGTTATGTAGCTTAGAAACCTTAAATATAAGGTTTCTGAGCTTTTTTTGTCTTTATCGGACGTCGTTGAAAATTCGATGGCTGATATAGCCTTTTATCGGACGTCGTCAACACCTCGATGGCGCGCAATTCAGCTATTTTATACTTCCACTTCAAATGATAAACATTTACTTATAGATTTGAATAAGATAATTAATTCTTCCTTATGCATGTGTTAAACTATAATAAGTTGGGTATAGATTCATTGTAGGACAAGCCATAGAGTATTATTTTGAAATATTTTTCACAAAAATAGGGCTTTTGGCAACATAAACAATCTTACAACAACTTTGGTATACTAGCTTTAAACATTCTGTTACATATTTAGGAGGGGGATTTATGACTGGTAATAGTGGTTTAGAAGGTGTAGTAATTGGTGAGTCTAGAATTAGTTCCATCATTGGTGCGCAGTTAACTTATTGCGGTTATGAAATTGATGATTTGGCAGAAAATGCTGAGTTCGAAGAGGTCGTTTATCTGCTATGGCACGACAAATTACCTAATGCAGAGGAACTTGCAAGCTTTAAAAAAGAATTATATGAACATGCGTTTTTAAATGATGATGCTAAGAACTTTTATAAAACATTTGTAGATAAAAGTGTGCATCCGATGAGTGCTTTACGTACAGCGGTGTCGCTTTTATCTCATACGGATCCAAATGCAGAGGAACAAGGGGAAGCTGCGACTTTAACTAAAGCAATACGCATCCAGAGTAAGATTCCTTCAATTGTTGCGGCTATCGCACGTACGCGTAAAGGTTTGGATGTAATTGATCCTGACCCTAACTACGGCTATGCTAAAAACTTCCTTTACATGCTAAATGGAACAGAACCAACTGAGGTCGAAGTAGAAGCAATGAACAAGGCATTAATCTTACATGCTGACCATGAAATTAATGCCTCTACATTTGCTGCACGTGTTATTGTGGCGACTTTATCTGATATGTATTCTGGTATTACAGGTGCAATCGGGGCCTTGAAAGGACCACTTCATGGTGGCGCTAATGAGAAGGTAATGGCGATGCTAGAAGAAATTGGTTCTTTAGATAATGTTGATGACTATATCCATGACAAGCTTGCTAAAAAAGAAAAAATTATGGGTATTGGCCACCGTGTCTACAAAGAAGGCGATCCACGTGCTAAGTACTTAAAAGACATGGCGCGTCGCTTAACAGAAGAGAGTGGAGAACCTGAACTTTATGAAATGTCAGTTAGAATTGCTGACATCATTAAAGAAGAAAAAGGTCTCTTACCTAACGTCGACTTCTTCAGTGCGTCAGTTTACCATTCACTTGGAATTGAGCACGAATTATTTACACCGATTTTTGCTGTAAGTAGAACATCAGGTTGGATTGCTCACATCTTTGAGCAGTATGAAAACAACCGTTTAATTCGTCCACGTGCGGAATATAACGGTCACACTAACAGAAAATATGAACCGGTTGAAAACCGATAAGATACGGGGGAGAAACAATGGCAGGAGAAAAAATTGTAACTAAAAATGGAGAATTAAATGTTCCAAATCAACCAATTATTCCTTTCATCGAAGGTGATGGAATTGGACCAGACATTTGGGCAGCTGCCAGTCGTGTAATCGACTCAGCAGTAGAGAAAGCCTATAATGGTGAGAAAAAAATTGAATGGCTAGAAGTTCTTGCAGGACAAAAAGCATATGACCAAACTGGTGAATGGCTACCTCAGGATACTCTTGATAAAATTAATGAATATCTAATCGCGATCAAAGGACCTCTTACAACGCCAATTGGCGGGGGATTCCGTTCATTGAATGTGACTTTACGTCAAGAGTTAGACTTATTTGCTTGTTTAAGACCTGTTCGTCACTACACAGGCGTACCATCTCCAGTAAAACACCCTGAACACTGTGATATGCAGATTTTCAGAGAAAATACTGAAGATATTTATGCAGGTATTGAATTTAATGAAGGTACACCAGAAGTTAAAAAAGTAATCGACTTTTTACAAGATGAAATGGGTGTTGAAAACATTCGTTTCCCTGAGTCATCTTCAATTGCAATCAAACCTGTATCTAAAGAAGGTACTGAGCGTTTAGTGCGTTCAGCTATTAATTACGCAATCGAACACAAAAAACCATCTGTGACACTTGTTCATAAAGGAAACATTATGAAATTTACAGAGGGTGGTTTCAAAAAATGGGGTTATGAACTTGCACGTAATGAGTTCGGTGACCAAACATTTACTTGGGCTGAGTACGATGAAATTGTTGAAAAAGAAGGTAAAGAAAAAGCAAATGAAGTCCAAGACCAAGCGGTTAAAGATGGTAAGATTATTATCAAAGACTCAATTGCTGACATCTTCTTACAACAAATTTTAACGCGTCCAAAAGAGTTTGATGTGGTTGCAACAATGAACCTAAATGGAGATTACATTTCCGACGCGCTTGCAGCACAAGTTGGTGGTATTGGTATCGCTCCAGGTGCTAACATCAACTATGAAACAGGTCACGCTATCTTTGAAGCAACTCACGGTACTGCACCTAAATACGCTGGTCAAGATAAAGTAAACCCTTCATCAGTTCTTTTATCAGGTGTCTTAATGTTAGAACACCTTGGCTGGCAAGAAGCAGCGGACTTAGTGAATGCTGCGATTGAAAATACAATAGCTAAGAAAGTCGTCACTTATGACTTTGCTCGTTTAATGGACGGTGCAACAGAAGTTAAGACTTCTGAGTTTGCAGATGCACTTATAGAAAATATGTAACACATATTTTGTTGAAATTATTTGAACCGAATATTATACTTGTAAAGGCTGTCACTGGGTGACAGCCTTTATTTTTTACTCAGGAGGGTTTTTGCAGTGGAGGAATCAAAACAGAAGCATGGTCTATTTCAAAAGTTTCTGGACTTTGTGGAATGGTTAGGTAATAAACTACCACATCCAGTTACTTTATTTATCATGCTAGCAGTATTAACACTTCTTGCATCCGCAGTTTTATCGATGTTTGATGTGTCAGTTACTCACCCAGGAGAAGGTAATGAAACTGTCGAAGTTACCAATTTACTCAACGGTGAAGGTATTAGTTACATATTTGAAAGTATGACAGATAACTTTATAAACTTCGCACCTTTAGGTGTTGTACTACTGACTATGTTAGGTATTGGTGTGGCAGAGCGCTCAGGATTAATTGGAGCCGCTTTAAAAGGCTTTGTACTCGCTATTCCGAAAAACTTAATTACAGCTGGTCTAGTATTTGCAGGGGTAATGTCATCTGTAGCGTCTGATGCAGGTTATGTTGTCTTACCACCACTTGGTGCCCTTATATACTTAGCGCTTGGTAGACATCCACTGGCAGGTCTTGCAGCAGCATTCGCAGGGGTATCCGGTGGATTCTCAGCAAACTTACTCTTAAGTGGGACAGACGTTATGCTTGCAGAATTAACTTCTGCAGCAGCAACAGTGATTGATCCTGCCTATGCAGATTCTATTAACGTCGCTATGAACTGGTACTTCATTGCTGCCAGCGTCTTTCTTTTAACACTAGTCGGGTGGTTTGTTTCAGCTAAGATTGTCGAGCCGAGACTTGGCACATTTACTATGTCTAAAGAACACGAAGAAGAATTAGCTGGTGATGAAGCAGCTGACATGCAAAGCTTAAAACCAATCGAGAAAAAAGGTTTAATCTGGGCAGGTGTCGCTATTGTAATCGCTTTAATTCTTGCAGCTTTACTCGTTGTCTTCCCATCTTCACCGATGCGTGGACCAGATGATTTAGGCTCATATATGGATACAATTATTCAGTCACCATTTATGAGTTCACTTGTACCGATTATTGCAATCCTTTTCTTCATACCAGGTGTTGTATACGGTATTGTGACTAAGGAAATTAAAAACGATAAAGACGTTGCCAATCAGATGACAGATACAATGGCATCTATGGGCATGTTTATCGTCCTCGCTTTCGCAGCAGGTCAATTCGTTGCCTATTTCACTGAATCAAACATTGGTATTGTTATCGGTGTCTACGGTGCTGAATTATTAGAAAGCATGAACTTAACAGGTATTCCGCTCTTGATCGGCTTTATGCTAATCACAGCGGTAATCAATCTATTTATCGGTTCAGCAAGTGCCAAATGGGCTTTAATGGCACCAATCTTTGTGCCAATTCTTATGCAACTTGGCTATTCACCAGAGATGACTACAATGGCTTATCGTGTAGCGGACTCATCGACTAACATTATTACACCGTTGATGACTTATTTTGCCATCATCATTGCCTTTGCACAGAAGTATGATAAAAACATCGGTATCGGTACTTTGATTTCAGTCATGTTACCATACTCAATTTTCTTCTTTGTCTTCTGGGCAATTATGTTAATTGTGTGGAGTATCTTCGGTATTCCTCTCGGTCCAGACTCACCGATTCATTATTAAATATTAAACTTGGATTTTCCTTCAGGGAAATCCAAGTTTTTATTTTTTTGAAACTCTAAGTATTGAGACCAATATTATTTGGCTTATCTACCCTTTGAAAGGTATAATTTATAGTAAGAAGAGACTAAAGGAGACTATTATGGCTAAATTAATTCTCATGGATGGTAATAGTATTGCCTTCCGCGCGTTTTATGGTTTACCACTCTTAACCAATAAAAGTGGGCTCCATACCAATGCTGTGTTTGGATATGCTCGACTCTTAGAAAAGGTCATTAAAGAAGAAGATCCTGACTATTTCTTAGTTGCCTTTGATGCCGGGAAATCGACATTTAGACATAAACAATATAAGGAATATAAAGGGGGCAGACAAAAGACCCCACCTGAGTTAGGCGAACAATTTGCACCAATCCGTCAACTCATCGATGCTTATGGTATTAAGCGCTTTGAGCATGAGGACTATGAGGCGGACGATATCATTGGAACTTGGACGAAGCTTGCTGACGAAGAGGGACTAGAAACAATCGTCATCACAGGTGATAAAGACTTAACACAATTAGCAAGTGAAAAGACCAAGGTCTACATTACAAAAAAAGGTGTGACAGACATAGAGGTCTTTACGCCTGAACACTTAGCTGAAGTGTACGATGGTTTACAGCCCTTACAAATCATTGACTTAAAAGGTCTTATGGGAGATAAATCAGATAATATTCCAGGTGTACCTGGCGTCGGCGAAAAGACTGCAGTCAAGCTGTTAAAAGAATACGGTAGTGTCGAAAATGTTCTTGATAATCTCGACAAAGTGACGGCTAAAAAACTGAATGAAAACTTAACAAATAATAGAGATATTGCATTGATGAGTAAAGATCTTGCGACAATTTATAGAGATATGGACTTTGACTTTAAGATCGATGACTTGAAATTTAAAGATGAAGACCGTCCTGAAAAATATGAGCTATTTAAAGACATGGAGTTTAATTCACTCTTAGATAAGATGGACGAACAGGAAGTCGAAGAAGTTGCTGAATTCACAGCTAAGCCAACTACATCATTTAAGGATTTTTCTGATGCAGTATCCGTATTTTTAGAAGTACACGGTGAAAACTACTTAAAACTTCAACCTGAATTTATCGGTATTAGTGACGAACAATTTGTTATGACTAAAAAAGTAGAAGATATTGATTTAGAGGACTTTAAGGAATTCCTCGAGTCACGTAAAACAGTGAAGACCTATGATTTAAAAAGACAAGTTGCGCTCTTAGACCATCTAGATATTAAGTTCGATCACTTTACAGATGACATCATGTTAGCGAGCTTTTTAATTAACCCATCTAAAAAAATTATCGATGTCGCTGAAACTGTTGCTGATTTTAATATTTCAATTAACAGCGATGACTTTCATTACGGTAAAGGTCGTAATAAAAAAGATCCAAGTACAGAAGAAACAATAGACTTTCTTAGCGATAAAGTTCAAGCTATTCATCAAGTAGCTGACTTAATGACAGAAAAACTTAAAAAAGATGAAATGTATTCACTGTGGCATGATTTAGAAATTCCATTAGCTAAAGTGCTTGTACAAATGGAATTAAAAGGTATTAAAGTTCAAAGAGAACGCTTAGAAAAGATGGAAGTTGAACTCCAAGGACAGTTAGATGATATCGAAGAAAAAATTTATGAGCTTGCTGGAGAGAAGTTTAATATTAATTCTCCTAAACAGCTCGGTGTCATTCTCTTTGAAAAACTGGAGTTACCAGTCATTAAAAAGACTAAGACTGGATATTCGACTGCGGTGGATGTCTTAGAAAAACTTCAAGATAAGCATGAAATTATCGACTACATCTTACATTATCGTACGGTCTCAAAACTCCAATCAACTTATGTCATTGGACTTCAAGACGAAGTGAGCGAAGATGGACGGATTCATACACGCTTTAACCAAACTCTAGCTCAAACAGGTCGTTTATCATCTGTAGAACCGAATCTACAAAATATTCCGATCCGTCTAGAAGAGGGTAGAAAAATTAGACAAGCTTTTGTACCTTCTAAAGAAGAAAACGTGCTTTTAGGACTGGATTACTCACAAATCGAACTTAGAGTGCTTGCTGCGATTACTAAAGATGAATCCATGATGGAAGCCTTCAATAATGATATTGATATCCATACAAAAACTGCTATGGAAGTCTACGGTGTTGAGCTAGATGGTGTCACACCAATCATGAGAAGAAATGCTAAGGCGGTTAACTTTGGTATTGTCTATGGCATCAGTGATTATGGTTTAAGCCAAAATTTAGGTATCACACGTAAAGAGGCAGCTCAGTTTATAGATACTTATCTGTCATCTTTTAAAGATGTTAAGCAGTTTATGCATGATGTGGTTCAAGATGCGAAAAGAGACGGCTATGTGACAACCTTATTACACAGAAGACGTTATCTGCCGGATATTAATAGTCGTAATTTTAATGCAAGATCCTTTGCAGAAAGAACTGCAATGAACTCACCAATTCAAGGTTCTGCAGCAGACATTATTAAACTTGCTATGGTTAAATATGCTGAGAGTGAAAAGGTTAAAGATTTTGATGTAGAACTACTTTTACAAATCCATGATGAATTGATCTTCGATATTCCTAAAAGTCAGGTCGAGGATTTTATCCCAGTGATTACAGAAATTATGGAGGACGCACTTGAGATTGGTGTGCCCCTAAAAGTAGAAGCGGGTTACGGCAAAGATTGGTATGAAGTGAAGTAGGTGGAAAGATGCCAGAGTTACCAGAAGTAGAGTTAGTTAAAAGAGAGTTGACACCTGTTATAAATAGAAAAATTACAGGTGTTGAACTGTCATCTTATATATATAAGGGCCATCGTGAAGGTAAGAAAACCATCATCAAGGAACCAATCGATTCATTTATCCAAACTGTGACAGGTAAGACTATTTTACACCTTGGTCGCCGGGGTAAATATTTATATTTTATTTTAAGTGATGATTTTAAAACGACGCACATTATCAGTCATTTGGGCATGAGTGGTGCCTATTTTATAGTCAATGATCTTGATGATATCAAAGAAGATAATTTTAAAAAGCACCGTCAAGTCATTCTTAGTCTAGATAATGGGCAAAAACTGATTTATTCGGATATTAGACGATTCGGTGAAATGCACACCTATGATAGTCTACAAGATTTCCCGCCCTTTAAGCGGATGGCACCTGAATATACCGATCATTTAAGTCGAGAACATTTTATAAGAAGCTTACATTCAAAGAAATTCTCAGAAAAAATGATTAAGGCTGCCATTATGGATAGTGAAGTGATTCCTGGTGTCGGTAATATTTACGCTTCGGAAAGTCTTTATCTGTCACATATCTTACCCACAAAAAAGGTGAAGAATATTTCAGATAAACGTCTGTCTAACTTATTTGATAAGATTTGTGAGGTGTTTGAACTCTCCTTATCAAGAGGTGGCTCGACGATTTCTGACTACCGTTCTGTTACAGGCGGTAAAGGTGAAATGCAGCACAGCTTTAAAGTTTATCAACAAAAGCAATGTCCTTTAGGGCATGACTTAAAGACAAAAGTGATCAATACAAGAAATACATTTTACTGTACAACATGTCAGAGGTGACTAAATGAATAAGGTAATTGGTCTTACTGGTGGAATTGCGAGTGGTAAGACAACGGTAAGTAATTATTTAAAAGATCAGGGTTTTGTGGTCTTAGATGCCGATGAGTATTCAAGAAAGACAACAGCAAAAGATGGTCCTGCTATTCCTCAAATTGTAGAGGCATTCGGTCAAGATATTTTAGATGAAGATGGCAATTTAAATAGGGCGAAACTCGGTCAAATTATCTTTAATGATAAAAGTAAGCGACAGATACTCAATGAAATTGTGCACCCTTTAATCAGACAAATGATGAATGCTGATCAAGAAAAATATATAAAAGAAGGGCATGTTTTCTTAGACATTCCCTTACTCTTTGAAAATGGACTCGATAAAAATTGCGATTTGATTATTACAGTCTATGTGGATGAAAAAGTCCAAATGGAAAGACTACAAGCTAGAAACAATTTAAGTAGTGAAGAAGCGAAATCAAGAATAGATAGTCAGATGTCTCTTTTAGAAAAGAAAAATATGAGTGACATCGTCTTTGATAACAATGGTGATTTACCTTCCTTGTACAAACAAGTGGATAAATTTGCTAATGAATTAAAAAGTATGTGAAAACGCGTTCAAACGGACGAGTAAATGTGTTATACTATTTAAGAAAAATGAACTTTTAAAGGAGCTCTAGTCATGAAAAAAGTTGCAATTAATGGTTTAGGTAGAATTGGTAGGATGGTATTTAGAATCGTTCTTGATTCAGAGGAGTTAGATCTTGTTGCAATCAACGCAACTCACCCTGCTACAACAATCGCACACTTAATTAAGTATGATTCTACACATGGTACTTATGACAAAGATGTTCAAGTTGTTGGGGAAGACAAAATTTCTGTAGATGGTAAGGAAATTACGATTACTAGTGACAGAAACCCTGAAAACCTACCTTGGAAAGACTTAGGTATTGATATTGTTATTGAAGCGACCGGTGCATTTAACCACGGAGACAAAGCACAAGCTCATATAAATGCGGGCGCTAAAAAAGTCCTCTTAACCGGACCGTCTAAAGGTGGTAACGTTCAAACACTCGTACGCGGTGTGAACTGTGCAACTTTAGATACAACTTCTTATGATGTCTTTTCAAATGCATCATGTACTACGAACTGCTTAGCACCTGTTGCTAAAGTTCTAAATGACGAATTCGGTATAAAAAATGGTCTTGTAACAACAGTACACGCTTATACAAATGACCAACAAAATATTGACAATCCGCACAAAGACTTGCGTCGTGCGCGCTCTGCAGCAGAAAATATTATTCCAACATCTACTGGTGCTGCTAAGGCGACTGCTTTAGTTTTACCAGAACTTAAAGGAAAACTTGATGGTATGGCACTTCGTGTTCCAGTATCAAACGTTTCCTTAGTTGACTTAGTTGTTGACCTTGAAAAAGAAGTAACTAAAGAAGAAGTGAACGAAGTATTCAAGAAATACGAAGCGGACGCTATGAAAGGTATTCTAGGTGTCAGCGATCAGCCACTAGTATCTAGAGACTTTAACACTGATCCACGTAGCTCTATTGTCGACTCAGACTTGACTATGGTAATGGATGGTAACAAAGTTAAAGTACTTTCTTGGTACGATAATGAGTGGGGATACTCAGTAAGATGTGTAGAATTAGCAGAAATGATTGCTAAAAACATTTAACAAAGATGACAAAGGGAAATGGCAAAGGCCATTCCCTTTTTTGTTATACTTAAATAAAATATATTTCGGAGGTCAATATGAAACTAGTAAAAAAAGATGGTCAGAATTTTGAACTCAACATTCACGCTGAAACTGTAGACTTTAAAGGTGAAACATATGACATCATCATCCATGACGGTGATGTTGGACGTGCTGGACACATCGCTTCTAACAACTTCCTAGTTAAATATGATCATATCGATTTACTGATTGAACAGTTTAAAGGACGTAAAGGCAATGTCGATAAGTATCAAGGTTTTGAAGGCTTTATGCTAATCAGAAACGGCAAGAAGATGACCGTATTAACTGGTTGGTCATCGACAGAAGCTTTCCAAGCTTGGGTAGACTCAGAAGCTTTCCAAAACTCTCACGTGAAAAAAGAAGCGCGTGTTAAAGCTGAAGGTAGCGAGCATTTAGAAGAAATGCCAGTTCGAGAAAACTATACAGTAGAAGTTTAGAACAATCATCTCACTAGTTGGCACTAGTGAGATGATTGTTTTTACTTTCCAAGTAAGGTGTTGAGAGTGTTATAATGAGTTAAGTATTTTAACTATGAAGAGGTGAAGTCTAATGCGCTGTCCAAATTGCAGACATACTAGTTCAAAAGTTGTTGACTCAAGACATGCAGATGAAATGAATGCCATTCGCCGTCGCCGTGAATGTGATAACTGCGGTACGAGATTCACGACTTTTGAAAGGATGGAACTATCACCGTTAGTCGTCATTAAAAAAGATGGAACGAGAGAAGTCTTCGACAGAGCAAAAGTCTTAGATGGCTTGTTAAAAGCTTGTGAAAAAAGAGCGATTCCATATGAAGAAATTGAAAAACGGGCGGACAAAGTAGAAGCAAACTTAAGGAATTTAAATAAGGCTGAGATTACATCTAATGACATTGGCGAATCAGTTATGGAAGAATTGATCAGCTTAGATCAAGTGGCCTATGTCAGATTTGCTTCGGTCTATAGGGAATTTAAAGATGTCAATCAATTGATGGATATCGTCAAAAATCTCGAAAAGGGTAAGAATGAGCATGAAATTTAACCAGCGCTTAAAACCGAATACGGAGTTTATCGTCTATAAGACTTATCAGTTATCTTCTGATCATCGAACAATTTTAAGTGATCTTTATCTTCCACTTATTGGGACAGGTGCGTTTTCTCTATACTTTTACTTACATGAATCAACAAGAGATGATAATATATTAAAAATTCGCTTCCACAGAGAAGTGATTGATGAACTAAATACTACCTTAAGTGAATTAACCACTTATTTAGATAAGCTTGAAGGCATTGGGCTCATTCGTTCTTACATGTCAACAGAAGAACATGCAGACCGTTTTGTTTACCGTTTGTCTTCACCACTCAGTGCTGAGAAATTCTTTAAGGATCCTATGTTGTCCATGTATTTATTTAGTCAAATCGGTACGGTTAAATTTAACGATAAAAAAGAACGCTTAACATATCCTGACTTACCCGACAACCTTACTGAAGTGACTAAAAAGTTTACAGATGTTTATCATCAAACCAATGATCACAACTTCACTGTACCAAATGAACAGTTTAAAGATGAGAACACAAGTCGAGGACCAACCGTCGATTTAGACGACTTTGATTTTGAAGTCTTGTTTACGCATTTAAAAGGAACTCGAGTTGATAAAAAGTTCTTTACTAAAGAAGCGAGTAGACTCATTGTTCAACTTAGTGATTTATTTAGTTTGAATGCCTATGATTTAAAACAAATTCTCTTAGCTTCAACTAGTCCACAGTTTGGTATTGACTTAGAGACTTTGAAAAGAGAAGCGAGAAAATACTATCAAAAAGAAAGTGGTAAGAGTGTCCCAACATTTACTCAACAAGAAAAAAATGAGGAAATGGAAAATCTGTCTTATTTTGAAAGACTAGATAGGGTGAGTCCACTAGACCGCATTAATGACTTAAGACAGCATCAGGTGAGTGAAAACGACTTAAAAGTTGTGACTGAAGTCATTGTTAAAACAACTTTAGAAAATGGTGTCATTAATATCTTGCTTGAATATGCTCTGCAAATGAAAGACGGGGAATTACCACTCCGCTATGTCATGACCATTGCAGAAAACTGGCAGAAAGAAGGATTCAGAACTGCAGAGGAAGCCTATAAGTCTATTATGGACTTTCGTGATAGTCAGGCAGAGAGAAGAAAGAAAAAGTCTTATAACAAAGGAAATTCAGGTGAATCAGAGCCTGCTTGGTTAAAAGATAGAGCGAAGGATAAAATATCTGATAGAAAAATTCGTAAAAACCAAGGAACACTTAAGACAGCGAGAGAAGATGAAGCTTTAAGTGATATGATTAACAAATTTAGGGAAAATTAGGTGAGTCTATGGAACCGTTGAGCAGTTATATTAAAAACTCACAAAAAATACAAGAAAATAATGACCGCATTTATCATGAAATCGTCAATCACCCGAAGATGAAAGCATTTATGGCTGCACATGAAGGTGAGATTACCAGGTCTATGATTCAAAATGACTTAATGGTCTTAAAACATTATGTCAATCAAAAAGATGAATGTGAACCGGCAGGTGACGGTAAATGTCTTAGTCA
The DNA here is from genome assembly GCF_903994045.1 of Jeotgalicoccus meleagridis. Lineage (GTDB taxonomy): Bacteria > Bacillota > Bacilli > Staphylococcales > Salinicoccaceae > Jeotgalicoccus > Jeotgalicoccus meleagridis. Next base: position 106,209 of record NZ_CAJEWD010000007.1, read on the forward strand.
TCCGGATGGTTTTATTATTAAATTAGAAATTCGTCAAGGACGCTTCAATATGGTCTACAAAAAGTGTCCAATCAGAGAAAAATACGAGGACTTCTTAAAGCGTGAAAGTTTAATTCAAAGCTTCCATATACCGAGAGATGTTAGAGAAGCGACCTTCGATTCGATTTATATCAATGAAGGGCGTAGACAAGTCTTAGAAAATGCCATTACAAAAGCTTCCAAAATCGCACGTGGTGAAGACTACAGGGGACTCTATCTGTACGGTGAATTTGGCATAGGAAAATCCTATATACTCGGTTGTATAGCAAATGAGTTAAAGGAAAAGTCAATATCATCAATGATGATATATGTTCCTGAGATCTTAAGAGATTTAAAAGCAGGCTTTAACGACGGGACAACAAATGAGAGGTATGATGCGATTAGAAATGCTGAAGTTTTAATCCTGGATGATCTAGGTGCTGAGGATGTTACCGCTTGGAGCCGTGATGAAGTGATTACAAGTATTTTAAATTACCGCATGGTTGAACAGCTACCGACTTTTATCAGTTCAAACTTTGCCATCGATGACTTAGTGGGTCGCTATGCCTACACTAAAACGAACGGTAAAGAAGAGACCAAAGCGCTTAGAATGGTCGAAAGAATTCGTGCTTTATGTGAAGAAGTGGAATTAAAAGGCGATAACCTGCGCCGCTCATAGCTTGATTTTAAAGATTAAACGTGTATAATGAATGCTATATTTCATTAATAAATCCAATGGACAAGACAGTTTGTACCGTTTATTTTTAGAGAGTGCACATTAGCTGAAAGTGCATAATAAAGGCGGATTGTTACTACCAGAGAAGGATGGCTCTTTAATCGGAGTCCGGTTTGAACCGATATATTCTCACTGAGGCATGAGTTTATGCGAATCAGGGTGGTACCGCGTCAAAAACGCCCCTATATTTATAGGGGCGTTTTTTTCTTTTTATTTATAATCTAATTAAAGTATTGGAGGAAATAACCATGACAGAACAAATTCAAGTTAAATTTCCAGACGGTAATGTTAAAGCATTCGATTTTGGTGTCACTCCAGAAGAAATTGCTGCATCAATTTCTCCAGGTCTAAAAAAAGCAGCACTTGCAGCTAGAGTCGATGGTGAACTTTACGATTTAACACGTCCGCTTGAGAGTGATTCAGAAATTGCTCTAATTACAAATAAAGATGAAGAAGGCTTAGAGATTCTTCGTCACTCAACAGCTCACCTGATGGCACAGGCTTTAAAACGTCTATATGGTGAAGTACACTTTGGTGTCGGTCCAGTCATTGAGGAAGGTTTCTATTACGATTTTGATATGGAAGAAAACATCTCATCTGAAGATTTCCCTAAAATCGAAAAAGAAATGAAGCGTATTGTGGATGAAAACATTCCAATCGAACGTCGTGTTTTAAGTCGAGATGAAGCAAAAACTTTCTTTGAAAATGATCCATATAAACAAGAATTGATCGATGCCATTCCAGAAGATGAACTCGTGACAGTCTATAGCCAAGGTGAATTTACTGACCTTTGCCGCGGAGTCCACGTACCGAGAACATCTAAAATTAAAGTGTTTAAACTTTTATCAACAGCGGGTGCTTACTGGCGCGGAGATTCAAACAACAAGATGTTACAACGTATTTACGGTACAGCCTTCTTTGATAAAAAAGATCTTGCTGCTTACATGGAATTATTAGAAGAACGTCGTGAAAGAGACCATCGTAAGATCGGCAAAGATATGAAACTCTTTGAAAACAATCAACTTATCGGTGCTGGCTTACCATTATGGTTACCAAATGGTGCAACAATTCGCCGTGAGATTGAGCGCTATATCGTCGATAAAGAAGTTTCACTTGGTTACAACCATGTGTATACACCAATCATGGCAAACTCTGATTTATACAAGACAAGTGGCCACTGGGATCACTATCAAGACGATATCTTCCCACCAATGAAAGTCGGTAATGAAGAACTTGTACTACGTCCGATGAACTGTCCACACCACATGATGATCTATAAAAATGAACGTCACTCTTACCGTGAACTACCGATTAGAATTGCTGAACTTGGTATGATGCACCGCTATGAAGCTTCAGGTGCTGTTTCAGGTTTACAACGCGTTCGAGGTATGGTTCTAAATGATGCCCACGTCTTTGTTCGTCCAGACCAAATCAAAGACGAATTCATCAGAGTAGTGGAATTAATCCAAGAAGTTTATAAGGACTTTGGAATCAACGATTATAAATTTAGACTTAGCTACCGTGATCCAGAAGATAAAGAAAAATATTTCGATGATGATGACATGTGGCAACGTGCTGAGAGTATGTTAAAAGAAGCGGTTGATGAAATGGGACTGTCTTATGTAGAAGAAGAAGGAGAAGCTGCTTTCTATGGCCCTAAACTTGATATTCAAGTAAAAACAGCTCTAGGGAAAGAAGAAACTTTATCAACAGTACAGCTAGACTTCCTTTTACCTGAGCGCTTTGACTTAACTTATATTGGACAAGACGGTGAAGAACACAGACCAGTCGTGATCCACCGTGGTGTCGTGTCAACTATGGAAAGATTTGTTGCCTTCTTAACTGAAGAGTACAAAGGTAACTTCCCACTATGGTTAGCACCGCACCAAGTAGAGATTATTCCAGTTAATGTCGATCTTCACTACGACTATGCTCGTGAAATTTACGATGAGATGAAGAGTCAAGGTATCCGCGTTCACATCGATGACCGTAATGAGAAGATGGGTTATAAGATTAGAGACGCTCAAATGAAGAAAATTAAATACCAAGTCGTAGTCGGCGATAAAGAAAAAGAAGAATCACAAGTTAACGTACGTAAGTACGGTGAAGAAAAACAAGAAACATTTGATAAAGAAGAGTTCCTTTATCAATTAATAGATGAGATCAGATTGAAAAAATAAGTTTGACAATACTGTAGAACTGCTGTATAGTATTAAGAGTTGAAAGAAACGAACAAGTTGGAGCTCCCGCTTCACACCCGCCAGCTAAAGCGACCGGGTAAATTGGGAATGGAGTACAGTAACTACTGTGCTCTCACTTCTGAAGGCGGGTGCGTAAGCATTCGCCTTTTTTGTTCGTTAATATTTATGGAGGTGCTACACATAGCTAAAGATCAGACTTTGATCAATAATCGTATTCGCGCAAAAGAGGTTCGTTTAATCGGAGCAGACGGTTCACAGCATGGAATTAAGCCAACAAGGGAAGCAATCGAATTAGCAGAAAATGTTAACTTAGATTTAGTACTTGTTGCACCAAATGCTAAACCGCCAGTTGCACGTATTATGGATTACGGTAAGTATAAATATGAGCAACAGAAGAAAGAAAAAGAAGCTCGTAAAAAACAAAAGGTGATTAACCTTAAAGAAATTCGTTTGTCACCAACAATCGAAGAGCATGACTTTAATACAAAATTAGGACATGCTAAAAAATTCCTTAGTAAAGATGATAAGGTAAAAGTTTCAATTCGTTTCAAAGGCCGTGCAATTACGCACAAAGACATTGGTCGTAAAGTTCTAGAACGCTTCTCAGAAGCGCTTAAAGAAGACGGTCAAATTGAACAGCGTCCAAAAATGGAAGGTCGTTCAATGTTCCTAGTCGTTGCACCATTTCAAGACAAAAAATAATTAATTTCGGAGGATATTATCATGCCAAAAATGAAGACACATAAAGGCTATGCTAAACGCATTAAGAAAACTGCTAACGGTAAATTCAAACGTTCACAAGCATTCACTAGTCACTTATTTGCTAACAAATCTACGAAACAAAAACGTCACTTAAGAAAATCTGCATTAGTTGCTAAATCAGATGCAAGAAGACTTAAACACTTATTAGCTAAAGCGGCTAAATAATAATAAAAGGAGGAGTTAGAAATGGCTCGCGTAAAAAATGGATTAACATCACGTAAAAGACGTAAAAAAGTATTAAAACAAGCAAAAGGTTATTTTGGTGCTAAAAGCACTTTATATAGAACAGCTAAACAAGCTGTGACAAAATCAGGTCAGTATGCTTACCGTGACCGTAAGCAAAAGAAAAATGAATTCCGTAAATTATGGATTTCACGTATCAACGCTGCAGCACGTATGCACGATATTAGCTATAGCCGTCTAATGAATGGTCTTAAAATTGCTGGTATCGATATCAACAGAAAAATGCTTTCTGAAATTGCAATCTCAGACGAAAAAGCATTCGCTGAAATTGTAGATCAAGCTAAAAAAGCTTTAAACTAATATAAATAAGAGGCAAGGATAAGAATCCTGAGCCTTTTACATAAAGTAGCTTAGAAATCTTCTTAGATGAGATTTCTAAGCTACTTTTTTTTGTTTTATGTGGGAGTTGTTGCGTAGGCATGGGTGTTTAGATGGAGTGATTTGATTGTGATTGGTGATAAGTCGAGTTGAATTTTGATTTTTATCACTGAAATGGGTGGTGGCGGTGATAAGTTAGGTTTATTATGGGGACTTATCACTAAAAGAGATGAAAATGGTGATAAGTCATGTTTAATTCAGTCATTTATCAGCAAAAGAGGTGGAAATGATGATAAGTCATGTTTAATTCAGGTACTTATCACCGAAAGTATCGTCCATGATGTAATAGAATCTGAAGGTTAGTATACATAGTTGTATAATTGATACGTTCAATAGACTTTTCATCTTATTTTGTCTATTTATCACCACTTTTGTCATGACTTATAGACTTTTTAGCGCTTTTTGTCTATTCGCCATCACTTTTGCCATGACTTATAGACTTTTTAGCACTTTTTGTCTATTCGACATCATTTTTGTCATGACTTATAGACTTTTCAGCGCTTTTTGTCTATTCGCCACCACTTTTGTCATGACTTATAGACTTTTCAGCACTTTTTGTCTATTCGCCACCACTTTTGCCATGGCTTATAGACTTTTTAGCACTTTTTGTCTATACGACATCACTTTTGCCATGACTTATAGACTTTTCAGCGCTTTTTATCTATTCTACAGTATTCCTAACATACCCAATAGAATTTTCAACTCCCACCTCCCCACCCTCAACTCTCAAATGAGATTGACAAGCATTTATCCACTTTAATATCCTTAGTATATGAAAAGAGGGGATAAGCATGATTGCGAATAGTCAAATTCTTATGATGGCAATTACAGGAATCATATCGTTGTTGCTGCCATTTATATTTATAGTCATTTTAAAAAGAAAGTATAAAATTTATTGGCTACCGATGCTAGTGGGAGCAGCTATTTTTCTTGTCTTTGCCTTAATTTTAGAGCAAATTTTACATATGATAGTCCTAAAACCTTCGGTAGACGGTCAAATCGAACTGCTTAATCAATCTCCGTGGTTATATGTGCTCTACGGGGTTTTAGCAGCTGGAATTTTTGAAGAAACGGGACGCTTACTTGCTTTTTATAGCATGAAAAGAAAATACAAAGATGTCGGTACTGCCGTCTCATACGGGATTGGACATGGTGGTTTTGAGGCTATCGTCGTCGTTGGACTTGGCATGGTAAATGCCATAATCTTATCTTTCATGATAAACTCCTCTTCACCGGTCTTAAATGATTTACCGATTGACATGGATCAATTAGTAAGTGATCAAGCTTGGTATATGTACTTACTAGCGATATTTGAAAGAATTATTGCCATGACCTTACACATCGCCTTATCTGTACTCGTTTTTTATGCGGTCATGAAAAAAGGAAAGATTTACTACTACTTTTTAGCAATTATTCTTCATGCTTTAGCAAATACGAGTGCTGCAATGATGCAAGCTGGCCTTTTAGACAACATATCTCTGATGTACGCATCACTAATTATAATGACGCTCGTCACAGTTTTCCTTAGTCGTATGGTAAGTTTAAATCAAGAAAATATTATTTAAAATTAGTCAGCTCAAGGCCATATGGCTCTTGGAGCTGACTATCTTTTTATCAACAGACCTTATCACATCAATAATGTAAGCGATAACAAAATTTTCGAAAATCTATGGACAGGTCAGCCGAAATAGAATATATTTGAATGGTAATTAAATATATAGAGGGTTAAAACAAAGGGGAGCTAAATTATGGAGACAATCGTATCGTTTTTAAACGATATAGTTTGGAGCTGGCCACTGCCAGTTCTACTTGTTATCTCTGGTTTGTATTTCTCGATTAGGATGAAATTTTTCCAAGTGAGATACATCAAAGATATGGTCCGTTTAATGCTTAAAGGGGAAAAATCAGATGAAGGGATTTCCAGTTTCCAGGCGATTGCAGTGTCCTTAGCCGGGCGTGTCGGAACAGGGAATATCGTCGGTGTATCAACGGCCATCTTTATCGGTGGACCGGGTGCAGTATTTTGGATGTGGCTGATTGCATTCTTAGGTGCGGGTTCTGCTTTTGCAGAGTCAACTTTAGCACAGGTGTATAAGCAAAGAGAGGATAACCAGTACCGTGGGGGTCCAGCTTACTACCTAGAAAAGGGGTTAGGTGGTAAATTTGGTAAGTTCTACGGAATGTTGTTTGCGGTTGTTACTGTAATCTCTTGTGGTCTGTTATTACCGGGGATTCAAGCGAACTCAATTGCTGGTTCAGCAACCAATGCTTTTCCGATTGATCACTGGATGGTCGGTGTTTTTGTAGCGGTCATCTTAGCCTTAGTTATTTTTGGTGGAATTAAATCAATCGCCAATGTTGCAACTATTTTAGTGCCTTTCATGGCAATTATCTACATTCTTGTTGCAGTGATTATCGTTATTATTAATATTCAAGATGTTCCAGCTTTACTTGCCTTAATCTTTAAGAGTGCATTTGGGCTCGAGCAACAATTTGCAGGTGTACTTGGTGCGATGATCATGATTGGTATTAAACGTGGTCTGTATTCAAACGAAGCAGGTCAAGGGACAGGTGCACACGCAGCTGGGGCTGCTGAGGTGTCTCACCCAGCTAAACAAGGTTTAGTACAATCATTCTCAGTCTACATTGATACATTATTTGTTTGTACAGCGACTGCTTTAATGATCTTAATGACAGGTATGTACAACGTCTCAGATGGTAATGATGGTTTAATTATAGATAACGGTGTCTATGAAGAAGCAGCGGATGGTACAAAAGATGTCAGTGGAACAGTTGTTTACACACAAGCAAGTATTGACCATGCCTTCTCAGGTATGGAATCCTTCCAAGAAGGCTTTGTAGGATTTGGGACTTACTTTATTGCATTTGCCTTATTGTTCTTCTGTTACACCACAATCTTAGCCTATTACTATATCGCAGAGACCAACATCATTTATATTACTAAAGGTAAGATGACTTGGTTAAAACCAGTCCTCGGTGTAGTCCTAATCGCATCTGCCTTCTACGGTACAGTATCTACTGCTGAAACCGCTTGGATGATGGGGGATGTCGGGGTCGGAATGATGGCCTGGATCAACGTTATCGGTTTACTGATTTTACAGGGTACTGTAATCAAGGTCTTTAATGACTATGAAAGACAGTACAAGCTTAAGAAACAAGGTAAACTTGACGGAGAAATCGTCTACGTTCCAGGTGACAATGATTACAAGGTAGAAACCTTCTGGCACCGTGAAGCTGTTGCCGAAGAAATTAAGGAAGAATACGGATATCCGGATAGTAAATAAATTTAAAGAAAGGGCACTCAGTTGATAATGGAGTGCCCTTTACATTTGTACACGTCAATAATTCGGTATGTTAAAATAGAAATAAGAAAAAATCAAAGGAGTCTTATTATGGATAAACAACTTGAAATGCTTAAAGACTTAACAGATGTTAATGGGATTGCAGGCTTTGAAGCTGATGTAAAACAAAAAGTGAAGACTTATCTCGAACCTATCAGTGATGAAATTATTGAGGATAATTTAGGTGGTGTCTTTGGGAAGAAAACTGCCAAATCAGGTTCTAAAACTATTTTAGTTGGTGGCCATTTAGACGAAATTGGCTTTATGGTGACTGAAATCGATAAGGATGGTTTCCTTAAGTTCTCTCCAGTCGGTGGCTGGTGGAATCAAGTCATGCTATCACAAAGAATGAGCGTGACAACAGCTAAAGGTGATGTCATAACAGGGGTCATTGGTTCAAAACCACCTCACGTTTTAGAAGCAGCTGAAAGAAAGAAACCAGTTGATATTAAAGATATGTTCATAGATATCGGTGTCGCTTCAAAAGAAGAAGCTGAGGACGCGGGTGTTGAACTCGGTTCTATGGTGACACCTTACACTGAATTTACAGTGATGCAAAACAAGGATTACCTTTTAGCTAAAGCTTGGGACAACCGCTTTGGGACAGCTCTATCAATAGATTTATTAAAAGACTTAAAAGATCAAGATCTAAATATTAATTTAGTGTCCGGTGCATCCGTCCAAGAAGAAGTTGGCTTACGCGGTGCAAAAGTTGCTGCTAATAAAGTTAAACCGGATCTCGCAATCGCAGTAGACGTTGGTCTTGCCATGGATACACCAGGCATGCAGTCGTCAAACGGTAGCGGTAAACTCGGAGATGGACCACTCTTACTGTTATTAGACGGCTCTAATATCGGACATGTACCATTTAGAAGACACATTCAAAAGCTTGCTAAAGAAAAGAATATTCCAGTACAACTACAAGCCATTCCTGGTGGGGGTACAGACGCAGGTAGTTTCCATGTTTCTAACGACGGAGTACCATCAGTTGCGATCGGTGTTCCATTACGCTACATGCACTCAAACGTCTCTATCATGCATAGAGAAGACTATAAGAATGCAGTTAAACTTGTCTCAGAAATTGTTAAATCATTAGACGATAATAAGGTGGAAGAAATCATTTGGTAAAGTCTGTCATCTCTTCAAAAGATAATAAAAAAATAAAAGACTATCGTAAATTGAATACGACTAAAGGTCGTAAAAAATCAGGACTATTTTTAATAGAAGGCGAACACCTTGTTGAAGAAGCAATCAAACACGGTGTCAATTTTGAAGAAATCATCATCAGTGAAGGTTTTGATCATGATTTAGAGCTCTCAAATAAAGCGCTTATGTATGTCACTGAAGAAGTCATGAAATCTTTATCAAGCCTTGAAACACCGCCTGGTATTATCGCCATTGTTAAAAATGTAAAAGAAAGAAAGTTATCTTATAACCGTGTGCTCTTACTAGAAAATATCCAGGATCCAGGTAACCTTGGAACTTTAATAAGAACGGCAGACGCCTTTGGTTTTAAGACTATTATTGTGTCACCAGATACAGTCGATCCTTATAATCCTAAAGTGTTAAGAGCTGCACAGGGGAGTCATTTCCACTTAAACATCTTAACGCGTCAAGTATCTGAAGCGGTCATGGCCTTCAAAGGCCTTAAGATTGGGACCTCTTTAGACGATGCGGTTTATATCGATAGCTTTAACAAGCCAGATGATGATATCATGCTCGTCTTAGGTAATGAAGGTAGTGGCTTAAGAGAAGATACTTTAAATATGATGGATATCAATGCTAAAATTGATATGGTCGGAGATAGTGAAAGCTTAAATGTCGCAATCGCTGGTGCGATCTTAATGCATCACTTTAAATCTTGATTTTAAAGAAGAATCGGATATAATAAGCATATCAAGCTAATAAATTTACTTCGCTAGAAGTCAGGAATAAATGATTAGAAGACCGTTTTAGAGAACATTAATCATCGCTGAAAGTTAATGTACGGTTGAATCAGTGTTCACCTGGTTGATGAAGTATCGGGTAGACATCACCATATAGATGTATTAAGAGTCTGCTCATGCAGAAAATTAGGTGGTACCACGGAACTCCGTCCTTTTATATAAGGACGGAGTTTTTATTTTTTATAAAGGAGAGAGTATGATGACTGTAGAAATGACTACAATCTATGATGAGTTTAAAGAAAAATTATCAAACATCACATCGAGACAAGCCTTAGCAGATTTAAAAGTCCAATACCTAGGTAAAAAAGGGCAAGTGACTGGTCTTATGAAAGAGATGAAAAATCTCTCAAATGAAGAAAAACCTGCTTATGGACAAAAAGTAAATGAATTAAGACAAAATATTACAAGTGATATTGACAGAATAGATGAAGAGCTTCATAAAGAAGAACTAGATAAAATACTCAGCGAAGAAACCATCGACGTCACTTTACCAGGACGTGCTAAAGAAATTGGAGGGCCACACCCGATTACCCGCATTATCGATGACATTGAAGATTTCTTTATCGGCCTAGGCTATGAAATTAAAGAAGGTTTTGAAGTTGAACAAGATTACTATAACTTTGAAGCTTTAAATTTACCGAAATCACATCCTGCACGCGATATGCAAGATACCTTCTATATTTCAGAAGAGATTCTCTTACGTACTCACACCTCTCCAGTACAAGCACGTACTCTAGAAGAGAAAAAAGGTGTCGGTCCAGTCAAAATTATTTGCCCAGGTAAAGTTTACCGCCGTGATAGTGATGATGCCACACACTCTCACCAATTCACTCAAATTGAAGGGCTCGTTGTCGATAAAAACATTCATTTATCAGACTTAAAAGGAACGCTTGAATTGTTCGCTAAAAAGATGTTTGGTAACGAGCGTCAAGTTCGTCTTCGCCCAAGTTATTTCCCTTTCACTGAACCGAGTGTAGAAGTCGATATCTCTTGCTTTAAATGTAAAGGAGCAGGTTGTAACGTCTGTAAACAATCTGGTTGGATAGAAATACTAGGTGCGGGCATGGTGCATCCTAACGTTTTAGAAATGGCTGGCTTTGATTCTACAGAGTACTCAGGCTTTGCCTTTGGTATGGGACCAGACCGTGTCGCTATGCTGAAATACGGCATTGAAGATATTAGACACCTCTATACGAATGACTTAAGATTTATTGATCAATTTATTCCGACAGAAGATGGAGGATTAGAAGATGAAAGTATCTAGAGAATGGTTAGAAAGCTTTATTGATATCGATGTGTCGACTGATGAATTGAGCGAAACAATTACACGTGGTGGCATCGAGGTTGATGCGATAGAAGACTATACAAAAGACATTAAAAAACTCGTTGTCGGCTACGTTAAATCAGTAGAACCTCACCCTGAAGCGGATCGTTTAAATATTTGTCAGGTGGATCTTGGTGAAGAAACCGTTCAAATTGTGTGCGGGGCACCGAACGTTAAAGCGGATTCCTATGTCATTGTTGTTAGAGTCGGCGGACGCTTACCAGGTGGCGTGAAAATTAAAAGAGCCAAACTTAGAGGGCAATTATCTGAAGGTATGATATGTTCTCTACAAGAAATTGGCATTAAAGAAGACTTTGTACCGGAAGCTTATAAAGAAGGAATATTCATCTTTGACAGCGAACAAACAGCGGGGGAAGATGCGCTAAGTGCACTTTACTTAAATGACCAAGTATTAGAATTTGATTTAACACCTAATAGAAAAGATGCCTTATCTATGTTAGGTGTTGCTTATGAAACTTCAGCCTTATTTGGCGGTATGATTCGTAAACCTAAAATTGAATATACTGAAAGTGATGAGCGCGCAGAAACATCAATAGAAAATCTCAATCTTGATGCGGTGCCATTTTATAGTGCTAGAGAAGTTAAAAATGTAGTGATAAAACCATCTCCACTGTGGATGCAAGTGAGATTAATCAAAGCGGGTATTCGTCCGATCAATAACGTTGTTGATATTTCGAACTATGTTCTCTTAGAATATGGTCAACCACTCCACATGTTCGATAAAGATGCGATAGGTTCAGATAAAATCGTGACACGTTTTGCTGAAGAGGGAGAAACATTTACCACTTTAGATGGCAATGAAAGAACACTAAAAGCTGAAGATGTTGTTATTACTAATGGCCAAGAGCCAATTGCCTTAGCAGGGGTCATGGGTGGCTTGAATTCTGAAGTCACTGATAAAACAAAAAATGTTGTGATTGAATCTGCATATTTTGACCCAATCAAAATAAGAAAAACGAGTCACCGTCTCAACTTAAGAAGTGAAGCTTCACAAAGATTTGAAAAAGGTGTATCTCATGAATTTATTTTACCAGCCTTAAACCGTGCGGCTTACCTCTTAGAACAATATGCAGAAGGTACTGTACAAGCTGGCATTCAAAGTGATGGACAACTAGATTTAGAACCTAAAAAGATTACGACGTCCACTGACTTTTTAAACAATCGTCTTGGTACCGAGCTTTCTGATGATGAAGTTTTAGACACACTCGGTCGTCTAGGTTTACTTGCAGAAATTGAAGCAGGGCAACTCGAAGTGAGTATACCGTCTCGTCGTGATGACCTTGTTATTCCTGAAGATATATCAGAAGAAGTTGCTAGAATTTATGGCTATGATAATATTCCATCAAGCTTACCTAAATATTCTAAGATTACTGCAGGTAAATTGACTGATGAACAAGCTAAGTTACGTGTGATAAAACACCAGCTCAATGCTCACGGTTTATCAGAGGCAATCAACTATGCCTTAACAAGTGACAAGAGAATTGGTGAATTTTCAGAGCTTAAAGACTCTCTCAACTTACTGATGCCAATGAGTGAAGACCGTGCAGCTCTTAGAACATCACTTCTTCCTCACTTAGTTGATAATGCGACTTATAATTTAAACAGACAGTTAAAACATGCGAGTTTATTTGAAGTCGGCAAGATATTTAAGACTAATGGCCAAGATCAATTGCCAGAAGAAATCTTAATGCTAGCAGGAATCATGTCAGGTCGACAAAATGAAACAGCTTGGACAAAAGATGGTCAAGATCCAGACTTCTTTACCTTAAAAGGTGTCGTCGAGTCCTTATTTATAAAACTGAACTTGAACGACAGAATTAGCTATGTTAAAAGCCAACGCTTTGAAGAACTACATCCAGGTCGTACTGCTGATATTTATCTTGATGATAAAGTTATCGGGGTAATTGGAGAACTTCATCCTTTATATAGAGAGGCACATGACCTCAAGCAAACGGTTGTTTTTGAGTTAAACTTAGAAGAAGTTTTAGCTGAAAAAACAGGTAATATTGTTTATGAGTTCCTAAGTAAATATCCGTCAATTTCTCGTGATGTTGCTCTAGAAGTTGACAACACAGTCTTAGTTAAGGATATTGAAGACTTGATAACAGATGCAGCACCGAACTATTTACAAGCTGTTTATCCATTTGATGTTTACGAAGGTGAACACATCGAAGAAGGTAAAAAATCAGTTGCCTTACGTCTCACTTATTTAAATAAAGAGGATACGCTAACTGATAAAGATGTTGAGAGCGTTCATCAAAAAGTACTCGATGCGCTTGTGAATAAAGGTTATATAGTAAGATAAAGATAAGCGTGCACTTGGCACGCTTATTTACTTGAACTTGAATTCATAAAATAGTAAAAGTATAATGAGATTAAATTGACTTTGTGTGAGAAAGACAAGGAATGGGGGACGTCACATGAGTGGAAAGAAGACCAGAATAGCCGTTAAAATATATCATGAAAATTACACGCTAGTTGGCCAAGAAGACGAGGCACATTTAAGACTGATTGCAGATAGTGTCGATGAGAAAATAAGAGCGATTGCCAGTAAAAACCCTGGCTTAGATACAACGAGAAAAGCAGTGCTTACGGCTTGTAATATAATGGACGATTATATAAAGTTAAAAGAAAAATGCGATCGACTTGAAAGCGAAGTAGAAGCGCTAAAGAAGGAAAATTAATTTATGACTTTAATCTTATTAATTATTATAATAATCGGCTTGATTGCAGGTTACCGTCGGGGGCTCTTACTACAAGGCATCCACTTAATCGGTACCTTAGCCGCGATTGTGATTGCTGCAAAAAACTATGAGAAGCTCGGTAGCCGCTTTGACTTAGTCATGCCTTATCCATCAACTGCCGGTGATAATTTAGTATTAGAAAACATAAGCAATCAGGAATACGGCTATTATTACATGTTTGCCTTCTTTCTAATCTTTATTGTGTCAAAAATCATCATTCAAATTATTGTGAGTGGCTTTGACTACTTCCAACAAGTGACCACAGGTGGGTTAGTTACATCCATCGGTGGCATCATACTTGGAATTGTTGAAACGATTTACATTTTAGTTGTAGTCTTGGTCTTTGTCGCAACTATTCCTTATACACCAGTCCAAGAAGCAATTGCTAATTCTGGACTAGCTAATTTCATTATTGATCACACATTGGTCGTGTCAGACAAATTAATAGAGTGGATACAAGTAGAGTCATAGAGATATGACTCTTTTTTTGGAGGATAAAATGCTTAAAAAAGATGTCATTCGATTATTAGAAGAGATCGCAGTATATATGGAATTAAATTTAGAAAATACCTTTAAAGTGTCAGCCTATAGAAAGGCAGCTCAATCACTTGAAAACGATGAGAGAAGTTTAGAAGAGATAGGTGATGTCGGTAAGCTTAAAGGAATTGGTAAAGGTACAACTAGCGTCATTGAGGAATTTGTAAACACGGGACAATCACAAGTGCTAGAAGATTTAAAAGAAACAGTACCAACTGGTCTTGTACGCATGTTAAAGATACCGAGTTTAGGACCTAAAAAGATTGCTAAGATCCACGATGTGCTCGGTATTAAGACGATTGAAGCCTTAAAAGAAGCTTGTTTAAACCAGGAAATCAGTCAGCTCCCTGGTTTTGGAAAAAAGAGTGAAGCAAACATTCTTACTAATATAGATACGGTGCTCAGTCGTCCAGACCGTTATCCAATCGATAAGATTTTAAAGTTTATTGATTTAGTAGAAAAAAGCATTAAAGCATTTGGTGTTAAGCGCTATGATATCGCTGGTAGTTCAAGACGAGTTAAAGAAACTTCAAGAGATTTGGATTTCATCCTAGAAACTGATGATATTAGTGGTTTTACAGAATTTATGATTGGCCAAGCTTATGTGACCAATGTCGTCAGTCAAGGAGAGAAGAAACTATCGCTTGAAATTGAAGATGACTTCGATAAGATTAACGTGGACTTTAGATTTGTTCAAGGTGAAGAGTACATTTCGACTTTACAGCACTTTACTGGGTCAAAAGATCATAATGTTAAAATGAGACAGCTTGCTAAAGAACGAGGCGAAAAGATTTCTGAGTACGGGGTTACGACAGAGTCTGGCATCAAGACTTTTAAATCTGAAGAAGAATTTTATCAATATTTTGGTTTGGATTATATTCCACCAGCCATGAGAGAGACCGGTCAAGAAGTCGATATCGATATTAAAGATATTGTTAAACTCTCAGATATAAAAGGTGACCTTCACATGCACACGACTTATAGTGATGGTGCAGCAACAATTAGAGAAATGGTCGAAAGTGCAAGAGAAAAAGGCTATGAATATATTGTCATTACTGACCACTCTAAGAGTTTATTTGTGGCTAACGGCTTAAGTGAGGCGCGTCTTTTACAGCAAATTAAAGAAATCAAAGAGATCGATAAGGAATATGATGACATTGATGTCTATGCAGGTATTGAAATGGATATTTTAGCAGATGGTAGCTTAGATTATGACGAGGAAATTTTAAAGCAACTCGATTACGTTATTGCTGCCATTCATTCGTCCTTTTCACAGAGTGAGAATCAAATCATGACGCGTCTTAAAAATGCGATGGACAACCCTTATGTCAGACACATTGCCCATCCGACTGGTCGTTTAATTGGAGTACGTGATGGTTATGATGTAGATATGGAAGCACTGTTTGATTATGCTAAAGAAACAGGAACCATTTTAGAAATTAATGCCAATCCTAGACGTCTGGATCTATCGAGTGAAGTGATAAAAAACAGGGAAGTTATGTTTACTGTCAACACAGATGCACACCATCCAGATCATTTTGATTTTATGAAGTATGGTCTAGCGACCTTACAAAAAGGTTTTATCAACAAATCACAAGTGCTCAATACACTATCGCGACAAGCATTTAAAGAATTTATTAATAAAGGTAAGTTGAGTGATATTCATGAATGAAAAAACATTTAATACGCTCGAGTTTCATAAGATCTTAAATAGTGTCAGGGAGTTCGCTATTTCTGATAAGACAAAAGAAGCGATTAATAATGACATTGTAGAAACCGAGCGCGACATTATAGAAAAAAATATATTAGAAGTTGATGATGCATCGACTATGCTCCGCTATGGTCATGTAGAGCTTGCTGGGATTTCTGATATTAGAGAATTCGTTAGACGGTCAGAAATAGGAAGTATCTTAGGCGTACGTGATTTTAATATGATTGCGAGCTTGTTAAACCGTAAAAAAACTCTGGAAAATTTAATCGCCAATTTTGAAGAGGATGAGATTGTCTTAGAGCATATAAAGCCCTATGTTTCAAACTTAGAGGACTTACATTTCATTTATAAGAAGATTAAGGAAACCGTTGATGAAGCCACAGTCTTAGACCATGCTTCGACGACACTCTTAAGAATTAGAAGAAAGATTTCTAGTGAAGAAGGAAAAATTAAGGACAGGCTTAATGATATTGTGCGAAAAAATGGTCGTAAGCTATCTGATAATATCATTACAACGAGAAATGGCCGTTATGTTATTCCAGTTAATGTGGACTACCGCTCAGAATTTAAAGGGATTGTTCATGATGCATCTCAAAGTGGACAAACCATCTATTTAGAACCAACGGCTGTTGTTGAGATGACCAATAATATTTCTACTTTAAGAGAAAAAGAAGCGACAGAAATCACTAAAATTTTAAGTGAACTGACCAATGATATTGGTGAGCATGCAGAAGACTTATATGTCTATGACGAAGCTTTACATCATTTAGATATGGTCTTTAGTAAAGCAAAATACGGTGCGCATATTAAAGGATCAAAGCCACATTTAAGAGATGACGATACCATTCGTTTAATTTCAGCCTTTCACCCGCTCTTAGATTCTGAAACAGCAGTGAAAAATGATATTTACCTCGATAATCAAACCCAAGCTGTTATTATTACTGGACCGAATACAGGTGGTAAAACGGTGACTATTAAGACAGCTGGACTTGCAGTCTTAATGGCCCAAGCAGCGATTCCAATTCCTGCAAGAGATGGTTCAGAAGTGTCAATCTTTAAAGACGTCTATGCAGATATTGGTGATGAACAATCCATTGAACAGTCCTTATCTACCTTCTCGAGTCATATGGTGAACATTGCCGATATTTTAAGATCTGCGACTGACGATAGTCTGATCATCTTAGATGAACTCGGGGCCGGAACTGACCCAGAAGAGGGGGCAGCTCTAGCGATTAGTATCATTGAGTACTTGCTTGACCAAGGTTCAAAGGTCATTGCAACGACACATTATCCACAACTTAAATCCTTCTCTTACACAAGAGATGATGTCACTAATGCGAGTATGGAGTTCGATGTGTCTAGTCTATCGCCGACTTATCGTTTATTGATGGGCATTCCTGGTAAATCAAATGCCTTTGAAATCTCTGATAAACTCGGTTTAAAAGAAAGCGTCATCGACCGAGCCAGAACCCTAACTGGTAGAGATAACATGGAAGTCAATGATATGATTACGGCTCTAGAAAGACACACAACACTTGCTCGTGATAATGAAATTGAAACGACTGAACTATTAAAAGAAACCGAAGATCTTTATCGAAATCTAAACGAGCAAAATGAAAACTTTAAAGAACTGAAAGCTAAGATGATAGAAAAAGCGCAAGAAGAAGCCAATCGCATCGTCAAACAAAGAGAACTTGAAGCTTCAGAAATTATTAAAGAATTAGAGATGATGAAAGAACTCGGTGTCGATAGCATACAAGAACATGAACTGATCGAAGCGAGAAAGGCTTTATCGGATAGTTATTACCAAAAGGATATTAAAAAAGATGTGCGTAATGAAACTGATGAAGTGCTGAAAGTTGGCGATGAAGTAGATGTCTTAACTTATGGTCAAAAAGGTGAGATCATTGAAGTCGATCAAGATGAGGTCACTGTACAGATGGGTATTATCAAGATGAAGCTCGATAAATCAGAAGTGAAAAAGAGAAAAGCCAAAAAAGTTGAAAAACCCGTCACAATCAGACAAAATAAAAGTCATGTTAAACGTTCACTTGATTTAC
This sequence comes from Jeotgalicoccus meleagridis, assembly GCF_903994045.1. Taxonomy (GTDB): domain Bacteria; phylum Bacillota; class Bacilli; order Staphylococcales; family Salinicoccaceae; genus Jeotgalicoccus; species Jeotgalicoccus meleagridis. The sequence goes on from NZ_CAJEWD010000007.1 coordinate 124,252, forward strand.
GAGGCGAAAGATATGAAGATGCACTCATTCGACTTGAGCAATATCTTGACCAGGTGCTCTTATCGAACTACACTGAAGTTGAAATCATTCACGGTAAGGGGACTGGCGCACTTCAAAAAGGTGTGCAACAATATTTGAAACGTCATCCTAAAGTGAAGAGCTTCCGTGGTGGTATGCCATCTGAAGGTGGCTTTGGTGTGACGATAGTAGAAATGAAATAGGTGGAGTAGATGGATAATTTTGATATGTATAAGCTCGCAAAAGTCCTGATTGTTGTCAGCATTATCATGTTTGTCTCAGGGATTCTGTACTTAGTATTTTTTACTTGAGCAATACCGTTGAGTGAATAAAATATGTATTGTATAATAAAATCACTATTATTATGGAGGTAGTTTTAGATGGCTATTATTGAAGTTAATGATTCAAGTTTTAAAGAAGAAATTGGCAGTGGTTTAACACTCGTAGATTTTTGGGCACCATGGTGCGGGCCTTGTAAAATGATCGCTCCAATCTTAGAAGAGTTAGCACCTGAAGTTGAAGGTAAAGCTAATATTGCTAAATTAAATGTGGATGATAACCAAGCAACAGCAAGTGAGTATGAGGTAATGAGTATTCCAACATTAATTCTTTTCAAAGACGGCGAGCCTGTTGACAAAGTTGTTGGATTCCAACCGAAAGAACAACTTGCTTCATTAATAGAAAAACACGCATAAGTTTAAAAAGTCGCCTATGGCGGCTTTTTTTCTTTAAAGAAGGGATTATATGACTGAATTAAAATTAAAACTATCTGTCTTACCAACTGAACCTGGCTGTTATCTAATGAAAAATGATGATGGTGAAATTATCTATGTAGGTAAGGCAAAAAACTTAAGGAATAGGGTGCGTTCATACTTCTCAGGTGCACATGATGAGAAAACCATGAGATTGGTACAAGATATCGTTGATTTCGATTATATTGTGACTGCATCAGAAATTGAATCTCTCCTCTTAGAGAATACTTTGATAAAAAAACATCAACCGAGATACAATATTCTCCTAAAAGATGATAAATCCTATCCCTTTATAAAAATCACTAAAGAAAAACATCCTAAACTCGTCGTAACGAGAATCGTTAAACCGAAGACTGGTATTTATTTTGGACCCTATCCAAATGCTTATAGTGCGCACGAGACAAAAAAACTGCTAGACCGAATTTATCCGCTTAGAAAATGCAATACGATGCCTGATAAACTCTGTCTCTACTATCATATTGGTCAGTGTTTAGGACCTTGTGTCTTCAATGTGACCGATGAACAAAACCAAGAGATGATCGACGGGATTACCAACTTCTTAAATGGTGAGACGGATTCTGTTATGGCAGAACTAAAAGAAAAAATGGAAAATGCTGCGGCGGAATTAGAATTTGAAAAAGCCAAAGAATACCGTGATTTGATGGGGCATATAGAGAATACTATGGCCAAACAAAATATGCTGACTAAAGATATGACAGCAAGAGACTGCTTTGGTTATGCAGTAGAAAACGGCTGGATGTCTGTCTCAGTGCTCTTTATTAGAAGCGGTAAACTGATAGAGAAAAAAGCTGAAATGTTTCCAATCAATGATGATATAGAAGAAGAATTTTTTAGATTCATTATGCATTTCTATGATTTAAATTCTAACCTTCTACCAAAAGAAGTTCATATTCCAAAAGAGTTTAATGTGGATCTCCTAGATGAAGCACTACCAGTCGCAGTAAAAGGGCCAATGAGAGGGCCTAAGCGCCAAATGGTCGACTTGGCTAACAAGAATGCTAAGATTGCTGTAGAGAACAAATTTGAAATGATTGCAAGAGATGAAGAGAGAACAATTAAGGCTGTTGAAACCTTAGGTGACATCATGAATATAGAAGCACCGAGAAGGATTGAAGCCTTTGATAACTCTAACACCCAAGGTGTAGACCCCGTCAGTGTTATGGTGTCCTTTATCGATGGTAAACCATCTAAAAAAGACTACCGCAAATATAAGATTAAAACAGTTGTTGGACCTGACGATTATGCTTCCATGAGAGAGGTTGTTCGCCGGAGATATACTAGGGTCCTAAAAGAAGGCTTACCTTTACCTGACTTGATCATCGTCGACGGTGGTGTCGGCCATATGAACTCAGTTAAGGATGTCTTAATTAATGAACTGTCTTTAGATATTCCAATCGCAGGGCTTCGTAAGGATGATAAACACGCGACTGCCGAACTACTTTACGGTGATGATGCTGAAGTCGTCCCAATGAAAAAGAACTCGCAGAGTTTTTATCTGCTTCAACGAATTCAAGATGAAGTTCACCGCTTTGCGATTAGTTACCATAGAAACACCCGTCGTAAGACAAGTATTACTTCACAGCTCGATAAAATCGAAGGCGTGGGCCCAAGTCGTAAGCGGAAGCTACTAAAAGAGTTTGGCTCCATTAAAAAGATGAAAGAAAAAAATGTGGAAGATTTTAAAGAGATTGGGATCCCTGAAAACGTTGCAAAAAACATTGTCAAAAAACTAAGTGAATAAGCGTAATCATGCGAATGTAAGCATATTCTGAAAATGGACCAAAGTCACCTTGATTTGTTATTTAACAAAGAGTAAAATGATAAGTAAAGTTTATAGACAAATAGTTAGGGGGGGCTTTCGTGTCAAAACAGGATTCAGGATTTTACATTCGCAGATTACATTCATTACTTGGAGTGATTCCACTCGGGGTCTTTTTAATCCAGCACTTACTAGTTAACTTTACTGCTACATATAGTGAAGAAGCATTTAACTTTGCTGCAGGGATTATGGGTAACTTGCCTTTCGTTATTTTACTAGAGGTATTTATTATCTATCTACCAATTCTTTTCCATGGTATTTACGGTATTTATATCGCATTCACTGCTAAGATGAACGTGGGTCATTATAGTACATATCGTAACTGGATGTTTGTATTACAGCGTGTGAGTGGGGTCATTGCATTTATCTTTATTGCAGTGCACGTCTACCAAACACGCGTCCAAGTGTTCTTTGGTGATGAAGTGAATTTCCAAATGGTCGAAGAAGTTGTTGCAAATCCATTTTGGTTAGCTTTTTGGTTAATCGGGGTTGTTGCAACAGTGTTCCACTTTGCTAATGGATTATGGTCATTCATGATCACATGGGGCATTACACAGTCTAAGCGTTCACAGCAAGTCATGAGTTACTTAGCAATCCTAGTGTTCTTAGTTATTAGTACAATCGGAGTAATGGCAATCTTAGCGTTTGTATAAAAGGAGTGTAAATAATGGCGGATAATAAAATTATTGTTGTCGGCGGGGGTCTCGCAGGTTTGATGGCAACAATTAAAGCAGCAGAAACTGGTGCAAATGTAGAACTATTTTCAATCGTTCCAGTTAAGCGTTCACACTCAGTGTGTGCACAAGGCGGAATCAATGGGGCAGTAAATACGAAGGGTGAAGGTGACTCACCTTACATACACTTCGATGATACAGTTTACGGTGGAGACTTCTTAGCAAACCAACCGCCTGTTAAGGCAATGACAGAAGCAGCACCGAAGATCATTCACTTACTTGACCGTATGGGGGTAATGTTTAACAGAACATCTGAAGGCTTACTAGACTTTAGACGTTTTGGAGGAACACTTCACCACCGTACAGCATATGCAGGTGCAACAACTGGTCAACAGTTACTATATGCTCTAGATGAACAAGTAAGAAGTTATGAAGTTAAGGGGCAAGTTGATAAGTTTGAAGGTTGGGAATTTTTAGGTGTGGTTGTGGATGATGAAGGTCGTGCACGTGGAATTACTGCCCAAGAAATTACTTCAGGCGAAATTAAAACCTTTAAATCAGATGCTGTAATTATGGCAACTGGTGGCCCTGGTATTATCTTTGGTAAATCAACAAACTCTATGATCAACACTGGTTCTGCAGCTTCAATTGTTTATCAACAAGGTGCAGTATACGCTAACGGTGAATTCATTCAGATTCACCCAACAGCAATCCCTGGTGACGATAAACTCCGTCTGATGAGTGAATCTGCACGTGGTGAAGGTGGACGTGTCTGGACTTATAAAGATGGAAAACCTTGGTACTTCCTAGAAGAAAAATATCCTGATTACGGGAACTTAGTTCCTCGTGATATTGCGACACGTGAAATCTTTGATGTCTGTGTGAATCAAAAACTTGGTATCAACGGAGAAAACATGGTCTATCTTGACCTTTCACATAAAGACCCACATGAGTTAGATGTCAAACTTGGTGGAATCATCGAAATCTATGAGAAATTCACAGGCGATGACCCACGTAAAGTACCGATGAAGATCTTCCCAGCTGTACACTATTCAATGGGTGGACTATACGTCGACTACGACCAAATGACAACAATTCCTGGACTATTTGCAGCAGGAGAATGTGATTACTCACAGCATGGTGGTAACCGTTTAGGCGCGAACTCCTTACTATCTGCAATCTACGGTGGTATGGTTGCTGGACCTAAAGCTGTTGAATATGTCAATGAATTAGAAACATCATATGAAGATATCGATGATTCAGTCTATGACAAATACGCTCAAGCTGAACAAGAGAAATTCGATAACATTCTAGCGATGGATGGGGAAGAAAATGCTTATGTGATTCATAAGGAACTTGGTGAGATTATGACAGCAAACGTTACAGTGGTGCGTCATAACGATAAATTACTAGAGACTGATAAGAAAATTGTTGAACTGATGGAAAGATATAAAAACATCAACATTAACGACACTCAAAAATGGTCTAACCAAGCAGCCTTCTTTACACGTCAGTTATGGAATATGTTAGAGCTTGCACGTGTTATCACGATCGGAGCATATAACAGAAACGAATCACGTGGGGCTCACTACAAGCCTGAATTCCCAGACCGTAATGATGAAGAATGGTTGAAAACAACGAAAGCTCACTACCAAGGTCCAATGATGGCACCAAGTTTTGAGTATGAAGATGTAGATACTAGTCTAATCGAACCACGTGTTCGTGACTATTCGGCTAAACATTAAAAGAAGGGATGGCAAAACAATGAGTACGGAAACAAAACAAGAAACAATAAGACTAAACATTAAACGCCAAGAAAGCCCTGAAACAGCAAGTTATTGGGAGGAATTTGAAATTCCTTACCGTCCAAATATGAACGTTATTAGTGCTTTGATGGAGATTCAAAGAAATCCTGTCAATGCTAAGGGGCAAAAAACGACTGCAGTAACATGGGACGCAAACTGTCTTGAAGAAGTATGTGGTGCATGTTCAATGGTGATCAATGGTAATGCACGTCAGTCTTGTACTGCTTTAATTGATCAGTTTGAACAACCGATTAAATTAGAACCAATGAGCACTTTCCCAATCGTTCGTGACTTACAAGTTGACCGTTCATTCATGTTCGACAACTTAAAACGTGTTAAAGCATGGGTACCAATCGATGGTACATATGATTTAGGACCAGGACCAAGAATGCCTGAGAAAAAACGTCAAGTTGCATACGAATTATCTAAATGTATGTCATGTGGTGTATGTTTAGAAGTGTGTCCAAACGTTAACTCTAAATCAGACTTCATGGGTGCAGCACCAATTTCACAAGTTAGATTATTTAACTTACACCCAACAGGTAGTATGACTAAAAATGAACGCCTAGACGCTTTAATGGGTACTGGCGGAATTGCTGAATGTGGAATGGCACAAAACTGTGTTGAAGCTTGTCCAAAAGGAATTCCTTTAACGACTTCAATCGCTTCTATGCAAAGAGAAACAACTTTCCACATGTTTAAATCATTCTTTGGTTCAGATCACGAAGTAAACTAAGATATTTAAGACAGGGCTAGAACAAAACATTCCTGTTATATAAAGCCGGACGTTAGCTTTTCTGGGGCATCGAGTGAGCCTGTAGTCTCACGCAGATGCTTTTCCCCTAGAGGTCTAACGTCCGGCTTTTTAAGTATATTCAATTATTTTTCTTTAACTTCAGAACTTTTGTCCTACCACTTTTATTTTATCAACTTTAAAAAAACTACCATCCTATAAGCTAAGCTCATCCTATTTTTTTCTTTCGATTTACGTTATTATTAGTCTAAAGGACTTTTAAGGGGACGACTGTATGTACGGAGAAAGTGATATTATTTCAATAGAAAAATCTTTAAGGTACATTGCCGGACGCGTGAGAGCGAATGGGCGAGAAATATTAAAAGATCATGATATTTCACCACTTCAGTTCGTCGCACTTCAATGGGTGGGGGACAAGGAAGGCATTACCATTGGTAAACTTGCCAGTCATATGTACTTAGCTCATTCAACGACGACAGACATAGTAGATAAATTAGAGCGTGCGAATTTTGTAAAGCGTGTTCGCTCTGATACCGATAAAAGACAGGTCTTGGTCATTATGGAAAGTCGTGGTAAATCACTTATACAAAAGGTCATAGACAAGCGAGTGGCTTACATTGCAGAGATTACAGCAAACTTAGAAGAAAGTGATCGAGTCATTCTCCCAAGGGTCTTAGAAGAAGTATTAAGAGAAAGTGAGAGATTGATTAATGACTAGACCAATTGGAATTATGGATTCAGGTGTTGGTGGCCTGACAGTGGCTAAGGAAATTATTCATGCCTTACCATCAGAATCAATTATTTATTTTGCCGACTCCTTAAATTGTCCATATGGACCACAGTCCACCGATAGTGTGTATAAGCATACAAAAGCCGCGGTGGATTTTTTAATTAAGGAAGGTGCTAAGACAGTTATAATTGCCTGTAACACGGCAACAGCTGCTGTTATGCCAGCCTTAAGAGACGAAGTGGATGTCCCTTTGTATGGGGTCATCAATCCCGGTGCGCTCGGTGCGGTTAGAAAAAGTACGCATAATGAAGTGCTCCTCTTAGCAACTGAAGGCACGGTGAAATCAAAAGCTTATGACAAAGCTATTGCTGATTTTGATAGTGATATCAAACTCACAAGCGTTGCCTGTCCAGAATTTGTTAACCTCATAGAGAGTGGGGAATATAGAAATAAGCTCCGAACTGAACAAGTGATCTCAAACAAACTTGAGGCGTATAAAGACTCTGGCTGTGACACGATAATTTTGGGTTGTACACATTTTCCTTTAATTGAAAAAGAAATATCAGCCTTCTTCAATGATGAAAAACATATGGTGGATGCAGGTTTTGAAACGGTGAATATTGCCTTATCCCAACTCCATCGTAAAAATTTATTAAATACACATAAAGAAACACCTAAACATACCTTTTTTGTCCATGGCAAAAATGATACATTTGAAACCATTTTGAATACTTGGATTCCAAATATCGACTATTCAATCAAAGAAATTTATTTAACAAAGGAGCACTAAGATGACAAAGATAGTAATTGCGAGCGGCAACCAAGGAAAAATTAAAGATTTTAAAGCGATTTTCTCAGACTTTGAAGTGGTAGGGATTAAAGAAATTTTACCTAACTTTGAAGTAGAAGAAACAGGGACAACATTTAAAGAAAATGCGATCTTAAAAAGTGAAGCGGCAAGCGAGGAACTTAATCTACCAGTAATCAGTGATGATTCAGGACTATCAGTAGAAGCGCTAGAAGGTAGACCAGGTGTGTATTCTGCAAGATACTCTGGAGAGAATGCAACCGATGAAAAGAACAATGCTAAACTCTTAGATGAACTCAAAGGCGTAGAAAACCGTGCAGCTTACTTTACTTGTGTACTCGCCATCAGCATTCCAGGTGAAGAAACAAGGACCTATGAAGGCACGCTAGCAGGAGAAATATTAACAGAAGCACATGGTGATGGTGGCTTTGGTTATGATCCATTATTTAAAACTTTAGATGGGGTTTATCTCGGGACGATTAAAGCTGAAGAAAAAGGGAAAATTAGTCATAGAGGTAAAGCCTTAGAGAAATTGATGAATGACAAAGAAGTATTTAAAAAGTTACAGAAATAAGGGGATGTCAAGATGAGAGTATTAGTAATAAGTGATAATCATGGTGAAAAGAATATTTTGAATGAAGTCTATGACGTAGTAAAACCAGATGCTGCCATTCATTTAGGAGATAGTGAATTTCCGTATGACAGCGAAGAAATCTCAAAGTATTTAAGAGTGAAAGGGAATACTGACCGCGATGACACTTACCCTAAAGAAGGCTTGTTTGAAGAGGCAAGCATGTTCTATACACACGGTCACTTGTATGGTATTAAACAAGACCGACAACAGCTCGCTGAAAAAGCAGATGAAGTTGGGGCAAAATATGCGCTCTATGGCCATTCACACGTTGCCAAGGTCGAACGTCTTAACGGTGTCTATTGCATCAATCCAGGCAGTATTTCATCGTCTAGAAACGAATATCCTGAGAGTTATCTAGTCATCGATACTGACAACAATCTAGCAAGCTATTACAGCCGTAAACATCAGTTGATGGATGAATTTAGTTTAAAAGAATAGGAGCTAGTCACCATGAGAATCGAAGTTGATGAAACCATTACCCTAAAACAAGTTCAAGCTTTTGAATATCAAGACATGTTTGATTTAGTCGATAAAAATCGTACACAACTGAGAGAATGGTTGCCTTGGTTAGACTTTGTCACTGAAGCGGATGACTATAAGTCGACCATTCAAGCTTGGGTTGAGAAAAACGATGCAGGAGAATCGATGACCTTAGGGCTCTATGTTGATAATCAGCTCGCTGGTATGTGTGGCTATAACACAATCGATTTAATGAATAAAAAAGGCGCTATCGGCTACTGGCTTGCAGAAGAGTTCGGTGGTCAAGGTGTGATGACCAGAGCAGTGAAAGGTCTAACGGACTATGGCTTTAAGCAGCTTGAACTTCACCGAATTGAAATTTCTGCTGGAGTCTTTAATAAAAAAAGTAGAGCCATTCCAGAGCGTTTAAACTTTTATAAAGAAGCGATTTTAAAAGATGCAGAGTTTTTATATGATCATTATCATGATTTAGTCTTGTATAGAATGATAAAAGATGATTGGTTAACGGAAAATTAACAAATCATATAAAAAATTAAAAATAGTCGTTGACTTTCACTAGTATTGTTGGCTATAATAGAACTTGTCTTGATTGAGTCCCGGTAGCTCAGCAGGATAGAGCAATGGCCTTCTAAGCCATCGGTCGGGGGTTCGAATCCCTCCCGGGACGTCTGAATACTTTTTTAAACCCTACTAATCACCGTTAATCGTTGATTTAATAGGGTTTTTTTTTTTTGTCATGTGATTTGAAGTGATTAAAATTGAATATAGATGTCAATATTCTGTCAACGAAACACATACCCCTATAGGGTATCGTTATTTTCTATAGAATTTAGGATATCTTTAACGATACTTTCAGAACTTTCTTTTGAACTATTAAAACGATGTCCATAGAATTCACGTGTAATATTTATGTTCGCATGATCAACTCGTTTTGAAACATGTTCGTCATCGACACCTTTATCGATTAAGTAGGTAATGTGTGTATGTCTGAGTGAGTGGAGTATTTTATGTCCTTTGATGCCTGCTTTGTCTAATGCATATCTGAAATGTGATTTTACTGCAGTGTTAGATCGTTTGAGGAAAGTGCCATTTAAATTGATTCTAAGGCGTTCTATTTGTGATTGGATATGTTGGCTATCGGCATGTGATATTTCGACTGTACGTTTCGCATTTACCGTTTTCCCGCCACGTATGAATATCGTTTCGTTCTCAAAGTCAAAATCCTCGTATCTTAGATTACTTACTTCACCAAATCTAGCACCTGTGACTGTAAGATGAATAAAAATAATCCGCTTGGTGTATTCATTTCTTTAATGACTTCTTTTAACTTCTCGTACTCAAAATCTTCCATAAACTTAACATGTTCAGGCATATCTTCAATCTCACTTTCTAAGCGTGCGTTGAATGTAGGATTACGTTTTGCGATTCCATCGTAGACTGCCTGCTCATAACATGCTCTAATCGCCTGATGATCTTTCTTCATTGTGCCTAATGTATATTGTTCGCCTAATTGATTCATATACTCTTGATATTCACGTTGTGTGACATCATTAGGACGTACATTATCACCAAAGTAGAGTAGGAACTTTCTAAGAGCATTAAAGTATCTCAAATAGGTTTTATGAGTGACGTACTTCTCTTTATACGTTTCTACCCACAAGGTAAAGTATTGAGCGAAGTTTAGATGAGCATATTTATTTTGTTGTTTCATTGGATTTTCTAGTATCTTTTCTATAACAATTTTAGCTTCTTTCTTAGTCGCAAAACCTTGCTGTCTATACCGTTTGTTTTTATATGAAAAATCAAATCCCCACTTACCATTTATCTTCTTCGGTTCCATTCTATCCCTCCTAAAACTCTATACCAGACACTTTAGAGTGATTGACTAACATATCTATCCTTTTAAGTGCAACACCCTCACAAACGCCAAAATACGCCATTAAATCCGTTGCCTGATAGAGTCTGTTTTTGGTGATTAGTTTTTCTGGCATCTGTAAGAGTAGACCAAACTTTTCTGCTTCTGCTTCTTGATATTCATTGTATGATCGTGGCATATTGTGTTGATGTGTCTCATGTAAAAACATGTGTCCTGCTTCGTGACAAAATGCTTTGAAAATCTCATGCTTTTTATCAAATTTTAGTCCGATAATATCAACACCAGACTTTTGTACATAAAAGTTGGATTGGGGATTGTAGAGTATGTGTACATTAAACATATAAGCTAGGTGTTCTATATTTAAATCAGTCACATCTAATATGGATAAATCCACGATGTCATTTACTTTCTGTTCGATTCTCATGTCAAAACCCCTTTATTTTAGAACATATGTTCGGTTTAAAGTTTAAAAAATTACTGACCACTGTGTAACCAATGGTCAGTTGGTTGGAGATTATTGTAAGTTTATAATTCCTGTTTGAGTTCCAAAAATTCCTGATTGAACTTGTAATTGCTTAGTCTGGCTATCTACAACACCTTGAGTTACATCATAGACGATAAGAGCATCACGTGATGAACCAGGGTTTAATTTTTCTGCAAGCAATCCAAGATTATCAGGACTGATTGCTTGGTTAGCATAAGTAGAAGCAACGCTGTCAGGTTCGTATACTGTTTCACCATCTACAATTTTGAAATATTCACTCATCATCATGATAGCTTCATTTTGATTGTTCGTGACAGTTACGTCTAAAACAAGATAAGTGTCATTTGCATTAGATGTCATTACATCACCAACTGAATCTTGTTGTGTGACACCGTGAACTGTAAAGTCTAGGTCGTCAACTGTTAAAGTATCTCCAATTCCCACTGTTTCAACAGCTTCATCTTCTTCAACGACTTCTTCATCTTCTGATGCACTTTCTTCTTGCTCGCCGCTTTCAGTTTCCACTTCTTCTTCAACATCCTCAGCAGGTTCTGTCTTTTCAACTTCCGTTGTTTCTGATTGGTCAGTTTCTTCAGTTGATTTTTGTTCAGACGTTTGTTCAGTTGTTGATTGGTCTGCACTTGTGTTTGTAGCAGTATTGGTATTTTCCGTACCACTTTGGGCACCTAAATTAAATACAACAGCTAATGTGATTACACCAGTGACCACCCATTTAGCAGTTTTGTTCCAGTCTGCATGTCTCCACATTAAATAAAGACCGACTGGAAAGAAGATAATAAGGAATAGAATTATAAACCAATTCCTTTTACGCAACGGCACTTTCTCTTTCTCAGACATAACACAATCCTCCTATGATTCTAATATATGTAAATTTACTCTATAAATAATAGGGCAACGCCCTAATTACTTATCCTTATTCTGTTTATACTTCAAGAATTCAATTTTCTCATTAATCTCACGGATCAATTCTTTCTTTACATCATCTGGTAGACTGTCAAACGCTTCTTTATCCTTAAACATGAAGGCATCGAAGTCGTCTGATGTTTCGTTGTGTTTTGGTTCTCTTCCTAATAACTCATCTACAGAACAGTTAAGTGCATCAGCCAAACTAATTAAATCTTCATCGTTAGGTTTAGTATATCCACGTTCCCAATTAGATATCACTTGAGAAGATGTACCAACTTTATCAGCCAGTTCTTTTTGATATAAATTATTCAGTTTTCTAATACGTTTTATATTGTTTGAGACAGCCATAACGGACTCCTCCTATCCGTTACCATAATATCAGTTAATAACGGTTTTTGTTACCTTAATAACGAAATTGGATATTTTTATATATAAAAGTGTTGAAATTAACGGAAGTGGTTAGTATAGTGTAATTAACGGATAGCGTTAGTGTAGGTGATATAACATGATTAATCAAAATATCAAGACTATCCGACAATCCAAAGGACTTACTCAAAAGTTTGTCGCTCAACAACTATGAATGTCGCCGATGTAATATTACAGAATTGAGAATGGTTTAACTAAAGTAGATGCTAATATTCTACCGAAGTTAGCAGAAGAATTAGGAGTTAAGCCAGCTATTTTTTTTAAAGACTCACTAACGGAAATGGTTAGCGAAACGAAAGAGGTGAAATAATTGAACGACTTATCTGTAGAAGTTAAGGCAAAAGAAATTCATGAAAAATCAACAAGCAATAAATCAACAAGTGCTACAACTTATAAAGTACAATCTGGTGATACGCTATCAGGTATTGCTCAGAAGTTCGGAACAACTACAAAGGCATTACAGAACTTAAATGGCATCAGTAATCCTAATAAGATTTTTGCAGGACAAGTATTAAAAGTGAAAGGCACTACTAAAGCAAAAACAAGTACCTATACAGTCAAACCTGGGGATACCTTGAGTGGGATTGCTAGTAAGTATGGTACAACCACAAAAGCGTTACAGAACTTAAATGGTATCGCCAATCCTAACTTAATCTATGCGGGGCAAAAAATTGATTGTGAGTGGAAAAGCTAAATCAACACCAAAATATCACACAGTTAAATCAGGCGATACAGTCAGTGGATTAGCTGTGAAGTATGGATCAACTCAAAAGCAAATTGTAAGCTGGAACAAGTTAGCATCTGCGGATAAGATTTATGTAGGACAGAAGTTAAGAGTGAAGTAAAAACATCATAAACAAGTGATTTACTACAAACAATATAGTGATTTAACAATCCCCTCAAACAGTTACTGGAATGGCTGTAAGAGGGGTTGTACATAAAAAAGAGCCACCCGAATCGTCATCAAATTAGTTTGACATATTATAAAAAGGGTATTATATTATTAACAATGGCAGAATGCCCGTTTTAACAATAGAATTGTCGAAGAGATTCTAAGCGTATGTTAAGTACGTGACATCTATTGGGCTCCCTTTGTTGGGAGCTTTTTTAAATTATGATAAATATTTTAGAAACTTAACCATCTCACAGCAGGTGGTTTTTTTAAATAAATTTTAGTTTTCTTCTAGTAGAGAATGTAATTCTTCAAGTAATTCATCTCTATAGTTATTAATTTTTAAAGTAGTAAGTTCTTTTTTAGAATTAACAATATTTTTATATTTAATATTGAATAAATGATTTAATATTGATTTCCTTGACACAGAATGTATTATTTTATGTTTTCTAAATACAGGATACTTTTTATAAAAAGTTATATTTTTTAATGCTATTTCTTTTTCTTTTTCAATTTTTATTTTTCTTCTATAAAAATTTGTATAATTAAATTTAAGTTCTTCCTTCATATTCAATTTACAATCTTTAAAATTTTTATACTCTCTTATGGTCATATTCAAATTCAGTCTTCTACGTAAATCTTTATAACCAAACATTCTCATACTACGTCTTTTTATAGGTCTTCTTAAAATTTGTCTTGTATTTTCTAATAGAATCTTGGTCTCTTTTGGACTTAGAAATGCTTTTTCTTTACATATTTTCATATAAATTATTTTAGGATCTATTCCATCTATATACCATTCTTTAATGATTGGCTCTATATAAGAAAAATATCCTCTTAATCCAAATTTTCCTAATGTCTCTTTGGCTATTAAAGTATGTAATATCAGATGTTCAAAAAGATCACAATATACCAATCTGTCTTTTGTTTGATATTTAAAAGGGTACTTATTCACTCTAATGAAATTAATATTAGATAAGTTCTCAAACTTGTTTTCGTCTATATGGTGACAGTATAAACCCTCTTGAGTTCTAGAATACTTTCTTTTTGTAATGGATTTTATTTCACCTCTAAGGAATCGTTCATATGATTGTTCACTATAATAATCAACTGTAGCAGGTCCGTATTTCGATAGTAGATATTGTACTGCTTCTGTATATGTTAATTCCAACAATGACAGGTACTCATTTAACTTATCTGAGTAATTTTCTAGATCGGTATTTTTATGAGATAATTCCATTATAATTCACCTTCTTATCATTATTTAATTCAGTATATCATCTTTACAGGTCAAACATACGTTCGATATAATTATCTTGTGAGGTGATTATATGGACTATCGTGAGCTTCCACAATCTGAGCTAAACAGTAACATCCCACAAGGTCGAGGCATGATTAAATGGGCACCGTTTGCCACCATGCCCGAGCAATATGAGAATGTGGATAAGATGATTGAGGCACAACTACACGTGCCAGAGCCATGCTTAACAGAGGACTTACTACAAGCATTAGAGTTAAAGTTGCGTGAGTTAATCGACTGTAATGTTGTATTACGTTACTGGAGTGGTGGTTATGAGCACCAGATCGAGTGCAAGATAGAGCATATAGACAACTGGAGTAGAGTAGTCACGGTGTCTAAAGGCGTTAGCTTGGTATACGTAGAGTTTAAGCATATATTTGAGGTTAGGGAGTATGATTGGATATAAAAATAGGACTTACATTCGCCTACTATGTGGCGAACATAAGCCCGGATAATTATTCGCTAAAATCATACGTAAACAATTCGTCGTCACTACGCTTGAAATCTACGCCCGGTACGATCACATCAACGGATTCTACCTCGCTAGGCTCCACGTTCTTTAAGTAGAAGGACACCGTACCCTCCGTCTTAGTATCGCTCACTAAGTCCCATTCGGGAAGGTTCGATACATCTCGGTCAAACTCGACCTGTGTGCCGTCATTAGTGACGATGATAGTACGCTCTAATGGAACCATTCGGCGCTCCTTGACTGTATTCTCTACGGCATACTCTACGTCTATGAGCGTGCCGTGAGCGAACTCTGAACGCTCAATGTCCATTACCTTTATAATGACGTCGCTCATCTCAAATGTCCGGATAGCGGTATTATTAACTGCGTCCGACAGCTCTTTACTTATCTCATTGGCGACATCACTAGCGACTGCAATCGGATTGCTCTTACGTCTCTCCGCCAATGACGGCCCTACTTCGAATTGGTGGCGTTCGGAGTTGTCAACTTCGGTCTCAGCGACCTCTTCCGTTTCATTTTCAATCCTTTCGGCAATATCGGCAGGAGTTTCTTCGGTATTAAACTTGCGAGAATATTCTTCTACGTCAACGTTAAACTCTTCGGCCTCTTCCGCTCTCATATTCTTCCACGCTTCTAAATACGCATCCGCATCGGATACCTCAGCGACTTCTCCGTTAGGTAAAGTAACCGTTTCTTTATCGTCTGAACATGCGGTAAGTATCGTTGTGAGCGCCAATGTGGCGATCAATATTCGTTTCATTTAACATATTCTCCTTTTATATCAAGACCTGCCTACTCAGACAGGTCTTTTATATGTTTGTTGTAGTATTCAGACAGTTTTTCAGCAGTTTCTAATGCCATGCGATCTATACTTCTTTCACCATCTCGATACTTTCCTAATAGTTGTTGACTAACACCAGTAGATTTACTAATTTTATATCCCGTGACTAAATTGTTTTCCCAAGCATTAAATAAATCTTCAATATCTTGTCTTAATGACATGTGTATCACCCTTTATTTCATGATTAAAACGATGAGTAAGATAACTTGGAGTATCAAGTTAATAATCATTAGTGTGCGTAATACATTGTCTTTTTCATTTGTCATATTATCCACTCCTTTGTATAATATGAGTAAGAGGGGCAGACAAACTGCCCGTTACTCTGTTTACTTGAAGAGCGCTACAATGATTGAGATTAGTGAGATTATGATTTGGAGTATCATCAACACTATTGTCATTTCGTTGTGTCGCTCTTCTTTTCCTTTTCGAAGTCGATTCAAGTTTTCACCCCTTCCTTAACTTCTATATATAGTATACCGTGGTTTAGTATATGTGTATAGTGATATCGTGAAATTACGTCGATTTTATCGAATTCTTTAAAATTCGTTTATATGAGCGAATGTGGTATTATAAACACATAAGGGACTTGCTCCCAGTAAAAACATTTTTGGAGGTTCTTCCATTATTCAAAAGGCTTAAAGCTAAAAAAGCATAGTGCAGATATAACTATGCTCAGACTGTTTTGGGAGTTTACAGTTCTGTCTGCAACTGTGAGTGTGTTGAATTTTGGTCCCGGTAGGTGACAACCTTCCTATCCACACTCTTTTTTATTTCCAACAAAATATACAAAAATAGCGTTCATGAAAAGAGCCACCTGGGAAGAGGTGGCTTAATTATTAAAACCGACTATATAATAGAAGAAACTATTCAAAAATAAATGTTCATGTCAATATTATGTCAATCTAGCCTCAGAAACATTGATATGATGGGAAAGCACAATCCCTCCCGGACGCTAACTAAATTGAATGAGTTTGAAGAGAAAAAGACTTGTTCTCGCCGAAATCCTTGTAGATAAGGATTTCGGTTTTTTTGTTATTTGTAGAAGAATAATAGAAATTTGTTATACGATAGAATTAAAGCACAAAATATATTAGAGGGTGGAGGGATTTTGGTGAAAACTGCAAAATTGTCAGATATACGTAAAAGAAATGCAAAACGAAGAGAACGAGGTCTGCAAGCAGCCAAACGTGTCAATCCTAACTACTTTCCAGGAATGCGTTCATTCGACAGACCTCGTAAAAATCCAGAGAAACAAAGAATTCTTGAAGAGATGCGAGAGCGTGAATATGAATTAAAACGTAAATAAAGCTGATTTATATAATATTGATGATAATGAAAAATATAGAGCACTTTTGATAGCTATGGCATATAGCATGTAGTATTATAAAAAGTTATAATTGTTCTAATAAAAAATGTAATTCGTCTAGCAATTCATCTCTTAAGTCATTGATTTTTAAAGAGTTAAGTTCTTTTTTTGAAGAAACAATATTTTTATATTTAAGATTGAACAACATACTTAATATTGATTTTCTAGATACAGAATGTATAATCTTATGTTTCCTAAAAAGAGGGTACTGATTGTAAAAGATATTATTTTTAATTACTAGCTCTTTTTCTTTTTTTATTAATTCTCTTCTTTTTAGCAATTTTATATGAATAAATTTTAGTTCATTCTTCATATTTTGTTTTTTAACTTTGAAATTGTTGTATTCTTTTATATTCATATTTAAATTTAATCTTCTGTGAAGATCTTTATAACCAAACACTCTCATTTGACGTCTTTTGTCAGCTTTCTTTATAATTTGATCTATATTATACAATATGATTTTAGTTTCTTTTGAACTTAAGAATGCTTTTACTTTACAAGTTTTCATCCATTCTTTTTCAGGCTCTAAGTCATCTATATACCAATCTTCAATTATTGGTTTTATATAAAATTTATACCCTCTTAATCCAAGTTTCCCTAGCGTTTCTTTTGCAATTAAAGCGTGTAGTATCAAATGTTCAAATAAATCACAATAGACTAACCTGTCTTTTTTTTGATATTTAAAAGGATACTTATTCACTTTAATGAATTTGATATTAGACAGATTCTCGAACTTATCTTCACCTATATGGTGACAGAATAAACCTTCATTAGTTCTTGAAAACTTTCCTTTTGTAATAGATTTGATTTCTCTTTTTAAGAACCTTTCATACGACTTTTCACTGAAATAGTCACTATTAGCAAGTCCATATTTATTTAGTAGATACTGAACTACTTGTGAGTACGAGAGGTTAAGCAGGGACATATAACCATTTAATTTTTCAGAGTTATTATTTATAGGTAAATTTTTCATAACATTTCTCCTTCTATCATTACTAAAATAACTCTACCATCTTATATAAAAGACTTTTCACTCAGAATAATTCCTAATATTTTCAAGATAGTTTTTCGATAGCTTCTCAGCGTTCTTGAAAGTGTGATTATCTATTTTTCTTTTCCCATTTCTAAGTCAGTAATATTTGACTGACTCATTCCAGTTTCTTTATGTATTTTTTAAGCGTTGATGGTACTCTCTAATTATTTTTCATTTTTTCTCAAGCTTTAACACCTCAATCATTTTCTGATCAGATATGTTGTCACAATAATTATTGCTATTCCTATCAATCCTACAAAAAATTCTTTCCTATTTGTTTTTGATACTTTCATAGTAAATTTCATTGATTTAGACTCCTATAGTATTTTTCAAGTTTAATACCAGTGACAATTCGTAGGTTTTCCACTTTAATTTTGCCACACTTCAGTTGTGATAACTGATGTTGTGAAACACCTGTCTCTTTACTGACTTTATAAGCTGTAATGACATTGTTATTCATTAAATCAATTAAATTTTTGATGGATTCTATCATGCGGTCAACTCCTTTTTTAAAAAAGATAATGGTACAAATATTATTAGTATTATATAATTTTTCATTCAATTTTATGTTTCAATTTATATGTTTTTGTAAACAGGTATTTGAAATTTCGTGATTGTAATAAAAATGAAAATCAAAAATTATTGTTAGTTATTAAAAATCCATATATTCTGAAAAATATTACTCATTTTTTTACGTCTTTTCCTTAAAAAAAGCATTGTTATTTTTCACGATTTGAGAGCAAAGAGGATTGTACTGTTCTTATCCCTTGAGCTAGTTGACTTCTTCCATAATATAAGTAAAAAGACACGACTCTATGCAATCGATTACAACGTATAGATGAAATTCCTTCATACAAAACTTACTGGAATTAAATAGAAAATATTTGTCTAAAGTGTGAACGCATCCTGTTCTACAGTGAAAATTTTATTAGAAATTCTAAAATAATTTTTGATATAGTTTTTAACAGACTAATAAATTTCATTTGAAGTACCGTAATAACAGGATAGTAATTTCTTGTTTTTATGTATTTTGCAAAATTGTTACGTCAAAATATATAGGAATAGGAAGTAATAAGCATGGATTCACATTTAAAAGTAGGTCATCCAAATTTCATGGCAGCTATTTTAATGATTGGGACTTTTATCGGTTTATTCGGTGAAACAGCATTAAACATGGCATTGACCAATATCATGGATGATTTTTCAGTTAGCGCAAGTATAGGACAATGGTTAACTACCGGATATTTACTAGTGTTAGCAATTCTCGTACCCTTATCATCATATTTAGTCCGTTGGTTTACAACGCGTCAACTCGTATCAGGAGCACTTATCGTATCAATAGTCGGAGCACTGATTGCAGCGATTGCACCAAGTTTTTCAGTCTTATTAATTGGCCGTTTAATTCAAGCAATCGGCACAGGGGTCTTTTTACCACTGATGTTTAGTGTTGTACTCATGATTTTCCCTATGCATAAACGTGGAGCAGTGATGGGGATCGTCGGTTTAGTCATTACAGCAGGACCGGCATTAGGACCAACTTTAAGTGGTTTAATTATCAGTGCATCAAGCTGGAATTTTATCTTCGTCGTTATGATGATTTTAAATCTAATTTTATTAATACTCGGTGCACCAAAAATGGAAAATGTATCGAATATTACTAAACCAAAAATTGATATATTATCACTAATTTTATCTACAGTCGCATTCGGAGGTATTGTTTACGCACTTGCAACATTGGCAGAACTTCCTTTATCAGATTGGTCGGTATGGGTGCCTTTTGCAGCAGGCATACTTGCCTTAATATTATTTACAGTTCGTCAGTTTAAGATGGATGAACCGATGATTAATTTGACTGTTTTTAAATATCCAATGTTTGCAGTTGGAACAATTTTAATGTTCGCGACCTTATTTATAATTTTATCTGTAGCAATACTCATTCCACTTTACTTTAAGAGTGTATTAGCTTACACAGCCATCGTTGCTGGACTCTTAATGCTACCAGCCAACTTTTTAAACATCGTCATGTCACCTGTTGTAGGATCGAGTTTTGATAAAGTAGGCGCGCGTGTCTTTACTCGTCTCGGATTCACACTAATTACAATTGCTGCGATTATTTTAATTATGATTATTTCAGCATCCACACCAGTGTGGCAGGTGGTTGCAGCGCTATGTATCTTATTTGTCGGTGTATCAATGACAATTATGCCTGCACAGACCAATGCAATGAATCAACTACCACCACAATTGTATGCAGATGGCTCTGCAGCTATGAATACATTGACTCAAGTAGCAGGCGCAGCAGGCACAGCAGTCGCAATTACATTGTTTACTGCCGGACAGAATAAATATATACAAGAATTTGGTGCAGAAGTCCCTGCTGATTTTTTAGCAGGTGGAATCAACTTTGCATTTTATGCAGTATTGATCACCGGTATTGTTGGATTAATTATTTCACTTTTTATTAAGAATAGTAGACCGTTGGTTAAATAGTGGTTATAAAACGTCTCTTAAGTTGGTATTAAGTCCAACTTGAGAGGCGTTTTTAATTATAAAGAGATATTCTTCTTCTTTACCGTATAGGGTATTATGGTTAGAATTAATTTATCATTAGGGAGGAATGTTATGGATAATTTTATTAAAAAAATAAAAGAGAAAATCGATTCGGTTGATGAGACTATATTCATAGCTATTTCTGGTCATGGGGCAGCAGGTAAAACTTCATTTGCTCAAAAATTATGTGAAGAATTGAAAGAGCCATATAATTATTTGAACACTGATTCATACATTATAGAGGGTAAGTATCTTCACAATACCTTGGCGAGTTACAAAGTAGATGGTCAGGTATCTCAATATAAAATTACTGCTTGTATGCCTATACGTCATGAGTTAGCCAGCCTAGAAAGGGATATACAGCTACTGAGAAATGGTGATGATCTTATTACGATAGATAAGCCATGGGATCCTCAAAAAATTTTAAAAGGGAGAAGGAAGATAACTATTGTAGAAGGAATGTCTGTTGCTTTCCTAGAGCCATTTGATTTCGATTTATCAATATACATTTATACGGATTCAGAAACTGAACTTCGACGTCGAAAAATTAGGGATATTGGTGATCGTGGCAGAGATTTAAATACTTTAATCGCTGCTCAGGAACATAGGCGTCACCAATATGATTTGTTTATGCACCCTCTAAAAGATAAATTTGAGAATATAATTGATTACTCTGATGATGTATTTAGAGTTATTAAATAAGACCCTTAGGTATCAGGTTATACTGAAGGGTCTTATATCTTATTCCACAGAATAACGATCATTTAATTTTTCTGTATGAGCCTTGAACACTTCTTCTAAAGAAATGTCGTATTTATTCGCAATCACAGCGACGTTACCTAGCACATCTCCGAGTTCTCCTATAAGTTCTTCGCGGTTATTATTATAGGTTTCTTCTCTTTCATCTGGTCTATCTCGTCCGATTTCTAAAGCGCGAATGGCTCTAGCAACTTCGCCAGTTTCTTCTGCAAGAAAACCGATTCTGACAAAAATATCTAAATCAGACCATCCTCTTTGTTTATAATATTCTCTCACCCAGTCTTGAAATTCACTCGCATTCATAAAAATTCCTCCCACACAATAGTCGGTCTTATTATAACAATGGAAAAACTAATCGTATAGACGATAAAATGCTCAAAAAAGTAATGATATTTTTATCTTTACTTATCGAACGTATGTTCTATATAATTATGACTAAGAGGTGATGACATGGGGGATAATTATAGTGATTTAGATTACCGTAAATTGCCAGCTGATCAATTAAACAATAATATCCCTGAAGGTCGTGGCATGATTAAGTGGGCCCCGTTCGCAACCATGCCGGAGCAGTTTGAGAATATTAATCATATGATTGAGTCGCAGAGTCATCTAGCTGAACCTTACTTAACAGAGGACTTACTTCAGGAATTAGAATTGAAATTACGGGAACTGCTCAACTGTAATGTAATTTTACGATATTGGCATGATGGATATGAGCATCAGATTGAATGCAGAATTGAGCATATCGATAATTGGAGTAGGGTAGTGACGGTATCTAAGAGTGTGCATTTAATACATGTTGAATTTGGTCACATATACAGTGTAGATAAGTATGATTATTTGCCTTAAAGGTGATGGTGAGTTAAAGCCTACCTCTGCTAACAGCCACCTATTAGTTTCCGACTTACATTAAATGGGTAAGTTTAAAGTAAGTCAAAGACAAACTAGAAGGTGATTGATTATGAAAAAATCTCGTAAAATATCGAAATTGAAAGAGAAAAAAGCAGATATAAAAAATGTGAAGATGGATAAGGCTTTAGGTCAAGCTTGGTTTAGAACGGACGCGGAGGATGGAAATAAAAGAAGGTATTTCTTAGAACGTCGTTGGGGTAAAGGCAGTAAGGTGCTTGGTGTCATTCTCATGCACCCAAGTGATGCTGATGCAGCAATCTTAGATCAGTCAACCAACAAGGTAGGGCTTTTTGCCGTGAATTCTGATGACTACGATGCCATGTATGTCATCAATCTTTCTCCTATATTTGTGAAGGACTCTAAATCACTCATCAAGATGGATGAAGAGCATTTTGATGACACGGATTATAAGGATCAAAAGAAAGCATTTAAGACAGTATTCAATAGTGCGGATGATATCGTCCTTGCCTGGGGTGAAGTCGGCCAAAGGTTGTTCGATAAAAAGATAAAAGACGATAAAGATTTTTCTAAGCTGTTTAAGAAGCATTTAAAAGAAAAACAATTCCTCATTTCCGATGCGAATGATAGTGAAAATAACCCTCGGTTCCCTTACCATCCAGCAAGTCATGGTGATATGTCGTTTATCAACGGCAATGATTTTGTCAAAGAATGGCTAGAATAAAACTGTAGTGAACCCCTTAAAAATTTCATTTTAAGGGGTTTTATTATGTAAGAAAATTAATAAACACTTCGTTTTCTAAATAAACATGGTATAATATTTACATTATATTGTAAATGAGGGAAAGAAGTGTTAGTTTTATTTCTGTTTTTAGCTTTCATGTGTTTCGTAGTTTCTTATCTTGTATTTAGCTTTTATCTTCACGCTAAATATACAGATAAAGAAGCTTATATGGAAAAAGGTCAGCTGGTAGATGATAAGAAAACCATGCTAGGCGCCTTTATTTTCTGTATTAGTTTTAGTATTATTTTCCTGTTAATAATTACCATGGTTTCATCTACTGTAGGGATGCAAGATTTCTGGGTGGCAATTGTACTTTACCTCTTAGTGTCCTACATTACGAGTCTGCTCACTGCAAGACAGCAAAAGAAAAAATATCAACGCAATGATTTTAAGAGATTGAATCGTAATAGTCTAATTCTCCTAATCATTACTTTTATATTTTTTGGTGTGACAGATGATTCGATTGAAACTTCCTCAAGTGAATCCACTGCAGGTGAAGCGGTGGAGCAAACAGAAGAAGTGGATGAAGAAGAGACTGATCAAGCAGCTATAGAGAAAGAAAAAAAAGCTGAAGAAAAAGCGGCGGCTGAGAGGGAAAAAGAAGCTGAAGCTGAAAAGGAAAAGGCTGAACAAGAGCAAGCGGCTAAAGAACAGGCAGCCAAAGAAAAAGCGGAGAAAGAAAAACAAGAACGCATCGCTCAAGAGAAGAAAGAAAAAGAGCAGGCGGAAAAAGAGAAAGCCGAGAAAGAACGTTTAGAGAAAGAAAAGGCTGAACAAGAAAAAGCTGAAAAAGCGAAGGCTGAAGAGGAAGCTAAACAGAGTGGGCTCATACCGGTCACTCTATACAGGGTAGTCGATGGAGATACGGTTGATGTTTTCGATGAAAATGGGGAAGTCATTAAATTAAGATTACTCTTAATTGATACACCTGAAACTGTTCATCCAAGAAAACCTGTTGAACCATTTGGTCCTGAAGCATCTGCGAGATTGACTGAATTACTTAACTCCGGTGAACAGCTGTCTATAGAATATGATGACGGTGCTAAAACCGATCACTACGATCGACATTTAGTATATTTATACGTTGGAGATACTAGTGTTCATGAGGTTTTACTTGAAGAAGGACTTGCAAGAGTCGGCTATATTTACGAACAGCAAAGATATCTAGATGACTTTAGAGCAAAAGAGCAAATTGCTAAAGACCAGCAAATTGGAATTTGGTCATTACCTGGATATGTGAATGAAGCAGGAGAGGGCTTTAATTCTGAGAGTGAAACAGAATCGACGGTTGAGAATGAAAGTTCTACTTCTAACAACAGTCAAACTAGCGGTAGTGGTGAAGTGAACACAGCTCCAGGGGGCGTAGAATTCTTTAATAACTGTACTGAATTAAACGCAGTATATCCTGATGGTGTTTCAAGTGCTCATGCTGCTTATCAAAGTAAAATGGATAGAGATAAAGACAACTGGGCTTGTGAAAAATAAATCCTAAAAAATTCGAGACCGTTTATCTACAATATTTTGTAGACGAGCGGTCTCATCTTTCTGAAAGCTTGAAAATATTATATAATCAAAATTACATATATATACATCTAGAATAGAGGAGAATTATGCTAAGACCAATACTTTACATATTAGCAATTGTGATTGCTAACTTTATTACAGCTTATTTTGCACCACTTGTATTAGGGATTTTTATCATTCCGTGGGGAACAGTTTTCGTTGGACTGACTTTTGTATTTAGAGACCTAGTTCAACTTCAATATGGTAGACGAAAAACCTACTATATTATTGCGGTCGGTTTAGGTATATCCGTACTTATGTCAATCTTCTACGGAGACATGCTACCGATTACGATCGCCTCAAGCTTATCGTTTATTTTATCAGAAGTAGTGGATACAGAGATTTTTACAAGATTTAAATTGGGATTTTATAACAGAATTATGTTATCCGGTGTTCTAGGCGGACTCGTCGATAGCATCGTCTTTATAATCATTGGATTGTCTCCATTATTTACAGGCATTTTGACTTGGGAACAAGTTCCTTATGCAATGCTCGGCCAGCTTGTATTTAAAGTCCTATCCCAGTTGATTACACTATTTGTCATTCACTTTGGATTTAGAAAAATTAAAGAAGAAGCGGATGAAAAGTTGAGTTATTCGTAGGGGTTTGGATAGGTTAAAATTATTTTGAAGAAATTTAAGAGTTAAGTTCTATATTTCCCTGTCCAAACAGTTTTTGGTCAGGGAATTTTTATGAAATGAACATGATGAGGATTTTACCTGGACTTCGTTCGACGCTTATTGTCCTGATAAGCGTTTACCAGGACTTCGTTCAGCGCTCATTGTCTTGATAAGCGTTTACATGGACTTCGTTCAGTTCTCATTGTCCTGATAAGCGTTTATCTGGACTTCGTTCAGCGCTCATTGTCTTGATAAGCGTTTACATGGACATCGTTCAGTTCTCATTGTCCTGATAAGCGTTTATCTGGACTTCGTTCAGCGCTCATTGTCTTGATAAGCGTTTACATGGACTTCGTTCAGTTCTCATTGTCCTGATAAGCGTTTATCTGGACTTCGTTTGACGCTCATTGAACCGATAGCGCGTTATCAGGACATCGTTCAGTTCTCATTGTCCTGATAAATTTTTTAACCTGGATAAACTGGACCCCATATACTGGACATCGAGTGCCTGAATTTCAAAATTAATGGACATCCAGTCCTTCATCCGTTTTACTTAAGGACACAGATGAACTTTTCCATCAAAAATACGGACTCCGGAGGACAATGAGCAACTCTCATTGAACTGCCAGCACTCCCGGAGGACGATGAGCACTTCTCATTGAACCGCCAGCGTCCCCGGAGGACAATGAGCACTTCTCATTGAACTGCCAGCACTCTCGGAGGACAATGAGCAACTCTCATTGAACCGCCAGCGTTCCCGGAGGACGATGAGCACTCCACATTGAACCGCCAGCCTCCTTCAATCAACCAACCCACCAACCCCCACAACAATGTGACTTTTTTTCATATAAATGTTATTCTAAATAGCTCGAAAGGTATTATAGATTGTGTTAATATATCTTTTATCTTGATATGAATTAAAGTGCGAAAAACACACGAAACATACACATACAAAATCACAAAACAAATACAAAAACACATTGATTTAACTAAGAGGAGACTTACCATGAATAAATTTGATGAACAAATTTTAGTCGTAGATAGAGATAGTCTATTCAATAATGAAGAAAACACTTTTAACGGCTTTATTTCAAAGGATGACACTCGTTACCAGGAAATTGTGAAAACTTTTAAAGATTTCCAAGTGAAGCGCCGTGGTGATATGGAGGAAGATCCTTCTTTTAAGCAGTTAATTAGCTACTGCATTATCGCTAATGGTGATGAGACTTTGGTCTACAAACGCTTAGAGGGTGGCGGTGAACAGAGACTGCATGGTCTTTTATCAATCGGCATCGGTGGCCATATGAATGATGTTGTAGATGAAAAGACTATAGAGGATAAACTTCGCATCAACGCTTTAAGGGAGTTAAACGAAGAGGTTGGCCTAGATGAAGCAGATGTGGAAGGTTTTGGCATTCATGGTTTAATCAATGATGATAACAATGAAGTGGGTAAAGTTCACATTGGTCTTGTTCTAAAGGTTGAAGTGGATAAGGATAAGATTGTGAATAAGGAAGAAGATACGATTGAATTGACATGGGCGAAAAATGATCTGTTATCAACCATGTCTCCTTTTGAATCTTGGAGTGAATTGATTATTCGTGATGCATATGGACAATAAAGTTTCTTCTCACAGACGCTTTATTGCTAAGATGGAGCGAGACTTAAAGTCTTATTATGATGAGGCGGATAGCAAAAGTTTTGTAAAGACTTACAACACTTATACCAATTTGTCCCAGCCATCTGACTACATTGAAGAGCTCTACTATGAATCATTACTTGATTTAGACGAGTCCCAAAAGATAGTAGAACATGCTCTAAAAAGAATGAATCAAGGTCTAGGCGATTATGAAATGCACACAAATTTTTTACTAGAAGCATTAAACAGTGCAGGGCGTCATGCTGAAGTTCTTGAATTTTCTGAGCAGCTTTTAAGAGAGGACATTCCTCACGAGTTTCGCTTTGGCATTCAGCAACATAGAGTGCGAGCAGAGGAGAGTATACACAGCTTCATTAACAATCCTGAACAAAGAATCAAGGTCACTAAAGAAGACTTCCAGAATTTTGATTTTCTAGATAAGATGACTTTTTTAGAAGATATCACGGAACTAGTGGATCTTTCATATAAAGACCTTATTTTACAGGAGATAAAAGATGAGAATGAGCCCTTAGTCTACACACAGATGTTGCTCTATTTAAGAAGCATCAATTATAAAGGTTCACTTGAAATCACCAAACTCGGGGAAACGATGACCGTCCAACCTTCACAACTGCCTGAGCTCGATAAGTTTTACTTAGTCAGTGATGTACTACCTATTTTAATGGATATTTTAGATGCGACGAACCCTTCATTAAAAGATGAAGCTGAAATTATGCTCTATGGTCATTTACTCTATATCTATCCATTTAAGCCTGATTTTTCGAACGAGGACATTGCAGATGCTTATGCACATTATTTGCAAGATTTAATCGGTCAAAGTTATGATAAAAACAATCATCACGAAATCAGAGCATGGATTGAAAAAATTGATAAAACCATGATTGAAAACGAACAGTAAAACCTAAGATTTGAAACCATATAAGGATATGTTATAATATATTGGTTAATTGAAAAAAACGACTTGATGGAGGAAATTTAATTATGTCTCAAACATGGGAAAAACAAGAAGGTAATGAAGGAATTTTAACAATTACTATTCCAAGTGAAGAGTTAGACACTGCACTAGATGCAGCATTTAAAAAAGTATCTAAGGATGTTTCACTTCCTGGATTCAGAAAAGGTAAAGTACCACGTCAAATGTTCGAAAAACGTTTTGGTGTTGAATCACTATACCAAGATGCTTTAGATATTCTTTTACCTGAAAACTATGCTAAAGCAATTGAAGAAGCTGACATTAACCCAGTTGCACAACCAAGTGTTGATGTTGAGCAAATTGAAAAAGGTAAAGACGTTATCCTTAAAGCAACTGTAACAGTTGAACCTGAAGTTAAATTAGGTGAATACAAAGGTCTTGAAGGTGAAGAAATCGACAGAGACGTAACAGACGAAGAAATCGATCACCAAATCGACCACATTACAACTGAGTACTCTGACCTTGTAGTTAAAGAAGAAGGTACTGTTGAAAACGGTGATATCGCAACAATTGATTTCCACGGTTTTGTAGACGGTGAAGCTTTCGAAGGTGGTCACGCACATGACTACGAGCTAGAAATCGGTTCTGACTCATTCATCCCTGGTTTTGAAGAACAAATGGTCGGCATGGAAATTGGCGAAGAGAAAGACGTTAACGTCACTTTCCCTGAAGAATACCACGCTGAAGAACTTGCTGGTAAAGAAGCAGTCTTCCAAGTTAAAGTGAGCGCACTTAAACAAAAAGAAACACCTGAACTAACTGACGAGTTCGTCTCAGAACTTGAAGGTTATGAAGCGAACACTGTTGATGAGCTTAAAGCTGAATTAGCTGAGCAAATCAAAAAACAAAAAGAAGAAAACTACGAAGTTGCACTTAAAGAAAGCTTAGTATCACAAGCAGCAGACAATGCTGAAATCGATGTACCAGATGCTATGGTTGATACAGAAACTGACCGTATGCTACAAGAGTTTGAAGCAAACTTATCTCAACAAGGTCTTAACCTTGAGCTGTACACTCAATTATCTGGTCAAGACGAGAACGCTCTTCGTGACCAAATGAAAGAAGATGCACTTAAACGTGTACGCACAAACTTAACATTGAGACAAATCGCTGACGAAGAAAATATCGAAGTTACAGACGAAGACGTTGACAATGAAGTGAACCGTTTAGCTGAACAATTCGGCATGCCAGCTGAAGATGTGAAAAAAGCTTTAGGCGATGCTACAATGATTAAAGAAGACGTTAAATTACAAAAAGCATTAGATTTACTAGTTGATAACCGTAAACAAGCTGAATAAGCTTAAATGACTTTTAGTATATAAATGTAGAAGCTCTGCACTTGTGGGTGTAGAGCTTTTCATCCATATGCAAGTCAATTGATTTAGGGTAACTTTTCTAGTATATTTACTTGGAACTATAGAATGAGGTGTATATAAATGTTTAAATTTAACGAAGACGATACGGATCTTACTTGCTCATTCTGCGGTAAGGACCAAGAACAGGTCAAAAAGTTAATTGCTGGTAGTGGTGTTTACATTTGTAACGAGTGTATTGAGCTCTGCTACGAAATCATACAAGAAGAACTAAAAATGGACGATACTCAAGTATTCGATTATATTCCTAGACCACAGGAAATTCTTGAATCTCTAGATGAGTATGTCATCGGTCAAACAAATGCTAAACGTGCATTGAGTGTAGCGGTGTATAACCACTACAAACGTATTAATAATATTGGAAATGACAATGAAGACAACGTAGAAATTGCCAAATCTAATATTGCTTTAATCG
Source organism: Jeotgalicoccus meleagridis (assembly GCF_903994045.1). Taxonomy (GTDB): domain Bacteria; phylum Bacillota; class Bacilli; order Staphylococcales; family Salinicoccaceae; genus Jeotgalicoccus; species Jeotgalicoccus meleagridis. The sequence goes on from NZ_CAJEWD010000007.1 coordinate 153,928, forward strand.
GACCAACAGGGTCTGGTAAAACATTACTCGCTCAAACACTTGCACGTACACTAAACGTGCCATTTGCAATTGCTGATGCAACAAGTCTAACTGAAGCGGGCTACGTTGGTGATGACGTTGAGAACATTCTTCTCCGTCTAATTCAAGCAGCTGACTTTGATGTAGAAAAAGCAGAACAAGGTATTATTTACGTAGACGAAATCGATAAAATTGCGCGTAAGAGCGAAAACACATCGATTACAAGAGATGTATCTGGTGAAGGGGTTCAACAAGCACTCTTAAAAATTCTTGAAGGTACAACTGCAAGTGTGCCACCACAAGGTGGACGTAAGCACCCTAACCAAGAATCGATTCAAATCGACACAACAAATATTCTCTTTATCTTAGGTGGAGCCTTTGACGGTATGGAAGATATCATCAAACGTCGCCTAGGTGAAAAAATCATCGGCTTTGGTGGTTCAGGCCAAGACTTCTCTGACAAAGATGAGTTAATGTCTAAAGTTAGACCAGATGACCTTCAGTCTTATGGTTTAATTCCTGAGTTCATCGGACGTGTGCCGATTATCTCTAACTTAGAAGAGCTAGATGTTGATGCTTTAAAATCTATTCTTACAGAACCAAAAAATGCCCTTGTTAAACAGTACAAGCGCATGATGGATATCGATGATGTAGAATTAGAATTTGAAGAAGATTCACTCGATGCCATTGCAGAACTTGCTATTGAACGTAAGACTGGTGCACGTGGCCTTCGTTCAATCATAGAAGAGCGCATGGTGGACATCATGTTCAGAGTGCCATCAAATGAAGATATTAAGAAAGTCGTTATTACTCGTGAGACAATCATTGATGAAAAAGAACCATTGATCTTTGACTCTGAAGGTAAAGAAATTAAAGACGATAAAAAAAGTGCATAAATTTTAAGGCTGTCGCTAAGACGGCCTTTTTTAAGAGGAAGTGACTATGTGAAAATTAATCCAAGTAATGTTGATATCATTATTTCAGCAGTATCCAAAGAACAATATCCTGAAACAGGGCTAAAAGAAGTCGCTTTATCCGGACGTTCTAACGTCGGTAAATCATCATTCATCAACGCTATCTGTGGCAGAAAAGGTGTGGCACGTATTTCATCCAAGCCCGGTAAGACGATCACTTTAAATTTTTATAATGCAGATAATAAGTTTGTCTTCGTCGATGTACCAGGTTACGGTTACGCTAAACAATCAAAAACTGAGCGTGAAAAATGGGGCGCTATGATCGAAGGCTATCTGACAAAAAGAGAAAGTTTAAGCTGTGTTGTTCAACTGGTTGACCTCCGTCATCCACCGACACAAGATGATATTATGATGTATGATTTTCTGAAATACTACGAATTACCAGTCATCGTAGTCGCAACAAAATCAGATAAGGTACCAAGAACCAAGATTCAAAAGCATATCAACGTAATCAAAAGAGACTTAGAAATGGAAAGTGAAGACCAAATTATTCCATTTTCTTCAGTGGATAAGCAAAAACTACCCGAAATTATGACAGCTTTAGAAAACTTTATCTAGATAGCTTGAAATTGTCCTAGATAAGAATTAGTCTAAAGTATGAGACTTATAAAGTGTTAAAGAGTGTTGAGGGGGCAATACAGTGCATATTATTGCATTAAGTTTAAATTATAAAAATGCGAGCGTAGAAGATAGAGAGAAAGTAACCTTTCAAGATGATGAAGTGGTGGAAGCCCTTCATGCGCTACGTGATCAAAAAAGCATACTAGAAGCAACATTACTGTCTACCTGTAACCGAACTGAACTCTATGTAGTGAGTGATCAAGAACACACAGGTGCTTATTATACGAGGAAATTTTTAGCTGAATGGTTTGACGTTGACTACGACACAATTAAAGGCATGACTGAATTAAAAGTGGCTGAAGAAGCAGTTGAACACTTATTTAAAGTCACAGCTGGACTGGATTCTATCGTCTTAGGTGAGACGCAAATTCTCGGTCAAATTCGTCAGGCATTTTTAATTGCACAAGAAGAGCATACAACAGGAACGATCTTTAATAAACTCTTTAAAGAGGCGATTACTGTCGCTAAACGCGGACACAATGAGACAGACATTTCAAAAAATGCTGTATCAATGTCTTATGCTGCGGTAGAACTTGCTAAAAAGATCTTTGCCAATGTGAAAAAATCTAAAGTCTTAGTCATTGGGGCAGGGGAGATGGCAGAAGAGTCACTCTTGAACTTAACGTCTAACGGCATCGAAGATTTAGTGGTCGTCAACCGCTCAATCGATAAGGCTAAAGCGCTCGCTGATAAGTTTAAGGGTCGTGCGACGCTCTTAGCAAACCTCGAAGAAGAACTACTTGATGCTGATATTGTGATTTCAAGTACTTCATCGAATACTTATGTCATCGATAAAGAAATGATGGACCGTGTGAGTACAAAACGCGGTAATCAGTCTTTAATCATGATTGATATCGCTATGCCTAGAGATATTGATCCTTCTATTAGTGAATCCGATACAATTTATATATATAACGTGGATGATTTACAAGGTTTAGTGGATGCTAACTTGAAAACAAGAGAAAAAGAAGCCGAAAAAATCATGAATATGATCGATGGTTCTAGAGATGATTTCGAAGAATGGTTAAATGTCCAAGGTGTGGTGCCTGTCATTCAAGCAATGCGAACTAAAGCTTTAGATATTCATTCATCTACTTTCGAATCATTAGAAAGAAAATTACCAGACATGTCCGAGCGTGAGCGTACCGTGGTGTCTAAACATATGAAGAGTATTATCAATCAAATGTTAAGAGACCCAATTATCTTTACTAAAGAAATTGCAGGCTTAGCGGACCGTGACGAAAAATTAAAAGATATTGAAGCAATGTTTCATATAGAAGAGGAAGTTGAGAGCGAGCGTGCCAAGTCTAAAGAGAAGAATATTGAAAAACTTCAAGCACGTAAAAAAGAGCTTAGACTGACTTAAGCAGGTGGAAATTATGGAATTACTATTCCGTTTGCAAGAAATCATATTACTTTTATATTTCATCAGCCTTTCTCTCTTGTCATATGATCTATTTACTAGAAATCGACAAGTCAGAAAGGCTGCTCTGTATGTGATGACACCCGCTGTGATCTTACATTTCCTAACTGTCGTACAGCTAGGTATGAGCCTAAAGCGCATTCCAATCATGACTTTTTCAGAAGGGGTGCTTACTTTAAGTCTTGGCCTCATCGTACTCGGTGTCATTCATTTTTACAGAAATAAAAGTGAGTTTGTGCTCTTGTTTTACTTATTAATTACTGTCTTTTTATTAATATTTTATACTTTTTCATCATTGAATTTTAATTCAACAGCTTTGACATTAAATATTGTCAATGAGTTATTACTTGTACATATTGGCAGTGCTTTGATTGCTTATGCAATCTTTTTTATATCGATGATACACGCAGTGACTTTCTTAATCCAAGAGCGGAATTTAAGAAAGAAAGACTTTAACCGTTCTTTCTTTTCACTCTTTAGTGTAGAAACAGCAAAAAAATTAATGATTAGGCTGGCCTTTATCGGTATGCTCTTCATGGTAATCTCTATTATAATAGGCATTGTCTGGGGTATACAGATTATTGGATATCATGTCTTTTTAGATCTGAAGGTCATCGGCACAGTCATGCTCATCATTTTGTATGCCTTGATTTTAACTGAGATGAAGTTAAACGGTAATATGAGGCGATTTGCTAAGTCTAACATTATCTTGTTTGCCTTAGTCATGATCAACTACCTCGTTATCTCAGAGTTTTCAAATTTTCATTTATGGTCATTATAAGGAGAGTTAATTATGAGAAAAATTGTTGTCGGATCCCGTCAAAGTGGACTCGCATTAACACAGTCCAAGCAATTTATTAAAAAACTACAAGATAAATTCCCCGAACTTGAAGTAGAGATAAAAAAGATCGTCACTAAAGGGGATCGCATCGTAGACGTTCAGCTGTCTAAAGTTGGAGGAAAGGGACTTTTCGTTAAAGAAATCGAAACAGCACTTTCTAATAAGGAAATTGATATGGCGATTCACAGTCTAAAAGACGTACCAAGTGTGCTACCTGACGGCTTTAGTATTGCATGTGTGCCTGAACGTGAAGATATGAGAGATGCTTTTTTATCTAATAATAAAGTATCTTTTAAGGATTTGCCTAAAGACAGTGTCATTGGAACGTCGAGCCTTCGTCGTGCAGCTCAGTTAAAAGCAATTAGAGATGACATTACAGTTAAATGGGTACGCGGGAATATCGATACGCGTATTAAGAAGATGGAGTCCGGTGAATACGACGCGATTCTTTTAGCTGCTGCTGGCTTAAAACGTATGGGTTGGTCAGACAATGTCGTCACTGAATATTTTGAACCTGAAGATTTCATTCCGGCAATCGCCCAAGGGGCGCTTGGAATTGAAGTGAGAAGTGATGACCAAGAGCTTATCGATATGTTGCAAGCTGTGCATTCAGAAGAAACAGCCTTATGTACAAATGCAGAACGTACCTTCTTAAAACGCATGGATGGTTCTTGCCAAGTACCGATTGGTGGATATGCAACTCTAGAAGACGGAGAGCTATATTTAACTGGTTTAATTATGTCAGAAGATGGCAATGAAAGATATGTCGTTAAAAAATCACACGAAGATCCAGAAACACTCGGTAACTTAGTTGCTGATGAAATGGAAAAAATGGGTGCTAAAGATATTATCGACATGATTAACAATGAAAAATAAAACAACTGTTTTTGTCACTCAGATGAAATGTCAACTTCAAGATGAGGACTTAAATATTGTCCATTGTCCTTTAATTCAAACGAAGATGATGGACTTTGATACAGACTTATTAAAACAACATTATGATTTACTCGTCATGACTTCTAAAAAAACGGTCGACTATCTCAGTCCGTATTTTAAGGACTTAAATGTCGACCGTATCGCAAGCATCGGTAAGAAGACTTCAGAAGCCTTGGAATCACACGGTTTAAAAATTGATTTTGAACCGCGTCAATTTACTCAAGAAGGCTTTATAGAAGAAGTTGAAATTACAAAAGGGCAGGACATACTCTATCCGGCTAGTCGGGATAAAAGACCCCTCATGCGAGATTATATGAGGAATGCTGGGGCTAATGTGACAGAAATTCCACTCTATTATCCTGAGGCTAAAGAAGAAAGTTTATCGATGATAAAAGACCATCTAGCAAATATAGACTTTCTGACCTTGTCTTCGCCTTCAGCGGTAGAGGCCTTGATGACTCGCTTTACACCAGAAGATTTAAAAGACCTAGAGATTGTCGCTATTGGTCACGTGACAGAGAGTAAACTGAAATCATATGGTCTTTATGCACGAACGCCGGAGCATGAGACTTTAGAAGATATGATTAATTATATTAAGGAGCGTATTGGGAAATGAATTTTGATAGACATCGTCGTTTAAGAAGAACAAGCTTTATGAGAGATATGGTACGTGAAACTCACCTGAGAACAGAAGACTTAATCTACCCGATTTTTGTCGTTGAAAAGCCAGATGTCAAAGCTGAAATACCATCTATGAAGGGGATCTACCAAATCTCCTTAAACCTTTTAAAAGAAGAACTCGATGAAGTGGTTAAACTTGGAATTAAGAGTGTGGTCTTCTTTGGAATTCCAAACCATAAAGACCCTGAAGGAAGTGGTGCTTACCACGACCATGGTATTGTTCAAGAAGCATGTCGTTTATCAAAACAACTTTACCCTGAGCTCTTAGTCATACTCGATACTTGCCTATGTGAATACACAGATCATGGCCACTGTGGCTTAATTGATCCAGTGACGAAAGATGTGGATAATGATGCGTCATTACCGCTTTTAGTCCAAACGGCTGTCTCACAAGCAAAAGCTGGTGCAGACATTATTGCACCATCTAATATGATGGATGGTTTTGTCGCTCACATTAGACAAGGCCTAGATGAAGCGGGCTTTAGTCATATTCCAATCATGTCTTATGGTATCAAATACGCCTCTAAATTCTACGGACCGTTTAGAGATGCTGCAGAATCCACACCATCTTTTGGTGACCGTCGTACTTATCAAATGGACCCTGCTAACCGTCTAGAAGCTCTACGTGAATTAGAATCAGATGAACTTGAAGGTGCAGATATGATGATTGTTAAACCTGCCTTGTCGTATCTAGACATCATCAGAGATGTAAGAAATGAGTCTAACTTACCAGTTGTTGCTTATAATGTGAGTGGGGAGTATGCCATGACAAGAACGGCAATTGATATGGGACTCCTAGATGAAGAAGTGATCGCCGAACAAATGATTTCCATGAAACGTGCCGGTGCAGATATGATCATTACTTATTTCGCTAAAGAATTAGCTGAGAAAATAAATAAGGGAGAGATATAAATGTACGATAAGTCAAAAGCACTATACAAAGAAGCAGTAGAAGTCATGCCTGGTGGGGTGAACTCTCCAGCAAGAGCGTTTAAATCTGTCGGAGATCATCCTCTCTTTATCGACCATGCTAAGGGTTCAAAACTCTATGATGTCGATGGTAATGAATATATTGATTACTCCTTAAGTTTTGGGCCATTAATTTTAGGTCATGCTAACGATAAGGTCGTTCAAGCGGTTCAAGAAGCGGCTGCTAAAGGGACTTCTTTTGGTGCACCAACCGAATTAGAAACTAAGATGGCAGAACTTGTAATTGAACGTGTGCCATCTATCGAAATGGTCCGTATGGTGTCTTCAGGTACTGAAGCGACACTTGCAGCTTTACGCCTCGCACGTGGTTACACTGGTAGAGAAAAAATACTTAAATTTGAAGGCTGCTACCACGGTCATAGTGACTCGCTCTTAATTAAAGCAGGTTCAGGTGTAGCAACACTTGGACTCCCAGACTCTCCAGGAGTCCCAGAAGGTACAGCAAAAAATACCATTACTGTTCCTTATAATGATCAAGAAAGCTTAAAAGAAGCCTTTGAAAAATTCGGAGACGATATTGCCGCAGTGATTATGGAACCAGTTGCAGGTAATATGGGGGTTGTACCACCACTTGATGGCTACCTTCAATTTGTTCGTGATATTACAGAAGAAAATGGCACTTTACTGATTTTTGATGAAGTTATGACAGGCTTTAGAGTGGGTTACAACTGTGCCCAAGGCTACTTTGGTATTACACCTGACTTAACTTGTCTTGGTAAAGTTATCGGTGGTGGACTCCCAGTCGGTGCTTACGGTGGTAGAAAAGATATTATGGAAAATATCGCACCAAGCGGTGACATCTATCAAGCGGGTACTTTATCAGGTAACCCATTAGCGATGAGCGCAGGATTAGAAACTTTAAAACAACTCTCTCCTGAGAGCTACGAAGATTTCAACGCACTTGCTGACGAACTTGAGAAAGGTCTAAAAGAAGTATTTGCTAAACACGATAAACCCATCACAGTTAACCGTGCAGGCTCAATGATCGGCTTCTTCTTAACTGAAGGTCCTGTAGTAGACTTTGATTCAGCTAACACAAGTGACTTAGAACTCTTTAGAAATATGTACCAGGCCCTCCTAAACGAAGGCGTCTACTTACCGCCATCACAGTTCGAAGGTATGTTCTTGTCAACAGCCCACACTAAAGAAGATATAGAAACAACCATCAGAGCCTTTGATAGTGCATTAAGTAAAGTATCTGGTAAATAATTTAAAATTACTACTTCATGCTTCGATATTTATGTGTATAATAGTAGTGATAGAATTATATGGGGGGTAAACGATAATGAGCGATAAGAAACGTCAAACTGGTAAAAAAGTCGATGGTCAACCTCGCTACATCGACAAAAACGAAACAAAGAGTGGTAAAGGTACCTCTAATTTATATTGGTTAATTCCGGTTATTATTGTACTTTTAATTGTTCCAGTGATGATTTATCACCTTGGTAGCGGTAGTGGTGAGGAAGATACTGCTAGTGAGGAAACAACAAGTGAAGAAACAGCAGATTCAGGTGAGTCTGAAGAATCTGAAGGTGGAGACTCAGAAGAATCTTCTGAAGAAGGTGCTTCAAGCGGTGACGTCGACGCTGAAGGCATTGCACGCGACAACTGTGCATCATGTCACGGTCAAGACTTCTCAGGTGCAATGGGTCCAGCTTTAGCAGGTACTTCACTATCTGAAGAAGACTTCACAACAACAGTTCGTGATGGTAAAGGTTCAATGCCAGCGTTCTCAACAGACCAAGTAGCTGATGAAGAACTAACAGCACTGTATCAATTCTTCTCTGAACAATAAAGTTCAAGGCAAACTCTTATTTAGAGTTTGCCTTTTTTCTTTTTTCGGATAGGGTATATGAGTAGAGAAGCTGTGATGATGTTTGCTGGTGGTTGGAGTGTTGGCGGTTCAATGAGAGTTGTTCATAGTCCTCCGGGGGTGTTGGCGGTTCAATGAGAGTTGTTCATAGTCCTCCGAAGGTGCTAGCGGTTCAATGAGAGTTACTCATAGTCCTCCGGAGTCTAGATTTTTTTGGAAAGATCCGTCTTTGTCCTTATGTAAAACAGATAGAGGACTAGATGTCCATTAATTTTGAAATTTTGGCACTTAATGTCCAGTTTATTTATGCTATCAGTACAATGAAGACACGACGAAGTCCAGGTAACGGCTTATCAGGACAATGAGAACACGACGAAGTCCAGGTAACGCGCTATCAGGACAATGAGCACTCGACGAAGTCCAGATAACGGCTTATCAGGACAATGAGGACTCGACGAAGTCCAGGTAAACGCTTATCAGGACAATGAGCGCACGACGAAGTCCAGGTAACGCGCTATCAGGACAATGAGCACACGACGAAGTCCAGATAACACGCTATCGGTACAATGAGCGCCGCTCATAGTCCAGATAAACGCCAACAAAATTTTTCCACCCAGAAAAATCCAAAATTATAACCCAACCCAACCCAACCCACGCCCAC